>DAIOHK010000006.1:0-91819 GCA_036744795.1 Bacillota bacterium | reverse complement strand
TTGATCCAGAAGAACTATATGAAAATTGTCCTGAGGTAAAAGAACCGAATATAAAGGAATGAAAGAAGCTGAGGCCATAAAAATTCTAAAGGAGCCTTTACAGGTAGTAACTCGAACTGAATATAATTTATATGGCGGCACTTGATGTTTCGGTTAAGGATTTGTTATTTTAAGGGATGACCGTAAGATTATAGTAAAATCCCATAAATACCCTACGTATAGAGGTTTTAAATTTGGAGATCCAAAAGGAAGAATTGAAGAATTATATAATAAATCTAGTGGACAAAAAACACAGGAGATACGATATGAAGTTATGAATGGTTACTGGAGACATTTATGAGGGATAATATGCAGGAAGAAATACTTGGGCAAAAGAAAATTCAAAAAATATTTGCTGCCCAGCATGACGACGGCTAGTTCGGGTATGAACTTCACGGAGGTCCTGGAAACGCAATGGATTCAAGCGTAGCGTTTCTGTTGTTGTATGGAGTTGAACCAAATAACGAAAGAATGGAAAAAGCTAAAAACGCACTACTCGACCCAGAAATATCATCAAAACATAAAAATTTTATGGCGGGTGGTAATGCACTTGATGCAGACGGACGTGGTGGTAATAGAGCTATTACTGCCGGAATAGTAGCAACATTACGAGAAGATGAAAGTAATTCTATTATCGCTGATGAGATAAATCTGGCTTTAAAGCATTTCAAAGGAGCGTTGAGTTATAAATCAATTGATGATTTTACGACTGTGACAACTGGTAAAACAAAGACCAGATATTGCAAATGTTTTTTGGATGCGTACTTTAAAGGAGTTTGGGAAATTGTGTATAGCCAATGAAATCCCAATAGTAAAACAGCAATATTTAATGCTCGCGGATTTATTGGAAACAAATCGCTTATATAACGAATTACCATAAGAGAACTAATCATAATGGACTACAGGATTATTTATAAAATCGATAAGGATTTTATTTATATTCTGGTGATAATACACGGTTCTAGAGACTTCAATAATATAAATTAAAATTATTGAAGAAGCCAATAAAATCAAGGATTTTTTTTAGCAGGAAATTAGGGATGCCCTATACGTCATATTACAGCTCGTTTACCGCTTCGGGGCGCGGATTGTATTTCATGAAGTATTTCCAATGAAGCCAAATCACGTAGAGTACGCGCCCACAGCCATGGACCTAAGCGCAGTCACGCCCGGTTTGTCCAGGCCTAAGTGACGTTGTACTAAGGTCCGACCGGCACCCTAAGGTCCATGGCCGTCGGTAATCGGCGGACGTTATATGACATCCAGCCACTATTTGATTTATGTAAGAGATATTTTGTGGTGTTAAAGCTAGTGTATGGAGGTATCTGCTTAGATGAATGATGCGTTGGTTATAAGTAAAGGTTCGCTACGGAAAGATCAACTGGGAGGTAAAATTGCACTTATTACTGGTGCAGGTGGAGGTATCGGTTTTGAAGCAGCACGCTCATTAATTTGGCTTGGAGCAACGGTTATTATCGTTGACATAGATAAACATAAGGGGAAAACTGCGGCAGCAAAATTAAAAAAGGAATTTGGACCAAATACTTCAATTTTTATACGAACTGATATTGGCAACGAGAGACAAGTCAAAAGTCTAGCTGAAAAAATATATAGATTGTACGGCCATCTTGATATCATCTTCAATAATGCAACGGTAGCCCCCATCGGAGCAGTTCAAAAAGTAGGAATCAAAAAGTGGGATTTGAGTTATCGTACAAACTTAAGGGGCCCCGTCCTTCTTTTAGAGTACTTCTTACCAAAAATGTTAGAAAGGAATACTGGTGTTATTGCGTTTGTTCCATCATCTGGGGCCGCTCCATATATGGGTGCTTATGAAGTGTTTAAAACATCACAAGTTGAATTATCAAATACTCTTTCTGGTGAACTTGAAGGTACGGGAGTTATTACATATTCTATTGGACCAGGAATCGTTAAAACAGATACTGCGCAGAAGGCAATTTCGGAAGTCGCACCACTTTATGGAAAGAGTGAAGCTGAGTTTTATAAAATGAGTGAACACGTACTTCTAACTGCTGAGGAGGCCGGGGCTGGATTTGCGGCCTCAGTGGCATTAGCAAACAACTATTCGGGGTTGGAAATTAGTTCTTCACAAGCCCTAACCGATATTGGAGTTACATTTCAAGATAAAAACGATGATACAAGCATTTTACTTAAAACTGGGGATTACCTTCCTGTGTTGGAAGTACTTTATGAAATACGACAGACTTTTTCTGAGCAAGTAGATGGTTGGAAAAGTCGATCTGTATTCGAAAGGCAATGGGTACTTCGGAATTTTAAGAAATATACTGGCGCGGCGCCAGAATACTTCATTGATAAGTTAAAAGAGTTTTACGAAAGGGCACAAAATAATGAGCTGTCTAAAAGTGCCCTTAAGGAATTACCGGTTGAAAAGATTGCACTTTACTATAAACACCAGATAGATTTGTTAAAGAGCTACGAGAAGAACCCCGAGAAAGTAAAAGAGTATTCACAGCTAATGGAAAATTGGATTGATTCAATAGCGAGGTTTAAGGAACTTGTTCGGGAAATGATCGAACAATGCTAAAGGAAATCTGGGGTCGGCTGGACATCATATAACAGCACGATTACCGTTTCGGGTGCGGAAGGCATTTCATGATGATAATCAAAGAAGTCGAATCATGAAGAGTACGCGCCCACATCGATTCGTCAAGACTCATCGACATAAGGAACCCGGGAACGTCAGGTAAAATTGAGCACTAGGTGACAAAAAAATTTGGGGAGGAAAAATGATATGATCGAAAAAATTAAATGCTTAAACTTGTATTCTTATAAAGTTGAGGAGATGGTGAATTTTTACCACAAAGTTTTGAATTTGCCAATACTATTTGAAGGATTTGATGATAAGTACGATGGTGTTCAAATTGGTTTAGGAGATAATCAATTTAAAATATGTATTTGGGATAGAAATGTTTGGAGTGAATACGAGGGTGTTGGTCCAGTATCAATTGCAATGCAAGGAAACATAAATGAAATTTATAATGTCGTACTCGAAAATGGATATAAAATAGATAAACCCGTAAAAAAGGACTGGGGACTTGAATTAGAGGTGTTAGATCCTGATGGAAATCACCTTTATATTATGTCATAAGTGAATACCAAGGAAGAAGCTAAGTGACTTTACAAGAAGTTGTTGAATATTGTTTGTCTTTTGAAGGTACTATTAAACGATATCCATTTGGGAAATCACCATTAGCGATGACAGTAAAGAAAACAAAGGGATTCTGTGATATTTATGAAGAAGCTATACTATTACATATTGTTGTAAAATGTGACCCAGAAGAAGCACAAATATTAAGAGGTATATTTGAATAAACCAGGATACTATTGTAATAAAGATCATTGAAATTCTATATATCTAGATGGAAGTTTACCTAACGATGAGATAAAAAGAATGATATTTAATTCTTATAAACTAGTTATGGGAAAAAAGATAGAAATTATAAATCATTAAAAATAGTATTGGCTATAAAAAAATCGATAAAAAACAGTTGTACTGTTAAAATAAATTAAAAAATTGAATTAGTGAATCATCTCCTTAAAATTAGGGAGATTGGTCCATACCTGTGAATACATGCTTGCGGGTAATTCGGGTATAAAAAATCCCAACCAGCCAATTCGTTTTATTGCACAAGGATGGACGGCAGTCTGTTATTCCGGTAAACTGCATTAAGCAGGCCAAACGGGTTATTGCCGAATTCTCCCTTATTTATATCATAGCTGGTTGAGATTGGTATATTAAGAGGATAGCATTACAAATACGTTTACCGCTTTGGGGCGCGGAGAGAGATTTCATGATGTAAAATCGAGAAGTCAAAACAAGAAGACAACGCGCCCACATCCATGGATCTGAGCGCACCGCGCTCGGCTTGATCAAAGCAAAGTGCGGTCGCACCAAGTTTTGAAGCTATGTCTTAAGGTCTATGGACGTCGGTAACCGGAATGCTATACCTAATCTAAATTTTTGTATTAAAAAATTATAAAAGGAGTAGGGGTATGATAATTACTTGTATATCAGCATCAAATATTAAGCATGCAAAAGATAATAGTACTTCATCAGAAATATGCAATTTAATTAAAGAAATGGTCATAAAAAAGACTAAAAACCTAATCACAGTAAAAATTATAAAGCTTGTAGATTATGAATTGAGTCCTTGCATTGGATGTGGTCAATGCTTTAAAAAGACAATATGTGTAAATGATGAAGATTTTAATAATATTTATTCTAAAGTAATAAAATCCGATGGATTATTTGTAGTATCAGCACACTATGCACCGATACCATCTAAGCTATCTATACTATTGGAAAAAATGGAACAGTTAACATTTTTACCACGATTTCATAAGGAAGAAGATCGATCACCATTATATAATAAACCTGTTGGGATTATTGGTCATGGTGGAGGAACAGAAGAGATAATCAAGGGATACAAAGGAGTAGTTTTAAATACAATTGCAAATGCGTTATCATATCCAATAGAAATGAATATATTAGGCGTAAATGAGGAATGGCCTAACGGAATAGCACTTCCAATAAAAGAAGTAATTAGAGATGAAAATTCTATTTTTCCTATTCAAAAATATGACTGGGAAGATATAAAAGTACGAATAGAACCGTTGGTAAATAATATGATAGGGAATATCATAGCGACAAGAAAATAATTATAAAGTTAAAAATGAGTTTGACAAATTTGACGACTTAGAGGCCAGAATTGCTGAATGTGAGTATTTGGGTGATATTGTTGCGGATCTCCAGACTAGAAGATACAGAAAGTTTTCAGGAACAGTTGGATGATCATGAAGATCGGCTATCTGCTGTATGGTTTCCAATTTAGAGAACGTATTTGAGGAACTCAATTAAAAGATAACCCTACTAATGCAAGTGCAACAATTATTGCTTTGCCAACTAGAATAACACGAAGTTTCCGGCTACGCCTGTCGCCTGAGCTTCGATCCATAATTATATACTGGAGTCATTAATAGCTGTTGTTTTGGGCCAGGACAAATGGTATTCGTGAAGATTGGGGACTTACGGATCCAACCGGAAAAAACGATGAGGAATTTAAAAAAGTAATTACGAAAATTGAAACGAAGGTTAAGGAGCTGGCAAAAAGGCTTGCTTAAACCTCACTTTTGCTTGTCAAGCATAGCGCTTGGCATTTTTTATCCGCATTATTTAAAACGGATATTGTAAACATCTTTCTCCCATAAGTTTATTTTTACTATAATCACCAATAAATGGAGGAATATCAAAATCCATCAGCGAACTAATAAACTATTGATTATAGAAATGGGTGGTCTTTGATGTTCCGAAAATATTTGGGCAATTATGGTGAATATACAGCCAGAAAGATCTTGGAAAACAAAGGGTATATAATAATCGAAGCAAGATATTATACTCGCTTTGGCGAGATTGATTTAATTGCTAAGGATCAAGATGTGCTTGTTTTTATTGAAGTAAAAACTAGAATCGGGGGGCATTATGGTTCTGGGGCTGAAGCTATCACCAAAAAGAAAAAAAAGCATCTAATCCGTACTGCCTTTTGTTATTTACAGGAGAAAAAGTATAAAGATCTACCTTGTCGCTTTGATATTCTCGCTTTAGAATTGGATAAAAAAGGAGCGCTTCTTCAGTATGAATTAATCACTAATGCTTTTGGGGTGGAAGGAGGGAATTATTACTAATGTTAGCTAAGGTATCTAGTGCAACTGTTGTAGGTATAGATGGCTATCCGGTAGAGGTAGAAGTTGATCTATCCAGTGGTCTTCCTTCTTTCGACTTAGTGGGTTTAGCGGATACAGCAGTCAAAGAGGCAAAAGAAAGAGTTAGAGCAGCAATTAAGAATTCTGGGTTTGAATTTCCGGCTCATAGAATAGTGATTAATCTGGCACCTGCTGATTTAAAAAAGGAAGGAAGCGGTTTTGACCTTCCGATTGCACTTGGCATTCTTTGTGCACAGGGATTTATTAATCCCCGGGTTCTGACCTCAGGAGTGTTTTTGGGTGAATTAGCTTTGGATGGAGCAATCCGAACTGTCCATGGAGTCCTATCTATGGCTATAGCTGCAGTTCGTGATGGTAAAGAATATCTGATTCTGCCTGCTGGGAATTATGCTGAAGCTGAGGTAGTAAAAGGGCTAAAAGTGATACCTGTTAAATCTCTTCAAGAAGCAGTTGAATTTCTGCAAACTGGAGTTCTTCCAGCTTTACCGGATAAGCAAGTAGAGGATGAAAAAATAAGTAGCTACAATGAAGATTTTGCAGATGTTAAAGGACAGGAAACAGCTAAGCGGGCATTAGAGATTGCTGCCGCTGGAGCGCATAATATATTGTTAGTAGGGCCGCCCGGTTCAGGGAAAACCATGTTAGCGAGGAGGTTACCCTCCATTTTACCGGAATTAAACTGGGAAGAGGCTTTAGAACTTACGAAGATCTACAGTATTGCTGGGTTATTACCTGTAGGGGCATCACTTCTAAAAGCAAGGCCATTCCGCAATCCCCATCATACAACAAGTAGAGTGGGATTGGTTGGAGGGGGAAGATATCCCCGGCCTGGTGAGGTTACTCTTGCTCATCATGGTGTTCTCTTCCTTGATGAACTTCCGGAATTCTCTCGTGAAGCACTGGAGGTGCTAAGACAACCTCTTGAAGATGGAAGAGTTACGCTTTCACGGGCTACTTTTTCCCTGACTTATCCAAGCCGTATAATGCTAGTAGCAGCAATGAATCCCTGTCCGTGTGGGTATTTTCGAGATTCAGTTCATACTTGTAGCTGTACACCGATTCAGATTAAAAGGTATACTTCAAGGATTTCCGGTCCTTTACTGGATCGCATGGATTTTATGATTGAAGTACCGCGTTTAAAATATGAAGAAATGAAAGGTGTAGGAAGCGCGGAACCCTCAAAAGTGATTAGAGAACGGGTTGTCAAAGCGCGGAAAATTCAAGAAGCGAGGTTTAAGGGGAAAGGTCACTTTTGTAATGCCCATATGGGACCAAGAGAGATTAAACACTATTGTAGTTTGGGAAAAGAAGCACAGAAATTAATGGCGAATGCCGTTAAAAATTTTGGAATTTCAGCTCGAGGTTATGGACGGTTATTAAGAGTAGCTAGAACGATTGCCGATCTAAAAGAAAAAGAGTCTCTAGAGACTCTTCATATCGCAGAAGCTATTCAGTATCGGGGGATAGATAAGTTTATTTAATAGTAATTATATTAAGCAAAAAGTAGAGTGCTTTTAAAAAACGGATATATCTCATCGTTTTCTTTTTGGTTCAATTTCCTGATAATATGGTGAAAGGGTTTTATGTGCTTCTTTAAGTTGGGTAGAGATCTCAATATTATGAGGGCATTTTTGAAGGCAGAGACCACATTGAAAACATGAAAGGGCATTCTTCCCAGAAATATCAGGATTCGTTTCTAAATCACCATACATCTGGCAAGCATAATCTTTTAACTCATAAATCCGGTGATCAATATATAGTCCAAAAATGTATGGGATATTAACCTCTTGTGGACAGGGGAGACAATATTTGCAACCAGTGCAAATATTGTCTGCTTTTTCCTGTATTTCATCCATATAATTATTTATCTTTTTCAATTCCTCTTCAGTAATGGGAGTTGAATTGGCCGTATAAAAGATATTCTCTTCAACCATTTCAAGATTTTTCATACTTGATAAGGTAGCAGTAATATGGGGATTACCAATGGCAAAACTTAATCCTAATTCCACATTATTTCGGGCAGAGCATTTTATCTCAGTTCTAAATTTGTCGGGAAGCAAAACGATTTTTCCTCCGGCTAAAGGTTTGGCAGCAATTATCCCGACCCCTTTGTTCGCGGCATATTCAATTGCAATACTGTTTTTACGGTTGAGCAGATTATAAGCACATGAAATTACTGAAAATAATTTCATATCTACCATTAATTTCATTTCTTCTGGTGGAGCATTAAATGAAAGGCCAATATGTTTGATTAGTCCTTCTTCTTGTGCTTTTTTTGCTTCTTTAATCCAATTTGTTTTTTTATCAATTAATAAAAAGGTTTGATAATCTACCTGACCAAAATAATAAAAGTCTATATAATCAACATTTAACCGGGAAAGCTGTTCTTCCAGGTATTTTCGGTAATCTCCGGGTTTTTTAATCAATTTTGTTGGGGTTTTAGTTCCGAGATAAACTTTATCCTGCCAATTTTTCAAAGCTTGGCTAATCGCAGTTTCACTTAATCCATTATTATATATGTAAGAAGTATCAATATGGTTTACTCCAAGTTCAAAGGAACGATGCATTGTTTTGATGGAATTATCAATACTAATCCACCGTTTGCCATTTGATTCGTTTTCTGGAAGATACTTTGTTCCGTAACCTAAGACTGAAAGTTTTATCCCGGTTTTGCCTAAGGTACGATATAACATTAGACCACCTCAAATTTTTTCTACTATAATAGTTAGCCATATATTAGCAAGTTCCTGCTTCTTTAGGCAAAAACTATTGTAAATCTTTTGGTTGCAAAGAATAGGGTATTTAGGTAATATATAAATGATAAGCATGAAGTAAGAAATCATAGAAGAAATAGAAGGAGATATCATGGAAAAAAATAAGTACTTTGATTATAAAAAAATAATTACCGAATTGATTTGCTCCGGGGTGGATTCAGCTCAGTTAGATAAGGGTGAGATCTACAATTTGTTAGAATATCCACCTGATGAAAATCTTGGAGATCTTGCTTTTCCTTGTTTTAAACTTAGTAAATTATTTAAAAGATCTCCAGCTGTTATTGCCGAAGACATAAAAGAAAAAATTCCTTCTTCCCCATATATTAAACAGGTAGTAGCTACCGGACCTTATTTGAATTTTTGGTTTACTCCGGAAAGATTAGTTGAAAATGTTTTGCAGCAAGTTCTTTCCTCTGGAGAGAGATTTGGTGCACAAAATATTGGTAATGGACGGAATATAGTAATTGATTTTTCTGCCCCTAATATTGCTAAACCTTTTCATGTTGGTCATCTAAGTAGTACAGTGATAGGTAACTCTCTTTATAAAATCTTTGAATTTCTTGGGTTTAATTGTGTTGGTATCAATCACCTGGGAGATTGGGGGACGCAATTTGGGAAACTGATCACTGCTTATAAAAAATGGGGTTCACAGGAAACTGTTGAAAAAGGGTTAATCCAGGAGTTGATGAGGTTATATGTTAAGTTTCATGAAGAAGCAGAGAAAGATCCAACTTTAGAAGATGAAGCCCGTGAATGGTTTAATAAGATTGAAAAAGGGAATCAGGAAGCATTGGAGTTGTGGAAGTGGTTTAAAGAGATAAGCTTAGAGGAGTTTCAGCGGGTTTATGAAGTATTAGAAATTAAATTTGATTCGTTAGCAGGGGAAAGTTTTTATAATGATAAGATTGATGCAGTTGTACAAGAATTAAAGGCAAAAAATTTATTGCAGGAGAGCGAAGGGGCATTAATCATTAATCTAGATCAGTATGATATGCCTCCCTGTCTGATTCTTAAAAAAGATGGTAGTTCATTATATGCTACTCGTGATATTACAGCAGCACTCTATCGGAAGAAAACCTATGATTTTGCACAATGCCTTTATGTGACTGGGATTGCACAGAGTTTACACTTTCAACAATGGTTTAAAGTAATTGAATTGATGGGTTACGACTGGAGTAAAGACCTAGTACATATTCCTTTTGGCTGGGTTAATTTGGAGGGTGAAAAATTATCAACAAGAAAAGGTAAAGTTGTTCTACTTGAAGAGCTATTAAGAGAGACTGTTAAGCGGACTTTAGAGATCATTAAAGAGAAGAATCCTAATTTAGAAGAAAAAGAAGAGATTGCTAAGGAAGTAGGAGTAGGTGCAGTAGTTTTTGGTGCTTTAAGTGTCAACAGGATTAAAGATGTAACCTTTTCTTGGGCAGAGGCATTAAATTTTGATGGCGAAACCGGGCCTTATATTCAATATACACATGCAAGAGCTTGTAGTATTATAAGAAAGGCAGGTTTCAAACTGGATTTAGCTTTTGATCCCCATCAATTATGCAATAAGGAAGCTGTAAGATTAATTAAAACGCTATATCTATTTCCCGAGAAGATTATAGCGGCAATGAAAGAATATGAACCATCGATTATCAGTAGGTACTTGATTGTTTTGGCTCAACAATTTAATGCGTTTTATCATGAATGTCAAGTTTTAGTAGATGATGAAGCTTTACAAAAAGCTAGATTGGTATTGGTTTATGCAGTTAAAACCATTTTAGCTACCGGTTTACGCTTACTAGGAATTAAAGCTCCTGAACGCATGTAGGTTTAAATATTTGAGCCTTCCGTATTTCAATACGGTGGAAGGTTGTGAGGCAATGAGGGGAGTCTTAAAACTCTTTGTTGTGGTATTTTTGCTTATATTGATTATATTTTTTTCCGGATGTGGACGTTCCCAAGAGAGCTTTTATTATCAAGGGATTCTTTTTGAAGGTTTTGATCCGATGAAACACCAGCCTTCAAAAGAATTTAGCAAATATGTCCGCCCCGAGAAAATTATGTTGTCTCCCAAGGAGATTAAAAGCCTGAAACGATGTGTAGATCTTCTAAAAGAGCGAAATTTACTTTTTTTATTAGAGTACGCTGATCGTTTTGTGGTGGCAAACTCCCCATATTCGTTTGCAGATAAACCGAAAATGATTATTTATTTAGACAAAGAAAAGGTTACCTTAGATTTTTCCATCGGTGATGATTGGAAAAACAAATTATTAAATTCTAATCTTAATTTAATGGAGAATAGCGGGAGGTTTTATTTTAAAGGGACCCCGGATTTGCCTAATTTACTCCGAATTATTCTACACGAAATTGGACATTTAGTTGAATATGATAAATTAAAATTTAATTGGAAAGGTAAGTTTGTTGATAATGTTTTAAACAAAGATTTTGTCAATATTTCTTGGGACCGAAAGCAACATTGGAAGGATAAAGAAGGGTTTTCTCAGAAACTTCAAAGCATATACTCGGTTGATGCATTAGATGCGTTTTTCTTATGGTTTCAGGACGAATCATCCTTTTTTAGTTTGAGTAGTAGTATGGGGATGAATGAAGATTTTGCTGAGGCTTTTGTCTATTACTTTTTAAGTAAAGATTTTGATTATACCATTGATTTTATTGTTGATCAATCAGTGGTTGTAAATAATCTTCAAAGAACGAACAATTTTAGAGAAAAAAAGTTTAAATTTATTTCCGAAATTTTCAAAGAATAACAGTTCCGACATAATATGATTCTCTTAAAATCAATACATTAGGCAATTCCGTAACAAGAGAGGGAGGGTAAAATGAAGCGCAAATATTTAATTATATTCTTCATGATCATGATAATTATTTCAACCGCTTTACCGGGGTACTCTGAAACCAATTATATTCTTTTAAAAGCTGCTACCATTGCGGAGACCGGTTCTCCTGAAGCTATAGGACTTGCGGTTTTTAAAGAATTGGTGGAACAGCGGACTGACGGTTATATTAAGATTAATATTTATACTGATGGAGTTTTAGGTAATGATGAACAGTTAATTAAAGGCTTGCAAAAAGGCACAGTTGATCTGGCGGCTTGTGCTGCTTTTAAATATGCTGATTATGTAGAAGAATTTGAAGTCTTGGAGCTACCTTTCCTTTTTTACTCTGTTGATCATTGGAAAGCAATGATCAATGGAGTTGTTGGGCGTTCTCTTGCTGAGCGAGCTAAGGATAACCGGGGGGATATTGTACTTGGATATATTACTAGTGGTCCAGTTAATATTTTTAGTAACAAAGAAATCCCGTTTTTAACGCGAGTAAGGGGATTATATTTTAGAACCATGACAGTACCTTCTCATCGTGAAGCCTGGGCGACTATAGGTATGGAACCGGTGGCCTTAGCATATTCAGAAGTGAAGATTGGCCTTCAGGCCAGAATGATTGATGCTGCTGAAACTAATTTTATTAATTTTCAGAGAATGAAGTTTTATGAATCATCAAAGAACATTCTCCGTACAGAACATTATATACCTACTATTCCGCTATTATTAAGTAAAATGGCCTGGTATAAGATTCCCCAGTCTTACCAATCAATATTATTAGATTGTGCTAGGGAAGCAAGTGATTATGAGGTGGATTATTGTTTAGCCAAGAATAAAGAGATAGAAAGAGAAATGGTAGAAAAATACTGGATTAAAATAACTGATTTTGAGGAAGCAGAGAAGGAGACGATCAGTTCCCGACTGGGCAATTATCACAAAACAATTTTTACGGAATTTGGTTTAGAAAAAGTCTGGGAGGAGATTAAAAAATCTGCTGCGGAATATAAAAAACTGTTAGATGAGAATATTGAAGAATAAAAACGGGTTCCTTAATGGGAACCCGTTTTTATTCCGAACTTCTCTAGAATTTTTGGCTCCGGATCAACAATAATGGTTTTAAAATTATCATAAAGAACAAAACCGGGAGGTGCACCCTTAGGTTTCCGGACATACCGTTTTTCTGTATAATCAACTGCTACTTTACTTGATCCCCTTGCTTTACTAAAATAAACTGCTAGATTAGCTGCTTCTAACAGAGTTTCGTCACTTATGATTGAACCCTGGCAGCGGATAATTATATGACTCCCAGGGATTTTCTGTGTATGCAGCCAGAGGTCATTGGTAGAAGCTATTTTCATTGTTAAAGTATCATTCTGATTGTTATTTCTCCCAACTAGAATTTCCCATCCATCACTTGATCTGAAGGAATTTGGTTTGGAAACAGGAGTCCGGTGGCGAGTTCTTGGTTGGTTTTTTACTTTAACTAGCCCTGTTTTTATCATTTCATCTTCAATTTCCACTAAATTAGTGTGAGAAAGTGGAGCTTGAAGCGAATTCTCTAATGAATCATAATAATCTACTTCCATTTCAGTTTTTTTCAATTGTTGACTAATTTTTTCCTGACCTTTTTTAGCCTTAGTATATTTTTTATAATAAAACTGGGAATTTTCCACTGGACTTAAAGCGGGGTCTAAAGGAATAAGAACCGTACCACCTTTAGGATCATAATAATTATGGGCAATCAACTCGACCTGTCCACGCGAGATATCTTTCAAATAAACAGTGATTAATTCGCCAAATAATCGGTATCGATCAGCATCTTCTGCCTTACTAAGCTCTTTTTCTTGTTTCTTTTTTTTTCGTAGAGCCTTTTTTTTCCGGTCTTTTAAAATTTTGCGTAATTGCTCCGCTTCACGTTCTAGAGAATCCTGGCGATTTTGTTGATGGAGAGTAGTTTCAATTGCTGTATTAAGATTAGAAGATAATATCAACTTGTTTTCAGGTAAGTGTAAAGGTTTATAAGGGAAAAAATCGATAGGTATCCCAGATTCGCAATATATAAAAACCGAATGTTGATCTATTTCTAAAAAAAGGCACAAATCATTTAAACTCTTAATTATTCTGTTCGACATTTCATTACTGGTGTCACCAACAGTTGTTTCGAAAGGAATTTCAGCTCTCTTAAGAATTTCAAGAATTAAGGGCCGAGAGAGGCCAAAAACTTCCCTGGAAAGTAAGTTATTAAGTTTTAGGGTCGAGGGGGAAAGATCGATAATTTTTTGTAGAGTTGAAAGATTAAGGTTACCTGGATGATAACGAGCGGGAGACGGCGGTAAGCTGTAAGCTTTACCTGGCATAATCTCCCTATTTTGTTTAGGGCTAACAGGGAACCGTTTTAAAGCATCAATGATTATTCCTTTTTCATCGGTTAGAAGTAGGTTGCTATTTCTACCCATAGCTTCAAAGATTAAAGAAAAAGTGGTCAATCCCAAACCGGGTTGGAAATTTTCAATCCGAAAAAAGATAACTCTTTCCCAGGGAGGTTGGTCAATCCGAAGTATTCTTCCTCCTTGTAGGTACTTACGGAGCAACATACAAAAAGCCGGGGGTTGTTGAGGATTGGTAAGCTTTTCTGTTATGAGGTGGGTTCGGAAAAAATGTGGATGAGTAGAGATCAGAAATCTTAAATTCCGTTTTGGAAAAGGATGAAAGACTTCAAAGACAACCAATTCTTTCTTTGGTTGGAAGATCTTTTCTATCCGGCTATTAGATAAAAGGTTATTTAATTCATTTTTTAGCATGTAGATGGATAAAGCATCAAAAGGCATGTTAATTCCTCCAATGCCTTCAGTATAACATCAGTTAATACTGTTAGCAATGCAAAATTACGGACATATTTCTCTTTCTCCCCGGCATAAGTATAGAGAGACAAACTTCAGGCGGGGTGAATATTTTGTCCAAACAATGGTGGCAAATGGTACCGACGGAGTTAATCAACAAGTTAAAAACTGATCTCAAATCAGGTTTAAGTAATTCAGAAGCTAAGTTTAGGCTGGAAAAATACGGAGAAAATTGTTTGGAAACAAAGGGTACTCTCTCACCTTGGAGATTATTTTTTTCTGAATTTGCAGATTTTATGGTTATGGTTTTATTGGGAGCTGTTGTAATTTCAGTAGCACTAGGAGAATGGAATGATGCTTTTACAATTTTAGCGATTATCTTTTTGAATGCTATTTTAGGTTTTATTCAGGAATATCGAGCTGAACGCTCTCTTGAAGCTTTACTGGAACTCTCAGCCCCACAAGCCCGTATAATTAGATCAGGAAATCTAATTATACTTCCGGCCAGTCAGGTAGTACCTGGAGATTTAATTCATTTAGAAGCAGGAGATAGAGTAGCAGCTGATATTAGACTAGTAGAAATGAGCGGGTTAGAGGCTGATGAATCTCCACTTACTGGGGAGTCGATTCCTGTAACTAAGACTAATTTAGCATTAGATTCGTTCCATCTTGAACTAGGGGATCGAAAAAATATGTTATATGCAGGAACTACGATTACTAGAGGTCGTGGAATAGGATTAGTGGTTTCTACCGGAATGTCAACAGAATTAGGAAAGATTGCCGGTTTATTAGTCAAAAGTGAGAGTGGGACTACACCTTTACAGCAGCGCCTAGATCATCTTGGAAAGATACTAGTTTTAATATGTATAGGAATTTGTGTACTGGTAGGAGTAATTGGTCTTCGCCGTGGCGAGAATTTTCGGATGATGTTTCTTTCTGCGGTAAGTTTAGCAGTAGCAGCGATTCCAGAAGGATTGCCGGCGATTGTTACAATTTCGTTGGCCTTAGGTGTCCAGCGGATGATTAAAAGATCTGTAATTATACGGCGCTTACCAGCTGTAGAGACACTTGGTTGTGCGACTGTTATCTGCTCAGATAAAACTGGAACTTTAACTCAAAATCAGATGATGGTTACCACTTGTTATCTTGGTGGAGAAGAAATTAATGTTACTGGAAAAGGTTTTGAACCTACCGGAAAATTTATTTGGAGAGGTAAAGAAATTACACCTTTATCCGAAGGAAAAGGTTTCCCCGATCTCTGGGGAATGAGGCTGTTATTGTCTGCCGGATTTTATTGTAATAATTCTAACCTAACGAGGGATAAGAAAATTGGTCAATGGAAACTTACGGGTGATCCCACAGAAGGGGCTTTGTTAGCGTTAGGGTTAAAGGCCGGTTTTAAGCGGGAAGAGGTACAGCGAATAGCCGAAAATACATTTACTTCTGAACGAAAACGGATGAGTGTATTAGTCAAGCAAAAGGATCGCTATTATATATATGTTAAAGGTGCTGCTGACTTTTTACTTGAGTCTTCGACACAAGTCCGCTGGAAAGGTAAGGAGATATCCCTACAAAATTTTGAAAAACAAATTATAATAAGGACAATAGAATCTATGGCTTCCCGTTCTTTAAGAGTATTAGCTCTTGCTTATTGCCCTACTGAAAAAAAAGATGAATTAACTGACCAGGATGAAAAAGATCTGATTTTCCTTGGCTTAGTAGGGATGATTGATCCCCCCCGTCCGGAAGTCAAAGCAGCAATTGAAAGTTGTCAAAGGGCAGGAATAAGAACCATAATGATTACAGGCGATTTTCCAGGAACGGCAAAAGCCATAGGTGAGGAACTTGGTTTATTACGTCCTGAGGGGCTGCTTCTTACTGGAAAAGATCTTGATAATTTATCTCAGGAAGAACTAATTAAAATTATCGATAAGGTTGATATTTTTGCCCGGGTTAATCCTTATCATAAGTTAACTGTGGTTAAAGCTTTAAAACAAAGGGGAGAAGTGGTGGCCATGACTGGTGATGGGGTTAATGATGCACCAGCGGTCAAAGAAGCTGATATTGGAGTGGCAATGGGAATTAGTGGAACAGATGTGACAAAAGAAGCTTCTGCCATGGTAATAACTGATGATAATTTTGCCAGTATTGTAGCTGCTATTGAAGAAGGTAGAGGAATTTATAGTAATATCCGGAAATTTATCCGCTATTTGTTAGGATGTAATATCGGAGAGATTTTGACGATGTTTTTGGCTATATTGGGAGGCCTACCTCTACCACTTTTGCCATTACAAATTCTCTGGATTAACTTAGTGACTGATGGCTTACCAGCAGTTGCTCTTGGAGTAGAACCATTGGAGCGTGAGTTAATGAGGGAAAAGCCGCGTTCACCAAAAGAGGGGATCTTTAGCAGAGGTTTAGGTTTTAGAATCTTAATACAAGGTACGACCATTGGTATTATTACTATTACAGTTTTTCTATTAGCACTAAAAGCCCAAGCTGGATTGCGAGTGGCAAGAACAATGGCTTTTTCTACTTTAGTCTTTTCACAGCTGAGTTATGTTTTTGCCTGCCGCTCCGAATCCCGTCCCCTATTTAAGATTAATCTTTGGGCAAATCCCTATCTTTTAAGTGCAGTATTGACCTCTGGTTTAATGCAGTATATGGTCGTTTCGCACCCGTTCTTTATGAAGATCTTTAATACCACGTATTTAACTCCAACCGCTTGGATGATAGTGTCTATAGGAGCAATTTTTTCTGTTTTAGTAGCGGAAGTAGTTTCTTTTTTTGGGAGGCTAATTAGTAAAGGATTGAAATAAGGAAAGTTTAATTGTAAAATGTGGCAAACTATTCCCATAAAGGGGGAATACGTTTGCCATCAATTATTTATCTTGTTTTTTTAACCTTTATCCTATTTTCCCCTGTTAATTTTCACCTACATTACCATCATAAAGGTAAAGATGATTACTTTCTTATGGAGATGGGGTTTTTAGGTTTATATTTATGGAAGTATCAGGTTCCATTTAATAAAATTTACTCTGTGAAAAGAATTAAGCAAATTGAGCTCAAATCAACTAAGGGATTGGGTTCAGAAGATAAAACAAAAAAAGAAATTAATAAAGATCTATATACATTTGTTGCGGAGATTATGGATATTAAATCGGTTTTAAAAAAATATGGCCTTGGTGGGACTCTGTTTTACCTGTTTTTGCCGAAAAAATACCAACGTTGGGTAAGTGTTGCTGAAAAGTTAGAGAAAAGAGGAGCTTTTATCCGGTTGGTTTGGCGTTCAGTTATTGGTAGCGAAGGCCCTGCCATTACTGGAACAGCAATCGGTCTGCTCTGGGCAGCTAAAGGAATTACAATGGGTTACCTTCAAAGTACCTATAATTTTAAAAATTCACCTAGGATCTTCGTGATCCCTAGTTTTACCGGAACAACTTGGGAGTCCCTGTTTGACTGTATATTTGAGATCAAGTTAGGACATATTATTTTTGCCGGGATCAAGGAATTTATCATGGAAGCATTGGGAGGGAGAAAAGATGCAGGGACACCCAATTGAGGGGTTAATGAAAACAGCCATGGAAAGTATTAAAGATATGGTTGATGTCAACACCATTCTCGGTGACCCGGTGGAAACGATTGATGGAAGTGTTATCATCCCAGTATCTAGAGTTTCATTTGGGTTTGCAGCTGGCGGAAGTGAGTTTCTTGGAAATTACAAAAAGGAAAAAAAAGGTTATGAGGAACCTGATAAAGGAAACCTTCCTTTTGGTGGTGGAAGCGGAGCAGGAATTACTTTAAACCCGGTAGCTTTTTTGGTAGTAGGTAAAGAACAGACCAGATTATTACCGGTAGATGGCAATATTCTAGTAGATAGGATTGTAGATATGGCTCCGCAGATAATTGACAAAGTACAAAACTTTGTGGGAAAAGGTGAAAAAAAAGAAGAACTAGAAGAAGTTCCGGTATATTAAGAAAGTGAAAAACAGGGATAGATAAAAATTAACAGCCGCTTAGTGCGGCCTTTCTTTTAATTCTGAAGAACTTATACTTATTTTAACCATTAAAATACTGCTGATAGTAGATAAACAGATTTTTATATGAGCAATGAGATTATCTAGCAAACCCCATATGATTTTTTAAGTAATAAAGGTTAAATATTTACATAATGTACTTTTTAATCTAAAATTAGGTAATTAGGATAATGATGGACGGTAGTATTTTTCAGAAGAAGACCTTGCACTACTTTTCTTACTAAATCAGGGCGGAAGGGTTTAATCAAAAAATCTTTTGCACCGGCTTTTAAAGCCTTGGTAATATGAAATTTTTGCTGTAGGGTTGAACAAATAACTACATTTGCTTCAGAATCATAAGCCATAAGCTTTTCTAAAGTTGTAAAACCATCCATGATTGGCATTAAGATGTCCAGAAGTACTATCGCTGGTTTGATGCTAGAATACATTTCTAAAGCTTCCCGACCATTAGTAGCTTCTCCTAGAATAGGAATACCAGCGTCCTTAAGGATAGAAGAGAGAACTAAACGCATGATTCGCATGTCATCAACAATTAGGACACCATTGGTTTTCTGTTTTTCCTGATTGATTAAAGGTAAAATAGTACCCATGTTATTCCTCCTCAAAGAAGATCGCTAGTCTTTCTTAAATTAAGGAATTATATAATCGAATTAAAAATTCAAACACAAAATGTATAAGGTAAATATATTTTTTCTTAAATAATACTTCGGCAAAAAATGTAAAAAACCTTTGCAATTTTTCAATTACTTTAGATATATGTTTAACTAAGATAAGGAGGTGAAACAATGAAAGCAAAAGTTGATCCGGATCTTTGCATAGCATGTGGGTTATGTATAAGTACATGCCCGGAAGTATTTGACTGGGATGATGAAAAAGCCAAAGCAATCAATGAAGATGTACCTGAAGACAATGAATCATGTGCTCAAGAAGCTGCTGATGGATGCCCTACGAGTGCGATAGAAACCAGCTAATTTTCTACCACCTGTACTTTAAAGTATTCGCTCACGCTGGCTACGAAGTCGCTCACGCCGGCCACCTTAACATCACACAGTGATTTAAATCAAAGCCGGGTGAGTCGGCCAGCTATCTCGTAAGATGAAAATAAAGCCAAGTAGGTCGACAAAGCTCCAGAAGCGCTTTAATTGGTTGTTCATACTGGTTTGAGACGCTTACACCGGCTTCCCAAATATCACAAAGCGATTAGATCAAAGGCGGGTAAGTCGACCAACTGTCCTGTAGGATTTAATCAAGACCAGATGAATCAACAAGTTGTTCATGCTGGTTTCATAATTATCACGAAGTGATCTAACCAAGACCAGATGAATCAACCAAGGCTATTTTCAAGTAGGGAAAAGCTAAAACCGGGTTTGGGTAAAGTAAAACCATTCCATTATTCATTGTGATTGCAAACCGGTAGTTTATAGAGCAATTTGGTAAAAAATCCGAACTAGGGATTATCCCTTCAAATTCCCCATTATTTCCCTCCATTATTAATTGCTTAAGCTTATTTCCCTCAACTTGATAAAATAGTAAAACCTCTTTTACTGCTTCAAACGGACGGGCGGAAAATTTAAACTTTAAGTCTTGATGCTCTGTTTTGGAAGGTGTTGAGTGGAAAAAGAATGGAGTCAAGTTATCCTCTTTAATAAGCTCGATCGATAAGGGAGATTCATAACTACCATGTGAGATCTTTGTACCTTGATTATCAAGAACAGTAAAATAATAATTTATTTTGCTTGCTGAGTCAAAATAAGTAGCAGGAATTTTTCCGCAATAAAGGTTGAGAGCAATCGGGGTCATAACCATCATATGGTAACCCCGTTCTTCTCCCGACCGGTAATTTAGGATTACTTGTTGAATAGGATGGATTCCCCAAACAGTTGTATAAATTTCTAAAGGTTTTTTAGAAACGACCCAATGAAAAACTGGAGTATGCGCGATTACAGGAGTGATCGGGCTAATACTAAGAGCGGAGATAAACCAATCCTGATGTGGAGCGCAACTAAACTCAATAGTTAACTTCCCATCTTCAATTTCAAATATTTCCCGGAGATCGACTCTGTTTCCTATGTTTATGATTAGGTCTTTAGCTAATATCCTATTATTGACTTTTATTGTCATTGGCCCATGCTTTCTGGCTTCTGGCGAGTGATCACAGAAGGTTAAATGAACCAAATAGGAGCCGGGATTTAAATCAACAATAAAAGTTGCCGGTTTTCTGGACCAGACTAGATCATTTAATAATAGATTCTCATATGGATAAGGAAAGAAACCTTCTGTGTTACCGTAATTATCTAAAAAGGGGGAGAGATCTCGATCATTAAGTCGGATTGGTGGTGAAGAAATGGATTGGAGTCCATTAATAATTTGCCACCCAAAACCTGTTTCCAAATTATATTTTGAAAGATGATCTACCTGGATAAAACCCATTTCTACATAGAAATCCGGGAAAATATTAGTTTTGGCCTTATCTAGTTTAGAAGGTGGACTACCGAAATCAAAGCCTAATAAAAAATTAGTCCTTTTTAGATATTCTTCTTTCAATAAATTAAGCCTTTTCTCATCCTCTAGTAAGAGGATAATTTTTTTAGACCAATGAATAGGAGAAATACCGGGTTCGGTATACAATCGTTGCTGATAAGCTTGGTTAGTCAATGTGATGATTTTCTCCCAACAAGTGCGGGCTTTTTTTAAAAAAATGATTGCTTGGTTTAAAGAGTGAAGATCCTTTGTTTTGTAAAAGAGTGAGAGTTCATGAGCAGCTTTAAATTTCCGGCTATGGTAAAGAGAAAAATTTCCTAATATAGAAAAATCAATAAGCAAGGTCTGCCATTCTTTAATGTTATCTTCATCGCCTCGAGGTAAATAATCTTCGATAGCTTTTATTTTCTCGAGAATTTTAGTCCCCAAATCTTTAAAATACTTAGTGATATATAATGGTGATATTTTTGCAATTTTGGTTCCGGATAAAATACTATTAGTATATTCTTCAAAACTAGAAAAGAGAGAGGGATCTCCCGGAGGAACACGGAGGTAATATTCGAGTAACCCACCAACCTCGGTCTCTGGCCAATTTGAAGGATCTTCTTTGTTTATATGAACCCCCACATACAGTGGTAGAACCTTTCCAGCTAAACTATAGATTTCGGCTAGTTGATTACCTTTCTCTCCAAAGCGCCGATGAAAATTGCGGATTAGAACTTCGCCTGTTGTATGAGGATTGAAAGATAAGCGACCAAAAATCTGATAAAGATACCAATGGCGTTCATATTCCCATTTAAAATACTGATAGTTTGAGTTAAGAGGTTTTTCTTCCCTGATCTTGCTGGTATTTTTTCTAGCAACGGGGGGGACAATCTCTAAGCCTTTATAACCTAGGTTTTCTAAGGAATCCAGAAGTGTATGGACGTAATCAGGGTCGCCCCAAGGTAATACAGGGGAAGTACCATAAATATTTAATTGTGAATTAATCAAAACTGAATCTTGGTTAGATTCAGGAATAATAATCGGTTTACTTTTTTCAGCTGGGTAGGGTAGCCCGGCATATTTTCCCCAAAAGCTTGAGGATAAAACTGTTTTTACATCTGATTCAATAATCTGCTGGATAGTTTCACTGTTGAATTGTTCAGGGTTAATTTTCAATTGGATCTGATTTCCGGTTTCGATTATTGCTTTAATAAACGTATTATAAAAGAAAGTTTGGTTAACGTACTTATTTTGAGTAGGTTCAAGAAAGAAGTTAACCTCCAACCCACTGATTTGAGGGCAGGAAAAAATCAACTGTTTCAAACCTAAATAAAGATAGGATTCTACATTTTTACTGTTTAACCCATCAATATGTGCAGGGTGTTTCTCTAATTCTCCAATGTTTGGCAAAAAGTTATGTAATCCGAGATGAAAATCTAGGCCTGATTCTCTTGCAAGAGTAGCAAACTCATTAAGTGAGTTTAGATTATTCTCCATAATTTTTTCGGAAAAGAGGAAATTGTAGCCAACTTCAGGATGTTCGGGGATATAAAATAAAAAAGGAAAAGGAGATGAAAAATAAGGAGCATCGAATACCAGAGAAAAACTGTTAAATCTATTACGTACAAGAAAATTAAAGTAATTTACCCAATATTCCCGGGGAAAAGTCCACCCCGCTCGTAATTCTTTACCAGAAAAGTAGTGAATAACCCCTCGTAGTTTAATGAAAGGTGTTTCATTTACAGGTTTGTATAAGGCGGTTACAGATTGCGAATTTACCCTTGCAGCTAATTCATATAAGGCATAGTCTAGGCCTCTAGTATCAAAACCGCAAGCTATGAGAGAGTTTTCGCCATTGATCTGTATTTCTTGAATAATTAATGCTTCGGGAGTAAGATTCAGGGGAAGAGACTCTTTTTCGACTAGATCCCTAATAATTCTACTTTTTTCATAAGTCCCAATAAATAGATCGGCTGATGGTAGTTGGTTCGTATATAGGCAGAAATTAACAGAGACATTTTGCTTGGAAAAACTTTCAACTAATAGTTCTAAAGCTTTTTGGGTGCTTAATTCTAAACCACTTGGATTGATTATTCCGATTTTTATTCCCACTATTTGCACCTCTCAAAAAACAAACTTAATTTAAATTTCTATTTAATGATCTGTTTTCCTCTTTATAAGCAATTATTTGTGAAAACAATTAATGCTGAGCTTGTTCTAGAAGTTAATTAATTGCCATATAACTGTGTTAAAGGGGAAAATGAGGAGAGGACTATGGAGAGGACTGAAAAAAAAGAATTAAGATCAATCGATTATAAATCAAGTTTTAGTGAGGAGCAGGAAGTTCAAGAAGCTGGATTGGAGACCAATATCGATAAGAATGATAATAAACAGCAGCCAGTAAAATGGGAGTTGGTAATCCTAAAGCAGATTATAATTTGTAGCCTAATCATTATTCTGCTTGGGGTTCTTGGCAATATCCCACGAATTGGTCCGGGAATTATCAACCGTTTTCGTTATGTTTTAAAATATGGAGAAGAGGAAAGACCTCAATATAAAATTTATTCCTTTGCTGGGAAACAATGGAATGCAGTCAAAGAACAAGTTTCATCCTGGTTTACTGTAGAAATTAAGGAAGCTTTGGCTCCTCCCGGAAAATCAATTCAATTTTCTGCTCCGCTCTATAATTTTGAGAAAAGGGAGTTTTTCCCTCATCGGGTTCGGTTTTATCTTTCTCCAAATTCACATGTCTATGCTTCTGCATCGGGGACAATAAGAGAGATTCAGTTTGAAAATGGAGGGTGGAGAATTACCTTGGATCACGGAAATGGTTGGAGTTCTATTTATTATCCTTGTCCCAAAGTCTATGTAGTTAATGGTCAATGGGTTAAAGCATATCAAGAAATAGCTTGTACTAGCCGGGAGTTTTTTTGGGAAATTCATTACCGTTCAGAACCGGTTAATCCTCGGCCTTTTTTAAATCAAAATAGTGGTTCTTGGTACTAATGTTCAAAATTAAGGTTCACCCTTTATTTTTGATTCTTCTCTTTTTATCTGGATTAACAGGTAAGATTAGCAATTTTGTACTTGCTTTTCTTTCTGTTTTGATTCATGAACTTGCTCATATTTTGACTGCCCTAGGTTTTGGATACCACACTGTCTCTGTAGAGCTTTTCCCTTTTGGAGGTGTGGCCAAAATGGAGTATTCTCTTTTTAATGATCCGGTTGCAGAAGCTATTACTGCAATAGCCGGACCAGTTCAAAGTCTAATCCTCGCTTTATTAACTAAGGTCTTTTCTCCTTTTTTACATCTTCCAGGGATAACTCAAGAAGTATTTAATATCAACCTTGGATTAGCTTTATTTAATATTTTACCTTTATACCCTTTAGATGGAGGAAGGATACTCCGTTCAATATTTGTTGGAATAGGAGGAGGATATAAGACTGCAACTAGAATGGTAGTGAAATTAACTAAAATAGTAACTGTAATCTCCGGACTCCCATTATTATTTTTATATATACGGGGGAGTGTTCCACCATATTTTCCGGGAATGTTAGTGTTCTTATTTATTTCCGCTCGTGAGGATAATTTTTTATATGCATATTTAGTTCAGAAAGATAAAAAAATTGCTTTACTCAAGGACAAAGGGTTACTTTCTTCAAAAGTTTGGGTAGCCGAACCAGAAAAGAAAATTGGAGAAATTCTTCCATTTTTATCAGGTAAAGATTATCATATATTTTTTTTGCGAGATAAAAATGGTAATATTATAGGGGAATTAACTGAAGAAGAAATAATCTTTATGTTGAAAGAGAATCCGTTAAATACTAACTTATACCAGATATGGGGTAAAAAGGGTAAACAAAAAGGATATTCTCGTTTATTGTCGAATGTAAATAAGATCTAATTCTAATCAAAAGTGGACAAGCTTTGAACCTGTGCAATGAAAGGATGAAAATCCAATTTAAGTTTTAAGTTATAATTTCTGCTCGGCCAGAGGTAATTAAAACAGGAGGAAAACATGATAAGCATTTACGAAAAAATTATGGAAAAAGTTCAAAAACCAGGGAGATATTCTGGCGGGGAATTAAATATTACTGTGAAATCTTGGAATGAAGTTAAACTCCGGGTTGCTCTTGCTTTTCCAGACCTATACGAGATTGGTTTTTCCCATTTAGGACTAAGGCTTTTATATCACCGAATAAACGAAACTAGCGATTATTTGGCAGAACGGGTTTACGCTCCTGCTAAGGACATGGAAGACGAATTGCGAAAATCCCAGCTACCTCTCTTTTCTCTTGAGACAAAACGTAGTTTAGCAGAATTTGATCTGTTAGGATTTACTCTCCAATATGAGTTGAGTTATACGAATATCCTGAATATGATGAGTTTGGCGGGAATACCTTTAAAAAGAGAAAAAAGGGGGGAGGAATACCCGCTGATTATTGGTGGTGGCCCGGGAAGTTTTAATCCCGAACCTTTGACTGATTTTTTTGACCTTTTTTTATTAGGTGAGGGAGAAGAGGCAATAATCGAGATTCTAAATATAGTAGCTGAAGGTAAAGCTAAAGGGAAGGCTAAGGCGGCAATAAAACATGATTTGCTTTCAGTTTCTGGAGTTTATGTGCCTGAGTATTATACGATTGATTATCTTCCGGATGGGGTAGTATCGACGATTAAGTCATTGCCACCGGCACCCGAAGTAATATATAAGAGAATCATTAAAGATTTTAAAGATGGTTACCTTCCGGAGAAAGAGCTGGTTCCTTGGATCGAGCCAATTCACGATCGGTTAATGATCGAATTGTTTCGGGGATGTACTAGGGGGTGTCGTTTCTGTCAGGCAGGTATGATTTATCGTCCGGTTAGAGAGAGAGACAGTTCTCTCATCAAAGAGAAACTGCCAGGGTTAATTAAAAGTACAGGGTATGAAGAAATTTCTCTTACCTCGCTTAGTAGTGCGGATTATACTGGGATTGATAAATTGGTTGGTACTTTGACTGAGTGTTTTTCTCCACAGGGAGTGAAAATATCTCTTCCTTCTTTAAGAATTGATTCTTTTTCTCCGGAATTAGCGGCAACATTTCAATCAAAGCCCAAATCCAGCTTGACTTTTGCACCGGAAGCTGGAACTGAACGTCTACGGCGGGTAATTAATAAAAACCTTACTGATGCACAGATTTTAGAGACTGTTCAAGCTGCTTTTCAAGCCGGTTGGCAAAGAATTAAATTGTATTTTATGATTGGTCTACCAACAGAAACTGATCAGGATTTGGAAGGCATAGCACAATTAGCAAATAAAGTTTTGCAGCTGGGTCGGAAGATCCATGCCTCTAAAGCTGGACATGTTAAGGTAGTTGTTAGCGTTTCAACTTTTGTACCAAAACCACATACTCCCTTTCAATGGCGTCCACAAATTTCATTGGAGGAGACTCTGCGTAAACAGGATTATTTAAAGAAATTAATTAGAGGAAAAGGTTTAGCCTTTTCCTGGCATGAAGCAATAATGAGCCAGTTGGAAGGGGTTTTTTCCCGTGGAGACCGGAGATTAGGGAAAGTATTAGAAACGGCTTTGGAATTAGGTTGTACCTTTGATGCTTGGGGAGATAAATTTCGCTGGGATTTATGGCAAGAAGCTTTCAAAATTGTTGGCCTAAAACCAGAGTTTTATAGTAACAGGACTCGCTCTTATGAGGAAACCTTACCATGGCAACATCTTAGTGCAGGTGTAAGTAAAGAGTTTTTAAAAGCAGAAGATCAGCGCGCTGAAGAAGGGAAGCCTACCTTCGATTGTCGAACTGGCAAAGATTGCTCAGCCTGTGGCGTTTGCCAAACTTTAGGGGTTAAACCCACATTGATTGGAGGTGAGGAGAATTAATTACTATCGAATTCAATATCGAAAAACAAGCATTGTTAGATTTACATCTCATTTAGATGTCGCAAGGGCAATCAATAGAACCCTTCGAAGGGCAGGCCTTCCTGTAGCTTATTCTTGTGGATTTAATCCAATGCCTCGCCTATCTTTTGGTCCTCCTTTACCATTAGGTGTTGAAAGCGAAGCAGAATTGCTGGATATTGAGTTAACTGAAAAATTGTCAGAGCAAGAAGTTACTCTTGCTTTATATCATTCTTTACCTCCAGGTTTAGAGGTTATTCAAGTTAAAAAGCTTTCAGAGAAAGTTTCATCTTTGATGGCTTCGGTAAACTCCATAGTTTATCAATTTGTTATTGAGGTTGTAGTGGATAAGGGAAAAGATGAGATTGAAACTTGGTTTAAATATTTATGGAAAAGTAAAGAGTTGGTGGTAGCAAAAAAAGCCAAGTCGGGAGAGAAACTAGTTAATATTCGGCCTTTTTGGCAAGATTATAAACTTTCTTTCAAAGAAAATAGTCTTTTTCTTTTTGAGATGAAAGTGGAATTCGGTCCTCGGGGAACCCTTAGACCTGACAATTTTATTTCATTATTTCCCCAAGATTTTCAGGTACAAAGGATAATTAGGAAAGCAATATATTCCCGTACCGAAGAATGCTGCGAAAAGGTTCTTTAGGAAGTGGTGGGATGGAAAAAGAATTTTTGATTAATGTTAGCCCAAGTGAAACGCGGATGGCAGTATTGGAAGATGGAAGACTAGTTGAATTATCAATCGAAAGATTTAATGCTCGTCGCCAGGTAGGAAATATCTATAGGGGAAAAGTGGAAAATGTACTTCCTGGGATGCAAGCTGCTTTTATTGACATCGGAATGGAAAAGAATGCATTTTTATTTATTGATGATCTTTGTTTAAAAAGTGAAGAAGGCGAATGTAAGAAGTCTACAGCCTCGATTAGTGATTTACTTCGGGAAGGTCAAGAGATTGTGGTACAAATTATTAAAGAAGCAATAGGGAGTAAGGGAGCAAGGGTAGATACAAATTTGACAATTCCCGGACGTTACCTAGTATTAATGCCTACTGTGGATTATATTGGCATCTCCAGGAGAATAGAGGATGAAAAAGAAAGAGAGAGAGTAAAAGAAATTGCCACACGTCTAAAACCGGAAGGTATGGGATTAATTGTTCGTACTGCGGCTGAAGGAATTGAGGAACGTGATTTAGAAGCAGATCGGGATTTTCTATTTAATCTTTGGCAAAAAATTCTCAAAAAAACCAAAAAAGGTCCAGTTCCTTCCCTAATTTATCATGATCATGATCTTCTTTATCGACTATTAAGGGATCTATTTACCGAAGAAGTTGATCGTTTGGTAATTGATGATCTACCTACTTATGAAAAAGCTTTAGAATTACTTAATGTATTAGGTCCCCATTTACGAAGTAGAGTTAAATTGTTTTCGGGGAATTTATTTTCAGTATACGGAGTTGAACACCAGATTGAAGAGGCACTCCAGAGAAGAATATGGCTTGATTCTGGAGCTTATTTAGTTTTTGATCAAACTGAAGCCTTAACTGTGGTCGATGTCAACACCGGGAAGTTTACCGGTTCTACTTGCCTAGAAGATACGGTTCTTCACACGAATTTAGCGGCTGCTAAAGAAATTGCCAGGCAAATAAGGTTACGGAATTTAGCTGGTATTATTATTATTGATTTTATTGATATGGCTGATGAGGAAAGTAAAAAGAAGGTTTTGGAGTCTTTTACTACGGAATTACAGAAAGATAAGATAAAATCTAATGTTTTAGGTTTTACTTCACTTGGATTATTGGAATTGACTAGAAAAAAGACCCGCCCCAGTCTTAGAGGACAATTACAACAGGCCTGTTCTTGCTGTGAAGGAACTGGGTTTAAATATTCTTTAGAAACCCAGGTTGCTCGTGTTGAGCGACGGATCTTAGAAATTGGTACGGATAGATCACAAAATCAAGCTTTACTGATCGGAGTGAATCCAAGTATCGCTGCACTAATCATAGGTCCAGGGGGGAATCACCTGAATCAATTAGAAAAAATGATGGGGAAGACTATTTTCATTAAAGGAAAAGAAAATCTGGCTCTGCAAGAGGTGCAGATCTTAGCGGCTGGTGACCCAGAATATGTTCAGGAAAGAGCTCTTCCAGTTAAAACAGGTGATGAAGTAGAATTACAGGTAATTGAGTCCCATTTAAATAATCCAATGGATGGTATAGCAAGAATTGAGGGGTACATAGTTGATATTGATGGTGCTGGAAATATGGTTGGTAAGAAAGTAAAAGTAAAGATTGAAAAAACTTTTAAAACCTATGCTAAAGCAGTTTTATTGTAAGATTAGATAACTCAGTGGGATTATTATTAGTAGTACTAAATTATGTAAATTATTTAATAATTACTAATGGACTCTTTTATAAAACTTTGGAGAATCTATAAAGGGAAGAGTAATTATGTAATTTCTTAGATTGACAACCATCATTGCTGGTGTTAAGATAATATTTGTAGGTTTTTAAAACCTGTTTCAACCGCTCGGTTCAAGGTCTATTAAAACCTATATCAGGTACCTAAACCGGCGAGTCTAAGCGGGGAGGTGTTTAGAGAAAATGTATGCAATTGTAGAGACCGGAGGAAAACAGTATCGAGTTGCTCCTGGAGATCAAATTAAGGTGGAAAAATTACCAGGCGAAGTTGGAACCCAGTTAGTATTGGATCGAGTCTTGTTTATTGGTGGCGAAGATACTAAAGTGGGAACTCCATTAGTAGAAGGAGCCAAGGTAAAAGCAGAGATTGTTGCACAGGATAAGGAGCGTAAAGTTTTAATATTCCGTTATACACCAAAGAAAGATTTCCGGAAACGAAAAGGTCATCGACAGCCTTACACTTGCCTTCGTGTGCTGGCTATTGAAGGATAAAAATGACTTCTGTGCAGTTTATTTCTTTTGCTGGGCGATTGATTGGTTTTGAAGCTTGGGGCCATACAGGGTATGCGCCTGCCGGGAAGGATATTGTTTGTGCTGGAGTATCAACTTTAGTTCAAACCACTGTCTTAGGGTTGGAAAAATTAATTGGAATAAAAGTTACGGTTAATCAAGAGAAAAAAACCGGACACTTTTATTGCCGAATTGCTTCAAATACCGAAGAAGAAAAACAAGTCCAAGCTGATTTTGTTTTACATTTAACCTATTTGGGTTTACAGCAAATTGCTACGGAATATAAAGACTATGTTAGAGTTTCCATCAAGGAGGTGGAGAAAAATGAGGTTTGATTTACAATTCTTTGCGACGAAAAAGGGAGTAGGTAGTACAAAAAACGGGCGTGATAGTCAGGCACAGCGACTCGGGGTTAAAAGATTTGCTGGGCAGCAGGTACGAGCCGGTAGTATACTGGTACGTCAAAGGGGAACTCGGCTACACCCCGGTAACAATGTGGGAATCGGTAAAGATGACACCCTTTTCGCCTTAATCGATGGTTATGTAGCGTATGAAAGAAAAGGTAAAAAAAATAAAAAGGTTAGTGTTTATTCTCAACCAGTAGCTAATCTTTAATCTTAACCGCCGATAAGGCGGTTTTTTTTACTAGAAATAAATTTGTTAAAATATATCTGCTGCTATCATCTTCTAAAGAAAGGATAATCTTTAGTACCTGTAGAATAATATGTACAAAGTTGCATAACTTGTACATGAGGAAAACACTTACTTCTTATATCTTTAAAAGAACCTGAAGATTTGTTTTGTGATTTATTAACATAAAGAATTTAAAAATAATTTGGGAGATATTAATGTTTATTGATGAAATAACTATTAAGGTAGTTGCTGGTAAAGGTGGCGATGGTGCCGTTAGTTTCCGCCGCGAAAAGTTTGTACCCAAGGGTGGTCCTGATGGGGGCGACGGAGGAGATGGCGGTAGTATCTTTTTAGAGGTAGATGAAGGTTATACCACTTTAAGTCATTTACGCCACAAAAATACCTTTAAAGCTCAATCCGGGGAAAACGGCCGGGGAAAAAACTGTTTTGGTAAAAAAGGAGTAGATTTAATTATTAAAGTTCCGATCGGTACAATTGTCCGTAAAGGTGATCAAGTAGTTGCTGATCTAGTTGAACATGGCGAAAAGTATCTGGTTGCCAAAGGAGGAAATGGCGGTCGGGGCAATTCAAGGTTTGTTGGCTCCACTCATCAGGTTCCTAGATTTGCTGAGAAGGGCGAAGCTGGAGAAGAAGCTCTTTTGCTTTTAGAATTGAAGGTATTGGCTGATGTTGGTTTATTAGGCTATCCAAACGCTGGAAAATCTACATTACTTTCAGTTATCTCTGCTGCCCGGCCGAAGATTGCTTCCTATCCTTTTACCACTTTGAATCCAGTTTTAGGTGTAGTAGAGGTTGATAATCGTAGTTTCGTTGTAGCTGATATCCCGGGGTTAATTAAAGGTGCTCATCAAGGTGTAGGATTAGGCTTTGAATTTTTGAAGCACATTGAAAGAACACGTCTCCTACTTCATCTGGTGGATCTATCAGATCCCGAACCTTTGAAAGCTTTTGCAGAGATAAATGCCGAACTGGAAAAGTATAATAACGAATTAGTGAACAAAGACCAGATTGTAGTTGGTACAAAAATTGATTTACTTAGCGATATGGAAAAACGTGAAGATTTTGTAAAAAACATTTCCGGCCTGGGATACGAAGTTCATTGTATTTCTGCCGTAACTGGTGAAAATTTAAAAGAACTTTTATATAGTATTATTGCTAAACTAGATAAAATTCCAAAAGTTTCTGATTTTAATTTTTTAGAGAACAGAGAATCTGAATTTCTGAAGCAGAGCGAATTTGGTTTTCAGGTTATCAATGAAGGCTCGGGTTCTTATCGCATAGAAGGGGAGGGATTAATTAAAAAAATAATGCGTTTTAATCTTGCCCACGAGGAAGCTTTAATCCGCCTAGATAGGTTGCTGAAACAGTGGGGAGTATTAAAAGCTTTAGAAGAAACCGGTATTCAAGAAGGAGATCTGGTTCATATCGGCGATTATGAATTCGTTTTTCAAACAGAAGACTTTTAGCAAATTAATTTTTAGGAGGGTGTATGTTATGTCCTGCTTGGATTGCGGGAATTGTAAAGAGGATAAAGATGTCTTTTTCTGCCCAGCAAAAAATGAATTTGTTATTCGGGAAAAAACGATAGTCCGGGAACGAGAGACTCGTTGGAAAAAAGGAGATCCTAAATACGAGTTCCATCGAAGGCAGCAACGAAAAGAACGAGAAGATCTGAAGATAAGTTAAGTTTTATAAGAAATTGTCTAATTCATTAATGTTTGATTTTAGGGATTGCATAAATACCTTTGGCCTCTATTTAACTAAATATATTAGTCTATTAATATTTTATGGTTACTTTAAAATCAATTATGCAATTTATTTTCAAAGTAAAAAATTTAATAATCTCCTAACTCGTTAATACCTTTATCCAATTCCCTAGAATGACACTGTTATTTTACAGTGTCATTTTAATTTAACCAGGTTCGGGTGTCAAAGTTGGAACTTTGTAGTATAATTTAGAAAGTAGTTGCTCACGCTGACTACCGGCTGTGCATATGAAAATGGGACTTTGGAAAGTGAGGGTTTAATATTGTTAGAGAATAGATCCGGGTTAGAAGCAGCTAGAAGAATAGTAGTAAAGGTTGGTACTACTACTTTAACTTACCCTTCAGGCCATCTAAATCTAAAGCATCTAGATAAACTTGTTCGTCAAATTACGGATTTACATAATTCAGGAAGGGAAGTTATCCTTGTTACATCAGGAGCAGTAGGTGCTGGTGTTGGGCGACTGGGGTTAAAAAATAAACCGCGGACAATTCCTGAACGGCAAGCAGTAGCTGCTATTGGTCAGGGCCTTTTAATGCAGGTCTATACAAAGTTTTTTTCCGAATATGGTCTAACTACTGCTCAGATCCTACTAACGCGAGAAGACATGAGTAACCGGCGTCGTTATTTAAACGCCCGTAATACACTTTTAATGTTAGTAAATGAGTATCGAGCAATACCTGTTATCAATGAGAATGATACCATTGCTACAGAAGAACTACAATTACGTTTTGGGGATAATGACACTTTAGCTTCATTAGTTGCAGGTTTAGTTGGAGCTGATCTTTTGATCTTATTATCTGATATTAAGGGTTTATTTACTGGGGATCCTAGAAAAGACGAAAAGGCTAAACTTATTCCCGAAGTGAAGGAGCTTTCTTCGTCTATTTGGGCAACTGCCGGAGAGGCTGGAACCCAGAGAGGAACAGGTGGAATGATAACTAAACTCGAAGCTGCCAGGATTGCTACTAGATCTGGTATAATGATGGTGCTAGCCTCCGGCGAGGAACCGGATGTTCTTACCAAAATTATTGAAGGCGAGAAGATTGGTACGGTTTTTTATCCCAATTCAGAGGCTTTGGTTCAAAGGGAAAGATGGATTGCTTTTGCCGGGCAACCTCAAGGGGAAGTACATATTGATTCCGGAGCGGTGACAGCACTTCTCAAATTTAAAAAAAGTTTACTTCCATCTGGGATAACCAGTGTTCAAGGTAAATTTGAGGTTGGGGATCTAATCAGGGTTTTGGATGATTCAGGGAAGGAAATTGCTAGAGGATTAAGTAATTTTGGTTCCGAAGAGATTGAGAAAATTAAGGGTGAAAATACTGCTAACCTTCAAACTATTCTTGGGTATAAAACCTACGAAGAGGTAATTCATAGAAATAATATGGTTTGTTTGGAGTAAGTAAAAAGGAGGTACAGCATGGGATCGATTACAGAATATATTTTAGAGCTTGGAAAAAATGCTAAAAAAACAACCCCTAGTATGGCAAGGCTAGATAGTGATGTAAAAAATCAGGCCTTACTTCAAATGGCTACCGCTTTAGAAGAAAATATGGAATCAATTTTAAACGCCAATAAAGAGGATGTTAAGAAAGCTAAAGAGATGGGGATCAAAGCTAGTTTAATTGAAAGGCTTTCTTTAAATGAAGATAGGGTTTATAGTATGGCAGGTGGTCTTCGCGAATTAGTTAAATTTGAAGATCCGATTGGTAATGTTGTAAAAATGTGGCGTCGTCCTAACGGTTTGGAGATTGGTCAAGTCAGAGTACCTTTGGGGGTTATTGGCATTATTTATGAATCACGACCCAATGTTACGGTTGATGCAGTTGGGTTAAGTATAAAAACAGGAAATGCCATTATTTTGCGGGGTGGATCCGAGGCTTTACTAACAAATAGGACTCTGGTCCGGATTCTCCGGGAAGCGCTTACTGATTCAGAAGTACCTGTTAATGCTGTTCAACTAGTAGGTATTCCAAAACGGGAAGCGGTAATGGCTTTAATGAAAATGAACCAGTATTTGGATTTATTAATTCCTCGAGGTGGGGCGGGCTTAATTGAAACGGTAATCAATAATTCTACGATCCCAGTGATCGAAACCGGAGTAGGAAACTGCCATATTTTTATTGATAGCTCTGCAGAAATTGAGAGCTCTCGACAGATCATATTGAATGCTAAAGTTCAAAGGCCTTCTGTATGTAATGCGGTAGAAACTATATTAGTTCATAAGGAGATTGCTCCCCTTATTCTACCTCTTTTAGGAGAAGACTTGAAAGCGGCAGGAGTAGAAATTCGTGGTTGCCCGCAAGTTCGGGAGTATATTTCTTGGGCTAAGGAGGCAACGGAGGAGGATTGGTTTACCGAATATCTGGAATTGATTTTGGCTATTAAAATAGTCTCTGATTTAGATGAAGCCTTATCTCATATTGAAAAATATGGAACAAAGCATTCTGAAAGTATTTTAACTACTGATTATCATCACGCCCGTAGTTTTTTACAATCAGTAGATGCAGCTGCTGTCTATGTTAATGCATCAACTCGTTTTACTGACGGTTATCAGTTTGGATTGGGTGCAGAATTAGGAATTTCTACCCAAAAACTGCATGCTAGAGGTCCGATGGGACTTAAAGCATTAACTACTTTAAAATACATAATTTATGGAAATGGACAGATTCGAAAATGAAGTCAATTGGAATTTATGGCGGGAGTTTTGATCCCATTCATATAGGCCATTTATTATTAGCAGATTCAGCCCGGGAAGAACTAGGATTGGAAAAAGTTATTTTTGTACCTGCTTTGCAATCTCCATTAAAGGGACATCTTCCTTTGATGACGGCAAAAGATCGCTTATCAATGATCCAGTTGGCAATAGAGGATAATCAATACTTTACCTTTTCTGAGGTGGAATTAAAAAGGAAGCCACCATCTTACACAATTGATACTTTACTCTTTTTTCGTCAGGTTTTTCCGGAGCATATGCTTTATTTATTAATGGGACAGGATTCATTATCGGAATTCATTTATTGGCATCAATTTCAGAAGATTCTCCAATTGGTACGGATTGCAGTGGGTGCCCGTCCCGGCTTTACAAAAACTCTTCCGCACCCTCTTCAAGAATACAAAGACCAATCTACTAAAAGTCAGGGTGTTTTCTTTTTTAGAAATTTAATGGTTGATATTTCCTCCTCAGAAATTAGAAAAAGAATAAAGCAGGGGCAATCTGTCCGCTATTTTTTACCACCCAAAGTTTATAATTATATTATAGAAAGGAAAATATATCATCACTGATTTTTTTCTATAAAATTTTGGCCTAAGGGTAAAATAAAATAGAGCCGCAATTAAGGGTGATACATGGCCGGAAATGAGGTGAATCTAGTGAGTAAAACCCTTTATGTTGGAAATCTACCCTGGGCTACAACAGATAAAGATTTAGCGGAATTTTTTTCCGATTCTACCGAAGTTATAGCTAGCAGGGTGATTATAGACCGGGCAACTGGGCGATCAAAGGGTTTTGGATTTATTGAAATCCCGGAAGAAAATATCGAGAAAGTAATTTCTCATATGAATGGAAAGGAGTTTGGTGGGCGGGAAATCATAGTTAATGAGGCAAAACCACTTAACACAGAACATTAAAAACAAGGGTGCGGGTTTGCACCCTTGTTTATTTAATCGTATGTATTAAAAAAAATAGAGAATCCCTAGTTGGGTTAACAATATATTGTGGTCAAATTTAAATTAATAATTATGCAATATTTTCAAATATATCTTATATAGGCAGGGAAAAAGATTTAAGTGTGGAAAAAGAATTATAACCACTTTTTTGCCGGAGATTAAAATGAACCTCAACAAACTACAGAATAAATTATCAGTACAATTAACTCCTAAAAGATTTAAACATTCTTTAGGTGTTATGGATTTGGCTGTTAAATTGGCATCTATTTATCACATTACTCCTGAATCTGCGAGCTTAGCGGGACTATTGCATGATGTGGCCAGAGAATATTCTTCTCAGGAGCTTTTAAGATTAGCCCATAATTTTAATATACCCGTTTTGGAAATCGAAAAAATGATACCTGTACTGCTTCATGGGAGAGTTGGAGCAGAAATTCTCAAAAGAGAATGGGGGATTGTAGATCCGAATATCCTGCAAGCGGTAGGTCTACATGTAACTGGAGCCACAGAAATGAGTGTATTATCACAAATTATTTTTATTGCTGATTTTGCGGAACCGGGAAGGGGTTTGCTTTTTTCAGATATTGCTCGGAAACTTGCTTTTGTAGATAGGTATTCTGCTTTATCCTATATTTTTGATCAAGAAATTAAGTATATTCTAAATTCCGGTTTTCTTTTACATCCTAATACCATTAAGGCCCGGAATAAGTTAATTATGAAGGGTTCATTGGATTTAACTAATAACCATTGAGAAACCGAAGCACATGATCTGAGTATCGTGAATTTATTATAATAACATTCAGGAATCGTAATTAATTGATTTTAGCCACAATATTTTTCACCTCCCTTGGGATAGTTTGACTTTTATTTTTAGGTTCAAATTATAATAACTTCACTGAATAAAGCAATTCCTTTAATTATAAATTCTATTATATAATAAATTTCGGAGGTTTGTTTAATGGATCAAACTCATATTTTATATACGGTATTTAATAAAATAGAAGAAAAAAAAGGAGAAAATCCAATAATTCTTGATCTACGTGGGATTACGATTATTACAGATTACTTTCTGATTGCGAATGGTCAAAATATAGTTCATGTTAAGGCAATCGCTGATGCAGTCTTAAAACAGCTAGAGGAAGAAAATATCAGGCCCCAACGGATTGAAGGATACCAGGAAGGAAGATGGATTCTTCTGGATTACGGGTTTATGATAATACATATATTAACTAAAGAGGAAAGAGATTTTTATCACCTAGAACAATTATGGCATGGGGCAAAAATCTTAACACCAACCTTAGCTTGACAATTATTTGCTCCTAGTTTATACTCAATAATTAAGAGCTAATTTTCAAAACCAATGAAGGGGAGTAGTAAGCCGGAAGAAAGGTTAAGAGAGCCGGTGTTTGGTGAAAACCGGACCTGAAACCAGCTGAACTCGCTCCAGAGGTTCGGGAATGAATTATTTTAGTTTCCGACCCGCCCGGGTTAAAGGCAATGAGGGTTACCATAAAGGTTACCGAACAGGGTGGTACCGCGAATTAACAATCGCCCCTGGTCTTATAATGACCAGGGGTATATTTATTTTGGAGGGAATTTGGATGAATAAATATGATCGTTATCAGCCGCATAAGATTGAACCATATTGGCGAAAAAAATGGGAAGAAACTAAAATTTATCGATCCGTAGTGGATAAGACAAAACCAAAACATTATGCTTTAACAATGCTTCCTTATCCAAGTGGTGATCTGCATATTGGGCATTGGTATGCAATTGCACCTTCTGATGCTAGAGCCAGATATATGCGGATGAATGGTTATAACGTCTTATTTCCCATGGGTTTTGATGCTTTTGGGCTTCCTGCAGAGAATGCAGCGATTAAACGAAAAGTCCATCCACAAACTTGGACTCTAAATAATATAAAGAAAATGCGTGAACAATTGAAATCTATGGGTGCAATGTTTGATTGGGAACGGGAAATTATTTCTTGTTTACCCGGTTATTATAAATGGAGCCAGTGGTTATTTCTCAAATTTTATGAGAAAGGTTTGGCCTATAAAAAACTATCTCCAGTAGATTTTTGCCCACAGTGTAATACTACTTTAGCTCGTGAACAAGTTTGGGGGGAAGATCGGCACTGTGAACGTTGTCAAACGCCGGTAGTAAAAAAAGAGCTTGATCAATGGTTTTTAAAAATTACGGATTACGCGGAAGAACTATTAGATTTTTCTAAAATAGATTGGCCGGAAAAGGTAGCCTCTATGCAAAAAAATTGGATTGGAAAAAGCGAAGGAGCAGAAGTGACCTTTAAATTAGCAAATAAGGAAGTAAAGGTCTTTACTACCCGTCCGGATACTCTATGGGGAGTAACTTTTATGGTTTTAGCTCCGGAACATCCATTGGTGGATCTTATTACTACTGATGATTGTCGGAAGCAAGTTGAGGAATACAAATTCCAAGCATCACGGCAGAGCGAAATTGAACGTTTATCTATTGACAAAGAAAAAACCGGAGTTTTTACTGGTAGTTATGCTATTAATCCAGTAAATGGAGTAAAAATTCCTGTTTGGATTGCCGATTATGTGATGATGGGTTATGGAACTGGTGCGATAATGGCTGTTCCTGCCCATGATGAAAGAGATTTTGCCTTTGCTAAAAAATATAAACTACCAGTTAAGGTGGTAATAACACCTGAAGGTTCCGAATTAGAGGAACTTTCTCTTCCCTATACGGAAGTTGATGAAGGTGTAATGATCAATTCGGTTCCTTTTAATGGTACTCCAGCCCGAGAAGGAAAGGAGAAGGTTATTGCCTGGCTTAAAGAACAAGGTCTAGGAGAAAAAGCGGTAAATTATCGGTTAAGGGATTGGTTAATCAGTAGACAGAGATACTGGGGAGCTCCGATTCCCATAATTTACTGTAAAAAATGTGGGACTGTTCCTGTTCCTTACCAGGATCTACCTGTACTACTTCCGGAAGATGCTGAATTTTTACCAACAGGGGAATCACCATTAAAACATCATGAAGCTTTTCTTCATACCACCTGTCCCCAGTGTGGTGGACCGGGAGAAAGGGAAACAGATACTATGGATACGTTTATCTGTTCCTCTTGGTATCAATATGCTTATCTTAGTCCTTATTTTGAAGGGGAGACCCTTTTTGACCCGGAAGAAGGAGAGTATTGGCTTCCAGTTGATCTCTATACCGGTGGTGTTGAACATGCTTGTATGCACTTGATTTATACCAGATTCTTCACTAAAGCTCTGAGAGATTTGGGAATAGTTGATTTTGATGAACCAATGCTTGAATTAAGAAACCAGGGTATTATTCTAGGAGAAGATAGTGAAAAAATGAGTAAATCTCGGGGTAATGTTATTTCTCCGGATGATTTAGTAGATGCTTATGGTTCAGATACTGTCCGTACCTATTTAATGTTTGGTTGGCGCTGGGATCTTGGCGGTCCGTGGAATAATCGGGGAATAGAAGGTTCCTACCGTTTTCTTAATCGGGTATGGGAATTGTTATTATTCCCTGTTGAAGGCGTTCAAAACCCATCGGAAGATAAATGTCAAACCTTACTAAAAAAAGTACATCAAACCATTAAAAAAGCTAGTACGGATCTTAATGACTTCTCTTTTAACACTTATTTAGCTTCATTAATGGAACTTTCTAATCTTCTTTCCAAGTTAAAGCAGGACTTGTGGGGAACTAAGGCTTGGTCTGAAGCAAGCAAAATTTTTACCTTACTCTTAGCTCCGGCCTGCCCTCATTTATCTGAAGAACTCTGGTCCAGACTGGGAGGAGAATACTCAGTTCATAATCAACCATGGCCACAATGGGATGAGGCCTTAGTTGTTGAGGAAACTGTAGAAATTGTTGTTCAGGTTAATGGTCGAATAAAGGAAAGGCTAATTATTCCAGCCGATGCTGAAGAAGAGCAGATTAGAGAGAAAGCTTTATCTCTAGAAACAATAACCCAGCTTTTGGAAGGAAAAGAGCCGAGAAAAATAATTTATGTACCAGGTAGATTAATTAACATCGTGATTTAAAGAAGATAGCTGCCTTTGGCAGCTATCTTCTTTCCAAAGTGGCTTATTTTTTCTTAGTATAAACAAATATTTTAACGGGGAGTTTATCATTAAAAGCAATTTAGCTGCGGCTTAATGGAGGAAAATATGATACCACCCCGTTATAAAAAACCTTTATGGACTTTGTTTACCATCTTCTTGGTTTTGTTTATTATTGTAATTGTACCTCAGGCGATCCAAATAAAACTTATTCCTGATAATTTAAAGCTAGTTCCCGGGCAAAAAATTAATTTATCAATTAAAAAACCCTTTAGTATTTTTCTTACTGCCGATCGTCCGGATGGGATTATTGGCCTAAATGGAACGGAAAAACTTAAAAAAGGGGAAAGTGGTTATTGTTCATTGGTTACGGTTAACCCTGAGGTTGAGGGTAGATGTTTACTTGAATTTCGTTTTCTCGGAGTGCCAATCCGTAGGGTAAACCTTTTAGTAATGAAAATGCCAGAAGTTATTCCTGGCGGACACGCGATTGGGGTCCTCTTATCTCAGAAAGGAGTGGTGATTTCAGGCCATCTTCCGGTTCGAGATGCTCAGGGTAAAGAATATTATCCAGCGCAGGATGCGGGTATAAAAGTGGGAGATTTATTGGTAGCAATCAATGATTGCACTATTACTCACCTTGGAGAAGTTGATAATTTAATCCAGAGTGAGTCTCGGAAAGGTTTACCACTTAAACTAACAATTATTAGGGATGAGAAATTGCAGGAATTGCAGATCTCCCCTATAAAAAGAGTAAATCCGGATCAAAGGACAGTAACTTATTTACTTGGTTTATATATTGAAGATCCCGCAGCGGGTGTAGGTACCTTAACTTATTATGATGCAAAAACCGGTAAATACGGAGCTTTAGGCCACAAAATTATTGGTTTTGGAAACCGGGAAATACCTTTAGTCAGTGGTAAAATTGTTTCAGCCCGGATTACTGGGATTAATCTAAGTAATCGAGGGGAACCGGGAGAAAAAATTGGTGTTTTTTCCGGCAATACAGATATAATTGGCGAAATTACAGCAAACACTCATTTGGGGATCTTCGGTAAACTTGTTACTAATATTGCCAATCCTTATTATACTAAACCAATTTCTGTTGCAACAATCTCAGAGGTAACACCGGGACCTGCTGAAATTCATACAGTAATCTCCGGGGATGAAATACGCCGTTTTTCTGTAGAAATACAAAAAGTTTACTATCAAACCAATTTAAAAGATAAAGGTATGGTAATTAAGGTAACTGATCCTGAACTCTTATTAAAAACAGGAGGGATTGTCCAGGGGATGAGTGGTAGCCCGGTGATTCAAAATGGGAAACTTGTTGGTGCGATTACTCATGTTTTTGTCAATGATCCTACTCGCGGGTACGGTGTGTTCGCTGAATGGATGCTACAGATCAGTGATAATCTGTTGGAGACTGAGAGGAAAAAAGCGTCATGAAAAAGGATTTCCGTTTATTATAACGAAGGAATAAGATAATTATGTTATCGGAATGGAGGCGGAATTATTGCCATTATCAGGGAAGATAAAGATCGGGTTAGCAGAAGACAACCTGGAATTCTGCCACATATTAAAAGAATTTTTAGAATCAAATCAAGATTTGCAAGTAATTGGAGTAGCAAATGATGGGGTTCAGACTTTGGAAATGGTTAGAACCACTAATATGGATCTTCTACTTTTGGACATGATTATGCCAAAATTAGATGGAATTGCCGTGCTAGAACGGATTAAAAAGATGAATAATAAACCTAAGATTATTATTCTTTCAGCATTTGGCCGCGAAGAAATGGCAAGAAAAGCTGTTAATTTAGGTGCTGATTATTTTATAGTAAAACCATTTGATTTACAGATATTAGCTCAAAGGATCCGGGAGATTTGTGGCCTTAAATCAGAGATTTATATAAAATACCCAAAACAGAGTATAAATAAAGAAATAGAAATAGAGCAAGAAATAACTGAAATTTTGCAAAATCTAAAAATTCCTCCCCATTATAAAGGATATGCTTACCTACGTAGAGCAATTCTTCATTGTGTTAAAGAACCAATATTAATAAATGAGGTAACTAAAAAGCTGTATCCTAAAATAGCTGAAGAATTTAATTCTACGCCAAACCGCGTCGAACGATCTATGCGATTTGCCATCGAAACTGCCTGGAATAAAGGAGAGATTGAGTATCTCCATCAACTGATGGGCTATACCATAGATGAAAAAAAAGGAAAGCCAACTAATGTAAGTTTTATAGCCAAAATTTCCGATCGGATCCGACTAGACTATAAATTACGAAGTTGAGGGCTGAAAAAATTGGATATTCGGGGAATGGCAAAAAAAGATATAAAAACCAAAAATTTAATTAATCAATTGTCTCAGGGAGAAATTGCAATAATTGATCATTCTGATCTTGATCAAATTGCCGCCGAATCAATAATTCAAGCCAAAGTAAAGCTCGTGATAAATGCTAGTTCTTCAATTTCTGGACGATACCCCAATCCCGGTCCTGAAATATTATTAAAAGCAGGAATTCCTATTCTTGATCAGGTAGGGAAAGAATGTTTCAATTCCCTACCTGATTTAGGAGAGATTGAGATTAGGAATTCCTGTATTTATTATAATGGGGTTCTAATTGGAAAAGGAGAAGAATTAACTTTAAAAAAAATTGAAACGTTGACAAAACTGGCAAATGAAAATTTAAACTTAGAATTAGAAAAGTTTGTCCATAATACTCTAGAATATGCTCTTAAAGAAAAAGATTTAATTCTGGGAGAACTACCGATTCCGGAAATCAAAACTGAATTTAAAAAAAAACAAGTTTTAGTAGTGGTAAGAGGCCAGAATTATCGCGAAGACTTAAAAATCATATATTCTTATATTCGGGAGGTTAACCCCATTCTGATAGGAGTAGATGGGGGTGCAGATGCTTTACTGGAATTTGGCTTTAAACCGGATATAATAATTGGAGATATGGATAGTGTGTCAGATAGAGCATTATTATCAGGTGCAGAATTAGTAGTTCATGCTTATAAAGATGGTAGGGCACCGGGATTTGAGCGGGTTAAGGAACTAGGTTTAGAGGCAGTAAAATTTGCGGCTCCTGGTACTAGCGAAGATATAGCTTTAATATTAGCTTATGAAAAAGGTGCCGATCTAATAGTTGCAGTTGGGACTCATTCCAATATGATTGATTTTTTGGAAAAAGGCAGAAAAGGAATGGCTAGTACTTTTTTGGTAAGGCTAAAAGTAGGTTCCATTCTTGTTGATGCCAGAGGAGTTAGTAAACTTTATCAAAACCGGATAAAAGCTGGACAGATCTTCCTAATTTGTTTGGCTGCTTTTCTCCCCTTAGTACTAGTTTTATCTTTAAATAAAGCGACTTGGGATTGGCTTAGACTTTTATGGCTGCGGCTAAGGTTATTTTTAAGGGTATAGAGGTGACTTCACTTGGTTGACTTTCGATATTTTATATCTTCCCTAGCTGCGGTTTTTTTAGCCCTTGGTATCGGAATTGTGATTGGTGGTGCTCTAATTGGAAATGATGATATAGTAAAGAGTCAAGAAAATCTTATTTTCAGCTTAGAGCAAGATTTTCAGCAATTACGATCAGAAAAGAAGTTTTTACAAGAAGATCTGAAAACTCGTAATGTAGAGTTGGAGGTTCTTCGCCAGTTCAATCGGGAAATTATACCAATACTGATTAGCGCTCAATTAGTTGACCGCAAGATTGGGATCATAAAAACTAATGAAACAATTAATCCAAGCTTAACTTCTGAGATTGTGAAAACACTTCGTCAATCTGGGGCTGAAGTTCCAATTATTATCAATATTGGTGAATGGCCAGTCCTTTTTACGGATAAGGAACTATTTGCCACTCAGTTAGGATTTAAACCAGAACAAACATGGGTAGAAGAATTATTTCAAGGGTTTGTAGAAGAATTAATTAGTGGGGAAAATGGTAAAATATGTTCTCTTTTACAAGCGAACAATCTAATGCAAATAAATAGAAATATTAAAGAACCAATTGATACCTTGATTTTATTAGGAGGGAGTTATGAAGATAAAAGCTCTAAGGTAGATGAAATTGACTTAATATTAGCGAAAAGTGGAAAAAAGAAAGGCCTTACAATAATTGGAACTGAACCTTTATCGGCAAGCTTTTCCTATATTCAAAAATATAAAAATTCAGGTTTAACCACTATTGATAATATTGATACGCTCCCTGGCCAAGTGGCCTTGATATTTTCTTTAGCTTCTGGGAAAAAAGGTAATTTTGGAGTAAAAGAAACGGCTCGGGCTCTACTCCCAGAACTTGTAATCGGGCCATAAAGGAATCAAATAAGGAGGTGAGGCGATTATTAGATGGAGAAAAATAGGGCCACAGTTCTTATTCCTGCTTTTAATGAAGAGGATATAATAGCGGAAACAGTAAAAGCTGCATTAGATATCCCCGGAGTTTCCCGGGTAGTAGTTATTGATGATGGCTCTACTGATAAAACGGCAGAAATAGCAGAGGATGCCGGGGCTTTGGTAATTGAAGCGACAACAAATTTGGGCAAAGGCGGAGCTTTAAATCTTGGCCTTTCAATGATAGTCGGCAATTATTTGCTCTTATTAGATGCTGATCTTGGTCGGACCGCAAGTGAAGGAAAAAAACTGCTTGATACAATAATTAGAGGACAAGCTGATATGGCTATTGCACAGTTTCCAGATAAAAAAAGAAAAAGCGGTTTTGGATTAGCTTTAGGTTTGGCCAAAAAAGCAATTCGTCAATATACGGGTCTGAATTTATCTTCACCCCTCTCTGGTCAAAGGGCTTTAAATTTACGTGCCCTAGAAGCTTTGGGTTGTAAATTTGCTGAAGGTTTTGGTATGGAAGTTGCAATGACAATCGATGTAGCTAAACAAGGTTTAATTATTAGAGAAGTGCCTGTGGAAATGGAACACCGCGAAACAGGAAGAGATATTGCCGGTTTTATTCATCGAGGAAGACAGTTTATGGATATTTTATCAGTTCTTTTTAAACGATTATCATAAATGAGAGAATTGCAAAACTTATAGCTTGAAACTCTTCTTTATTCGCACGAATTAGGAAATGTTTATTTGTGGCGTGGAGCTTGTTTATTACTTATGTTGAATGCTTATTAAAACTTCAATCAGAATATATTTGGGAAAAATTAATACCATCAATTTCTGAATTTAAGGTGAAGAAAATGTATTTATTTTTCTTATTTGTACTTGGTTTCATTCTAATCAAAATTTCCCTACCTTTTATTTATAAATTATTGCTTGATGCCGGAATGGTAAAAGAGAATTTTCACCATGAAACTGTTCCAGCTGCTTTAGGGTTAGTTTTTCCGCTGACATTCCCCATCATACTATTAGTGTACCAAGGTTTAAAGTATTTTGGTTTATCTCAAGTACTTACACCGGGAGAGTTTTATGCTTTTCTTTTTTTTATAACCGGTTTAGGTTTATTAGGACTTACCGATGATATTTTAAAAGATGATCAAGAAAAAGGATTTCGCCAACATTTTAAAAGATTGTGGCAAGGGAAACTCACCTCGGGTGGGTTAAAAGCTGTTTTTGGATTTATCTTTAGTATTATTTTTGCCATAGGAATTTGGGTGACTGGTAAAGGAGCTTGGTGGCTGTTAGTTCCCCAAATTATAGTCGGAGCTTTATCTCCTAATGTTTTAAATCTTTTTGACTTAAGGCCGGGAAGAGCACTTAAAGTAGTACTTTTTGGCTTTATTCTTTTATTTATTACTTCCTTTTTAAGAAATGGTTTAAATCCGACACTTTATCTTATTGCTCCAGCTATCGGGGGTATTTTGGCATATTTTCCTATGGATTTAAAAGCCCGGGGGATGCTTGGAGATACCGGGGCGAATTTTTTAGGAGGATTATTCGGGGGAATTGTTGTATTAGGTGGTAGTATTAGATTATTATTAATGGTGTTAATAGTATCTGTAATTCTTCAGATTATTGCGGAAAAGGTTTCATTTACAAAGATAATTGAAGAAAATGAGTTTTTAAAGTTTATTGATGATTTGGGGAGAAAAAGATAATGCGATTTGGTCTTCATGTTTCAATTGGTAAAGGTATAACTAAGGCAGTAGATGCGGCAGTTGATCTTGGGTGTGATTGCTTTCAAATCTTTGCTGGAAACCCCAGAGGGTGGAGGAGGACTCCTTTAAACTCTTCTGAGGTAAAAGAGTTTAGAAAAAATGTAAAAAGTTCGGGATTAGGACCAATAGTTGTTCATCTTTCGTATTTACCTAATCCAGCCTCTGATAATCAGGAGTTATATGAAAAATCGATAATGGCGATTGGAGAAGATTATAGGCGTGCGATTGAATTAGGAGCTGACTTTTTTGTTGTCCATCCGGGTAGGGTGGGAAAAGGTAAGGATATAGAAGAAGGAATCTCAAGGGTAGCTGCAGGAATTAGAAAAGTTCTTTCTGTAGTACAAGGGAATACCCTTTTTCTTTTGGAAAATCAAGCCGGTGCCGGTTCTGAGATTGCCGGAAAAATTTCCGAATTAGGTAGGATTTTGAAAGAGATTAATTCACCCGAGCGAATGGGGATTTGTTTAGATACTTGCCATGCTTTTGCTGCCGGCTATGATCTGAGTTCTCAAAAAGGAATAGATGAATTACTTTCTGAGATTGATGATACGGTAGATTTATCCTCAATGCCGCTTTTGCATCTTAATGATGCGGTTGGGGAAGTTGGTTCTCATTTAGATCGCCATGCTAATATTGGAGAAGGAAATATTGGTAAGGAAGGATTTAGATTACTATTTTCTGATCCAAGAGTTCATCGGTTAGCAGGAATTTTAGAAACACCTCGAACTTCCGATGATGATGATCGTAGAAACCTAGCTATCCTTCGAGAACTGTTTCTTGGAGGTGAAAAATGAGAGAGAGTGACCACCCTATAGAAGCATTTTCTCCTAGTGGTGTTTTCATGAATTGGCCGGAATTTGAATACCGCAAAGCTCAAATGGAAATGTCCTCTTTAGTATGGGAAATTATTAATCGTGGTGGGAACGCCCTGATTGAAGCAGGAACCGGAACCGGTAAATCTCTTGCTTATCTTTATCCTGTTTTTTACCAAGCTAGGCAAAATAAAGAGTCTGTAATTATTGCTACCTATACGAAAAACCTGCAACAGCAATTAATTGAAAAAGAGATTCCATTTTTAGCTAAAGTTTTAGGTTTTCCTTTGAAAGCTGCACTCCTTATGGGAAGAGGAAACTATCTTTGCCAGCGAAAATTAGCACTTTACCGTCACAATTCTCAACAATTAAGTGCAATGCAGAGAAAAATATTCTTAAAGATCTTAGGTTCTGTCGAACAAAATCAAGGATGTTTAGAACAATTAGGTTATTCAATTCCATCTGAATTACGGGAAATGTTCACTTCTGAATCTGAAACTTGCCTTCGAAAACTATGCCCTTATCAGAGCAAATGTTTTTGGTTCTTAGCGCGAAAGAAGGCCTTTGAAGCTCAAATAGTAATCGTTAATCACCATTTATTCTTTGCTGACTTGGGAATGAGAATGGGTCATGATTTTTCCGATGATAAATTAGTGATTCCTCCCTACAATTGTGTAATCTTTGATGAGGCTCACCATCTGGAAGAAGTAGCTAGCGAGTATCTTGGTCAACGTTTAGATGAATTTGAGATTAATCGTTACTGTAGACGTTTATTACATAAAGAGGGGAGATGGGGTAAAGGCTGGCTGGTCTCATTACGCCAACGTTTTCTGGAAAAAGGAACAGACCTTTCGTTTATGCAAAGAGGTATTGCATTATTGGAAGCAGAACTAATTCCTAATTTACTTACGCTTGAAGGTTTATTAAAAACATTTTTTCAACTTCTCCGGGAAAAGCAAAATCTGCGGCCGGAAAATGGGGAATTAAACTCCAGATTTACTACGAACTTATTAGAAAAAAGCAGCCCTTTTTCTGAAGTTGTCCGGCAGATCATTCAAGGAATTGAAGAATGGAGTAAAAAACTATCTTTGTTAGTAGATGAAATGCAGGATTTCGAAGAAATGGCCGAAGATAGTATATTCTTAATGGAGGCTGGCCGTTTTTTTAAAGAAATTGGGATGAATTTACCTTTATTACTAGATGGAACAGATGAAAACTATGTCTTTTGGATTACAGTTAATCCAAGTCTCGATGGTAAGAGGTTTACCCGTACGATTATTAATCGGGTTCCCTTACAGATTAATGATCTGTTATACAATGAATTATTCAGTAAAGTTAAGAGTTCGGTTCTAACCTCGGCGACACTAGCGGTGGGAAATGATTTTGACTTTATTAGAGAGCGGCTTGGTATAGATTCCTTGCATCCTTCAGAGCGAAGAGAAGTAATCTTGGAATCTCCTTTTGATTATAATAATAATGTATTAGTAATTGCCGGCAACAATCTACCAAATCCTGAAGCTGCAAATTATATCAAGGAAATCTCTTTGCTGTTACAGGAACTGATCAGAGCTGCAGAGGGAAGAAGTTTGCTGCTATTTACAAATAGACGTCAAATGAGTGATGTTTATGATCATATCGCCCCAAGATTAAAAGAAGAAGGGTTCCATCTTTTTAAACAAGGAGAGAAACCCAGAAGCCTTTTGTTAAAGGTTTTTCGGCGGACTAATAGATCAGTACTTTTTGGGATAGATAGTTTCTGGGAAGGGGTAGATATTCCGGGCCAGCAATTATCAAATGTTATAATAATGCGCCTTCCTTTTAGAGTTCCAACAGAACCGTTATTCCAGGCGAAATGGGAGGCATTGGAACGCGAGGGTAAAAATTCTTTTCTTCATCTTAGTCTACCAGAAGCAGTATTAAAATTTAAACAAGGATTTGGCCGGTTAATCCGGACTAAAGCAGATAAGGGAACAGTCGTAATCTTAGATAAAAGAATATGTACTAAAAATTATGGCCGAGCGTTTCTTACTTCAATTCCAGGCGGAAAAATCATTAAGGTTCAAGCCGAACAGATTCCCAAACTAGTTAAGGATTGGTTAGAAAGTTGTGAAGTCATGAGTGACTTATAAAGTATCGTATTTACTAAATTCCGGAATAAAATGGATGCCCAATTATGCAATTTCTCTCAACATTTAAAAAGGGCTATTGCATTTTGCAACAGCCCCTTTTTATCTTTGAAAAAAACAGAACAGATTACGTACTAGGGGTTATTCTGCTTTAACTTCTGTCCAGATTCGATCATATACTCTGATTACGGATGAAAGATCATCAAAAATATCGCTATTTACCAGTTCTTCCTCCTTTGGGTAAGCTGCTATACTATTTAATAATTCTGGATCTAGCATTTTCTTCGCTTCTAGATGTGGAGTTGAATACCCAATATAATCTGTATTTTTAAAGGCGATCTCCGGTTCGCACAGAAAATTAATAAATTTTTCGGCTTCAGTTTTGTGTTTACTGGAAGAAGGAATAACCATTGCATCAAACCATAGATTAGCTCCTTCGGCGGGAAGGATATAATTAAGATCGGGATTCTCTCGAATCATATAAACAGCATCTCCAGACCAGACTACAGCTAGGGCTGCTTCCCCTGCAATCATTTTATCTTTCACATCATCGCCCACGTAAGCTAAGACCAGAGGCTTTTGCTTGATTAAAGCCTGTTTAGCAGCTTCTAATTCCTCAGTATCTTTAGAATTCATCGAATAACCCAACATTTTTAAGGCAACTCCAATTGAATCCCTCTGACTGTCAAGCATTAGAATTTGCTTTTTATAGTCTTCATCCCACAGGTCTCGCCAGGCAGTAATTGGTTTAGTAACCATTGTTTTATTGTAAAGGATACCTAAAGTTCCCCACATATAGGGTACAGAGTATTCGTTTTGGGGATCATAATCAAGATTCTTAAAACGTTCCTCAATATATTTGTAATTTGGGATATTGTTAAAATCAATTTTTTGCAGCATTCCTTCATTAATCATTTTTTTAATCATGTAATCGGAGGGGAAAAGAAGATCATAATCACCACCCCCAGATTTGATTTTGACGTACATATCTTCATTAGTGCTAAAAGTATCGTAATTAACTTTAATTTTGTATTTTTCTTCAAAAGTTTCTATCACAGACTCATCAATGTAATCTCCCCAGTTGTAAACATTAAGTGTTGTTTTATCCTTTTTACCACAAGAGGATACAAGGGTAAGGGTTAAGCTTAGTAAAACAGCAAAGATTAGGATTTTAATTCTTTTTTTCATATTTCTCTCTCCTTTTTAGTTTTTTCTCCTGACATCCTCATATTAACAATGATGAGTAATAGTAAAACTGTAAGGAAAAGTAGGGTAGATAATGCATTGATTTTGGGGTTAATTCCTCTTCTTGCCATTGAGTAAATAGTAATTGAGAGGGTTGAGACCCCAGAACCGGTAGTAAAGAAACTAATGACAAAATCATCAACAGATAGAGTAAATGCTAATAAAAGACCGGTAATAATCCCAGGCATAATCTCAGGTAAAATTACTTTTTTATAGGCATACCATGGAGTGGCTCCTAAATCCAATGCAGCCTCATATAGATGTTTATCTAACTGTTTAAGTTTAGGTAATACTGATAAGATTACATAAGGGATATTAAAAGTAATATGAGCAAGTAGCAAAGAGAAAAATCCTAATGGGAACTTGGTAAAAATAAATAGAATCATTAAAGATAAACCGGTAACTATATCTGGATTAACAACTGGTAAATAGGTCAAGTTCATAATTATGGTTTTTTTTAGGCTTTTCATTTTATGAATACTAATCGCCGCAGCAGTACCGATTATTGTAGCAATCACTGAAGAAAGAACAGCTACTAACATTGTAAAATATAAGGATTTCATGATCTGCCGATCACGGAAAAGCTCTAAATACCATTTAAATGTAAATCCGCTCCAAGTTCCCCTAGATTTTGAAGCATTAAAGGAAAATACCACCAGTATGATAATAGGTGCATATAAGAAAAGGTAGATAAGTATAGCATAAATTTTTTTTAGCAATCGGTTCACCACAATCCACCTCCCTCATGTTCCTTGTCATATCTGGACATAACTCCCATACTTAAAAGAATAACAATCATCATGATCATGGAGATGGCTGAGCCAAAATTCCAGTCTCCTACATATAAAAACTGTTGTTCAATAAGATTTCCAATCAGGGTGAATTGTCCACCCCCTAAAAGCCTAGAAATGACAAAGGTAGTAACCGCTGGCAAAAAAACCATAGTAATTCCAGAGGTTACTCCTGGAAGACTTAAGGGAAAAATTATCTTCCGGAAGATGGTGAAAGAGTCAGCTCCTAGATCTTCTGCAGCTTCAATCAACTGCCGATCAATTTTACTGAGAACAGAATAAATAGGAAGAACCATAAAAGGTAAAAAATTATATACCATTCCCAAAACTACTGCCTCTTGAGTATATAAAAGATTTAAAGAGGGGAGGCCAATAAAAGACAGAAAAGTATTTATTAAACCCCGTCTTTCCAATAAGGTCATCCAGGCATAAGTGCGAAGCAGAAAATTCATCCACATGGGAATAACAAATAAAAGGACCATTATATTTTTCCTTTTAAAATCTCTTCCCGCTAGGATCATTGCCATTGGATAACCTAGAAATAAGCAAAGGACTGTGCAGATTAAGGCAAGATACACTGATCGCATGAAAACTTTTATATATATTGGTTCTAAAAATCTTTTGTAATGCTTTAAAGAAAAGACTAAACCTTCATCCGTTCGCACGGAGATACTATAAAAAAACACCAGAATTAAAGGGATTAGGATGAAGAATAACATCCAGACAATATAAGGATATGATAACCAGTTTTTCTTCATTTTACTATCACCTTTTTCATAATATGAATATCATTGGGTAGAATGAGTAAGCCAATGTTTGAACCAACTGGAGCCATAGCAGTACTATGTATCTTCCAGCGGATTCCATTACTTTGCACCAGCATTTCGTAGTGTACACCCTTAAAAGTAACTGATTTAACTTTGCCTTTTAGATCACTTTCTTCTTTTGAAACCACTTTAATATCTTCAGGGCGAATAACTACATCTACTGGTTCCTGCTCATCAAAACCTTTATCCACGCATTCAAAATTACATCCGGCAAAGCGAACAAAATAATCATGAAGCATAATTCCATCAATGATATTACTTTCACCAATAAAATCTGCAACAAAGGAGTTCTTTGGTTCATTATAAATATCAATCGGAGTACCGATTTGTTGAATGACTCCATCTTTCATTACTACAATAGTATCAGACATTGTAAGTGCTTCTTCTTGGTCATGAGTAACATAGATAAAGGTAATTCCTAATCTTTTTTGCATATTCTTCAATTCAATCTGCATGTCTTGTCTTAATTTAAGATCAAGGGCACCTAAAGGTTCGTCTAAAAGTAAAACCTCTGGTTCATTTACCAATGCTCGAGCGATCGCAATTCTCTGTTGTTGACCGCCACTTAAAGAATTAATATCCCGATTTTCATATCCTGAGAGATTTACTAAATTTAAAATATTATGGACCTTATTTTCAATAATTTTTTTGTTCAATTTTTTAATTTTTAATCCAAAAGCTATATTCTCAAAAACATTCATATGCGGAAAAAGGGCATATTTTTGAAATACGGTATTAACTCTACGTTTAAAAGGAGGAAGGGAATTGATTTTGACACCATCAAATAAAATATCTCCGCTATTGGGTTCTTCAAAACCGCCAATAATTCGAAGGGTAGTAGTTTTTCCACAACCACTTGGTCCTAAAAGAGTTAAAAACTCGTTTTTTCTAATTTTTAGATTGATATTTTTAAGTATTTCATCTTCATCAAATTTTTTCGAAACATTAATAAGCTCTAAAATGTTTTGAGGCATGCTACTTCCCCCCACATTAATAAATTATTTTATCAAGAATCCCGCCAAGGGAAAAGAACAATTTTTTAGAAACTCGGAGGTGTAGAAACCCACAGAATTTTTGCTGTGGATGGCCCGGCATTTGAGATATAATGGCTGATGGTGGGCCGAAAGTAAAAACTTTCGTTTTTCTTTCCTTTGAACTTTTCATTACCAAGGTGAATGTAGATACTACCGGTGAGAATATACCCAAACTCTTCTCCTTCATGAGGGTTATCAATCTCAGTATATCCGGCTGGCTCCAGAATTAATAAAATCGGTTCCATCCGGTTTTTTTGTGAATTGGGAATTAACCAATTAATTTTATATTTTAAATCTGTATTTTCTCGAACAAAAATCTCATCATTTTTAAAAATTATTTTTTCATCAATCGTTTCATTAAAAAAATCCTTGATGTTGGTCCCTAAACATTCTAAGATGTCGAGAAGTGTAGCAATTGAGGGTGAGGTGAGATCACGTTCGACTTGAGAAATAAAACCTTTAGATAATTCGCATCTATTAGCTAGTTCTTCTTGGGTTAATTGGTTTTTGATCCTTAAACGTTTAATTTTTTCGCCAATCTTCATGAATTACATCCTATTCTTTACTTTAATAAAATTAAACTTAAAGTTTACCATAGCTAAACCGAAACAACGAGAATATTATAAGCGTATAAAGATGGTAAGTCAAGAATTAAATTGTGAAAATAAAAAGCAAATAAAAAGTAAAAAGTTACTGTTATCTTATAAAACCAAAATTAAATTTATGTTGTTTTCTCTATGTTGGCTGAGGTTTAAGAAGTTAAATGATAAATAGAGGATAAAAAAGAGGGCTCGAGCCCTCTTTTTTATCTTAAGAAATTGCATATTTGATTAATATAAAGAAATCCAATATCACTTGCGAAATAACATTCTGACCAGGCTGGGAATAGAATAACGAGGACATTTTCTAAGTAGTCGCCCACGCTGGCTACTACATGAAATGATGAAAATCAAAGTCAGGTGGGTCGACAGGCATCGGAGGCGCTTAAATTGGTTGTTCACGCCGACTTCTGCTGTACACGCCAGTGTTTTAATCAAGGTCGGGTGAATCAACTAGGGCTATTTTCTAAGTAGTTATTGGTTTCTTTTTTGCAAATAATAAAACACCTAGTACAATTAAGTATCCAATCAAAGCAAGTAAAGTATAAAAATACATGATGGGTTGATTAGTTAGATAACCAAAAATCGGAATATTCAGGATCATCATTAATGGAAACCCGAAAAAAAGACCAACACCGCTACCAAGTACTAAATTCTCTGCTACTCCGGATTCAAAACCAGGATCCACTTCGCGAAGTAAAGCCATTCCAGTAGAGATCGTTCCAGTAAGCATTCCATAAAGGGCTAAAATATTTTCTAGGACATAACCATTGTATAATTTTTTACAAAGGTAGGTAAGAAAAAACATCGTTAAAAACCCACCGATCGTAGTAATTAGCAAGATTGGCACTAAATATTCTTTCAACACAGGAATGGAAATTGCAGCAATAGAAGCAACAATCATATAATCAAAGGAAGCACCAGAGATTCTTTGTAATAGATAATTATTAGGGTAATTTCTTACCATTATCTTTTTTTTCTTACAAAAATCAAATATTATCCGCAATAGTAAAGCGATTAAGGATCCAATAATAAAATGAAATCCCCAAAGTAACTGAGATAAGGTTTGGCCAAAGGTACCTAAAGGGGTGAGAAGGAACGAGGCACCTTTTAATAAAAGATAAGTCAATAAATAAACAATGCCGATTAAGAATAATTGAATAGATATTTTATCAATAGATTCGCTGAGAGGAATATCTCCGGGTGCATCAGGTTCATACATAATTTTTTGAACTTTTTCTCCCCCGGAATCCAAGGGAGTCATATGGGCTTTTTTAATGAGAAAATTGAGGAGCGGAATACCACCTAGACAAGCCCATAGAAAACCTGAAGTAGCAATGGAAAGGCCGACGTTTCCTCCGTGGATGAAACCTAAAGACTCCCATTGCCTTCCAATGGAATAAGCTTGTCCAGGTCCTTGACCGAATCCCAAGGGTAATAAAAGTCCCATTGCCGGAAAAAGTTTTGGGAAAATTGTATAAGCTAAGAGTAGAGAAAGAGAGAAACCAATTATTCCTTGGATCAAATAGGTTGAAACAATGAGAATACCAGTATTTTGAATCTCTTTATTTTTTTTTCGTTCTCTATCTTTAAGGGTGAGTGAGATAAAACCTATTGCCATGAGATGGTATACGATCTCGCCCAAACGTTCACTGTTCAAACTAATAATCTTAAGAAGATCAGGCCCCAAAATTAATCCAATAAAACCAGCAATCATGGCATTAGGAATCAGGTATTTCTGAAAAAATAAGCATTTCCGTTTTAGAAAGGTTCCCAATCCCAAAAGCAATGATAACAATGTAAAATCAAGAATGTAATCCCATTCCATATTCATGTTAGTACTCCCTCCATTTTAGCTATAATAATTACTGAGGGAATTGCATAATTACTATTAGGTTTTATTTAACTTAACCCACAATAAAGTACTTGACTTTAATTTGTAGAAATTATCTACCCTTTAAATAAGAATATCTTGTAAGATATTCTCTAGTTAGTGCTTAATATTATGTGGTCAAATTATAAAATAATATTATGCAATTCTTTAACTTACTAGACAGATAATATTAGATTAAATCGAATTATAACATATTTATCGGCAGATTTCAGAATATTTTAAGGCTATAATTGATTATTCAACAGATGGAGCAAATTGTAAATATACCGTAGGCGTTGATTTTATCAAAATATAAATCTCAATTTTTATGTTCCCAATATTTTTTGCGACTAAATTTTGAAAAATTAAATTTTGCAAATCTCTACCTAGAAAATAGCCCTAGTTGATTCATCTGGTCTTGATTAAATCACTTTGTGATAATTATAAAACCAGTATGAACAACCAATTAAAGTGCCTCCGGAGCTTGTCGACTCACCCGGTTTTCGATTTTAACCATTTCGTGATGTTAAGGTAACCGGCGTGAGCGACTATTTAGTAGATATTATTTGCCTGAAAGAGGTATATTTTTGTTTTTAGCGAATTATTATTATTAAAAAAGGAGGTAGAATAATGAGCGATACAAAATTACGGTCGACTGTAAATACCCTTTTATTTAGTGCTTTCTCAGTAATTTCAGTATTTTTTCTACTTAACCCCTTTATAAAAAAAGCTACTGAATCCATAACAATTAATGGTAATAGAATTCATTTTGACCAGGGGTGGCTGACAACTTACCTTTTTACCTTAATTATTACTTTTATTCTTATTATATTTGTAAAGGATAAAAAGCAAATCTGGCTTATTTCGGTTGGTGCACTTTTGGGTTCATTACCGCTTTTAGAGCAATATAATTTTCCGGTTGTTGCTAAGATTGGAAAAGCTTTTAGTCAACAAGGTGGATCTAATTTTGAACTTTATATTCCCCATATAGCAATCATCTTAGGAATATTAATTTTATTTGGGTTGCTAAAAGGAGTTAATAAAGTATTTAAATGAGTTTTATTTAAGCGCTTGTTATTGGTCATTAGTTACTTGTTATTCCTTATAAGCGTGGAGGTATACTGTTAGTAAACTGTACAAATAAATATATGAATGACCAGTGGCGAGATTGTGTATATTCTAAATAATGAAGGAGAGTCCCTTCCGAATTTAAAGGTCTCTCCTCTTTTTGTTTTTTATGCTATAATCAATTTTGAAGCAGTGCTTTATATTAAAAAACTTTCCAAATTCCCGGGTCTTCATACCCTAGACGCCAAAGGGCGATACCTCGGAGATTATACTTGTTTACTAGTTTCATTTTGGCGGCAGTACTATAGCGGTTTTCATACCAAACCTCATGCTTTACTCCGGATTTTGTGTAAGTAAAATAAGGGGTTTGGTAATGATCATGCCATTTAGGGGTTACCTTATATTGGGTAATTAAGGATTCGATTGCCGAATAATTTAAGGCCTTACCTGATCGATTGTTCCAAACATACCCATAAGCCGCTATTCCCATTACCAATTTTTGAGGAGGAAAGTGTCGGAGAGAATAACGGAGAACATTTTCTACCCACTCCTGAGAAGCTACCGGACCGGCTGGCCCTTTAGCATAATGCTGGTCGTAAGTCATAATTATTCCCATGTCAAGATAAGGAGCTATTGCCTGATAATCAAAAGCTCCTGACCAGGATGACCATTCTTCTTTTGCTGTTTTGGCAGGAAGGGCGGCGGTTACTAAATAATTATGTGATCGCAAGACAGATGCAAGTTCCCTGAAAAATGCCGTCAGATATGGCCGGTCACGAGAAGGAACACCTTCGAAATCAATATTAACACCGGAATAACCTTCTTCTTTGATTAAACGGAGAATTCTACTGATGGTTCTACTTCTGGCAGATTTATTTCGTAGCATAGTACTAATAACTTCTTTGCTGAAATTAGAGGATTTAATATTAGTAACTACTGCTAATACTTTAATTCCTTTCGTATTGGCAGTCTGTGTCAATTGACTTTTATTTTGCCCAGAGATATTTCCGTTTTTATCTACTTGGTAAAGAAAAGGAGCTATTGTAGTTATTTTATCTGTATTACCAGCGAAAGATTGTAATGCTCTGGAATCACCTCTGTAGCTTTCTGCATAGTAACCTACAACCTCTTTTTTATTAGTTGTTGGAGGTTTAGCAAAATAAGTAGGTTTGGCTGCCCAGGTTACAATCCAGCCGGAATTACCTTGGTCATCTGATATTTTATACCATCCGTCTTTTTCTTGATTAATGGTGATGTCAGAGCCTTTAGTAAGTTTACGAATAACCGAAGAATTTGTGGTTGGTTCAGCACGCATATTTACAATATCTGTAGAGATCACAGCAGTTTGTAATAAAACAGAATCACTTTGAGAGCTTTTATTATCTTTTGTTGCAGGAAACTGAGGATCAACAGGTTTGTTGTTTCCACCGAACAGGGAAGTAGAAAGGTAAATAATAAGTGCGAGGATTGTAGTGAGTATGTTTTGTTCCATTTATTGATCCTCCGTGTTAACATAAATTATGATATAAAAAGATTCAACTTATTACTCGAAAAACCTTTATGTATATATCTCCAGTCTGGCATGGTATTACCATTCTTTTGTTCCTTTTTTATAAACTTGACTGAATTTTAGTTTCTATGAATTAAATGCAAAAAAGTATGGTGAATCATAAAATCATTTATTTGAGGGCATTACAAAGATTTAGGCTTTCATTTGCACAACAATATAAGCTATTGACTTTAAATTTGAAGGGATTACCTGATTCCTGATACCACCTCTTCGATCAGAATATATTGTGGCTGAATCTTAAATCAAACAATTATTCAATTCTTTAATTTAAAAAGGAATTCTAGTGATTATCACGAACTAAGTCAATTCAGAAAACATGGTAAAAACTTTTAGAAAAGAAATGTTTTATCCATTAAAGAAGTACCCATAATAGGATCAAGATATTTATAATAAAGCAATGAGGTGTTTTTCCTAATGTTTAAACGTACAACTCTAGATAGTGGTTTGCCTGTAGTCTGTGAAAATATACCATATGTCCGTTCGGTCGCGATGGGTTTTTGGGTGGCTTGCGGTTCAAGGAATGAAAGCCTACATGAACAGGGAATTTCACATTTAATTGAACATATGGCCTTTAAAGGCACGAAAAACCGTTCTGCTAAAGAAATTGCGGAGAGTATTGATGCGGTTGGTGGTCATTTAAATGCTTTTACCACTAAGGAGTATACTTGCTTTTATGTTAAGATTTTGGATAAGCACTTTCGGTTAGGGATTGATCTATTAGCAGATTTAGTAATAAACTCTTTATTCTCCTCCGAAGACTTGGAAAAAGAGAAGAATGTTGTTTTAGAAGAGATAAAATTATATGAGGATTCTCCAGATGAATTGGTTTTTGATCTATTAACACAGACAGTATTAAATGGACACCCTTTAGGCCACCCTATCCTTGGGACTCCTGAAACTATTAAAAACTTAAATCGTAAGGATTTGGTACAATATAAAGAACGTTATTATACTCCAGCCAATTCTTGTCTGGCGATTGCTGGCAATGTAGATTTTGAACAGATTAGTAAGGAGTGTAATCGCTTTTGGGGAAAACTTACAGGTAAATTGTTTTCTGAGGAGAGTTCATCCTTGAAGATTCAAGGAAAAAGTTGTTTACGTAAAAAAGATACTGAACAGGTCCACCTTTGCGTTGGAGTTCCCGGATTTTCCAGGCAACACGAAGACCGGTATTCTTTGATGCTTCTTAATACTATATTAGGTGGTAGTTCTTCTTCCCGGCTTTTTCAAGAGTTAAGGGAAGAAAGAGGTTTGGTTTATTCTACTGGTACCTATTATGCTGCTTTTCGTGATACTGGACTTTTTACGATCTACGCGGGTACCAGTCCAAAATATTTTTCCGAGGTTCTTAAGTTAATTTCTAGAGAAATAAAAGATTTAAAAGAGAAACGTATTTTAGATGAAGAATTAAATCGGGCAAAGGAACAGATTAAAGGAAATCTCTGGCTTAGTTTGGAGAATACTACTAACCGGATGAGCAGGTTAGCTAAATCTGAGTTGTTTTATGGAGAATTTATCACTCCGGAGGAAGTACTAAAACGAGTAGATGCTGTTTCAGCAGATGATCTTACTCGTGTTTCTCGAACACTTTTCAAAGAAGAACTTTTAACTTTAACCGCAATTGGCCCATTTAATAAGGAGGATGATTATTATTTGAGGGAGTTGCATAATTACCTTTAAAGAATATGCATATGGCTAATTGCTTACAAAAAGGTTATTAATACGTTGAGGCCTGGTAGATGAAGATTAAGACAAGTCAATTATTAAAGAAGGGATGGAAGTGAGTGATTTGAAAAAAATTAAAGTTGCAGTTAGAAAACTGTCTCACGCAAAAGACTTGCCTTTACCACAGTATATGACTGCAGGGGCTTCGGGATTAGATCTTTTAGCAGCAGTAGAAAAAGATTTAACTATTGCTTCTGGAGGTTATTCAGTTGTTCCTGTAGGTTTAGCGATTGCACTCCCGGAAGGCTTTGAAGCTCAAGTTAGGCCAAGGAGTGGACTAGCAGCAAAGTATGGGGTTACTGTTTTAAATACACCTGGGACTATTGATAGTGATTATCGTGGAGAGATAATGGTTATTCTAATCAACCATGGAAAAAATGATTACCAAGTTAGGAGAGGAGATCGTATTGCTCAGTTAGTAATTGCTCCGGTAACGAGGCTTGAGTGGGTAAAATTCGATCCGCTCGATACTACAGAAAGGGGAATAGGTGGTTTTGGGCATACCGGGGAAAGGTAATATCAAGACTACTATGTAGAAAATAGCCCTAGTTGATTCACCCGACCTTGATTAAAACACTGGCGTGTACAGCAGAAGTCGGCGTGAACAACCAATTTAAGCGCCTCCGATGCCTTTCGACTCACCCAGCCTTGATTTAAATCACTGCGTGATTTGTCGATTCACCCCCCCTTAATTTATATTACTTCGTAATACTATCGGTAGCCGGCATGAGCGATTATTTAGTTTATTTAATTGTTGTTGGAATAATTAGCTCAACAAGTCCAATGATTAGAGAGGATAAGATCAAACCCAGCCAAGAAATCTGTATATTTGGTAAAAGCGATTTGAGCAGGGTTAATCCGATTAAAGAAATGATAAAACTGTTTAATCCATAAGTATACGGTACAGATTTTTTTTTGAGGATTAAGGTTTCACTTAGAAACCCAAAACTGGCAATTATAAATCCTATTAATAAAGAAGTAGATATGGGAAAAACAGAACAACCAGGCAGGAGATAACCTATTAATAATAAAACTAAAGACACAGTAATTAATCGACTAATAGTTCGTAACCAGGTCAATCTAAACATCTCCTCTCATATTGTATTGTTTCCGTTTTTCACTTTCTTAAATCGGTCATCAAAAATCATTAAGAGGATACTTGGTTATTTGGCAACTAAAGACTTTCTTTTTCGTGTTATAATGGGCTTCTTAGATTATGGAATTACATAATGATTGATCTTGGATTTACCACAATTGTCTAGCATTTCGCACTTTCCTAATTTAGCTAGGATTCTTATTTACATCCATTTTTATAAATTCTAGCTAGACCTTTGCTTAAAGGGTGCGAAATGTGGGATAGGTAATTATGTACTTCCCTTAGAATAGGAGGAGTTTTTATGTCTAGACCTGTGGTGGCGATTGTTGGTCGTCCTAATGTAGGGAAATCAACTTTATTCAATAGAATAATCGGTGAAAGACTAGCAATCGTAAAAGATGTCCCAGGAGTAACCAGGGATCGTCTTTATCGTGAAGCCCAATGGTTGGAAAAAACATTTATTCTAGTAGATACTGGTGGAATTACCCAAGAGCGGGATCCCCTTAAAAAAGAGATCTATACTCAAGCTTATTTAGCAATTGAAGAAGCTGATGTAATTTTGTTTGTGGTTGATGTAAAAGAGGGTCTCCACCCGTTAGATCAGGAGGTTGCTCAAATTTTAAGGCGGACTAGTAAACCTGTAATTTTAGTTGGTAATAAAGCTGATCGTTACGATACATCTTTAAAAAGTGATTTTTATGCCCTAGGATTTGGAGCAGCAATTTTAGTCTCAGCGGAACACGGTTTAAATCTTGGTGATCTTTTAGATAAGGTGGTTAAAGAATTTCATGTTCAAGTTAGTGAGGAGGATGATTCGATTAAAGTGGCCCTGATTGGAAGGCCTAATTCAGGAAAATCATCATTAACTAACGCGATACTAGGGGAACAACGGGTGATCGTAAGTCCGATCCCTGGAACAACTAGAGATGCTATTGATACCTCTTTTATCTTTGAAGAACAAAAATATGTCTTAATTGATACCGCTGGGATTAGGAGAAAATCCCGGGTTGAAGAGGCGGTGGAATATTATAGTGTCCTTAGAGCAATCCGTGCTGTGGAAAGAGCAGATGTTGTACTGGTTGTTTTGGATGCGACTGATTTCTTGGCTGAACAGGATAAAAAAGTAGCAGGGATCGCTCATGAAGCTGGGAAAGCTGTAATTTTAACTATTAATAAATGGGATTTGGTAAAGAAAGACAACCGCACAGCACAGGAATATCAAGAAAAAATCCGGCGTGAACTTCCGTTTCTAGATTATGCTCCACTCCTTTATGTCTCTGCAAAAACGGGACAAAGGGTAGGTAGGGTTATTCCTGAGGTTTTTGCTGTGGCTAATGAATATACCAGAAGAATTTCTACCCGTATGCTCAATGAGGTACTCCGTGATGCACTTTTAATGCAACAACCACCTACCCGTAAAGGTAAACAATTAAAGGTTTTTTATGCTACACAGGTTAAAGTTAAACCTCCTACTATTCAATTATGGGTAAATGAACCATCTTTAATGCACTTTTCTTTCCGACGATATCTAGAGAATAGGATTAGGGAAAATTTTGGATTTACTGGTTCCCCTCTTCATTTTTTGCTAAGGAAACGGTCGAAAAAAAATGATGAATAATAGGTCTGTAATGCTTAGATTAAACAGAAGAATATTGCAGAGGTGTCTGGAATGCGTAAAATACTAGCAGTTTTTATTAGTTATTTTTTAGGCGGTATTCTAACCGGAGAATTGCTATCCCTTCTAACAAGAGTGGATCTGAGAAAAAAGGGGAGCGGTAATCCAGGAGCTACAAATGCTTATCGTATATTAGGACCGGTTTCCGGGGTAATGGTTTTAATTGGAGATATGCTTAAAGGAGTTCTTGGTACTTTGGTTGGAAACTGGTTTGGTGGTGATGGTATGGCACCTTTTTGTGGATTGGCGGTTGTTGTTGGCCATAATTGGCCTATGCAATTTAAATTTCAGGGGGGGAAGGGGATAGCTACTTCCTTAGGAGTTATTTCGGTGTTAGTCCCTAAGACTCTTCTGGTCATTGCTCCCGTTTGGTTTATTATCTTATTTATTTTTGGGTATGTTTCTCTTTCTTCATTAGCGGCAGCTTTTGCCCTTCCCATAAGTTGTCTTCTTTTTTATCCCCAAGAGAAAACACTACTCTTCTTTACAGTGGGTGCTTGTGTGTTAGCATTTTATCGACATCGTTCAAATATTAGCAGGATTATTGATGGTACCGAAAACAGATTATTTAAAAAAGAAAACTAAGGAGGAATAAAAATGAAGATTGGAGTTGTAGGGGCAGGAGGATGGGGAACAGCCCTAGCAAAACTATTAACAGAAAATGGGCATGATGTTACGATTTGGTCACATGAAAAAGAGACAATGGTTGAGATCAATGAGTCTCATTCTAATCAGTGTTTTCTTCCAGATGTTAAACTCCCAGAAGCACTGGTTGCTAGTAATGATCCGGAAGAAGTAGCTAGTGGAGCAGAACTTATTACTTTTGTAGTACCTTCGCAATGGCTTCGTTCTACCTCAAAGTTGTTTGCTTCTTTTATTTCTTCAACAATGTTGGTGGTTAATGCAGGAAAAGGAATAGATAAACAGACTTTAAAACCCTTAACTCAAGTACTTAAAGAAGAATTAGCGGTTCCAGATAATCAAATCGTCGTACTATCCGGACCTAATCACTCTGAAGAAGTTAGTAGAAAGATTCCTTCTGCCACTGTAGTAGCTGCTCCAGAACTTAAAATAGCCGAAATAGTCCAAGAAGCCTTTATTTCCCCTTATTTTCGAGTATATACTAACCTGGATCGACTTGGTGTTGAGATGGGTGGTGCCCTCAAGAACGTCTTTGCAATGGCTGCCGGGGTTTCCGATGGATTAAATTATGGAGATAATACAAAAGCAGCTTTAGTAACAAGAGCTTTAGCAGAGATGTGTCGCTTAGGTGAGATTATGGGGGCTCAACCCCTAACTTTTTCCGGATTATCGGGGCTAGGAGATCTATATGTTACTACAGCTAGTAAACATAGTAGGAATGCTTGGGCAGGAAGGCAGATTGGAAAAGGTCGTAGCTTAGAAGAGATTCTGGCCTCAACTCCAATGGTAATTGAGGGTGTTCCAACAACTAAAGCGGCTTATTCTTTGAGTAAAAAATACCAAGTTGAACTTCCAATCATTGAAAAGATGTTTCAAATACTTTTTGAAGGATATTCACCCCGGCAAGCAGTTATCGATTTAATGAATAGAGAACGCCGGCATGAGATTGAGAGTATTCTTTGACCAATGTGAATTTCCAGCAAACGAATAAAGGGTTAATTTGAGTGGATGGCGAATACCATTTTGTAACCCTGCCATGGGAAGGAGCGTTGAAAATGAAAAAATATCTCATTTCAACCTTTTGGAGTATTCCCATCCTTTTGATGTTTTTTGGAGTTTTTTTAGTAGCTGCTCAAGAAGGTCTATCTATTATGCAGGTAAAAGATGGTTTTGATTATAAGCAACCATTGTCAGCCTGGGAGAAAAAGATAAACCTTTGCGATGATTGTCATTTAGAAGAGGGAGTATCTCTTCGTTATTATGCTTGCTATGACAGTAAATTTCTTTATTTTGGATTTTATGTTACTGATCCATTTCTATCCTTTAATGATGATTATTCTTTAGATTTCCAGGGAAGTGATCATCTTAGAATTTATTTTTTACCATCTGAAAAAAAACCATCATTAAAACCATTAATTCTTTATCTCTTACCAAGCAGTAAAATCAAAGAACCGCTTTTTAATATTTCGGGTGGCTCCTGGCGTCGTCAATCGATTAAGATTAATTCTATTCTCGGCGAAAAAGATTATTTTGTAACAATGGCCATACCATTGGCAGAACTTAATATTTCAGCCTATTCTGGACAGGAGATTCGAATACAAATAATGATTAATGATATTACTTCAAAGGGTAAGACAAGAAAACTATGGGTCAATGGAAATAAACTGGAGGACTATAGTACACTGGTTTTTTCACGATGATTTCTTTATAAAGATTGATAAATAAAGTAAATAAAGATTAACAACCTTAAAAGGGTTGTTTTTTTTGTCCTATTTTTTTTATAGCAAACATATAATTAATTTGAATGAGGGTAGTTTACAATTGTTTAATTAGCAATTATTCATTTATACAAAGATAGTAAATACCTGTCCCAAGGATGCGGTAAAGGTTCGGGGGGTGAATTAAGAAAGTTATTTATCTTTAAGGAATTGCATAAATTAAAGGGGCATCTTCGCAAATTAGACAATTCCTCATATTAAATTAAAAATTTTTCTTGTGGTTAATTAAGACTTAAGTTAAGAGAATTATGCAATTTCTTCATCTTAGGATTGAAGAAGAAAAGGGGGGAGGAGGATGGAACGGTTTGATATCTTTAAAGATATCGCCGAACGCACGGATGGAAACATTTATATTGGAGTAGTAGGGCCGGTGCGGACAGGGAAGTCTACTTTTATTAAACGGTTTATGGAATTAATGGTTTTACCAAATATTGAAGATCCTTTTTATCGGGAACGAGCTCAGGATGAAATGCCACAAAGTGGTGCCGGAAGAACTATTATGACTACAGAGCCGAAGTTCATTCCGGATGAAGCAATTCCTCTGAAAATTGATAATGTGGAACTTCAAGTCCGATTGGTGGATTGTGTAGGTTACACGGTTGAAGGGGCCAGAGGTTACATGGATGAAAAAGGCCCTCGGATGGTACTTACTCCTTGGGATTCTACACCTGTTACTTTTCAGGTAGCTGCGGAGATGGGAACAAAAAAAGTAATCCGCGATCATTCGACTATTGGATTGGTAGTAACTACAGATGGCAGTATTACAGAGATTCCTCGGAAAAATTATATTTTGGCGGAAGAAAGGGTTGTAAGTGAACTTTTAGCTTTAGGTAAACCCTTTGTTTTACTTGTTAATTCTATTCATCCTCAAAACAAAGAAACTCAAGAACTGGTAGAAGAATTACGGATTAAATATAATGTGCCCGTACTTGCTGTGGATTGTCTACAGATGGAACAATCTGATGTTAATCGTATAATCCAGAGCATCCTGGAAATGTTTCCTGTACAAGAAATCCAAGTGGAATTTGCTGATTGGATTGAAGAACTTCACCATCAACATTGGCTGCGAAGTAGTTATGAAGAAGCAGTTTTTGCAGCAGTAGCTGAAATTGAAAAGATAAAAGATGTGGAAAAAGCCCTAACTATTTTGGGAGAGACTGAAAACATGGAAAAAATTATTCTTTCTAAAGTCAATTTAGGTAAAGGTACCTTAATCATTAATATTGAGTCGCCAGAAGGTCTCTTCTACCAAGTATTACAAGAAATAACTGGATTAGACTTAAAAAGTAATGGTGATTTGCTCCGGAATATACAGGAGTTAGCTTCAATAAAACACGAGTACCAAAAAATAGCTGTAGCCTTACAGCAAGTTAAAGAACTTGGTTATGGTTTAGTTATGCCTCAGATGGAAGAGATAGAATTTGACGAGCCCCAATTAATCCAGCAGGGCAGCAGGTGTGGGGTTAAAATTAGAGCCTCGGCACCTTCGTACCATTTTATTAAAGCTCAGATTCATACAGAGGTTAACCCAGTAGTCGGAACGGAGAAACAAGGCGAAGAATTTATTAAATTTTTAACGGAAGAATTTGAGAAAAATCCTGAAGGTATATGGAAAACAGAGTTTTTTGGGAAAAGTCTACAAGAACTAGTTAATGAAGGAATTCAAGCAAAACTTCATCGAATGCCAGCGAATGCCCAAGAAAAATTGCAAGAAACATTAAGTAAAATATTGAATGAAGGAAGCGGAGGGTTAATCTGTATTATTATCTAAAATCGCAGCTAGAATGGGAAAGCCGTGTAAAATCACGGCTTTTATTTTTTTCTTTTTTACTTAAAATATAGGGTAAAAGTTGATGGTTGCTGAATTAAAGTGAATTTTTTTGTTTAGACAGAAGGAGAAAGGGGAATTATCTAGAATAGATAAATGGCAATTTACATGGTAACTATAGATAGATAGTTTCCATAATGCGCTATGTCATGCACCGGAAGGAGGTGACGTTGATGACAAAAACAGAATTAATTGATAGTGTAGCTGAGAAAAGCGGTTTGACAAAAAAAGATTCCGGTAAAGCCGTAGATGCTGTTCTTTCTGCAATGACTGAAGCACTAAGCAATGGGGAAAAAGTACAATTAGTTGGTTTTGGTAGTTTTGAAGTAAGAGAGAGAAGTGCTCGCACTGGACGTAATCCTCAAACTGGAGCTGTAATAGAAATTAAAGCCCGAAAAGTACCGGTCTTTAAACCGGGTAAAGCTTTAAAAGAGGCAGTTGACAAGTAGTTTTGGATAATAACCCGGATAAATTCTTAGTATTCTTCCGGTGAAGTATCGATCCTAATTATTGTACTTAAAAACAAAGGCCTCCCGTTTAGGGGGGCTTTTATCCTTTTTATTTTTGAAAATAACATGGAACTGAATATATGTTTTTTCGTTTCCTATAAATAGAGATTTTTACAACCTTGGAGGAGATAAATAGATGGAATTCAAAAAAATAGTTCGGGAGATTTTAGAGGTTATTATACCTGCCCTATTATTATTCCTTGTTTTAAGAGCATTTATTGTAGAAGCTAGATATGTACCTAGTCCTTCTATGCGTCCGACAATAATTGAATGGGACCGTTTTTTAGTAGAGAAAGTTTCTTATCGATTTCGTGAGCCCCGGCGGGGTGATATAGTTGTCTTTCACCCAACCGCAACAGCTAATAATTTGGCTAATGAAGAAAAAATTCGTAGAGGGGAGCGCCCGGTTTCCCTTAATGATTTTATTAAACGTATTATTGGTTTACCTGGAGAGATTATAGAAATAAAAGAAGGGACGGTTTTTATTAATGGGGTACCTTTGGAAGAAGATTATATTACCTCGGATCGCCGTCCTATTTATGAATACGGTCCAGTTACGATTCCGGATGGAGAATACCTTGTTCTAGGTGACAATAGAAACCAAAGTTGGGATAGTCATTATTGGGGGTTTGTTCCAAGAAAAAATATAGTTGGGCGTGCCTTCTGGCGTTTCTGGCCACTAAAACGTATGGAAGTAATTCGGTAATTTCTCATAGATTATTCTCTTTCTGGTATTTTTCCATCTTAGCAAGTTGGGTACCTGCATAGATTCAAGTTTGAATTTTTGCCGGGTCAGAAGTTGTTTTCTGGTTCAGAGGTAATTATGCAATTTGAGCTAGGTATTGAATTTTGACTTAAAAGAAAGTGTCTAAAGGAGTTTATTATTATGCGTTTACAGCAGTTTACCCTTGGTGATTTGGCAGTTAACACATACCTTTTATGGGATGAAGAAACTTTAGAGGCTATTTGTATAGATCCTGGTGAGTCAATCGGGGAGATAATTAAAGTGATAAGGGAAGAAAAGCTTAAGCTGAATCAGATTCTTCTTACCCATGGACACTGCGATCACTTTTTAGGGGTAAGTAAACTCCGGACGGCAACAAAAGCTTTAGTGCTAATTCATTCCGCAGACGCTGCTATGTTAAGTAACCCAACACTTAACCTCTCTTCTTTTTTTGGTAAGGAATTGATAATTCAAGCCGATACTCTACTGGAAGATGGTGATGTTTTGTGTTTGGGATCTAAAATGCTTAGGGTTATCCATACCCCGGGACATACTGCGGGAGGGATCTTTCTGGTTGGGCCCGGGCTAATCTTTACTGGGGATACTATTTTTGCTGGAAGCATTGGTAGGACTGACTTTCCTGGGGGCGATCAAGAACTTTTAAGTCGCAGCCTTAAAACTTTACTACAATTTGCTGATGAGACTAGGCTTTTTCCCGGTCATGGAATGAAAACTATATTAGGGAAAGAAAAATATTTCAATCCTTTTTTAAAGAATATGGTGGGGGATTAAATGGCTTCATATTACCTTACTTGTAATCTGCCGAGGAATCAAAAAAATATGGAAAATATGGTTGCAGTTGTAGATCCTGCGGCTGAATTTTTTAATACTAAAGATGCTGATTATCAAATAGAGATCCGAGTTAAATTCGATGGTAAGGCTGTAACCTGTCAAGGTAAGATAAATGGTTTACAAAAGGCGGAAATATTTTTTCATGATCCTAAGCTTGCCGATCTTTGCTTCGGGCCAGATGAGATGGGACGGTTACTAAAAGAAATTGTACGTCGAGGAATATTAGAAATTATCTCGAAAATTGGTTGGAAAAGACCACCATGGGGAATTCTTACTGGTGTACGTCCTAGTAAAATCTACCATTATCTTAGGGACCAGGGATATAGTACTGATGAAATAAAACGAAAATTGAAAGAACACTATTTACTTTCACCCGAAAAAGTTTTACTCTTGACTGAGGTGGGAGAAGTCCAAAGACCGTGGTTGGAACCTACCGGCAAAAAACTAAGTATCTATATTGGTATTCCCTTTTGTCCGACAAAATGTTTATATTGTTCTTTTGCTTCTTATCCATTAGAAACCCATGCTCATTTGCTTAAAGGTTTTTTAGAGGCACTTTACTTTGAAATTGAAGAGATTGGAAAAGCATTTCAAAAGACAGGTTATTCTTTAGCAAGTATCTATATTGGTGGTGGAACACCTACAGTCCTCAACCATTTACAATTAAGAACTCTCCTGGGACATCTTAGCCGAAACTTGCCTTTAGTAGGTCTCCCGGAATTTACAGTGGAGGCGGGAAGACCTGATACTTTAGATTTTGAAAAACTAAAGGTATTAAAGGATTTTGGTGTGACTAGGGTAAGTGTTAATCCACAAACCATGAATCCAAAAACTCTGGAGAAAATAGGAAGGAAACACACTCCAAGAGAGATTGAAGAAGCTGTAGAAATGGTTGATAAAGTTAAAATTCCCTGTTTGAATATGGATATGATCATTGGATTACCGGGAGAGGGGGTAGAAGACTGGGAGAATACTTTAGGAAAGATTTTATCATTTAAGCCAAAAAATATTACTATTCATACTTTAGCCCCTAAACGTGCAGCATCATGGGATTTTTCTCTAGTAAAGAATCAGGTTGAAGAAGAAAGTGTTTCACGATGGTTAAGCCAGGTTTATTCGCGATTGAAAACTAAAGAATATTACCCTTATTATCTTTATCGGCAAAGAAGAATCATTGCGGGGCAAGAAAACGTTGGATATACGCTTAAAGGATGGGAAGGAATCTACAATATTCAAATGATGGAGGAACGATCTACGGTATTAGGTTTAGGTGGTGGAGGTATGACAAAATGGTACAATCCTTTGACTCATAAAGTAGAACGCTCTCCGAATCCCAAATGCCCAGCTACCTATCAGGGGAGGATTAAGGAATTGGTGGAGGAAAAAGTAAATAAGCTACTATGGAGTGTTGATTGACAACAGAAAAAGCTTTAGGTACAATAGGGAGAAGAAACTGATTGTTTCCTTTTTGTGCAAATATTTTTTGGCTACCAAATTAAGGAGCTGCATAATTTATTAATTTAAGATTTTAACTACAAAATATTTATTACTTTGAACTATATTGTGGTTAAATAAAGCCTTACGGTAATTATGCAATTTCCTCAAATGTAAAAACAAACAATTTAAGGAGGAATTTATTTGGCTGGTTTAATGAATATTCGCCGGTTATCGGAATCACTGTTAAAACCGGTTGTTATTATTTTGGTTTTAGCGATGTGTATAGGCCTTTTCTATGCTTTCCCGCGATTTGGTGGTGCAGATGATAGTGATCTCTATAAAGGACCTTCTGTTCGAGTAAATGGGATAAAAATTAGGGATAATGAGTTTAATGATATTTATAATCGTTTTCTACAACAGTTCAGTACTTCCATGAGTGAAGAAGAAATGAAAGAAAGAACCATGGAATACCTGATTGATCAAGAATTAATAAAGCAGGCTATTAAAGCCAGAAAAATTGCAGTATCCAATCAAGAAATTGATGATTTATTAACGAAAATTAAAATTTATAATCAGATCGATACTGAAGAAGAAATGCAGATGCTGATAAAACAAGCCGGAACTAGAAATCTCAAAGAACTCAAGGAGATTCTCCAGGAGATTCTTGCGGAACAAAAATTATATATCGAATTGGGTAAAGAAGAAAAAATTGAAGTCACTGAAGAAGAAGTAGTAGAGGCTTATGAGCAGATTGATCTTGCCCATATTTTAATTGCAACCAGTTCTTTGGTAAAAGAAAATCCCCTTTCAGAACGGGAAGCTTTTAAAAAAGCCGAAGATATATTTAAGAAACTTAAAGCAGGAGAGGATTTTGAGACTTTAGCTAAAGAACACTCAGATGATCTCAGTAATAAAGAACAAGGTGGACACCTAGGAAATGCTAATATTGCCTATTATAAAAGTGCTTTTGTTCCTGAATTTATAGAAGCTGCTTTAAAATTGGATACCGGTGAGTTTAGTGCTCCAGTTAAGACTCAATTTGGTTACCATCTAATCAAAGTTATTGATAAAAAACTAGCCGAAGGAGAAGAGTGGGAACAAGAAAAAATAAAGGTTCATGATGAAATACTATCTCGTAAGTTTCAGAGCGAAAAGAAAGTGGATTGGTTAAAAGAACAACGGGAGAAAACAGCCACTGTTGAGATTCTTGATCCTATGCTTCTGGGTTATCATCTACAATTAAAAGAAAAATGGAATGAAGCTGCTCTTGCTTATGAAAAGGCATTGAAAGATAAAAGATATAAAAAAGATTTAAAAACTTTCCTTTCGCTAGCAGAAGCATACAAACAAGCCAATAACCATGATGCTGCTTTAGATGTTTTCCTACGGCTGCCGGAAGGTTTAAAAGATGATTATCAGGTGTATCTAGCTAAGGCGGAAATCTATAAAGCTAAAGAAGACCAGAACCAAGCCAAAGAAGCACTGTTAAGTGCGGAGGAGAAGGCTGGAGATGAGGTTTACCTTCTTAAACAGGTACTAGCTAAGATGCATGAATTTGAATTTACGGAAGAAGCTAAAGCCTTAGAGGATAAGATAACTGTAATTCAAGCAAGAATTGATAAAGAACAAGAAGAGTTTAATAAACTACTTCAGGAGGAACAAGATAAGATCGAGACTCATAATCAAGAGGGTATTACAGAAACTCCGTCGGAAAAATAATTAAAGGGTCGATTTTGGAACAAGGTGGGTGAGGGGAGTGACCCTTCACCCATTCTTTAATCTTTATTTCATTTGATAGGAAGAGGGATGAAATTGACTACTGCACCGCGTGGTACTTATGATATCCTGCCTCAGGATGCCTTAACTTGGCAATGGATGGAGGTTAATATCCGTGAGGTGTTTCTTTTATACGGTTATGGTGAAATCCGTACTCCGATTTTCGAACATACGGAGTTATTTCTTCGTGGTATTGGGGAGACCACTGATATTGTAGAAAAAGAAATGTATACTTTTTCAGATAAAGGTGGTAGAAGTATTACACTTCGGCCAGAAGGAACTGCTCCAGTAGTACGAGCCTACATTCAACATAAACTACATGGTCAGGGAGGAACAACCAAGCTATTTTATTTAGGACCGATGTTTAGACAAGAAAGGCCACAGGCTGGAAGGTTTCGTCAATTTCACCAATTTGGAGTTGAACTTATAGGAGAGGAAACTCCGCTTGCTGATGCGGAGGTTATTTTGCTGGCTCATGACTTGTATCAGCATCTCGGTTTAACTGAACTTGAAATCTATTTAAACTCTGTTGGATGCCCGGAATGTCGTGAAGAATATAAGAAAGCATTAATCACTTCTCTACAGGCTTCTTCTTCTCAGTTATGCCCTAGTTGCCTCCGTCGTTTGGAAAGAAACCCTCTTCGGTTATTGGACTGTAAAAATAGTTCCTGTCAAAAAGTTACTGCCGAAACTCCTTTAATTCATGATTTCCTTTGTCAGGCCTGTAAAGAACATTTTATACAAGTTACAAGCTTACTCGATCAAGCCAATGTCAAATATGAGATTAAACCTAGACTAGTTAGGGGTTTAGATTATTACACCAGAACTGTATTTGAGGTTGTTAATACCGATCTTGGAGCCCAAAATGCTATTTGTGGTGGGGGACGCTATGATGGGTTAGTTGAAGAATGTGGAGGACCTGCTGTTCCAGGGGTGGGTTTTGCTTCTGGCATGGAACGTTTATATACTACCCTTCAACAAAGTGGAAAACTGCCAGTTTGCTCTAAAGCACCCCAAGTATATATAATCTCTTTAACTAAGGAGCTTTCTAATATCGGCTTTAAGATTGCTACTAACTTACGCAGGTCTGGTTTCAAAGTTGAGCTAGGATTTACGGTCAAGAGTATTAAAGCTCAAATGAAGGCAGCCAATAAATCGGGTGCCCTCTTATGTTTAATTATTGGCGAAGATGAATGGAAAGATCGTCAAGTTACTATTAAAAACATGAATGATGGTCAACAAACTAGGGTGAATTTTACGGATATTATTGACCAAATTTCTAAATTAATTTCTCCACAGGGAGTAATTAACCAGTAAGGGAGGATTATCCTTGTCTACTTGGATTAGAACGCATTATTGCGGAGAATTATCTCCGAATGATGGCGGGAAAACAGTCTGTCTTAATGGTTGGGTTAGCTGCCATCGAAATCTTGGAGGACTAATATTTATTGATTTAAGAGACCGTACCGGGTTAGTACAGGTGGTTTTTAATCCTGATAGTGGTGAAGAACTTTTTAAGAATGCTGAAACACTACGGAATGAATTTGTGATAATGGTAAAAGGAAGAGTAGAAAAAAGACCGGAAAATATGGTTAATTCGGATCTTTCTACCGGTGAGATTGAAGTTTATGCTGAAGAATTGCTCATCTTTAACCAGGCTAAAACTCCCCCTATCTATATAGATGACCAAGCTAAAGTAGAAGAATCACTTCGTTTACGTTATCGGTACTTAGACCTTCGCCGGCCTGAAATGCAAAAAAATCTTCAGTTGCGTCATCGTGTAACTAAATTAATTCGTGACTTTTTAGATGAAAAGGGTTTTTGGGAGATTGAGACTCCGATGTTGACTCGGAGCACTCCGGAAGGTGCCAGAGATTTTTTGGTTCCAAGTAGGGTAAATCCAGGGAAGTTTTATGCTCTTCCTCAATCTCCACAGCTTTTCAAGCAACTTTTAATGGTTAGTGGGATGGAAAAATACTTTCAAATTGCCCGTTGCTTCCGGGATGAAGATCTACGAGCTGATCGTCAGCCAGAGTTTACACAGATCGATATAGAACTCTCCTTTGTCGATCGGGAAACCATTTTAAATTTAATGGAAGAGATGATTACTCTTCTATTTAAAGAGTTAAAAGGAGTTACGTTAAACAGGCCTTTCCTACGGATGGATTATGAAGAAGCCATGGAAAGATATGGAAGCGACAAACCGGATACTAGGTTTAAATTGGAATTGGTTAATATTTCCTCCTTAGTTGCCGATTCAGAGTTTGCAGTTTTTCGTAATATTGTTGCTAAAGGGGGGAGAGTAGTAGCACTTAATCTTCCTGGATGTGGTGGTTATTCCCGAAAACAGCTGGATGAATTACCAAAGATAGCTGCGAAGTACGGAGCAAAGGGACTTGCTTATTTAGCCCTTACTGAAGGAAAAATAAAATCGGCAATTGCAAAATTCTTTACTCAAGATCAGCTTAACACGGTAATCAAAAAAATGGGAGCCCAGGAAGGTGATCTAATTATTATGATCGCTGATCAAGATCCTAAACTAGCACTTACAGCGATGGGGGCATTACGTTTAGAATTTGGCCAGCGGCTAAATTTAATTCCAGATGATCAATTCAACTTTTTATGGGTTATAAACTTTCCGCTATTAGAATATGACAATAAAGAAGAGCGGTTTGTAGCTGTCCATCACCCTTTTACTTCACCACTTGCTAATGAGATTGATCTTTTAGATCATGAACCGACAAAAGTCCGTGCCGCTTCCTATGATCTAGTTATTAATGGTATAGAATTGGGAGGAGGAAGCATCCGTATTCATCAGCGTTCTGTCCAGGAAAAGGTCTTCAGTGCCTTAGGTTTTTCACCAGAACAAGCTAAGGAGAAGTTTGGTTTTCTTCTTGAGGCCTTTGAATATGGTACTCCACCACATGGTGGAATTGCGTTCGGACTTGACCGTTTAGTGATGATCCTTGCTGGCGCTTCTAGCCTACGGGAAGTAATAGCCTTTCCCAAAACAACCAGTGCTACTTGTTTGCTTACCGAGGCTCCTTCCGAAGTTGATTCTAAGCAGTTATGTGACCTTCATATAAAAACTACCATTTTAAAGAAAACTTCTGAACCCTTGCGCGAATAAGCTTTTTTATGGTATTATGATAATAAGAAATTAGGGTTAAACCCTGCTGTGCACGTATGAAGCTGATGTTATGAACCAACACCTTTACCTAGGGAGCTTAACTCCGGTTGTGGCATGTAAGCCTTCTTGAAAGGACACATAAAGCATCCGGGAGGCGCCCACCTGCAAGAGCGGGTTCAGGTAATCTTCAGCCCAAACGACATGGCGGGGTTTCCTTTTTTAATCTATATGGGTACACCCGGGAGGTAGTAGAGAAAATGGATATCCAATTAAGGAAAAAACAACTTCGGCAAAAGTATAGAATAGAAATTAAAAAACTGACTCCGGAAGAGGCAACTCGGAAGAGTAGTATTATTAACCACCGAGCACTTACTTTTCCTTTGTTAAGTGAAGCTAAGGTTATTGCGGCTTATGCTTCATTTAGAAATGAAGTCAAAACGTGGGACTTATTAACCCATTTGCTACAGGGAGATTATTGTTTAGCCCTCCCGGTTGTCAACTCTTTAGAGCATACTATGGAGTTTCGAGAGCTTGAGAAGCTACAAGACTTAGTGCCGGGTGCCTTGGAGATTAAAGAACCAAGAAATGGCCGTATCTGTCATCCAGAAGAGATCGATCTGTTTTTTATTCCGGGGGTAGCTTTTGATTATCAAGGTAACAGGTTAGGGCGGGGAGCGGGATATTATGATCGGTACCTTTCTAAGGTACGATCTAATGCCATTAAAGTAGGAGTTGCTTTTCAAATGCAATTAACTGACAAGCTGCCGGTTAATCAAGATGATATCAAAATGGATTATATTATTACTGAGGACCAGCTCCTAAATTGTTGATTATAAATTATTTGAAAGGAAGAGATTAAATGCAAAAAATACTTTTGAAACATGCGACTATTTTTTCAATGGCTGGACCGGTACTTGAAGATAGTGATCTTTTGATGGAAGAAGGTAGGATTGCGGCTGTTGGAAAGGATATTGATGGGGAGGGCGCAAAGACTATAGATCTTTCAGGCAAGTTTGTAACTCCCGGATTTATCGATGCCCACTGTCATATTGGTTTATTTGAGGACTCTCTTGGCTTTGAAGGCGATGATGGTAATGAGATGACGGATCCTGTAACTCCCCAACTGAGAGCGATTGATGCCATTTATCCAACTGACCGTACGTTTGATGAGGCCTTAGCAGCTGGAGTAACAATGGCTATTACCGGGCCGGGAAGTGCTAATGTAATTGGAGGCCAGTTTGCTGCAGTTAAAACTTATGGCCGGACTGTTGAGGAAAAACTGGTTTCTGCTCCTGTAGCAATGAAAATAGCTTTTGGTGAAAATCCCAAAAGGGTTTACTATGGGCAAAAAAAATCTCCTTCTACAAGGATGGCTACTGCTTCAATCCTTCGTGAAGCACTATTTAAAGCTAAAGAATATATGGAAAAAAAAGAAGCAGCGGCTGGAGATCCGGAGAAAGCACCTGCTTTTGATCTAAAGTGGGAAGCCCTGATTCCGGTTTTAAAGAAAGAAATCCCTTTAAAGGCCCATGCTCATCGGGCTGATGATATTATGACGGCAATTAGAATTGCCGAAGAATTCGGCCTGAGAGTCACTTTAGATCATTGTACTGAAGGACATTTAATCGCCGATTTAATAGCAGCTAAGGGTTTACCGGCAATTGTAGGTCCTTCATTTAGTGACCGTTCAAAAGTTGAATTAAGAAATCTCACCTTTGAAACACCGGGGATACTTAGTAAAGCTGGAGTAAAAATCGCAATTATGACGGATTCACCAGTAATTCCTTCACAGTATCTACCACTCTGTGCGAAACTGGCGGTAAGAAACGGTTTGGAACCAGAAGAGGCCTTAAAAGCGATTACCATTAATCCCGCTGAAATAGTTGGTCTTGCCGATCGAGTCGGTAGTTTAGAAGCGGGGAAAGATGCTGACCTGGTTGTTTTTGATCGCCATCCTTTAGCTTTTGAAGCTGAAGTTGAGAGGGTTTTTGTTAATGGGAAGGAAGTAGTATCAAGATAATAATATAATACCAATTTTCAGCATCTGCTTCACTAAGAATGCTGAATAAAGTAATCCAATTTCACTGCTGAAACAACATTCTGACAGGCTGGGTAAAGAATAACGAGGGATTACCCAGAACTATTAGAGTTTTCTAGTAAAAGAGGAGAACAGTTTTTATTTTCTCCCTTGATAATTGAAACTGCGGACTAAAATAATTATTCCCAAGATAATTAAGGCTAATGGTAACATATTTCGGAAAATCTGTTTAGGAATCAATTCTCTAAAAAGGAAAATCAGCCCCAAAAATATTAGAATAAATCCACCAGTCCGTAATCTTTTTTCTTTGATTTCCGGGTCAGTCTCCGGTTGAGTGTCAAAACTCTCCTCCTGGGTTTGAGGGGAGTTTTTTTCTGGAATAAAGATCCAAGCAATTAGATAAGCAAAAAACCCGCCTCCTAAGAAAAAGGCTAATACCCATAATAATCTTACTAAAACCACATCTACTTCAAAATATTCAGCAAGACCGCCAGCTACTCCAGCAATCATTCTTTCTTTGTTGGATCGGTATAAATGTTTCAATATTAAAAGCCTCCTTATATTGTTAATTTTTAAAAAAAATATTTTTGTCAAGCATTTTTAGTTAAGGAATTACATAATTGGTTGATTTAAAATTAACTACCATCTAAAAAGAAAATCGTATTATGATTGTACCACAAAAAGCATAAAATGAGGAAAATTTTAGCTTTATTTAAGGTAGAATAATGAATTTATGAACATTGTTTTAATAAACATTGCCTTATCTAAGGTCCGGGTTATTTAAGATTTTAGATTGTAATTTAATCGGGAAAGCAGGAAATGCTTTAGTAGAAAAAGAACTTGATTAGAAAGTACAAGGTGGAGGATAGGGTCTTGATTAAGATAATCCGTGATCCGATGTTATACAAAGAACCAAAAAGTTCCTTTGAATACTGGATAGGAGAGAAATGGAAAACACTGGGGAAAAGTATGGTTTTTCTCTTTCCTACTCAAACTTTATTGGAGTTTTGGGAAGAACAGTTACTTTCTATTCTAGGAAGTTGGGGTGGAGCCCGTTTTCTTTTATTTGACGGATTGGTTCGTGAGATCATAGATGAAACCAGACCGGAATCAACTGATTTGTCATTGGGAACTGGTTCTTTGATCCTGCGAATGATTGCCGAAGAATTAACAACACAAGGTAGGATCAGATATTTATCTCAGGCTATTGATTCACCAGGCCTTTATCCATCAATACTGGAAGAGCTTTCTCTGTTAAAAAGAGGGGGAATTAATCCTCAGCTCTTTACTAAATTAGTAGCTGATGATTACCAAGCTCTCAAGGATCTATCATTATTATATGATGCTTACCAAAATTTTATAGAACAGCATTCCTTAGTGGATACAGAAGAACGAATTAAACTGGCGATTATGGATGTAACTAAATCTGCGGGGATAAGAAATATAGAGCACCTTTTAGTATTAGGATTTACCGACTTTACACTTCAACAAGAATTATTATTACAAAAGATAAGCAAACTTCTTACAGTAACGATTATTTTTGATCATAGTGCTTCCGACCGTAAAGGTGTCTTTTTTCCCAGGCTAAAAAGGGGAAAAGCTGAAGAAGAAATAATTATTCCGATAAAACAAAAAAAGAACCGGAGTCTTCTGGATTATCTTCAAAGTATGCTTTGGATAGAAAAACCAGCATTACCTCCCTTAAATCATGATTCTTCAATCAGTTTGATTAAAGTAAAGGGTGGTTGGCGACGGGAAATACTCTCAATTGCCCAAGAGATCAAGAATCTTTTGCAAATTAACCCTTCACTTTCACCGGATCAAATTGGAGTTATAAATCTCTATTCATCGCATTTGGAAGAGATATATCAGATCTTTAAGGCTTTTGAATTGCCATTAGCTACGCAAATTATCAAACCATTACAGGGACAACCTATTGCTCGCGCTTTACTTCAGCCTTTCAAAACTGTGTTGGCTAATTTTTCCTGGAGAGAAATGATCCAATTCTTACGTTGGGGTGGGATAGGTACAGAAAAAGAACTTTATTTAATTGTACCCACTCCCAACTTAGCAGGTTGGAAAGGAGAATTAGAACGGGTTTTTTCTTCGAAAGATCAGACTCTGTTAAAGGCTAAAGAATTACTAACGATTCTTGAAAAAATTCCCCAGGAGGGTAAGATTAAAGAATATCTAGAAGTATGTTGGCGATGGATAAAACACCCCTTGTTTTTACAAAGTTTTCTGCCTCAGAGTGATCTTTCTGAACCCTATCTTCAAGAAAGATATTTTCAGACTTCTTTGCTGGGAAAAATTCAAGGGGCAATCAAAGAGATCGAAGATTCAATTTTTAATTTTGCCGAAAAAGAAATTAGCTTAGAGGAGTTTCTTTTAATTCTAGAATCTGTTTTAGGAAGAGAAAAAGTTCAGCATCCAACCTCGTGGGAGAATGGAATTAGGTTATTAACGCCAGAAAATGCTAGAGGGATTAGCTTTAAGATTACATTTTTTTCTGGTCTTAATGAAGGAGTCTTTCCCCGAATCAAACCGGAGGGATGGTTAATCCGGGAGAAAGATGTGAACCAATGGACAGTAGATGGTTTTTCTTTGCCAAGGAATATTGATCAATTAGCTATTGAACGTTTGCTTTTTTATTATGTTCTTAATACCCCTAGGGAACGATTAATTCTTTCATATTGCCAAACTGATACGGAAGGACAATCTTTAAACCCAAGTTCTTTTCTGGAAGATCTATTGATTCTTATTCCAAGTTTAAAAAGTCGGGCGACAGAGACAGGCAAAGAGGCGTTTTTTCCTAGACCGTCAGAGAAAAAGCTTGATTTAAAAAAGGAGATAAAAGAGAAGATTGCTTTAGAATTAATACGCGGGAAAGGAAATTCGGAAGTAAGCGGGGTACTCGGTAAAAAAGAACAAGAAATTTTAGAGAAAAAATTTTCTACGCACCCTGTTAGTGTTTCAGTTTTAGAGGAATATGCTTCATGTCCCTTTAGCTTTTTTTGCCGACGGATATTAAAGATTGAAACTTTAGAGGAACCGGAGATCCTACCAACAAGATTAGAAGAGGGTAGTATCTATCACGTGGTGTTGAAGGAATTTTTCCATAATTACCGGGGAAAAGTGCTTCGTAGTGTATGTTTGGAAAGGTATTTAAATGAAATTAGAGAATTAGTGACAGATTATTACCCGGTAGTAGATGATTCAGCACCATTACTTTACCGGAATTTTATTAGTTTAGGAAGAGAACATCTTATTTCGCAACTGGAAAAAATGATAAAGGAAGAAGTTGAGTGGGTAGAGAAAACTGATGGCCGTTTTACTCCCCAGTTTTTAGAGTTAGGTTTTGGAGGGGTAAGAAAAGATGCTGATCCCAATTCAATTCAACACCCCTTACTAGTTGGGGAGAAAGTGTATGGAGGAAAAAAATTTCCCTTATCAATTTGGGGAAAGATCGACCGAGTAGATACTGATGAGAATGGACGATTTATTATTTATGATTATAAATCAGGAAATCCCCCTCCTTTAAAGCAGATTAACGCTGGTCAATTATTACAACTTCCTATTTACTTATTGGCTGTAAATCGTCTTTTTCTTCCAAAAGGGGAGCCGGTAGGAGCAGCTTATTATAGCTTAAACAAAACAAACCGGTTGCGTGGTCTTTGGCGGAAAGAAGCGTTAGATTTTGGAATTATGATCCGTGGTGCTCTAGATCAAGATGAATGGGATGAAATTATTACCAACAGTATTGAGCAAGCCTTTAATTACTACTTTGGAATTCTCCAGGGAGACTTCTCCTTTTGCCCACAGGATCAATGCCCAGCTTATTGCGAGTATCGGAGAATATGCCGGAGAGCCTTATGGGGGGTGGCAGATAATTGACAATCAAACTCAATGAATTACAAAAAAAAGCAGTAGTTAATTTTGATACTAATCTATTAGTAATGGCTGGAGCAGGAACCGGGAAAACCAGAGTTTTAACTCATAAATATATGTATTTACTAAAGACAAAAAAATGTGAAGTTCCTCAGATTGTAGCTGTGACCTTTACTCGAAAAGCTGCAGATGAAATGAGGGCACGGATTAGGGAAGAAATAAGAATGGCCTATAGAAAAAGTATAGGCAAAGAAAAAAAGTTTTGGGTCCGGCAATTGGAAATGTTAGAGGTTTCATCTCGAATTAGTACAATTCATGGGTTATGTTTTTCGATTTTGACTCAACATCCGGTTGAGGCAGGAATTGATCCAGAAGCAGATGTTTTAGATGAAGGGGAGGAATATCTATTAAAAGCAGAAGCTGCCAAAGCTGCGTTAAGTACTCTTCTTACAGGAGATCAGGAGCAGGTTGTTTTGCAAACAGTATTATCCTTGGGCACTAATTTCTTTTTGGAGGATCTAACTTCTTTATATTCTACCCTTAAAGATACCGGAAAAGATATAGCAGAAATAAAAGATCTTTCGGAAATGAAACGGCTGGATGAAGAGGAAGAACCGGCAGCAATTAAGTGTAAATTATTCAGGCAGACCGAAGAGGTTTTAGATTATGCCCGCGGTTTAAAGCTAACTCCTAGAGCTAAACATTTATTATCTGGGCTTTCCAGCAGGTGGACAGATCTTAAAGTGATCATTAACTTTTCGGAGCAAGGATTGAATGAAAAGGTTTTAAATGCCTTAGAGGATCTGCTCTCTTATCTACCTAAAAATCTTAATAACCAACTTAAACCAGACATTTATAATATTCATGATACTATTTGCTCACTAAAAACATCCTTGGCTACTCAAGAAGCGGCTCTTCAAATACCTGTGATTTATCGCTTCCTTCAATTGTTTGCTGACGAATATACGGAGATAAAAAGAGTTGCTGGAAAGATTGATTTTACTGATCAACAGTTTCTAGTGCGAAGACTATTAACCAAACACCCTGAAATTACTGGAGAATATAGGAAAAAATTCTCTTACTTTATGGTTGATGAGTTCCAGGATACGAATAGTCTTCAGTGGGACATTATTTCACTCTTATCTGGCGATAAAGAGGGTCGATTGTTTCTGGTTGGGGATATTAAACAGTCGATATATCGTTTCCGTGGCGCTGAAGTGGAAATAATGACTCGCCTGGCGGAGTCTTACTCTTCTCGTTACGGTGATTTGTTGGTTTTAGATCAAAATTATCGTACAAAGCCGCAGGTGGCTGAGGTTATTAATTACATATGCCAGTCAGTATTTGCGACTGAGGATTATCCTTACCATCCCCTGATACCTGCGACGAGTGTATCATCTTCTTCAGAAGAAACAGGAGTGGAGATTCTTTTGGCTGAGGAGAATGAGCCTTCTGTTTTAGCTGCAAGAATTAAGAAAATGGTAGGTCAAGGCGAGGTTATTGTCCGGACAAATAAAGGTAACCGCCCGCTTGAATTCCAGGATATAGCCATTCTGTTTAGAGCCCGGACCAATATTAAAAGCTACGAAGAAGCATTTACAAATTATGAAATACCATATATCGTAAATGCCGGAATTGGATTTTATTCGCGCCAGGAGATTCAAGACCAGATTAATCTCTTACGTTTAGCGGAGAGTAAGGATGATTCACTTGCTCTGGCCGGAGTTTTGCGCTCACCTTTCTGTAGTCTCTCTGATACAGCACTTTTTTGGCTTTCTCAACCAGATGGTCTGGATAAAGGATTTTTTCGAGAAGTAGATTATTCCAGCTATATTACTGCTAATGAAAAGAGGAGAATTACCCGTCTTTATAATCTCTTGGATTCTTTTTATAAGAATGCCCATTTATTATCGATCCCAGCTTTACTCCGGATTGCTTGGGAGGAGACGGGTTATCTAGAGACCATTGCGGCCTTACCGGATGGAGAACGTTCCATTGCCAACTTAGAAAAGTTTATGTTGCGAGCCGAAGAATTTGCTGCTAAGGGTTATTCAGGTGTGGGAGAGTTTGTTAGTTTTCTCCGTCATCTTTCTGATTTGGAAATTAGAGAGGGGGAAGCTACATCTACCCACCAAGGTAATGCAATTCAGATAATGACAATTCATGCAGCCAAGGGTCTGGAATTTCCAGTTGTTATACTACCGGAAATAGAAAAGAGATTTAATTTAAGAAGTTCTCCAGTTGGTTTTCATAAGAATTTAGGATTTGGTCATAAAGTAAAAGATAAAGATGGGAGGTGGGTTGATACTTATCAAACACTAAAAATTAAGGTGGCGACAGAACGGGCTGAAATTTCTGAATTAAAGAGATTATTTTATGTAGCAATGACTAGAGCTAAAGATTACCTTTTATTCTCAGGTGAAGAAAAACAACTTAAAGTAATGGAAATCGATGAGGGTAATTCCTGGATGGAATGGCTGGTTCAGATCTTCCCCTGTTTAACAGAGAAAAAAGAAGAGAATATTACTGTAGAAGGAAGACAAATCAAAATTACTAGGGGAAGGGAAGAATCCCAACTTACAGCAAGGATTAAACCACTTCAAGAGGCAAGGAAAAAAGCCGCGGAAGAGATAGCATCTACTTCCGAATTACCTCTGGAGATGAAAAAACTTGCGGCCAGGAGATTATCACTTACTCCACTTTTAACCTTTTTGGAATGCCCACGTCGGTTTTATTGGGAACATCGCTTAGGGAGCGACCCTAATCTTGTTGAGATAAATTATACTAATGAAGATTCCTTTGAAAATTATGGCGAGTTATTAGGTGAGGTTTTCCACAAGTTGATCTCTGATCCCTCTCAAGGGGAAGATTGGGAAGAAACCGTTTGGGCTGGGTGGTTTGAGAGTTTTCCGGAAAATAAGCAAGCAAAGGCTTTAATGCAGTTAAAAGCGATGAGAAAAAATTATCTACAAAGCCCTTTTTTTCCTGGAGAAAAAGTAAAGGTGGATAATGAGTTTCCTTTTCTTCTGAATCTTAAGGGAGTAGTGATTAAAGGGGTAATTGACCGGGTTTTATTTTATCCTGATGGAAGTTTTGTGGTTGTAGATTTTAAAACCAATCGTAATGTTCCAAAACCCGGGAAGATTCTTGACCGGTATTTGATCCAGGTTCACCTATACTCACTGGCACTCCGCGAAATTTACGGACGATTGCCTGCCAAAGCGTGGCTATACTTTGTAAGACCAAATGTAAAAATTCCCTGTTCTTTGGAGGAAAAAAGTTTATATGAAACAGAAAGAAAAATTCTTGAGGCAGTAGAGTATATTGCCAGTCACAATCTCCCCGGGGAATACTCGGAAGGCGAAGATTGTGCTTTTTGCCCCTTTACTCACTGGTGTATAGAGCTCTTATCCTCTTCATGATAAGCAAAGGCACTATGATTATGAATGGATTCAAAACTCTCAACTTCTAAATGGAACCAGGAGACTTTTTCTTCCTGCCGTAAGGCTAGGACGGAATCCCGCAGAATATCTTCGACAAACTTCGGATTATCGTAGGCTTCTTCTGTTATATATTTTTCATCATCCCGCTTTAGTACCGGATAAACTCTAGAACTACCTTGAGCCTGAAGAAGAGAGACCAATTCTTCAATCCAAAGATACTTTCCGGGTAGGCATTTGACTGTCGCTTTAATTATTGCGCGCTGATTATGGGCACCATATTTAGAAATTGCTTTACTGCAAGGACAGAGCGAAATAATGGGAATTTCGGTAGTCATTCTAAAATCATAACCTTCTTCTGATAGACAGCCCTTAAATTCACAAAGGTAATCAAGAGGGGCTGTAAGGTGGCTGACTGGTGCTGTGACAGGTATAAAGTAACGAAAGCTAAGAGTAAGATCGGCGGAAGAGGCTTTTAATCTGGTTCTGATCTCCTTAAGCATTAATTTTAATTCCCGGCCAGAGATCGGTTTTTGTCCCCATTCCCCTAAAATCTCCATAAAACGGCTCATATGGGTACCCTTGTACTGTTGGGGAAGGCTAACCGCAGCAGTAATCTTCCCTAATAATTGTTGAAAAGACCCTTCTTGGGTAGTAATTAATACTGGAAGGTGAACCCCTTTAATTCCTACTCTTTGAATCTCTATCCCACGATCATCTGGAGTATTCTGAACATCCTGCATATTTACCCCTGCTTTCAACAAAATGTTTTTCTGCTTCAAGATTAAAATTTAAAATGATTCTATCATATTCGACGTTTAATGGTAGGGCTTCCTTCTTTTTAACTGACTGTTTCCCTTATTTTTCCCAAAACCTAAATTTCAAAAAAATGATTTTAGTAGAGACTTTTAGGAAAGAATACATTTGTGGGATTACGTAATCCCCTCAGGTGAATAATGATTGTTTTTTTTGTAAAAACTTTTGAAGACGGGAAACTAAGGAGGAAACATGATGCGGAAATTGCTAGTAATTTTTATACTCTTATCGCTGATATTCTGTTCCTTAAAAGTAGGAGCAACAGAAACAGCTCTTCCATTTCCAATACAATCAGAAGCTGCGATTTTAATGGAGTATAGTACTGGAGAGATTTTAGTAGATAAGAATAGTCATAAACCATTATCTCCAGCCAGTGTAACCAAGATGATGGTAATGCTTTTAATAATGGAAGCTGTAGAATCCGGTAAGATACAACTTACAGACAAGGTTGTTGCTAGTCCAGAAGCTTGTCGCATGGGTGGATCACAAATTTGGTTAGAACCTGGTGAAGAAATGACTGTTGAAGATCTGATGAAAGCTGTGGGAATTGTATCAGCAAACGATGCCAGTGTTGCGTTAGCTGAGTATGTTTCTGGTTCTCACGAAGAGTTTGTACGACTGATGAATAAACGTGCTCAAGAACTCGGCTTAAAGAATACAAAATACGTTAATTCTACAGGATTAAATCCTGATGGTGGGGGACCAGGTAATATAACCTCCGCTTATGACCAAGCTATTCTTGCCAGAGAAATACTAAAACATCCTACTGTTTTAAAATGGACTGGCACTTGGATTGATAGCTTACGCGAGGGAGAATCCTTTCTGAGGAATACCAATAATCTAGTCCGTTTTTTCCAGGGATGTGATGGGTTAAAAACCGGATTTACATCTGAGGCTGGTTATTGTTTGGTTGGTTCCGCTCATAAAGATGCCATCCGGATGATTGCCGTGGTAATGAAAGCCCCCACTTCGCAGGTGCGTAATAGCGAAATCACCAAACTTTTCAACCATGGCTTCAGTCAATATAAGTCAGTCAAAATCCTAAATAGTGGACAACTTTTAGGAAAAACCAAAGTAATGAAAGGCGAAGTTGAGGAGATTAATGTTATAATACCACAAGATCTCTCTGTTGTGTTAAAGAAAGAAGTTCAAAGTTCTCCGGAGGTATTTATTAATATTCCACCAAAAATAAGGGCTCCCTTATCAAAAGGCCAACGGGTTGGTGAGGCCTTAGTAAAAGTGGATGGGGAAATTAAGTTAAAAGCAGATTTGGTAGCTGAATCTGCAGTAAAAGAAAGTGGATTTTTCCGTTTTCTCATCCAAATCACCAAGAGCTTTATAGAGGGATTTTTTAAGTAGTCGCTCACGCCCATTCACCTGAACCAAGAAACAACTTCTTACCAGGCTGGGTGGAAAAATCATAAAACTGGGACATATGGCTTTATTACCGATAACCGCCGACCGGCGGTTACATTTTTTTGGCACGTTAATTTAATATTTTGAAGAAGAAAATATCTGTTTTTCTTTTATGGCAGGAAAAACCTTTTGGATGCCGAAAAAATATCCAGATAGATCCAAAAATAGGGGGGATGTTATTTGGATTTGGAACTAAGGCGAAGCGGTAGCATTTTAATGGCTAAGATCCGTGGAGAATTAGATCTTTCCACATCACCTGATTTTCGAGACCAAATTGAAGCGGAACTCCAGCAAACTAAGGATCTTCAACATCTTATTTTAGATTTTACCGAAACCAATTTTATTGATAGTTCCGGATTAGGAGTAATACTCGGACGGTATAAAACAATCTCCCAACGTGGTGGAAGGTTAAGTGCAGTAAATGTCCCACTCCATCTCCAGAAATTATTCGAACTTTCAGGTTTACTAAAGATCATGACCATCTATCCTTCCTTACAGGAAGCCCAGAATAAAATTTAAGGAGGCCAGGGAATGAAGAAAAATTATTTAATGGTGAATTTCCCCAGCTTGCCTGAGAATGTCAGCCTTTCGCGGGTAATAGTTGCTTCTTTTGCCGCCCAGCTTGATTTCACCCTTAATGAACTTGAAGAGATCAGAGTAGCAACTTCTGAAGCAGTTTCAAATTGTGTGATTCATGCTTATCGAGAAAGAAACGGTGAAATACAGTTGGAATTGAAGATCGAGGATAATACCTTGGAGATAAAAGTCATTGATCGTGGCTGCGGAATTAATGACATTTCATTGGCGAAAACCCCCGCCTATTCCACAGATCCGGAGCGAATGGGTTTAGGACTTATTTTTATGGAATCTTTCATGGATAAAATGAAGCTGGAATCAAAACCCGACCATGGAACTAGTGTTATAATGATAAAAAAACCGGAACGGAGTAAGTAATGGATTCGGTTAAAGATCTCCAGGGACAAGCTGCTTTTCTTTCCGAGGAAGAAACTGCCTGTCTTATAAGGCGGGTCCATGATGGTGACCAGGATGCTAAAGATTTTCTGATTGAACGTAATCTTCGACTGGTAAGAAGTATTGTTTCCCGTTTTTTAGGACGAGGAGTAGAGTTTGATGATTTATTTCAGATCGGATCCCTTGGCTTAATTAAGGCGATTGATCGTTTTAACTTTGATTTTGAAGTGAAGTTTTCTACTTATGCTGTACACGTAATAATTGGTGAAATTAAACAGTACCTAAGAAAGAGTGGGAGCCTAAAAGTTAGTAGGGGATTAAAAGAACTTTCTCAACAAGTGATGAAAGCGCGGAATGATTATGTCAATGAAAAAGGGGAAGAACCAACTCTTTCTGAATTGGAAAAAATAACTGATCTTAGTAGGGAAGAGATTGCAACGGCTTTAGAAGTAAGCAAACCGGTTTTTTCCTTACAAGAGGTTGTTTATGAAGAAGATGGTAACAAAATTACCCTTGAGGAGCAAGTAGGGACAGAGATAGAAGAGAAAATGGTAGAAGGGTTTGCTCTTCGTCAGGCTCTACAACAACTAGAACCGCGGTTAAAAGTAATTATTGAAGAAAGGTTTTTTGGAGAAAAAACACAAGCTGAGATCGGTGCTAAAATTGGTGTTTCTCAAGTCCAAATCAGTAGATTAGAAAAAGCCGCTCTTTGCCAACTTCGGGAGTTACTCCGTGATCATGCTCAATCTTGATTTGGCAAGATTTAAAATGGCCTTAAAAAGGCCATTTTCTCCTTTATTAACAGAAGTTAAACAGGATTGAACAATTCTACACAGAAAGATATAGCTAAATATTAGGGAATTGAAAATTACCTATCTTACATTTCACACCATTTAAGTGGAAGAGAATGTTGCTAATTGAGGGAATTGTATAATTACCTTAATCGTGAATCGACCATAATATACTGTGTTTATCTTTTATTCGAGGTAATCGTCTAATCTTAGACAATTACTAATGAGAATTCAATATATTGTAGTCGAATCTTAAATAATTAAAATATGCAATTCCTTAATTTAATAGCACTAAAATGGAGGCAATAATATGGAATATAATCTGCGTCTTTTATCGGAAACTGATCCAAAAGAATTACAGGAAGAATTCAAGCGGATAGGAGTATCTCCGAAGGGAATTGAATTAATGCTTGGTAAAGGTGAGTTTATTATTATAAAAGTAAGCCAGCTCACGGCACAAGCGGCAAATATATTAAAACAAGAAATGCTAGCTAAGGGTGGGGAGGTGGCTCTTGGAAGGGATATGGCTTATCTTGGCGAGCAAAAAGGCGATGCTATTATTATGGGTACCAAAACTCAATATCAGCGATTGCTGGATCTTCTTTCCCTTCAACCATTTGGACTTGCTAAATTAGCAGATGATTTAAGCTTACTATTAAAGGATCTTCAAAAGCCTTTAAGTCCTTTAACGATTAAAAATACTACTTTTGAGTGGGGTAAAAAGACCTATGTGATGGGGATTATAAATATTACTCCTGACTCTTTTTCCGGAGACGGGCTTTGGAAGCAAGATTATATACTAGATAATGTTCGTAGACAAGCCGAAGATTTTTTAAGAGATGGAGCAGATCTTTTAGATATTGGAGGAGAATCAACCCGGCCGGGTTCGCAGGTTGTGGATGAGGATGAAGAGAGAAAAAGGATCATACCCGTAATTGAAATGTTAGCAAAAGAGTCTCCATTACCGCTCTCTGTTGATACATATAAACCTTCAGTTGCGAAAGCAGCACTTGATTCTGGTGCCGATATTATCAATGATATCTGGGGATTACAAAAATACCCAGATATGATTAAAGTAGCAGCGGAAACCGGGGCGCCTGTTATTGTAATGCATAATCAGGCAGCTCCCGGATATAAAGATTTAATGGGCGAAGTAGCATCCTTTCTAAGACATAGCATTTCGCTTGCTACTGATTATGACTTCCCTTGTGAAAAGATTATTATTGATCCTGGAATCGGTTTTGGTAAGACTAAAGAAGATAATTTAATACTCTTAAATCGTTTAGATGAATTAAAGGCTTTAGGTTGTCCTATACTGCTGGGTACTTCAAGAAAATCTGTAATCGGATTGACTCTTAATCTTCCTGTTGAAGAAAGACTAGAAGGGACTGCTTCAACAGTAGTAATAGGAATTGACCGAGGGGCAGATATTATCCGAGTGCATGATGTTAAAGAAATGACTCGGGTGGCAAGGATGACTGATGCTATTGTCCGCCAGTAGAAACATTTTTTAAACACTGTTCCCCTATTGTTCGTTGCTGCTCGCGGAATTCGTGTTAAAGATAGGGCCAAGATTATAACTTAATCATTTTCATCACTTTGCGTATGGGGGAGCCAGTAAAAATGATAGAAAGGATAAATAGCTTGTATACTATAGCTGTTGCTTTAGGTTCTAACATTGGTAATCGGGAGCAAAACCTAGAGGAGGCGGCTGAAAGGCTTAGCTTCCTTATTAAAGATCTGGCTTTTTCTTCGGTTTACGAGACTGAACCTGTAGGATATCTAGATCAACCTTGGTTTTTCAACCAGGTTTGTCTAGGAAAAACTTCCTATTATCCTTTAGAGCTTCTTTTTTGCCTGAAAGAGATTGAAGAAGAAATGGGGCGGGTTTCAGGACCTCGTTTTGGCCCCCGTACCATTGATTTGGATATTCTTTTATATGATCAATGGGTCATTGATTCATCTTTACTGATAATCCCTCATCCCCGACTTTTGGAAAGATCTTTTGTGCTCAAACCCCTCCTAGAAATTCTTCCTGATTGGACTGAACCAAGATGGGGAAAGAGTATTAAAGAAGTTTGGGAGAAAAATAAAAATAATTTTTCCCAATGTCTACTGAAAAAGTAGTATAATTATGGACATTAAGGAATGCATAAGGCATTTAGTAGCTCATCACTCATATTGAATGACAACCTATGCAAGCTAGTTCCGATATTTTTTTTCGTGAATTATAGTATAAAACATTGTAAAAACAGAAAGGGGATTTTATAAAAATGAGGCCGATTGATCTGCGTAGCGACACTGTAACCCAACCGACAGAAGAGATGAGAAAAGCAATGGCTACCGCGGAAGTTGGTGATGATGTATACGGTGAGGATCCATCAGTTCGTAAACTTGAAGAGATGGGTGCGGAGATGATCGGAAAAGAAGCTGCACTTTTTGTTGTAAGCGGAACAATGGGGAATCAAACAGCTGCAATGACTCATCTTTCCCGGGGCGATGAGGTAATTGTGGAAGCAGATTCCCATATTTTCTATTATGAAGTAGGTGGGCTAGCTTTACTTTCAGGTGCGCAGGCACGAACTATTACTGGTAAGAAAGGTTTTATAGAACCCGAGCTGATTAAAAATGCGATCCGGGAGGAGAATATTCATTTTCCACGGACAGGCTTATTATGCCTGGAAAATTCCCATAATCGGGCAGGTGGAGCAGTTCTTACTCCGGAACAAACAAGACTTATGGCTTTAGCAGCCCAGGAAAAAGGTGTACCAGTACATCTTGATGGTGCTAGAATCTTTAATGCTGCATTTGCTTTGGGAGTTAATGTCAAGGAATTAGCAGCACCTGTAGATTCTGTGATGTTTTGCCTCTCAAAAGGATTAGGGGCTCCGGTTGGCTCCTTATTAGCTGGTAATAAGAAATTTGTTGAACGGGCTCGAAAGAATAGGAAAGTATTGGGTGGCGGTTTGAGACAATCTGGAATTTTAGCAGCGGCAGGGATTGTTGCCTTAGAAAAGATGGTTTCGCGTTTAGCTGAAGACCATAAAAATACACGAGTTCTAGCCGAAGGATTGGCGCAGATTCAGGGCATTGTAATTAGTCCTAAAGAATTTCCAACCAATATTATTCTTTTTTCTATTAAAGACTTAAATATTAGTGCAAGTAAGTTTGTAAAACTTCTAGCAAAACAAGGTGTACTTGGTAATGCGGCAAGTCCTTTTACAGTACGTTTTGTTACTCATAAAGATGTTTCTATTAATCAAATTCAGGATGCTATTAGAATTGTTGAAAAGCTTGTTAAAGGATTATAAAGAAAAGTTTTAGAATAGATTTTGTGAGAAGATGGAGAATATAAATGCTTGAATCTAAATTACATGAACTAAAATCACTAATTGCTAGCTATAAAAAGGGTGTAGTGGTTGGTTTTTCCGCCGGAGTTGATAGTACAGTTCTTTCTGTGATAGCCCATCAGGTTTTGGCAGAAA
>DAIOHK010000005.1:0-93499 GCA_036744795.1 Bacillota bacterium | reverse complement strand
TTTGCGACGTCCATGGACCTTAAGGCGCAGGCCGGGCCTTAGCGCGACGCCGCTTGGCCCCGGACAAGCCGGGCGCGACTGCGCTTAGGTCCATGGATGTGGCGCGCCTACTCCATGATTCGACTTCACTGATTTGACGTCTTGAAATACTCACCACGCCCTTGCGCAAACCCTGTGTTATGCGTCTTTGCGGGCCCACGAAGCATTCCTTTCATTTCTTCTATTGTAAACGGTTCTTGCTTGCTATGAATAATTAAATGACAGTTGGGACAAACAGGTCGAAGATCTTTTATAGGATCAATTACATATTCCTTTTGGATCTTCGCTAAAGGAACTAAATGGTGAACATGAATCCTTCCTTCCCCGATCGGACCGTATTGCTTTCCAAAATCAAAACCACAAATACAACAGATCCCCCCGTAGTACTCAACACATCTGTTCTTTGCCTTCTTATTTCGCTCATATTGATTTACAGTTTTTTTGGCCACTGCACCTTCAATTAATTCTTCAATTTCGCTTTCAGGTACCTCGTCATAAAACAACCCCTCATCACTTTCACCAAATGCCTTTTCATACCCGCTTACTAGTTGAGGCCGCATAATCCAAGGGAACTTATTACCTTTTTCATACCCTAGGAACGGGACGTGCCACCAACGAGGGGTGCCATTTTTACGCAAGGGAGGCTTAACACCTGTTTTTTGGATAACCCTTTTGCTAAACCTGCTTATCTGGGAATTAATTGGTCCATGATGTGGTAATCCAAGTATTGCAGCAATTTCAGATGCACGTAGTTCGTGGTTTCCTCTTTCATAGATCAGCTTTAGCACACTAAGATCATTTTCCTTTGTAATACCACGATCTAGGAGCAGTTCCCTCCAGGTTTCACTGTTTATGTCGAGTTGATCATTGTAAAACAAATTTTTCACCCCATTTAGAGCAATGATGCATAACTAAAACATTCACGACACTTTCGTTTATTATCTTAATTTAGTGTTATTACCGACTGTCGGTAATACACCAGGTTTTAGGGCAATTCACGTCGGGTGTCGCTAATTTCCCCTTTCTTTATTTTTAAAAGCATTTAAATCAAGGGGACTTATAATGTTCAATATGCTTTTTGTGTTACATGAGTATATATTTCTGTAGTCTTTAATATTGTAATCGAAAGGTAATGCAAACGCCCCAGCTGTCCACTTCAGCTTTCCATAGCATCACTTCAAACACTTATATCTAAATATTACCATATATTTTTGGCTTTTTCTAGTTATTATTATAAAAATGTGATTATTCTGTAATTTTTTAGCAAAACATTGGTAAACCTTTCCTAAATAATTTTTAGATTCTAGATTCTTAGCTGCCTGAGGAATTGCATAATACCTTAAGCACGTATGAACATGTCATTTTATTAGTAATTTGTGGCCAAATTTTAAAATTTAATTATGTATTTCTTTAATCTACTAACTATTTAATCAAATTTTTCTTATATTCTTAAGCTTAATCATAAAAATAAGAGTAAGGTAATCTTACCCTACTCTTTTTGTTTTCCAATTTTCTCCTCTAATCTCCAGATAAAAGCAATAATCTCTGCCGCTAGAGCATAAGCCTCCAGTGGAATATACTCCCCTACTTCCACTCCTTCTAATAATTTTACTAGTTCCGGATCTTTTAAAGTAGGAACCCCCGATTGGCGTGCTAATTCCAAAATAGCTTCCGCAATTTCGCCTTTTCCTTTTGCCACGATCAAGGGGGCATGATCCTCTTCTTCTTGATAGCGCAAGGCAATTGCTTCATTTATCTGCTCTTTCATCTTATAACCATCCATCAACCCGAAGGGGAACGGGTTTTTCTTTCTTATCTGTTTTCTTTAAATGTTGAAAATGTAACCCCTTGACTTTCCAACCTTTACTCTGTAAAAGATCTTTTAACTCAGAAAAATAATTAAAAGAAAAACGAGATTCCTCTTCAAAAGTAACCATCAAATTCAATCCTGTGCTGTTATTAACCCCGCTTATTTGAAGATCACCTAGAATCGGAGATTGATAAGTCAAACGAAAAGAAAAGGAATCTTTACAAGATTCATCGGCAGCTTTAAAACCCTTCCCCTCCCACCTAATTTGATTTTTCTCCTCGTTACAAAGGTATAATACTACTTGAGGAAATGAAGGATCTTTACTTGCTTCTGCCTCTAGAAACTTAGCAGCTTCTTTAAGGATTTCTTCTTCTTTACTTTTATTAATATTTAAAACACTTTTTTTACTATTCAACCGTTCAAGTAGGGAAGTAATTTGTTTTGAGAGTTCCTCCGCTAAAATTTCCTTGCCAGTCTCATTATTCTGTACCATACTCTTCCCTTCCCTATCCTTGAGGAGCTGAGGTAGATTTCCACCTCTAACTGCCATCTTCCATATTTCTTTCTGGATTGATGGAGAAAGAGAATAAACTGCCCAAATTACAGACCTAGGCGTAATCGGCAGCTTTTTTGCTAATAAAAAAGCAAAAACCTTGGGATCGGCCTTTACACCCCAGATCTTTTCCGCTGTTAGTTCCCATTTTTTCAAGCTAGAAAATACTTCCTTGGTTAAAGGTAACTCCTCATTTATTGCTGCTTGAAGTAAGTGCATGGCTTCTTTTTCATTGTTTAATAACAATTCTTTTAAAAAAGGAAGAACCTCCGTTAAACTCTCCTTACGGTAGGGAGCAAGAAGCAAAAGACCTGGTTCTTCCCGAATTAGTTGAAAAATTTCTTCCTGTTCTAGCGGGAGCATATTACCTTCAATTTTAACGGGAATCGAACCAGAACTAGTCTTAAGAACAACTGTACCATCATTGGCTCTTTGTAATTTACCTCTAACAAAGCGATGGGTTCCTAATGTAATTGTATTAACCATAATGGGATTCATTTATCGACTCCCCTTACCGAGATGTTCACTTACTCTTTTTTTCATTTAATTCTAAATTTAATTGAGTGTGAAGATTGAAACTTCTACGGTGAATTTGCGAAGGTCCTAGCCGGGCTAAAGCAGCAAAATGTTCGGCTGTAGGATAGCCTTTATGTTTGGCAAATCCATAACCAGGAAATAGCTTGTCTAATTTAACCATTATCCGATCCCGGGTTACCTTCGCAAAGATGGATGCTGCTGCAATGGAAAGGCTCCGGGCATCTCCCCCGACTACACCTTGATGCGGAATAGAAATTCCCGACCACGAATATCCATCGATTAGTAAATAATCAGGACTAACTGGTAAATTTTTTACAGCCCGCTTCATCGCCAGCCGTGAAGCATTTAAGATATTAATCCGATCAATCTCTTCAACCGTTGCCTGGCCTAAACCATACGGGATTTTTAAATCTAACATACATTGATAAATTTTTTCCCGCTTGGTTGGGGAGAGTTTTTTAGAATCATTCAAACCTTCAATAAACAGATCTGGTGTTACTATCGCAGCGGCTGCCAATACCGGTCCGGCTAAGGGTCCTCTTCCGGCTTCATCAATACCGGCAATAATTTGATAACCTGTTGTTAATAGCTGATTTTCCAGTCTATACATTTCACTTTGGCGTTCTTTTTCTCGTTCTATATACTCTAAATCCTTTTGTTTTTCCTTTAAACCCAATATATACACACCTTCCAAAAGAGTAACTTCATTCTTTAACTCATCATCTAAAACTTAAACTTCTTCCGGTGGATAATAATGACTTTCTGCAAAAATTATTTTTATCCTCTTAGTACTATCAATAGTTGTCCTAAATTTGTAGGTTAAGCAATTGCATAATTTAGTTTTATAAGATTCAACCACAATATATTGATATTCCCACTAGTAATTGTCTAACCTTAGACAATTACCTCAAATATATTTAAACACTATATATTGTAGTTGAATACAAGCTTAGGTAATTATGCAATTCCCTCAGGTAATTCTTTGCTGCACTTTTCAAAAAATAAACCTGCCACATTGGCAGGTTTAAAACAAGGAGGGCTATTAGATGGGCTTTTTCTCTATATATAATATCGGTTAAAAGAAAGCGCTCTAAAGAAAAACTCTCTTTTTCTTTTTTAATATTTTGTTAAGAAGGTTAATGCTAAACTAACCTCTCTATTATACTATTCCGGTCTCCGTAAATATAATCGATCAGCGGAATCTCAATCATCGTATAACATCCAGGCTTTTGTTTAAGTCCCGCCCGGGCAGAAGCCACCATAACTTGCGAGGTAAGAGCGGGATTATTGATTCTCATATCAAATTTTAAGATTTGATTATGAGTAGAACCAGAGACTCCTTTTCTTTCGATTGTTACTCCATGTCCCATATCAATTAGCTGATTTACATTAGAAACCGGAAAAACTACAGTTTCATCTTTAACAAAATATGGGTCATTTTTAATCGCCGCCTCTGCTGCAGCAAAATCAATTCCTTCTTCCAATTCAACATAGACCACTCTCCGATGCAAGCCGGTGCCTTTAGGAATTGTTAATGAAACAGCATTTTTAATTCCTGATAATGCTTTAACCGCTACTGTATGGCCCATTGACATTCCAGGTCCAAAATTAGTATAGGTAATTCCTTGTGGGGTCATAAATTGAAAGATGCTCCGAATCATTGAATCTGTTCCCGGATCCCAGCCGGCTGAAATTACGGCTACTGTATTGTTAGCCTTGGCTATCGGATCCAAACTTTTACGAAGTTTTCCGAGTTCACCATGGAGATCATAACTATCAACCGTATTTATCCCCAAAGCCAAAACCTTGCGGGCATATTCTGGTATTAACCTGGTGGGAATCGTAAGGAAAGCTACATCTATTCCCTCCAATTCTTCGATTGAAGAAACTAACGGAATATCCTTTAATTCCGGGGGAATGTCTTTTAATGATTCTACTCTGCGTACTACACCTGCTACTTTAAAATCTTCAGAAGATCTAATCGCTTCCAGCAAAAACTTACCGATATTACCATATCCAACAATCGCTGCCTGATATTTTTTCATCTTCTACCTCCTGGTTGATCTGCATTCTTTTTAATTCAACTATTATGCCATAAATGTTTTTAGCTTTTCGCATGAAAGCCTATTTTCAGTACTTCTTTAATCAATTCCTTCAATTGATTAATTGAGATTTAACCACAATTCCTTTATTTATGCTAAATTTGATTTAAAACCTGATTAAAGCTACAGGAGAACCAGTTTGATCAGGGAAATATGTAGATATAATTCATATTATAGATGGAGGACTTTTAATGCGTAAAGATTATCATACCCATACTTTCAGATGTAAACATGCAACTGGCGAAGTAATTGACTATGCCGCTAGTGCCGTAAAACAAGGATTTCAAGTTTTAGGGATCTCTGATCACACACCCTTTCCCGATGGAAGATGGAACACAGTTCGTATGGACATCAATGAACTAGACAATTATTTAGCCGCCATTGAAGAAGCAAGAACAGCTTATCCTGAATTAACCATCCTCAAAGGTCTGGAATGTGAGTATGTCAAAGAATTTCAGAATTTTTACCAGGATGAGCTTTTGGGGAAATACCAATTTGATTACTTAATCTCGGGTCCCCATCATTTTTTATATAATGGGAAATGGACCGGAGCCCATTCGTATATAAAAAGCAAAGAAGAACTACAAACTTACACCAGAGAATTAATAGAATCCATGGCCTCGGGCCTTTTTGCTTTTGTAGCCCATCCTGATCTTTTTGGGAGTTCCTATGAATTATGGGATGAAAATGCCATCTATTGTTCAAAACAGATTCTTGAAGCTGCTGTAGATCTGCAGATCCCTTTAGAGGTAAATGCTCATGGTTTTAAAAAACCCTTAAAAGAAACGCCTCAAGGAAAACGTCCGCCCTATCCTTTATATCCTTTCTGGGAAATGGCAGCCGAATATGATAAACTCCGTGTTATTGTAAATTCCGATGCCCACCAACCCGAGAATATTGGAGATATAAAAGAGGCCTTAGATATTGTTAACCGATACCATTTGCAATTGGCTGATCTTTCCTATTTAGAAAATAGCCCTATTTGATTCATCTACAGGACAGTTGATCGGCTTACCCGCCTTTGATCCTAATCATTTTGCGATATTTAGGAGCCGGCGTAAGCAACTACCTAGAAAATACTCTTAAATTACCTCTTATTATTCTTTGCCCAGCCAGGTCAGAATGTTGTTTCGCAAGTGATATTGGATTTCTTCATTTAGCATTCTTGGTGAAGCGGAGGCTGAAATTGGGTCGAGCGACAGGGAGGTCGCGAGCCGCTTTCAGTCCAGGATGGACTATAAAGCGGGTACCCGATTTCAACCGGACTGAACCTTAGAATGCCTGAAGAAATTCACGTGAACCAAGAAACAACTTCTGACCTAGCGGAAATTATAACTTAAATTGTATTTTCATCCTTTCGCTTGCCCCAGCTTGCTGGGGTGGGGGACTACCTAGAAAATGCAGCTTGAAACTCGCCAGTCAAATTGATATTCCACCCAGCCAGGTCAGAATGTTGTTTCGCAAGTGATATTGGATTCTTCATTTACATTCTTCTTTTTAAAGTGCAGTAATAATTTTTCTCCGTTCCATTTATCTTTTTTCATCTGTTCTTTTAACTTGTCCGGCGAGGAAAACTTTTTTTCTTCGCGAAGAAACTTTAAAAATTCAATTACTAATGAGTCCCCGTAAATTTCAGCAGCAAAATTATAAATAAAGACTTCCACTAAGGGGTCACACCGATTAAAAGTAGGTTTGCAACCCACATTTGCTAGCCCATAATACTCTTCTTCTCCTAGTAAGACACGGACCAGATAAACTCCGAATTTTGGTAATAAACGATAAGTGGGAAATGATAAATTAGCGGTAGGAAATCCCAGTTCTCTCCCCCGGGCTTCCCCATCTTCAACTTTTCCGGATAAACTAAACGGACGATTTAGCATCCCATTGGCTTCCGCTAATTTTCCCTCTGATAATAAAACTCTAATTTGTGAACTACAGACAATTTTCTCTTTATACTTCACTGGAGGTATTACTTCTACATAAAGATTTTTCTTTTTAGCATATTCCAGTAAAAATTTAATATCCCCGGTTCCTCCTGCTCCAAAAGTGAAATCATGTCCCACTACTAGAGCTTTAGTTCCTAAAGAAACCAGTTTATCCAGAAACTTTTCAGGAGTCATTTGTGCCAGTTCAGTTGAGAACTCAAGTAATAAACAACCCTTGATCCCAAGAAAGGCAAAATAATTACATCGCTCTTCAATTGACATTAGCATCGGTGGCCTTTTATCTCGTAGCAAAAGAGAAGTGTGATCCTGAAATGTTACTGCTACGGAAAACAAACCATGCTCCAGACTTAATGTTTTTACTCTCTGTAGTAATTTTTGGTGACCTAAGTGAACACCATCGAAATTACCAATCGTTAATACCAATCCAGGTTGAGGATTTTTATTTGTAAATTCTTCTTCCAACTTTTCAAAAGAAGTCCAGTATTTCATGGTTCTATTTCACCCCACTACTATGGGCTCCGGTTTTAAAACCCTGACCGGTTGTAAATAGGAGGTTGGCCCGTCTATATATTTTAAAATCGCTACCAAGTGTCCATCTTCTGCAATTCCTTTTATTAGTTCATTATCCTTCACAGTATCAAGCTCAGGGAATAAAATCCTTCCACCCTCGCTAATCTGGTTTGCCTGCTCTTGATTTAAAATAAACGTTGATAAATGTTCCAGTGCAGTACCAGGATGAATCATCAGTTCAGTTAAACAATCATCCTTAACTGCCCTTTCAATTTCCTCCAAGGTTAAAGCTTGTTCCAAGTGAAAAGGGCCGGAAGCCAGACGGCTTAAATCCCCCATACACCCACCGCACCCCAAATACTCTCCGATCTCATGACATAAAGTACGAATATAGGTTCCTCTTGAACATTCGATATATAGTTGGAATCCCTCTTGAAAATTATAAACCGGAAGCAGTTCTCCATAAGGTTTCATACAGAAAACAGTTATCTTCCGTTTTTCTCTAGCAATTTCCTTTCCTTGCCTAGCTAATTTATACAAGGGTTCTCCCTTTACTTTTATTGCCGAATACATTGGTGGAGTTTGTTCCTGTTTCCCGGTAAAGTGGGATAGAGCTTCCATAATCTCTTCCTTCCTTACCGAAATATTAGGTTTAGCTGACAAAACACTACCCGTGATATCCTGTGTATCTGTAGTCAAGCCAAAAATCATTTTTGCCTGATAGATCTTTTTTTCTTCATTAAGAAAAGAAATAAGTTTAGTAGAAGGACCAATTGCTATTACTAATACTCCAGTAGCCATAGGGTCTAAAGTTCCAGTATGTCCGATACGACGCTGCTGTAATATTTTCCTTAAATTAGCTACCACTTGGTGTGAGGTATAGCCTGCTGGTTTATTAATAACAAGAAAACCATTGTAACTCATTTTGAAGCATCCTTTATTTCTTCATAGTTTTGAAGAAAATGTTGTTGGACAAAGGAAAGCACTTCTTTTACTACCTCCGATAGCAAGCCGCTGATCGAACAACCTGCAGCACGGGCATGTCCCCCTCCTCCAAAATGTGCAGCCAGACGACTAACATCAATAGTAGCTTTCGATCGCCAACTGATCTTGACTTCACCGGGTTTAATCTCTTTAAAAAACAGCCCAACTTTTACACCCTGTACAGAATTAGCGTAATTTACATAATTCTCCATCTCATCAATCTCTATTGGGTACTTTTTTAGCATCTGCTGATCTAGGATCATCCAGGAAAAATTATTATCATCGGATATTTTTAAAGTCGAAAGGACTTCTCCTAATAAACGAACAGAATTAAAACTTTTTTCTTCATATACCCATTCCGCAATCTCAGATGGTGATATATTAAACCTATTCACCAATTCAGAAGCTAAAGAAAGAACTTTACCTGTAGTATTAGAATAACGGAAAAAACCTGTATCTGTCGAGATGGCAGTATAAACTGACATTGCAATCCTAGTATCAATTGGAAAACCGCCCAAATTAAGCAACTCATAAACAATCTGACCTGTAGCAGCTGCATCTGATAATACCAGATTTACATCTCCAAATCCCAAGTTAGAAATATGATGATCAATATTTACCAATAATGGTTCTGAGATAAAAGCCTCCGAAGGTAGCTGTAGTCTAGATTTTTCCGCACAATCAAGACTAATAACTACCTCCGGCTCCAAATTAGAGTTCCTTTTAGTTTTTTCTACTCCTGGCAAAAATTCAAAGGTAACTGGTTCCCCTTCTGGCAAGATCATCTCAACAATTTTTCCACTCATCTCCAAAGAAAGTCCCATAGCTAATAAAGAACCGATTGCATCCCCATCAGGATGAAGATGACATCCTATAGTAAAACGATTATACTTTTTTAGGATAGCGATTACCTTTTCGAAAGAAGAGGAACTCACGACTGATTCTCCTTTTCTTCTTTTTGTATCCGATTAATCAGTGAGAGAACTTTTGCTCCTTCTTCAATAGAATTGTCAGGGATAAAGTGAATTTCAGGGATATATCGTAGTCTAATTCTCTTACCTAGTTCAGAACGGATAAAACCTTTAGCACTCTCTAACCCTTCCATTGTGGCCTTCTGCTGTTCCTTATCACCAAGAACACTCACATAGATTTTTGCATGACTTATATCCTTGGAAATTCGGACATTGGTAATAGAAGCAAAACCAATCCTCGGATCTTTTAGATCTCTTTGCATTATACTTCCGAGTTCCTCCTTAAACAATACGGCCAGACGTTCGGCACGGAATTCGGACATCTCTAGATACCCCCTTTATCCTTCAGAACCAGTAGTTCCAGTCTGCTTTATTTCCTGGTTAATAAAGGCTTCGATGACATCCCCTTCTTTTATATCATTAAACCTTTCTATACCAATCCCGCATTCAAAACCACTAGCAACTTCCCTTGCATCATCTTTAAAACGTTTTAAGCTATCAATTTTTCCTTCAAAAATGATAACATTGTCTCTTAAGACCCTCGCCTCTGCATTTCTCGTAATTTTTCCATCATTTACATAACATCCAGCTACTGTACCAATCTTAGGCACTTTAAAAGTAGCTCTCACCTCCGCCCGGCCGAGAACAACTTCCTTGTATTCGGGTTCAAGCATGCCTGCCATTGCCTTTTTAACATCATCAATAATATTATAAATGATACGGTACATCCGAAGATCTACATTTTCCCGTTCTGCTACACGTTTGGCAATTGGATCTGGCCGAACATTAAAACCAAATACTATAGCATCTGAAGCCGAGGCTAACATCACATCGCTTTCATTGATTGCCCCTACTCCGCCATGAATTACCTTAACGCGAATCTCTTCTGAGGAGAGTTGTTCCAATGACTGTTGGATAGCTTCTACTGAACCATGTACATCAGCTTTGAGGACAATATTTAACTCTTTCATCTCTCCTTCTTTGATTCGGTCAAAGAGATCTTCTAATTTTACCCGTTGGTATTTTTTCAGCTCCTGTTCCCTTCTGAATTGTTGCCTTTTCTCTGCCAGTTGACGGGCATACTTTTCATCAATTACATTAAAAGTATCTCCGGCTTCAGGTAGATCATCTAAGCCAACAATTTCTACGGGTTCGGAAGGGCCTGCCTTTTTAACATTTTTACCTTTATCATTAACAAGAGCTCTAATTCGACCGGAAACTTCCCCAACAATAATTGTATCTCCAACACGTAAAGTTCCGTTTTGCACCAGTACAGAAGCGACCGGGCCACGTCCCTTATCTAACTTTACTTCAATAACAGCACCTTTAGCAGGTCGATTGGGATTCGCTTTTAGTTCCTTCATCTCCGCAACTAAAAGAATCATCTCTAGCAGCTCATCAATGCCAATCTTTTTTAATGCGGAAACTTGCACGCAGATTGTGTCCCCTCCCCAATCTTCAGGAACTAAGCCATATTGAGTTAGCTCTTGTTTTACACGATCCGGGTTAGTCTCAGGTTTATCCGTTTTATTGATCGCAACAATAATAGGAATATTAGCTGCTTTTCCATGGTTAATCGCTTCCACCGTCTGGGGCATAACTCCATCATCAGCAGCTACAACAAGAACAGCAATATCGGTAACCTGTGTTCCACGTGCACGCATAGCAGTAAAAGCTTCATGCCCTGGCGTATCTAAAAAAGTCACTTTTTTCCCATTTACATCTACTTGATAAGCCCCTATATGCTGAGTTATACCTCCAGCTTCCGAGGCAATAACATTTGTTTCCCTGATCGCATCTAAAAGCGAAGTTTTACCATGATCTACATGACCCATTATAGTAACTACTGGCGACCGGAGTACTAAAGATTCTGGAGCATCTTCAATTTCTTCTACTTGTAGGGCTTCTTCTTCTGTAGGGGCAACATTAACAGTAACGCCAAATTCTTCCCCCACTAAAATAGCGGTATCTACATTAATCTCCTTATTTTGGGAAACCATGACACCCATCGACATTAATTTTTTAATTACATCAGCAACAGATACTTCAATCGCCTGGGAAAATTCTTTAACTGTTATACTCTGCGGAATCTGGACGGATTTAACATTAGTAGCCGGCTGAGTTGCCATCGGCTTTTTACCTCTGGCTTTACCATGTTTTGCTGAACGGGGTTTCTGAACAAAATCTCTTCTGGTAGTAGAAGGTTGAGCTGTTTTTTGTTTTACCCCTGATTTACCAGTGGCATGCTGTTTTTCAATCCTTTTCACTGGAGTCTTCGCTACTTGCGAAGACATCTTAGATTTTCCCTTAATAGTAGGGCTGCCAGTTCTAACCTCAGCACGAGGAGCCGGGCGTCTTCGTTCTCCATCCGTTTGTCCTTTAATATCAGTAGCTTGACTGGAACGCTGAACCTTTGCCGCTGGTTTGGGTGATGCTATTGGTTTCTTTCCCTTTATGTCTGATCCAACTTTATCTGGTTTCTTTTGTTTAGGTTTTTGTATTGGTTTCTCCGGTAACTTTTCTTCCGGTTTTTTCGGGGCAATTGTTTTCTCTTTAACCTCGCTTGTAGACTGGAAAGGGGCTCCTTTCGAGGTTGGAGTGGAAGGTTTAGTCTTTGTTTTTAAAGAAGCTTTTTTTCTTGCTCCCCCACTTGTATTAAAAGATTCACGGACCCGAACCGCATATTCCTCATCCACAGTACTCATGTGGTTTTTAATTCCAGCACCCATTTCATTAAGAATAATAATTAAATCTTTACTTTGAATACCTAATTCTTTACTAAGTTCGTAAACACGCATTTTGGCCATTAAACCACCTCCGATTATTCCATAAGGGCTTTAATGGTTGAAGCCATCTCCCTTGAAGAAAGACCAACAACAGTTTGCAAATGTTTCCCAAGGGCTTGCCCTAATTTAGCCTGATCGGCAATATAATATATGTCAACTCGGTATCTCTTGCAAAGCCGTTCCATCTTCTCCCTAGTATGGGGCGATGAATCCTTAGCCATTATTACCATTAAAGCCTCACCTTTTTTCACTGCAACTGAGGTTGCCGTAAATCCTAATCTCAGTTTACCAGCCCTACAAGCTAAACCAAGTAAATTAAGAATCTTATTCATTAGAAATAGTAGCTCCTAATCGCTCTTTCAGTTGCAACTTAGTCTCTGAATCAATATGAATACCCAGTTTATTTTCTAGTCGATTATCCTTAAACGCTTTTTCCAGGCATTCCACAGATGGGCAAATATAAGAGCCTCTTCCAGATTGCTTGCCTGTAAAATCCACTTGTACCTTATGCTCAGGAGTTCTAACTATTCTTATTAATTCCTTTTTATTTTTCACCTCATTACATCCTATACAAGTTCGTTGAGGAACTTTGCGAACACGTGGAGGCATCAATCTCCCTCCTTTTTCTTACCCTTTTTTTTCTCCTTTTCACTAACACTAAACTTTTTCTTTAATTCCTCGGAAAGAAGTTGGCCGATCGTAAAGCCACCGGCTTTTTCTTCAGCAAAAACAAGTTCGGATTCTTCTTCAGGGACTTCTACTTCTGCCTGCTCCCACGCACTCTGTTGAGCTTTTTCTGCTTTAAATAGCTTAATACCTTCTTCCAATTCATCTATTAGATCCTGTTCCCGTTGTTTTGGAAGCTTTTTCACCTTTTTCTTTTTAACCTTTTCCTCGACAAACTCCTCTTCAAGCTCACCGGGTTCATGAGCATAATCCTCTTCGGACTCAGGTTCTACTTCTTCCTCTAGTTCTTCTTCTATATCTAAATCCTCATCCTCAACTAATTCATCTTCAAGCTCATCCGGTTTTACACTTTCTTCCTCTTCATCTTCATCCGGTAAGATCTCTTCCCAATCACGGATCTGTGCCGCATAGGTTTCTTCTTCAGCTAAGAGCATTTCTATTTCATCCTTAACTTCTTCAGCCTGACTTTCACTTTTAATATCAATTTTCCAGCCGGTTAACCGAGCTGCTAATCTTGCATTTTGTCCTTCCCTTCCAATCGCTAAGGATAACTGATTATCCGGAACAATTACAATTGAAGTTTTTTTGCTAGGAAGTAATTTTACTTCACTCACTTTGGACGGACTTAATGCCCTAGTAATAAACTTTTCCGGATCTCCATCCCAATGGATGATATCAATTTTTTCCCCTTTGAGTTCACGGACAATCATCTGAACACGGGAACCCTTTGCTCCTACACAGGCACCAACAGGATCTACATTTTCAAAACGGCTATACACTGCCACTTTAGAACGGGCTCCTGGCTCTCTCGCTACATTTTTAATCTCTACAATACCTTCTTGTATTTCAGGAACTTCAAACTCAAATAATCTTTTCAAAAGTCCATTTTTTGCCCGGGAAAGAATAATCTGCGGGCCCTTAGAGCCTTTTTTTACTTCCACAAGGAAAGTCTTAATCCTCGTACCCAGCTCGTAATGTTCCCCGGGTATCTGTTCATAAGGAGGCAAAATTGCTTCTGTTTTCCCTAAGTCAATAAAAACAGTTTTCTGCTCAAATCTCCTGATCTCTCCGGTAATAATGTCACCAACACGAGAAGAGAATTCATCATAGATGAGACTACGTTCAGCTTCACGAATACGCTGGACAACTACTTGCTTCGCTGTTTGAGCGGCAATCCTCCCAAATTCCTTAGGAAAAATTTCTATTTCAACCATATCACCCTCATTATAAAGAGGATCTATTGTTTTAGCTTCCGCCAAACTGATTTCGGAAGATTCATCTTCAACTTCCATAACTACCATTTTATAAATATAGATATGAAAATCACCAGTATTAGGGTCTAATTGGACCTTAATTGTGGGGTTTCCTTTTTGGTCTTTTTTATAGGCGGATGTTAAAGCCGATTCAATGGCCTCAATCAAAGTTTCCTTAGAAATTCCCTTCTCCTTTTCAATCAATTTAAATGCTTCTATAAGCTCTCGGTTCATCCAAATGTTCCTCCCTTTAATCCCATCCTTAATCTTTATAATATAAACGAGCTTTTGAAATTAGAGGCCAAGGTATAACAAACTTTTCACCATCAACATCGACCAACACTTTTCCTTCTTCTTCATCGGACCACCCTTCAAGGCGTCCTTTAATATTTTTTCGTCCTTGGAATGAAGAATAAAGTCTGAGTTGAATCGCTTCTCCAGTAAATCTTTGGAAATGCTCAGGCTTGGTAAGAGGTCGATCAACTCCTGGTGAAGAAATCTCTAATAAGTAAGATGAAGTGATCGGATCTGCCTCATCTAAGAGATTACTCAATCTCTTGCTAAATCTTTCACAATCTTGAATTCCAATTCCCTCCGGATGATCAATAAATACCCGTAAGATCCGTTTCGGTCCTTCTCTCAGAAAAGTAATCTCAACAACCTCATAACCTAGCTCTTGCCCCGTCTTATTGGCCAGATCCCAAAGGATACTCTTAATACTTTGGCTCATTGGGTTCGTGCTCCTTTTTTTCCGAACTCTTGATCATTTCTTTTATAAAATATAAGAAGTAATCAATAGAAAGAGTGGGCCAAAAACCCACTCCTTGTAAAAGAATTATCTAATAAATAAAGTCTACCATAGTTTTAACTCTTTGACAAGGCTAACTAAGAATAATCTTAGGTTGAAAACCAGTAGCCTAAACCTATTTTTCTGAAATGGTATTAGAGGATTTTATAATTTTTAAGCAAACTAGTTAAAGACTTTAAAACTAGTTAAAAGGAGGTTTATTTCTTGGGAAGAAAAAAGACAATAGCCCAGTTAATAATCGCTAATTCAATGCAAGGAAAGAGAGTGCTTGATATCCTACAACAAGAGCTTTCCCTATCTAACCGACAGATTCGAAAGGTTATTAGAACTAGGGGTCTGTTTATCAATGGACGGCTTGTACATTCTAATTATAATGTTAAAACAGGAGAAGAACTCCGAGTAAAACTTCCCATAAAAGAACAGATAAAAATCGAGATTTATCCAATGGAATTATCCATTATTTACGAAGATCCCTGGCTTTTAGGTATTAATAAGCCTGCTGGTATAAATGTCCATAATACCAAGTCTCAGGAGACTCCCGCCCTTGTAAGTGGAGTTGCCTATTATTTACATAATAAAAAAGAGCATATTACACCCAGACCAATACATCGGTTAGATAAAGATACTTCAGGAATCGTGCTCTTTGCCAAAAGTGCCGACATCCAGAGTAAACTTTCCGCTGATTGGAATTCCCTGCTAGTAACAAAGGAATACTGGGCATTGGTAGAAGGTACTATATATGAACAGGGGAGCATAGACCTTCCGGTTAGGAACAAATCTGCTCTTACTATATATTACCCCCAAAAACAGTATAATGGTTTTACAGAAGTGAATATTAAACTGATGACCGGACGGACTCACCAGATTAGAAAACACTTTAAAGCGATTGGTCATCCGGTTTTAGGTGATAAAATTTATAATGCTCACAGCTGTTTTTCCTTACCCCGATTGGCTCTACACGCAATAAAACTCAATTTTACCCATCCCGTAACCAACAAAGAAATACAGTTACAAACGAAAAGCCCTCGAGAGGATTTACTTATAAATAGTCTAAGGCAATTTAGTACTTCCCTTTAGTTACTACTGATTATCTCTTTAATCCCTTTGGTCGCTTTAACTGTCAGAGCACTATTGACAATAACACCTTCCATCTTCCGGACGGTAAGGAATTCTAACCGTTCTACACCTTCAGCAACAAAAACCGCAGTTGAATAAAGATCAGCCTCTAGTGCTGTATCTGCAATTACAGTAGCGGAAAAAAGATCAGATGGGGGATAGCCGGTATAGGGGTTGAGCAGATGAGAATATCTCCTACCATCCTTCTCTATATATCTTTCGGTATCCGCTGAGGTTCCTACTGCTTTACCCGAAGTCAGTTCTATAATACCAATCCACTTTTCCCTTCGCGGATGAGAAATGGCTATTCTCCAAGGTCCCCCCCCTGGTCCCTCACCTAAAACACGGATACTGCTTTCTCCACCATTAATCAAGGCTCCATCCACTCCAGAACTTTTTAATACTTCCCATGCCCGATCTAGAGCATAGCCTTTAGCCACTCCTCCCAAATCTATTTTCATCCCTTCCTGCCGCAAAAAAATGGTCTTCTCCTCTTCATTAAACTCAACAAGTTCACTTTTTGTAAGAGGCAAAGTTGAGCTAATCTCTTTTGCTGAGGGAATCCTACCTTCTCCACCATAACCAAACCCCCAGGTTTCTACCAATGCTCCAATCACTGGGTTAAAATAACCTTCACTTTCTTTCGCTAATTTAAAGACTACTTGCAAAAAGGAGAATAGCTCATTACTTACTTTTACTGGATGTTTCCCAGCATTAAGATTAATCTTGGCAACTTCCCCCCGATCCTGGGCTGTATAACTCTCTATCCTACTCATCTCCATAAAAGCCCGATCAATAGCACTCGATGCTCCTGGCCCGTAAGCCGTAATCCTAATCAAAGTACCAAAGAGAAAAGTTTCTTTTTTTATTGGTTTTTTCAAATAGTAAATACGCGGTAAAATTATAATAATCAAAATTAAAACAAGTATTGGAATAATCCACAATCGGTTTTTTTGCAAGTTTTTCCCTCCTAATAATTATCTTTGCCACCTATTTAGCTACAATATATAGTGTTTATCTTTACTTAGAGGAATTGTTCAATTTCTAAAGACACGTCTTCAATCAAATTGTTGGTAATCCCTAGGGGGAATATCAATATATTGTAGCTAAATATTAAATAATTGAATTATGCAATTCCTTCATTTAACTGGAATTCTATTATCCATCAACTGTTCCGATTAAAACTAGAATTAAGGTTTTTAATTTAATCATCTGAGCAAAAATACGTAATGTAATACTAGTCTTGGAAAGAATGTAATTTCATCAATTAGTATTTCTCATTTAAAACGAAAAAAATAAAGGCCCTCCGGCCGTTAAAAGAAATCGTAGATTAAATAGTGTCCATAAATAATATTGTTAATTAAGTACTTGCCAAGGTTCCAACTCTTTTCGAAACATCTTAGCATTATCATTCATTTTTATACTGAGCTGAATCCGGCATAATTCTTTAATTCCTAATGCTAATACTGCCTTAGTACATTCCGGACAAAATTGTTTTCCAGCAAGATTAAGAACCTCCTGAACAGCTTCTTCCATTGAACGAGCTGGTCTATATGGACGATCGCTTGTCATGGCATCCAAAGCATCTGCTACTGCAAATACCCGTGCTGTAAGGGGAATTTTTTCTCCTTTTAAACCTTTTGGATACCCTTTTCCATCAAAACGTTCGTGGTGATAAAGAATAATATTAGAGGCACTCTTCAAGAAATCTATCTGGTTTACAATCTCGTAACCCAATTGGGGATGATTTTTAATTACTTCCCATTCTTCCGGTTTTAATTTCGTCTTTTTCAAAAGAATAGAATCTGGAACACCAATCTTACCGATATCATGGAGGAATCCTGCCCAAACCAGTTTTTTTATTTCATTCTGCTTAAGTTGGAGTTTACTTGCTATCGCGGTTGCATAGGCTACTACACGTACCGAATGTCCCCAAGTTTCATGATCGCGACAATCTAAAACACAAGCCAGTGATCTAAGTGTACCCTCGTATGTTTTGTTTAATTTATCTATGTATTTTTTTTTCAAATAATTTTTTTCTTTAATTTCATTATTCAAGTTTTTTCTAAAAAGAATAATTAAAGTTAATACTGAACCAACCAGCAAAATGTAGATTAAATAGCCCTTCGAATTTATTTTTGTCTCTAACAGTATTTTCGGATGAAAATAATATACTCCAAACAAAAAGAAGAAACAGATTACTACTACTTCAAGTAATTGCTTTTTTCTCATAATTTATTCATTCCCTATCAATTTGCTAAGCTCGTACATTATAATATTTTATATTTAATTACTAGAAGGATTTGTATAATTACTCCGACATCTTTTCGGCCACAATAAAACGTTAACTTTAATTTCGAAGGAATTGTCCAATTTCCACAATTCCCCAATCTACAAAAACCTCTGTTTTTCAACATTCCATATTTGTTGTGATTCGACGCTAAACAAATTTTACCTGCAATTTTCTATTTGTTTTCCTTTTTATTATTTTTTATCCTGGCCGCAAAAACTCTTCAACCTGCCCATCTCTATTTTTACTCAACCATCTGATCCCTCTTTTATTTGGGTATGGACGAAGAGATGCTCTAAAATCAGCAATAAAAAACGGTAGTTTAGGAGCAAGCGCTTCAAAGATACAACTCTTAATACAAGCCATACAAACCCAACATTCCTGCTGATTTCTGATCATTACTTTTTCTTCTTGGTCTAAATATAATAAATCGCCAGGACAAATTTTCACACACTCACCACAACCAATACATCTCATTCTCTCAATCCAAACTCCCATCCCCTACCTCCTTAATGGTCGCTCCAGCATCTCAATTTCTCCATAATCATTCCGCCTACTATTTACCAATAGTAACCAATCAAAATCCTTCTTCTCGGGAAAATCAGTTCTAAACTGAAAAAACCTGCTCTCTTTCCGATATAAAAGATGTTCCACTGTGACTTTTGCTACCTCAATCCTGTCTATTACCTCATGAGCCTTCATTAATTGATGGCTGTCTTTGGCCTTTAAATAAGGAATCAGTTCTTCCATACGAGAGAGATAATCTCTTGCTTTTATAAGCCTGTTCTCACTAAGCTCATAAAAGCAAGAAATGCCACCCGCGTATTCATCCATAATTTTTTGTAATCTCATCTCCATTTCATAAGGATTAATCCCGGTTAAATTTTGCCGGTAACGTTTTATAGGGGCAAAGGCTCTTTCTTCTTCTATAAATATATTTTCTATAATTTCCTTATCTTTAACTATTGGAGATAATTCATTAGCAATCGTCTCCCCAACAATAACTCCTTCTACCCAACTACCGCTGATAAATTTATAAGGATATCCTCCTGCTACATCACCACAAGCATAAAGGCCGGGTAGAGTTGTACGTCGATTAATATCTACCCAGTAACCAGCCAGAGAGTGCCCGCCAGTGATAAAGGGTTCAGTTCCACAGATCTCAATTAATTCTTTTCTTAGATCAATATTATTTGCTAACCAGTATAAAACGGTTTCAGGATACATATCTAAACAAAATTCTTTTATATTTTTAAGCTGTCGGGATGTAATATACCGGGTATCTACATAACAAGGAGCACGGCCTTCCCTAACCTCTTGAAGAAAACCATATAATTGGATACAAGCAGGAGAACTTTCACTTCCAGTATGAGCAAACCTTTTCTCCATATATTTTTCTCCAAGAGGGTTCACAAGTGATGCACCAAAATCTCTAACTAAAATATTGACAGGACATTTAACATCCTTAACAGAAAGCCCAATAAAGCGCATTTCGAAACTTGTCATCTCTGCTCCGGCTCTAATCCCCATCGCATATCCAGCCCCGGTATTAAACGGAGGATACCATCTCCTTCCCTGAGGGGTTTGGTAAAGTCCAGCAGCGCCTCCAGTCGCACAAACTACAGTTCCGGCTTTTATTATATAAAAACGGCCATCTCTTACCCCAATCCCAGTCACACCTATTACTCTACTTCCAGAAAGCAAAAATCCTGTAGCTGCTACTCTATTTAGAACTTTTACCCCTTGCTCTTGCACTTTCCCAGCTAGAAGAGGTTTTATTCTTTCGCCATTAATCTTAATCTGCCATCTAGCACTTGGAATGTATGCTCCCGAAAGATCTTTGTGAATAGAAAGCCCCCACCCTTCTACTTTTTGTACTACTTCATTTATTCTTTCTGCTGCTGAAAACACCAGGTCTTCCTGGAGTAAACCCATAGTCTCCACCCGGAGATATTTTAGATAACTTTCTGGGGTCTCATTTCCATGGAGATAAGTTTTTATATTATTCGCTCCGGCAGCTAAACAACCGCTTCTTCTAATTTCAGCTTTTTCTAAAATAATTACTTTAGCTTGGGGAACCTGCTCTTTTAGAGTAATTGCCGTAAGACAACCTGCAGTCCCACCACCTACTATAGCTACATCCGCCTCAAACATAACCCTTTCCGGATTCACGAAATCACCCCCACTAGATAGACTCTTTAAAATTCTATTCTAATGGGATCAAGGAAATGTTTAGGCCGATGGGGTATAAAGACCTGTTTCTCTTTGCTATTAGCTCGTCTAAAAGCTATTTATGTAGTTTTAAAGTAAATAAAAAATCCGAGGAATAATTCCCGGATTTTATTAAGTAAGGGAATTGCATAATTACCTAAGCTTGTATTCAATCACAATATATAGTGTTTAACTATATCAAGGTAATTGTCTAAGGTTAGACAATTACTAGTGGGAATATCAATATATTGTGGTTGAATCTTAAAAAACTAAATTATGCAGTTCCTTAAAGTATTTGCTTACGCTGGCTACCGCCCGCGCACATGAAATGATGAAAATCAAGCCAGGTGAGTCGACAAGCAACGAAGGCGCTAAATTTAGTTGTTCACGCCGACTTTCCTGGGTGCACGCTAGTGCTTTAATCAAAGTCGGGTGAATCAACCAGGGCTATTTCTAAGCAGCACATTTACTTTCCTACCTCCACACCCGCTAAAGTTAGCGGACGGCCAGTTACCACTCGGTAGATACTCTCCTCATTTAAACCATAAAGTGCATGAAGTTCGGGAATAGTACCAGATTCTATAAAATGATCAGGATATCCCAGTCTTGAAACTTTATTTTTTCTAATTCCAGCCTCAGCCAAGAGTTCCAGGACCGCGGAACCAAAGCCCCCGGTTAATACATTATCCTCGATAGTAATCAAGTGAGGAACTCTACGTGCCCAATATAATATAGTCTTGTGATCTAAAGGTTTTACGAACCGGCAGTTAATCACTGTACAGTTAATACCTACTTCTGCCAGAAGTTTGGCAGCATTATCAGCAGTTTGAACCATAGAACCAACAGCCAAAATCGCAGCCCGATCACCTTCTCGGAGAACCTGAGCTTCTCCAAGCGCAAAGGTTGGTTCAAGATCTAGTTTTATACCACTGCCTTGTCCACGAGGATATCTGAGTGCAACAGGTCTGTCCATCTTAACAGCAAGATGTAACATCTGTCTTAACTCATTTTCATCTTTAGGTGCCATAATCGTAAGTCCAGGTATTAAACGAAGATACGACAGATCAAAAACCCCATGATGAGTCGGGCCATCCAGACCAACCACACCTGCTCGATCCAAGGCGAAAATTACCGGAAGTCCTTGTAAACAGACATCATGTAGTATCTGATCAAAAGCTCTCTGTAAAAAAGTAGAATAAATGGCAACCACTGGTTTCTTGCCGGCCATCGCCAATCCCGCTGCCATTGTTACAGCATGTTCCTCAGCAATCCCTACATCAAAAAAGCGGTCCGGAAAAAGCTTAGCAAACTCCCGTAAACCAGTTCCCTCGGTCATAGCTGCTGTAATTGCTATTAATCTTTCATCTTTAGAAGCCATCTGAACGAGGGTTTCACCAAAAATTTTAGTATAGGTAGGAGGACCAGATTGGCAGGGAATATCTCCGGTGCTTATTTCAAAACCAGATACTCCATGGAATTTAGCGGGGTCTTCTTCAGCTGGTCTATACCCCTTCCCTTTTTTAGTTAAAACATGTAGGAGTATCGGCCCTTTACATTCAGAAGCATCCTGAAAAGCCTGAATCAGTTGGCGTATATTATGCCCATCTACTGGGCCAAAGTAAGAAAATCCTAATTCCTCAAAGAGAATCCCAGGAATCACTAGGTACTTCAGGCTATCTTTAATTTTGTCTAGATATCTGAATGTAGTCTCTCCAACCTTTGGTATCTTTTGAATTAACTGTTGAATGTCTTCCTTTATTTTATATAAAGTAGGATTCATTCTTATTCTACTTAAATAGTTAGATAATGCTCCTACATTAGGTGCTATTGACATTTCATTATCATTAAGAACAACAATCAGGTTAGTCTCCAAATGGCCAGTGTAATTTAGAGCCTCAAAGGCCATCCCCCCAGTAAGAGAACCATCGCCAATCACTGATAAAACATTGTATTTTTCCCCCGAAAGATCCCTAGCCTTTGCTAGACCCAGAGCTGCCGAAATTGAAGTGCTACTATGTCCGGTCGCAAATATATCATGAGGACTTTCTTCGGGTTTAGGAAATCCGCTGATTCCTCCATATTGTCTAAGGGTATCAAATTCTGATACCCGGCCAGTAACTATTTTATGTACATAGGATTGATGACCAACATCCCAAATTATCTTATCGTTGGGACTATTGAAAACCTTATGAAGAGCTAAGGTAAGCTCAACTACTCCAAGATTGGATGCAAGATGACCACCATTTCTGGAAACTGTCCTAATCAGAAGATCGCGGATTTCAGTTGCCAAAATCTCTAGTTCTTTATATGTTAGTTTTTTAATATCCTTAGGTAGCTTTAGATCGTTAAGCATCTTCTTTTTTATCCCCACTCTTCATCTTAAGTTTTATGTTTTTTAGGTTTGTCCTTTTCTTTATTATCCCCTTTATTGTTTCTCCCACGCCCTATCAAATGTTCAAATTTCTCTAGAACAACAGCCACCCATAAAACAACCTGATCCGATTCTTTGATGGCAAAAGATTTTCCAAAGGCTTTACCACCGACAGTAAGAGCTGAGATTATTCCAATAACTATAATGGAAAACAGGTTCCGATATTGAAGTATATTATTACTCATCACAAAATCGATAACTAGAGCAGCACCAATAGACCCACTTACTGTACCACAAATATCCCCTACTACATCATTACAGAAACTAGCTACCTGATCCGCATTTCTTACTAATTCTATTGCTTTCTTTGCCCCAAAAACCCGGTCACTAGCCATTGCATGAAAAGGTTTTTCCGAAGCAGCTGTAGCAGCGGTTCCTATGGCATCAAAGAGTATTCCCAATAAGATCACTGCTACTAAAACAAAAACTGAAACCCAGTAAACCATAGTAGCTTGTGTAATTTGAAAAAGTATTGATATAGAAATAGACAAAAAAAAGGTCAGCAACCCAACCTGTAATGCTTTCCGACGATTACCCGCCAAAAAAACTCCTCCATCCAAGATAAAGAGGATGGTCAATTATTGAGTAAACATTGTGGCTTAAGGTCCAGTAGGTTTTCCCGGCGTTCTCCGGAACGTTACCATTCCGGCGGTTTCCCTTTATGAGCGCCTTACCGAGTCGCCTCTGGTAAAACTGGATCACCACTTAGTCCACACCGCAATCCTCAACAATTGTCTCTATTTAAGAATAGCCTAGGAGATTTCCTCAACGAAAATTGATCGCTTCTAGCCTCTTTTGCAGAATGGGTTTCAAATGGCAAAGAGTAGAGTTCTTAGGCCTTCAAGAGCTCTTACTTGCTACCCATTATCCTCCTCATTCCACCTCAAGGCAGGCTACACTGCACCGATACAAATAAGTATGACCTTTTTTCTATACCATGTGCAGGTTACCCTAAGCTGTGGTCCGGCAACATAAGCCTTTCTACATACTTAGGTCTCCACGGTCAGGGGTCAACGCCCGCATGCCTTTGCGGATCGCCCCATAACCTTAACCCCCAGCACCGCCCCCAACTGGGCGTCAGCGGCAACACCAGGGACTTCATCGATGTGCCCATGACGGATTTTTAGGCCCGTCTTCGAAACGGATTTTCGACTAGGATACTACACCATCCTCTTTTAATTTACATTATAACATAAATTAAAGGAAATTTAAAACCCTATCTCTACTAAATCATAACCATTATTATCCATAATTCAAGTAATCAAAAAAAATATAAGGATTATCCTACCAGCCAATAACTTATGGCGATCCCTAATAATGATCCCGCAAATACTTCGATCGGAGTATGCCCCAGAAATTCTTTAAGGTGTTCATGATGAAATTCGCCTTCATCAAATAACTCATCGATAATTTTATTCAAAGTCGCCGCTTGTTTACTAGCAGCTAATCTAACTCCAGCCGCATCATACATTACAATCAAGGCAAAAACAACCGCCAAAGCAAAGGTAGTTGAGGTCCATCCATCTTTTAATCCAATTCCAGTAGCTAAAGCTGAAACAAAAGCCGAATGTGAACTGGGCATCCCCCCAGCCCCAACAAATCTTCGAAAATCTAATTTTTTATACTTATAAAGCGCAAAAAGACCTTTCAGAAACTGGGCAATTGCCCAAGCAAGAAAAGCACTCCAAAACACCGTGTTATTAGAAAAGTTTTCCAAATCGCTACCCCTTCTTTATATTTGAAAATTGCATAATTACCTATGGCATCCATTTGACTAATTCCGAAAATGCCCCCGGGGCTTGTCGATTCATCTGGTTTTTATTAAAACACTTCGTGATGCTGAAGGTAACCAGCATGAACGACTTAGTGTTTAGCTTTAATTCGAGGGAATTGTTTTTTCCCAAGCAACCCAGACAAACACTAGCGATGTGACAAATCACGTCCTCAAGTCTTAGAACTAATCAAATCGTAAAGGCTTGCTCGCGACCAGCGACAAGAGACCAACATCGGGCTCAATGATCTCTTTTTAATAATTCCTTAGCAAACTGTTGTAGCAGCATTCCTCTTTCACCAAAAGGCTGAAGAGCCTTACAAGCTTTGTCCACTTCCAAAGTAGCTAGGCGCCGTGATTCTTCTACCCCTACAATTCCAGGATATGTAGCTTTATGATTTTTTATGTCACTACCCACTGCTTTACCCAATATCATCGGATCTGCTTCTCGATCTAAAAGATCATCTGTTATCTGAAAAGCTAATCCCAGTGCTTCACCATAATTTGAAAGAGCTTCGATCTCCTCTTCTGTACCTCCGCCAATGATGCCTCCCATTCCTATAGCAGCTTTAATTAGCGCACCAGTTTTCCGACGATGGATCTCTTGAAGTTCTTGAAGGTTAAGTATTTTTCCCTCTGCTTCTAAATCCAAGACCTGCCCACCAATCATCCCTTCAGTATTGCTGGCTTTAATAAGTTCCTTTAAAGCTTTCCAGTAATACATCTTCAAACCTGCTGGAGTATACTCCAGCATTGTTTCTACAGCTTGAGTTAATAATGCATCTCCCGCCAGTAAGGCAATATCCTCCCCATAGATCCGGTGATTTGTTGGCTTTCCCCGCCGGAGGGCATCATCATCCATACAAGGTAAATCATCATGAATTAGAGAATATGAATGAATCATTTCAATGGCACAAGCTGCAGGAAGTGCGTTTTCCCATTCTCCGCCAACCACCTGGCAAGCCAAAAGAGTCAATAACCCTCTGATTCTTTTTCCTCCACCACACGTACTGTATCTCATCGCTTCATGAATAACCCGCGGTACAGTTAAGGTACTTGGAAGGAAACGACTAAGGCCTTCTTCAATTTTTTCTCTGTAGTTTTGAAGTTCGATCATAAGTAAGTTTACTCCTCCTCTAGTTTAAACTCCTGCGTCAAAGTAATTCCATCTTCAATTCCCAGAAGGATTTCCACCTTTCCCTGAGCTTCATCAAGTTTAGCATTACAATGCCGGGCAAGTGCAATCCCTTCTTCAAACAGTGTTAAACTTTCTTCTAAATTTAACTCACCTTTCTCAAGCTTTTGAATAATCTCTTCCAGCCTTACCAAAGCCTCTTCAAAAGTTTTCTTCATCAATTGATCATTCATCCTATCACTTCCTCCCTAGTTTCTTCTACCATGCATAAAAGTTGACCATAATTTAAAATAACAGTCACCTTTTCACCGGGACTAATATCCCGAGCATCGCGGAGAAAAACCCCATCTTCATCTTTTCGGCAGATACTATAACCTCTAGCTAAGGTAGACAAGGGACTTAAAGCATCTAATTTTCCCATTTCTACTAAAAGAGTTTTTCGTTTACGTTCTAATAGTCTATTAATCAAGCGGATCAACTCTTCTTTTACCTCATCAACCTGTTGCCTTTTAGAAAGTAATAATCGTTCCGGCCGTGTTAAGGCTGGATGCGTTCTTAATCGATAGATTTGGGCTTGCTTTCTTTCTATTAATCGAAGGCAGGATGATTTTAGGCTATCCATCATCATACTTATTTTCTTGCGTATTTCTTTTAGTTCTGGAACTGCCAGTTCAGCCGCTCCAGATGGGGTGGGAGCTCGTAAATCAGCCACTAGATCAGCAATAGTAAAATCTGATTCATGTCCTATCGCCGAAATAATTGGAATGGGACACGCGGCCATCGCCCTGGCAACACCTTCATTATTAAAGGCCCAAAGTTCCTCGGTAGAACCGCCTCCCCGGCCAATAATAATTAAATCCAATTTTGTTAATTTACCCGCTAAATTAATCGCCTCAACTAAACTTTCTGGTGCGTTCTCCCCTTGTACCTGAGCAGGGATTACTAGAATATCAACTCGAGGATGCCGCCGGTGTAAAATTCGAATTATATCATGAACTGCAGCTCCAGTAGGAGAAGTTATTACCCCAATCTTCCGAGGTAACTTGGGAAGTGGTCTTTTTTTTGCTGGATCAAAAAGGCCCTCTTCTGCCAGCCGATTTTTTAATTGTTCAAACGCCAGATATAAAGAGCCAAGCCCTGCCGCCTCCATTAATTCGACATAAAGTTGATATTCCCCATTTTTAGGATAAATGGCAATCCGGCCAAACACAATGACTTCCAATCCATCATGAGGTTGAAATTTTAGCCACTGGTTTTTTCCACGAAACATTACACAACGTAAACGAGACGAATGATCTTTAAGTGTAAAATACATATGACCCGAGGAATGTAGGGTAAAGTTAGAAATCTCGCCACTGATCCAGAGACTCTGAAGTTCCTGTTCTTTTTCGATTAAATTCTTTAAATATAAAGTAACCTGTGATACTGTATAAATCTTAGTCATAACCATTCTCTCCTTCTCACGGACTTATTATTTCCATGTTTGGCCGCCAAATCCTTTCCCCATTTTTTTTACCAACAAGGCCATGATTTACATAAAGGAATCCCATTATAATACGCGAATAAAAGGCTAAGAAAGAACAACAATACACCAAGGAGTGAACAGCTATGATTTCTACACGCCAGCGCATAATAGTCTACTTCTTTTTAATTCTGGCCTTCCTGTTTATAACACCCGTAGTTCAGGCCATGCCTTCAGATATAAAAGGACACTGGGCTGAAGAAAGCGTCCGTAATCTTGAAAAAAAGGGAATCCTTAATGGCTATCCAGATGGGACTTTTCGTCCAGATCAGAGTATCACCCGAGCAGAAATGGCTAAAATCCTTTCGGTAGCCTATAATTTTAAAACCTCAAATCAGCTTAGATTTCCGGATACTGAAGAGCACTGGGCTAAAGAATATATTACTGCTCTGGCCAACAACCAGATCATTACCGGATACCCGGATGGCAATTTCAAACCAGAGGCGCCAATTACCAGAGCTGAAATTGTCACCATGCTTACCCGCTTATTGAAGATTGGCTTAGAGGAAGAAAAATATACATTAGAGTTTATTCCATCCTTTCCTGAGCTAAATAAGGATTACTGGGCTTTCACCCAGATCGAACTTGCTTCCAGGTTAGGGATTCTCCCCGGCTACTTTAAACCTGAGTTCCATCCTTCCCGTTTAGCCAGCCGGGCTGATACAGCCTGGATGATTAATAAACTATTAAATTTAGAAATATTGCGAGGAAAAATTCTGGATAATCCTGAGGGTTCCAATCTTTTAACCATTGAACCTGAGGAAGGCGATAGCCGAATTGTCTTAGTTCAACCAGAAACCATTATCCTCAGAAATAATATTACAACAGCCATTGAAAATCTCGCTCAAAACGATAAAGTTACTATTTTTTATAACCAAAACAATGAACCAGCAATTATTAAATCTTTTGGCGAAGTAAATAAAAACGACCTTCTCAGCAGGTTAAGTGCAATGGTTAAAGGGCGTCTCACCCCAGAACAGATATCTTCAATCTTAGCAGGAGATTGGGATCAGGTCAAGGAGACGATCAAAGGAGAATTATATGATGAATTACTCCAGTTTGGACTCACACCGGAAGAAGCAGAATCAATCCTCGTCCAAGACTGGGCTTACCTTGATACTCTCGGTCGGGATCGACTCTCTGAAGCCCTCTCAGGCTACCTGGGAATTACTAAAGATTTGAGCCGTGCCATCTTAGATCGGGATTTTGCCCGCATAAAAGAATATGCTAAAATTGAATTGGCCACTATTGCTCTAGAAAAAATCCTTAGTGAAGGTTTAATGTAATTTAAAATTTATTATCACACCTAATAAAACCACCAAAATTTGCATCAACTAAGTTTTACACCCCGGCGCTAGACCCTGCGTCGGGGTGTAAATGCCTTTCACATTATACTTAATACCCAATTGACTGGCTCCCAATTAACTCTCAATTGTGGCCAGCATCTTTCTACAACAGAAAGTGGTACCCACCCTTCTTCTTCCAAGTACAACTGTAATTCTGAAGATTCTGCACTATCTATTGTTGATGTATTTTTCTGCAAAAAGTTAATCAGTTCCTTTGGAAGATAGGGTTCATCCCGGAACCAACCCCTTACTGGAAATAACTCCCCAAAGCAATAAATACGGAGGGTATAAAGGTTTATCCTTCTCTCTTGTTGGTCAAAAACACCATAAACTTGTCCGGCATATGTCCGCATGAACTCTTTTAATTCTATATATTTATTTTCACTCTTTTTACTCCATAAACCGGCTAACTCCCCCGGAAGAAAAGACTGTTCAGCCACGCTGAAAGCTGATGAATGATATTCAATACCATCCAGAAATATTTCTATTTTCTGTGGTACTTCCAATACCACCTGTTTTTTATCTCCCACGATCTCCCAGAGAGCTTCCCAATGAATAAGATGAAAAAAAGTTTGTTCTTCAATTTTCTTCTGTATAATCCCTTTTCGATTAGGGATTTTATTGTAATAATCCGGAAAAACAGTCAACCAAATCTTTTCGTTTAATCTTTTTACAGTAGCGGTCTGATAAACGATCTCTACTGATGTACCTACACCTACCAACTGAACCAGCATTTCTAGATCGCTATTATTCATCCTGATACAGCCATTAGAAAGCGGAAAACCAATTGAAGCAGGATTATTATTGCCATGAATCCCATAGCTCGGAATACTAAGACCCAACCAATAACTGCCAAGAGGGTTTTCCGCTCCAGGTGGAACTGGGAGCTTACCCGCTGGATACCATGTAGGATTCTTAATTTTGTTACTGATCATAAAAACTCCTACTGGCGTTGGAGTAGCAGCCTTTCCTACGGTGACCGGAAATTCTCGCCAAACTTCTCCGGAGCGTAATAGTTCCATAGAACAAGCCGGAATATTAATCCGGATTAACCATTGATTAGAAGTTTCAGCAGCCAATCCAACAGTCATAATTAATAAGGCCAGTAAAATTATTTGTACCCGTCTCAGTTCTAATGCACTCTCCTATCACTGGAGGTTATAATCACCTTTCGAATATTTAGGATCTCCAGGACAGGACTGTTTATTCAATTCTCTCTTAACTGGTTTTGTGCATTAGATTCTTTCTGTTTTCTCGTTTTTCGTAGCAAACGTCCTCTAGTAATAGCTTCTTCCCCAAAACGATCCTTTATCTGATCAATAGTATAGTGCAAACGACGAAGGTCTTCGTGATTCGCTTCGGAAAAGAGTGGTAATTGTTCAGTACCGCTCTTTTGTAATCCGGAAACAGTTACCCCAATTAGACGGAGGCGTTTCCGACCCCATTGATTTTTCTCTGCCAGTCTCCGGGCATGTTTAAAAATAACTTCCTCAAAATCAGTAGGATAATAAAGAGTTGTTTGCCTGGTAATAGTTTTAAAATTTGTATCCCTAATCTTAATTGAAATAATCTGACCTACCAAATTATTTTGTCGGAGACGTCTAGCCACTCGTGTACAGAGTCCCAACAGAACTTCTTCTAAAAACTCCCGATCATCAGTATCTTCTTTAAAAGTAGTTTCATGTCCAACACTTTTCACTTCTTGCCAGGGGGAAACTGGTCGATCATCTAAACCAAAAGCTAAACGGTGAAGGTGTTCTCCAAATTCCCCTAAATTTCTCCGGACGGTTTCCACCGGTAGGTTCTGTAGATCTCGAACTCTTTCAATTCCCAACTTTCTAAGTTGTTCCTGGTTTTTCGGTCCTACCCCCCAAAGCTTGGATACAGGAAGCGGGGCTAGAAGCGGAATGACATCTTCAGGTTTAATTACTACAAAACCTTTTGGTTTTTTAAGATCTGACCCTATTTTCGCTAAAAATTTATTAGGAGCCACACCTACTGAAGCCGGAAGGTTTAATTCTTCATCAATCCGCCCTACAATCTCCCTGGCAATCTTCTCTGCAGAACCAAAAAGCAGCTCCGAACCAGTAACATCCAGAAAAGCCTCATCAATAGAGAAAATTTCTACTAGCGGTGTATACTCTCTGAGGATCTTCATAATCTCTATAGAAACCTCTTCGTACCTTTTAATACGTCCGGGTAAAAAAATTCCTTGGGGACAACGCCGCCCAGCTTCACGCAGTGGCATGGCAGAATGAATTCCAAATTTACGAGCTTCATAAGAACAAGTAGAAACAACACCTCTAGAGGTAGGAGAACCACCAACTATCACTGGTTTCCCCCGATAAGCCGGATGATCTCTTTGTTCTACGGAAGCAAAAAAAGCGTCCATATCAAGATGGATGATCTTTCGCATCTAACCACCTCCTCCAGCAAAATGTAGGTGGATAAAGTTTATTTCACCTTGTTATCATCTCATAGCGAACATGTGTTCGTCAAGGAAAAATCTTAAAAATAGTCATTCCACCTTTAAACCAAAACTTTTAGGAAAAAAGACTTCCATAAACTGATTATTAAAAAATTCATCAGTCATCCCAGCAATAAAATCCGTCACCATCCGTTCAACAGGGGTATTAGTTTTATAATTCTCATCCATATCTTTTAAATAATGGTGGAAAGCGGGAGAGGAATAATTCCCTTCTCTAATATCCTCCGCATACTGGCGAAAAAGCAATCGGAAGATCCGGCGAACTTTGTGATCCTCAGTTTTTACTTTGGGATTAAAATAGATATGATCATAATTAAACTCTTTAAGTTCTAGTAGTGCTTGGTATATTTCCTTACTAAAAGCAATATAATTCTTCCCATAGCTATTGTTAATAACATCCAAAGCTAAAGTATTAATAATTTTATCATTGGAATCACCAAGAATCTTTACGATCTTCCGCGGAAGATCAGAACGCTGAATCAAACCAACTGTAATTGCATCTTCTATATCTCTTCCAATATAAGCGATCACATCAGCAACTCTTACAGCACAACCTTCCAGAGTCATTGGGTAAATCTGCTTACTATAGTCCTCAATTTTGAAGCAATTATTATATTCTTCAAAAAACTTCTCCCAGTTCTTTTTGGTATCTGGGACTAATCTTTCGTTAATAATCTCTCCATTATGAGCAAGAATCCCATCCAGTACCTGGAGTGTTAAGTTTAAACCCCTTCCCCCACCTTCAATCTGCATGAGAAACCTGACACTCTGAGCATTGTGACAAAAATATCCAATACCTGTTTCCTCACATAATCGATTTAGAAACCTTTCACCATCGTGACCATAAGGGGTATGTCCAAGATCATGTCCAAGGGCAATTGCTTCAATCAGATCCTCATTTAATCGCAAGCACCGACCAATCACCCGGGCAATTTTCGAAACAAACTGAACATGAAGTACCCGGTGGGTAATATGATCATTTTTAAACAAGGTAAAAACCTGAGTTTTATCAATATAGCGGGTATAAGCCATTGAATGGATAATCTTATCTGTATCATGGAAAAAAGCCTGCCTGATATTATCCGAATCCGGAATTTTTTCTAACTCAGGATTTAAACGTAAACCATCCCGACTTTTACAAGCATAAGTAGAAAGTAATTCTTGTTCCCGCCGGTGGTTTTCCTCTATTATCTCTTTATAGATCATACTCAATTTTACACCCCCCAATTTAAAATCTTGTTACAACAATACTTCCCCTCAAGTTGTTAGTTCTATAAACAAGATGAAAAGCCTTTAAGTTAACCATAATAACAATATCTCCTTATAAAAGCTGTTTTCAACTTTAATTTTACTTCTAAGAAAGAGTACTGTAACTTTTTATCATAATCTTTATGATAAAATTAGCTGTAAGCAAAGGCTTATCCTTTATAAGGATTTACATAATTTTGGTATTCCACCATATACAATACAACATAGGGGGAGAATAATGAGTAGTAGTATAGTAATAGGACAAGTAATAACCCTCTTTTTAGTCCTGGTTGTAGGTTTTGTTTCCAGGAAAAGAGGAATCTTTACAGCCAGTTTCATATCAGGATTAACCGACTTTTTAATTAATGTTACTGCTCCCTTGATCATCATCACTTCTTTCCAGTTTGAATACTCCAAAGAAATGCTTACTTCTGCCGGGAAAATTCTTGCTTTTAGCTTTCTGGCCCATACCTTTTCTACACTTTTTGGTCTTGTAATCTTTAAGAAATATCCAGAGAACATCAGAAAAGTACTCCGTTTTTCTACAACCTTTTCCAACTGTGGTTTCATGGGATTTCCGCTTTTACAAAGTATTTATGGGAAAATTGGGGTATTTTATGGTTCAATTTTTGTTGTCGGATTTAATATCTTTTTATGGACAGTTGGGATTATGATCTTCACAGAGAAACGGGATTTATCTACCATTAAAAAAGCTTTTCTTAGTCCCAATATAATTGCAGTTTTAATTGGGATTACTACTTTTATCCTTTCATTAAAAATCCCCAGTCCAGTCTATGCTGCTCTAGAGATGATTGGAGAAATGACTACGCCAATATCTATGCTGGTTATTGGTTCTATTTTGGCAGAAATAAAATTTAAAGAATTATTCTCCGGTTTTGCCGTTTATTACGGCACTCTCATCCGACTTGTCGTCATTCCTTTTTTATCCCTGCTTGCAACCTGCCTTCTCCACTTTGATCCTCTTCTTCAGGGAATTTGTGTTATTTCCACCGCTACCCCAACAGCTGCATTTACTACTATTTTTGCTAAGAAGTACAATGGCGATGCCGCTTTTGCCTCCCGAATTATAATGATCTCTACAGTTCTATCTATCATTACTCTTCCGTTTTTTATTATGTTAGTCAAGAGTTAAGAAATAAGGTTGTTTTTATACCGGAAAAAGAGAAGTTTTTAAAAGCTTCTCTTTTTGTATTTTCTAGGTAATTATGCGGTTCCTGAAAATAATAAAAAAAAGGAAAACTATTATGTTTAGTAGAATTTATTAAGTAGTCGCTTACTCTCATGTATAGCTATGGCAATTCAAGGTTTCAGGGGTGATTCCTTATGTACCAAACTAACCGACACCTTAAAATCGGAAAACTACTGCCTTTAATTGCCTATTTATTATGGCTTAACCTTTCAAAGCCTGTTATTCAAATCTCAACCAGCTCTGATTATCAGCCGCCACCAAGCATGATCCTTACAGCCGTAGGGGATCTAGTCATGCATATGCCTGTAGTTAACTCCGCTTTTTGCCCAACCGGGAATACATATGATTTTCGGTCAATCTTCTCTGAAATCAGAGAAAACCTAAGTACAGCTGATTATACTGTCGGAGTATTAGAGACCTCTCTAACTGGAGAAGCAAATAAATACTCCGGCTACCCCCGTTTCAACACTCCTTACCAGATCGCCGATGCCCTCCAATGGGCTGGGTTTGATCTGGTTTTTACTGCTCATAATCACTCTCTGGATCAAGGGGTAAATGGGATCAAAAACACCTTATCTTATCTAGAATCCATTAATCTCCCGTCAACCGGCTCTCGGAGCCGTCACGAACAAAAGCCTTATTACATAACAGAAATAAATGGTATTAAACTCGCTTTTTTCTCCTACACCACTATCACTAACGGTCTTCAGCCGCCTGCCAATATGAGATGGATCCTTAATATCCTTGATTACTCCAAACTCGCTTGGGAGATTAACCAGGTGAGACAGGCTGGCGTAGATGGCATTATTATGGCCTTACATACTGGGAAAGAGTATCAACTTTACCCTTCCGAAGCTGACCAGCAACTTTGCCACCGACTGTTTGAACTAGGGGTTGATATTATCCTTGGGAGCCACGTGCATGTAATCAGACCACTTGAAACCGTAGTAAAAAAGGATCCCTTTAGTCAACGCCTTAAAACTTGTTTTGCCGCTTATTCCCTGGGAAACTTCCTTTCTAATCAACGCTGGCAATATAGTGATTGTGGTTTAATGCTCTCGCTCCGGATTAGTAAAAACCTTTTTCACCCCGGTATTAATGTCGAGCTTCTTTCCTGTTTCCCCCTATGGGTCTATAAAATAAATCATCAATACCGGATTCTTTCGATCCCTTCAAAAGAGGTCATCACCAACCCCTCCCTACCGCTACCCATTCGCCAGAAAATGCTAGAAGTCTGGTCTGATACAGAAAAAACTCTCCTTGGATGGCCAGGTAGCATTAAACAGATGGAACCACCTCTCTTCTGAAGAAAAAAAGACAAGAGGATGGTTCTCTTGTCTTACCCAAAGCAACGCAACAATAACTTAGTGACTCACTAAAAAAAGATAGACAAGAGAACCGTCCCCTTGTCTATCCTTACCTAGATCTAATACCCAATCCCAAGCGTGACCCCAAACTTCGGATAGAAAATCTTAGCGTCATAATTTACAGATTCCCCATAATTATATCCGCTATAACTTACAGAAGAATGATTTACAGAAACCAAAGCCTCTAACTTAATCCGAGGGTAAGTAAGAAACCTACAGCCTGCTCCCAAAGCATAATAAATTCCAAAAAAACGCTCATCATTGCTAAAATCGTATCTGCTATCAGCATAATGTATTATTCCTAAACCTAAGCGGGCAGTAAGGTAATATATTTCCTCTGTAGAAAAAGGATAAAAGCTCCCAGAAACATAAATGGGAATAGCATTTAAATTATCGCTAAATGAACCAAAAAGAGGACCTTCAAAACCAACCCCAAAACCCATCTCCCAGTTTTCTGTAATCTCCATTACTAAATCATACGCTAATCTAATTCCTTGTTGCGAAATTTTATAATCCCCATCCGGTTGGTCAGAACTGGAGTGTACTTCGCCCCAAAGTAATTTCCCGATCGAGTAAAATTGATCCTCTGCTGAAGCCAGAGTCGGAATTAGTATGATTAAGAGCAAAGCAATAATTAAAGTAGATATCTTTTTCATTGGTTAAACTGTCCCTCCTTTAATATTCTTGGCCGTTCGTAAAATCTAAAAGATCAAAGAGTTCTAATAAAATAGAACCGCTGTTCTCCTGGTTTTAATTTAGTATATTTGGCCGCACTATTCACGAAAAATTCATATTTATCCTGCACTTGTAGATTCTGAGCATCTAAGACAACAAACTCCCATGGTGTGAGAATAATCGCCCTTTTTTCTTCCCCAAATAGCCAAATATCTTGAGTTTTCTTTTTAAATTCATAAATTGTGTTTAAGTTTATATTTTTTTTATTGATTTTGTAGATCTTTCTTCCAGTTACAACAAGTGTTTGGAGAGAAGGTTGTTTCACCTGATAGATTCCTAACGGTGGTTCAGGCGGCACTATATAAGAGAGTTTATCGAAATTCTGATCATAAACTGTAATATCCCCGCTTTTGCGGTTAGCTATATAAAATTGTGAGTTCGCTTGGGTAGTAGCCACCTGAGTTTCAGCATTCATCGGTTTGGATAATAACCTTTTGCACAAATATTTTACCTTTCCCCAGGGTCGCCCAGACAATGTTTTATCCAATACTAGATTATTGTTAAGATCAAATAACTTTACTTTGCCATCTTCATAACTACTAATCGCCGCTAAATCCGAATCAGGAAGCCGATAAAAATAGTACGCAAAATCCTTATACATATTTGAGCCTGTACTATATTCCCGAAGTTTAGCTTGAGAATAGTCGAGTACTTTAAGGTCCTTAGCAGTAAGTATATAAAGATGATCTTTATCCGGGAGATAATCTAAATCAACCGGTTTTTGCCCAATCTCATTAAATTTCATCCCGGAAGAAGTTACTTTTATAAATTTATACTTGGTAGATAAAAAGACATCCGCTTCCTTATAATAAAGGATCATAACTTTCTCCTCATTATACCACTGATAATATAGAGAAGTGGCAGAGGGAATCTCTTTTTCCTCTAGAACAGAGTTATTCTTCAGATCCATCAGTTTTATCTGTCCCTTGCCTAAGTTAAAACCTTGATTTTGCGACCGTAAAATAAATGACCAATCCTGACTGATAAGAACCGCCTTCTCATCTCCCAGCATCCGTAGGGATAGAGGGGCACTTTCTACAGAAAGAGTCGCCTTTGCTTTCAGTGGTGAATAAGAGACGGTCATCATCTGCGGTGTTCCAAGCACTTCCTGTTTTTTACCTAACAAGCCTGTTTCGGAGACATCGATGACTCTACGCTGATTATCTAATAATAAATAGAGGGTTTGATCATCAAGAGAAAGGGTAATAGAATTAACATTTTTTACTTCCGTAGATAAAGGAAGTTTCTCTGCCGTCATCTCTGATATGTTGTAATGGAGTAGTTCATAGCTAGCATCTTTCTTCGGAGTAGTCCGATATGTAATAAAAAAATGCTTATGATCTTCAGTATAAACCCAATTGAAGGGGGCATACCCTAAATCTACTAGATCCTCTGTACGACCATTGGAGATATTAAACAAGATAAGCTGTCCGGCTCGATCTTCTTTTTCCTCCTTTTTACCTCTAATTAACTCCACTAAGCCGGATAAAAGATCTTTACTTTCCTGTGATTCATTTGATGTCTCTGGACCATAGATCGCCAAATACTTTTGGGGATCATCCGTCCGCATCATTAAATCAGGAACCTTTGCCATATCGATCTTTTCCGAAAAAACAAAATCATTTTCCCCCATAAATTTAATTTTGTTTTTCTCAGCATCAAAAAGAAAATATTCATTGCCTAAAGTTGCTTTTGCTGTCAGGAGCGATAACAACAGCATAATTAGGAGAATTAATTTACTTTTTTGTTTCAAAATGAGGCCTCCTTTTATTTATTTTCTTTCTGCTTTCGGGAATCTTTGGTAAAATTCCTGCAGGATATTGAATATTTTTATATAATTATATAATTATTTCCACATTTAAGATTTAAGGGAATTGCATAATTACCTTTTACTTACAATATCGTTTCCCCTGGTATAGATCGATTAGTTACGAAATCGTAATTGTGGTTAAATTCTAAATTAACCACTTGTGCCATTCTTAAATTTAGTTGGAGGTTATAATATGTTGTTACAATTAACCCTTGCTTTACTACTAATTTTCTCTTCTTTTCCTCTCGGGGTTACGGGAAACACAATGGATCAAGAATGGCTCTTGCATCCGGTCCACACTGGGAACCCATATATAGAAGAAAAAGAAGATTCTGGCCAAAAATGTTATATTAAAATGATTAAAATCCGGAATCACCAGGAAGTGATTACTCCTCCAGAAACGGAAGCTAATATTTTATACTATGGAAAGGTAAAACTTGGCTCTCCAGCAAAAGAATATGCTATGCTACTTGATCTTGAAGGTGAAAATAAATTTATCTGGGTCGATTCCGATGGAAATAAAGACTATGGTAGAGAAACTAAGTACCAGATTTTTAAGAGTGACCGTTATCCAGGGATTGAAGTTTATTACTCACCGGTACCCTTAGCTTTTCAAGTTGAATATCATTTTAAAGATCAGGTTTTTATTAACCCTTTACAAATGGATCTCCCGTATCTCCTCCTACAAAGGGCAGGTTTTGATGATTATTTGATTTTAAAGACCAGAACCTGGTTGACTACCAATCTTCTATATTACGAGGAGGAGATCCCGGTCGCTCTAGTTGATCTCAACCATAATGGAACTTTCAATGATCCAGATGATATGATTTATTTTGATTCTGATTATGATCTCAATTTTGCACCTCAAGAAGGTAAAAAACTTAAAGAAGCAGCTACCGTTAGGCTGAAATCTCGTAAGCGTCTAAAACTGGATTATCAGTTTATTCCTGAAAAATTAACTATAATAAAGGATGGTAAATAATGCGTAGACTCTGTTATCGAATTCTTTCTACCTTTTTCTTAATACTATTATTATCCACCTTTGTACAAGGTAAGGTCTCAGCCTTCCAAATAAAAGACCTACCTAATGGGCTAAATTTGGCCACTAAAGTCTTACCTGATGCAGAGAGTGTTACCGCCCGAATTATCATACCTGCCGGTTTTTTAGATGAGCCACCCGCTTTTCGCGGCGGTTCTCACCTTTTGGAACATATGATTTTCCGGGGAAATGATCGTTTATGTTTATCAGATTTCCCCGGTTTAATGGATAAGCAAGGAAACCTCTTTAACGGTTTTACCACTCTTAACCGGACCGAGTATTATTTGGAAAGTTCACCAGAGACCTTTTTTCCCTCTTTCCGCCTTTTCTTGGACCTAATTCTCAAACCGGGACTACGCCCCGAAGATCTTATTTTAGAAAAAAAGATCGTCTCCGTCGAAAATGTAATCCGAACTTATCCGGGAAACACTTTTTACCTTTATCTTAATCATCTAACCCAAAATCAACTGGTCTCCTCAGTTCACTCTATTACCCGTGATGATTTACTAGCTTTTCATCAGAGGTTTTACCGTCCCGAACTATTAACAGTAATTATTACCGGCAATTTTAAAGTGCAGGAAGTACAGGATTACTTGAAAAAAATCCCGATTGAATCTGGAAAAAAAGAAATTATTGACCACCAATTACTACTCCCCGCATTTAATAAGGAAATAGTAATCGAAGATTATCTCTGGGGTGAAGAGTATCAAGTTCTTTTTGGTTTCGAACTTAATAAACCTAATGCAAAGGAATTACGAATTGCAAAAACTCTCCCCCTTATTTTAGAATACGAATCAAAACAGTATGATTATATAAATAAGCGTCCCATAGACTACCAAATTTCCCTGCTACATCTCTCCGGAAAATATTATTTAGTCTTCCAGTACCGTGGAACTGGAGAAAAATACTCACCGGAATTAGATAACTGGCACAAAAAAAACCTTAATCGTTATTTCCAGTATCTACAGGCTAAAAACTTTAGTAAATTCATTTCTTCTGTGAAAAAAAGCCTACTTAATGAGGTTCAACTAATTGAATCTGATCCAGCAAGGGCAAGTGGGTTTTATGCTAATCAACTCTTTGAACCAGCAGCCCTCACCACTGAAGATATTGAAAATTTTGATCAGTTGATGGTAAAAGATTTTAAAAACTTTGTTCAAAAATATTTAGCGGGTAAAGAATATTTGAAAATTATCGTAAAAGCTTTATAAGGATGAGTGCAATGAAAAAAGAATCACGTTTATATAAACCCCTAGTATTACTGTTAATTTTATTTTCTTTTTTGAATTTTGTACCCAAGCTTACAGCTGCTTCTCCACCGGAAATCCGTGAAGACGGTTTAACCATTATTCTCCGTGAACCGATTGAAAAAAAAAGAACGACCCTTTCTTTTTTAAGAATGATCGTTAAAACCGGTTCTGCCCACGAACAACCGGATAAAGCCGGGATAAATAAATTAACAAATGAAATTTTGTATTATATCTTCCGTGCTTCCTCTGCTTTAGAAGTTAATTTCTTAAGCCTTCCAGAATATACAATCTTTGATTTTACTGTTTCACCGGTAAAATTTCTTGATTTCTGCCGTGAACTTGATACAGTAATTCGCCTAGATGCACTTCTCCTCCACGACTTATGCAATGAACTAATCAACTACCACTTAAATGAACCAAAGAATCCCGGAAAGACTGCTTTAATCAAGTTTTACGAAAAATTATACGGTATAGATCACCCCTATCTTCACCACTATTGCCCTAACTATAATAATTTGAATATTGCTGAAGTAAATAACTGGTTCCGGGAAATCTTTCGCCCGGCGAATCTGATCATCGCCACTTCAGAAAAACTTCCTCCCGATTTCCTGCTAAAACCGGCTGGCCGGGATTTGAAAGGAAAACCTTCTTTAGAAACCAAAAAGATTCAGAAGTTCGAAAAGAAACCTGAATTTAATTTTACACCGGTCCGAGATAACTTATGTACTGCCGTTATTGGTTTTTCCGCTCCCCAAATCAAAGAGAAAACCTTCTTTGCTGGGTTTCTCTTAACAAAATTTTTAGAGGATGAATTATGGCAGCTTCTCCGGCAACAATCCGGTCTGGTCTATGATGTTCAGGTTTATTATTCTTACTTAACTGAACCTTCTGCCCCTAATATCAAGATTATCTTTCAAACGCTTCCGGAAACCATTGAGTCTGCCTTAGAAATTATTAACAGAATCTTAGACGGGTTAAAGTCAGATGGTATTCCTCAACCTCGAATTGAATACCTCATCCAGCGAGAAAAGTTATATTTGGAAAACCGTAAGAAAACACCTGGATATGAGGTACAGATTGCTGGTTTTCAGGTTTTATCCGACCATTATCAAAGTGAACAAGATTTGCTTGTAAGCCTAAGAGAAGTATCAACAGAGGAGAGCAAAGAACTTGCCAACCGAATAGCAACCTCACTCTGTATTTCTCTGGCAGGCCCTTCGTACATTTTAAGTAACTAAATGAAAAAAGGAAGACAAGAGAACCGTCCCCTTGTCTTCCTTTTTATTTTCCTACTTAGAAATACTCTTAAATTATCTCTTACTATTCTTTGCCCAGCCTGGTCAGAGTGTTGTTTCGCAAGTATATTAGATTTCTTCATTTAGCATTCTTGATGAAGCGGAGGCTGAAATTGGGTCGAGCGACAGGAGGTCGCGAGCTGCTTTTTGTCCAGGATGGACTATAAAGCGGCTGCCCAAATTTCAGCCAAAGCTGAACCCTAGAATGCCTGAAGAAATTCACCTAAACCAAGAAACAACTTTTGATCTGGCGGAGATTATAACTTAAATTGGATTTTTATCTTTTCATGTGCCCCAGCTTGTTGGAGTGGACAACTACTTTAACTTTTCAATTATGGCATCCGCCATCTGACTAGTTCCCACTGCAGTTGGATCATTACGATCAAGTTTTAAATCATAAGTAACCTGCTTACCTTCACGAATCACTTCCGAAATAGCATTCTCCAGACGATCGGCCGCTTTATTCTCACCTAAATACCTAAGCATTAACACTCCAGAGAGAATCATTGCCACAGGATTAACTTTATTCATCCCTTTATATTTGGGAGCAGAACCATGAGTCGGTTCAAAAAGTGCAACTTCATCCCCAATATTAGCTCCCGGTGCCACACCTAATCCCCCTACTAATCCGGCACATAAATCCGAAACAATATCTCCATAAAGATTAGGTAAAACCAAAACTTCAAAGTTTTCCGGGCGTTGAACTAATTTCATACAGATTGCATCAACCAAAACTTCCTCATAATCAATTATACCTTCATATTCTTTAGCAATTTCCCTTCCTACCCGGTAGAAAAGGCCATCAGTAAATTTCATAATATTCGCCTTGGCAACAGCAGTAACCTTGCGTTTTCCATTCTTTTTCGCATATTCAAAAGCATATCTAATAATCTTTTCGCTGCCCTGACGGGAGATCGGCTTAATTGAGATTGCCGAATCTTCGCGGATTTTCCCCGCAGGTGCCATTTGAATAATCTTTTTTGCTTCCGGCGTCCCCTCATCAAACTCAACCCCAGCGTATAGATCCTCTGTATTCTCCCTGATTAAGGTAATGTCTACATCTGAATAGCGGGAGCGAACACCAGGATATGATTTACAGGGACGTACACAAGCATAAAGATTAAGAGCATGTCGGAGGGCAACATTGACACTTCTAAAACCGGTTCCGATTGGAGTTGTGATTGGCCCCTTTAAAGCCACTTTATTCCGGCGAATAGATTCTAACACCTCATCAGGAAGAGGGGTTCCTTTCTTTTCCATTACATCCATACCAGCATGTTGAATCTCCCACTCGATCCCTACACCTGTAGCATCAATAACCCTTCTGGTAGCTTCAGTTAATTCAGGTCCTGTACCATCTCCTGGAATTAAAGTAATACGATAAGTCAACAAAATCTCTCCTTCCGGAAGAATTCTTTTTCTTATTACTTACGGCTTTTAAAACCGTGAGTTTCATTTTAATATCCATAAATATTATCAGCGGTCCATTCTCCCCGGTCCTGTTTAACCCAATCCTCGACATCGTAGTGAATGACGGTTTCCTGGGGACCATCTGTAACCACTTTTTTAATACCAGCATTAATAATCATTCTAGTACATAATTTACATGGTCTAGTCCCTATTACTCTCTTTCCGGTGAGCGGATCTAGACAGGCAAGATAAAGTGTGGCTCCAATCATCTCCTGGCGGGAAGCATGTATTATGACATTCATCTCTGCATGGACAGAACGACAAAGCTCATACCTTTCGCCAGAAGGGACTCCAGCTTTTTCCCGCGGACAATCTTTTAGATCAATACAATTAATACTACCCCGAGGAGCTCCCACATAACCAGTACTTATAATCTGGTCATCCTTTACGATAATAGCCCCAAAATGCCTACGCAGACAGGTAGATCTTGTAGCAACTACAGCTGCAATATCTAGATAATAATGGTCTTTATCAGGTCTTTTCATCTGAAGAGGACTCCTTTTATAGTTTTTTTTAAAATTTTCTATAAAAAGCGGTCTTTATTATGGATTTCCTGCTGTAGGAGGTTCAGGCTTTTTTACAGGCAGGCTAGGTAGTACTATCATTTTCTTGGCAAGTCCAGGTTGATTATTAAGATTAATAATTAACAACATTTCCTCCCGGGGTTGAGCCGAGATTTTCCCCGAAAGGTGCAAGGCCTTAACCTCTTTAGAATTAAATGAAGGAAGTTCAAACCTCCGCCAAGAAGTACGGTTAATTTTATCTCCTCCAGGAGCTTGAAAAGCAAATAATAAAAAACCACTTGCCGGTGGGATAACTTGAGACGAAGAATTTCCTACTGTTATAGATAGATTATATTCTAAACTTCCTTGCTCACTAGGAAAAAAGGAAAGTGATTCCACTAAAATCTCTTTAATTACGAGCCCCTCACCAAGCATAGCAACCTTTATTTGAAGTTCTTCTTTTATTTGTTTGAGATCGTTCAAAGATTCCTGCATAGCAATGGTTTTTTCCTGCCAAAAATTACGTTCCTCTAGGAGCCTACTATTTTCCCGAAAAAAACTATTGATTATAATGAAAAATAGAACAACAGCCGCAATACCAATAGTCAGTTTTAACCATCTATATTTTTTAGGCAAAACAAGACCCCCTCATTCAACCTCATTCAACCATTCTTGTTCGGAAAAGATCTTTATTCCTTCTTTTTTAAGTAGTGAGGCGGTTACACCGCTACCTGGAATTAACCTCGTACTAAAAGTACCATCGTAGATTCTCTTCGATCCACAGGAAGGACTCTTCTCTTTTAATACCGCCATTTTGACCCCATGTTTTCTGCATAAATTTAAAGTCTCAAGAGCCCCTTTTTGAAATTCGTAGGTAAAATTAACCCCGTCTTGATTTACAACTAGAGCACTCCCTGCCCAGACATCATAACCATCTCCATTACTGATTTCTAAAGGTGATCTAGGAATCGGTAACCCTCCTAAAACCTCTGGGCAGACAGGAATAACCTGATATTGTTTCATACTACTTATAAGGACAGGTAAGTAACAACTTTTCCCATTATAACGACATTTATGCCCTAACAAACAAGCACTGACCATAACTGGTGGTTGAATGGATTCAGGACTCATCATCTTCCACGCTTTCCCTATCCCAAGTCATATGATTAATATAAAAATCACCTAATTTGAATTTTTTCCTTAACCATCTACGAATCAATTCTGCAACCCAAGACTGGATAAAAGGTAGAAGCAAAAGTACCCCTGTTATATCAGTTAAAAGCCCTGGAGCAATCAGTAGAATCCCACCGGTCAAAACACATAAACCTGATATTAATTCTTGAGTAGGCATTCTTCCTTGGTTTAAATTAACCCTTATTTTCCGATAAAGTACTAGCCCTTGCGTCTTAGCTAAACCGGCTCCTAAGATCCCAGTTCCTAAAACCAGGATTATAGTTGGCCAGGTACCAATAGCCCCGCCAAGTTCTATTAATAGCCACAATTCAAACAACGGTACCACTGTGAATAATATGATTAACCTTAATAGCATTAGTTTCCTCCCGCAATTAACTATACCATTTATTAAACTGCTTTTCCAGAGCTTTAAAATTAACTTATAAGTTAAGGATTACATTTTTGATTAATTAAATTTACCAACCTAGAATTTTTAACAAAAGGGTTCTCATCAGATCTTAATTTGTGTAATAAGATATATTAAATCCTCATTTTCATTAAAGACTCTAAACAGACTGCCGATTTTATTAATAGAAACAATAGCTAAAAACAAGAAAAGTCAGGAGAGGGTTTAAAGGAGGTATCCTCATGAACAAGCCAACAATCAGCCCACTTGCAAAAAAACGATTTATTAATTGGTTTATAGAGAATTGGGAACTTAGAGGTGATGCTCCTCAAAAGATTCTTTCCTATTTACAAAAAAAAGACTCGAGCTTGAATAATGTAAAAATTATAGAAAACGGGTCTTTTCTCCGTCCGCTTCTTGTGATCTCCAGTCTAGAGACAGGAATGCCTCCATCTTTACTAATAACATATAAGAAAATGATAACAAAGACCGAGGATATTTTGGAATATCTTTCTGGTTTGAAAAGCGAAAAACTCTATTTAACCCTGTATTTCCCTGGTCGAGAAAATTGCTTACCCTTTCTTGATGTAGTAGAAGAGATTCCGATCCCTTTAGAAGAAGAAAAGATAAAAAGTTTTCAAATAGAATTAGAAATCCTATTATTAATAGAAGAAGCAAAAAATGAGGAGAATAGAAGTAAGATCATGGCAGAGATTGATCAAGCCTTAGCTACCGGCCAAAAAGATAAATTTCTCCGCCTTGTCAAAGAATTAAAGAAGATTTAAGGAATAACCTTCCCAATAAAGGCACTTTTAATTCTATAGCATCATGCGGACAAAGTTCCTGGCAGCAATAGCACCGGATACATTCCTCATCATTAATCTTTATTTTACCATTAGCTAAAGCAATCACCTTAGCTGGACAAGCCTGAAGACAAACTAAACATCTTTTACAATGATCTTGAATCACAGGGTAAGGCGAAACATAATGCCGGAAAAGCCTTATTACCCACTCAGGAACCTTCAGATCAATTCTTGTAGAAGAGGTAGGTACTTTAAAATCACGAATAATAAAATCCTCTATTTTTTCTCCCCTAATCTCTATTTCCGAATCACTAATACCGGCTATTCCTCTTTTTGCAGCTATCGCCAAAAGGGGCACTTCCTGAGGAGCGAGTCCTACTATTCTTGCAATTACAGCATCCACAGAAAATGGGTTTTCGCCTGCTAAAATCAATCCTAGATGACGCAGGCTTCCATTTCTAGGGCCTGCTCCCTCCATGGCCGTTACGCCATCAACAATCGTAAGTGTAGGTTTAAGAGTTAAAGCCAGATCAATTAGCATCCCTTGGAATACATCTGCTCTTTGAAGTCTAAAATGCATCTCACCTTTATGTAACCCGGCTACACAGCCAAAAAGATTTTTCACGGCGCCAGTTAAACGAGTAAGTCCGTGAGTTTTCACCCGCGGCAAATTTATTATTGCATCTACCTCGGTAATCTCCTTAACCAAGGGGAAACTTTTTAATACTTTTCCCTCCGAAGAAGTTTTCACCTCAACATCTTCATTAAACTGGCCTAATGTTACCCCTAGCTCACGACAGACTTGAGTAATTCCTGCTTTCTCCGCCACTCGGGAAAGGCTCCCGAAACCGGGGCTATCCCCAACAATAGGAATTGCACCTACTTTTATAATTTCTAATAGGACTGCTCTTACCACTTCCGGATGGGTATCCGTACCTTTCTCCGGGGGATCGGCAGCTAATAGATTTGGTTTTACCAAAACCCGTTCTCCAGCAGAAATAAATTGCCCGATACCTCCGAGTTCGTAAAGGCATTTAGCAACCGCAGTTTCTATCTCCTTTCGATCATAACTCCCGCAACTAGTGATTACAACCTTTGACAAATGAACCCCTCCATCCGGGATATTTTTAAAAAAGTTAAAAAAGTTCCCTGGTAATTTCTCCAGGGAACAAAGGGACTCCTTTTTCTAAATACGATTTTTACCTGCTGTTAATTATTCTTTCCTTTAGCACGTAAGAATTCCTCTCCTACTTTAAATATATCCCCAGCGCCCATGGTTATAACCAAATCACCCAAACGGGTTTCTGTTAAAAGATAATCCTTAATTTTCTCCATATCGCCAATATATCTTACATCTTTGTGATATTTTTTTACTTCATTAGCCAAAGTTTTACTGGAAATATCACCGGGATTTTTCTCCCTTGCTGCATAAATATCAGCCAATACCAAGATGTCAGAATCTTGAAACGCTTGGGAAAACTTGGGAAGAAGATACTTGGTCCGGCTATAAAGATGGGGCTGAAAAATACACCATACCCTCCCAGGAAAATGGTTTCTTACTGTAGCGAGAGTAGTCTTAACAGCTGCTGGATGATGAGCATAATCATCCACTACTACAACTCCATCAGCCTGGCCTTTAACTTCAAAACGTCTTCGTACCCCTGTGAACTCTGAAATATAACTAAGACAATCTTCAATCGGTACTCCTAATTCTGAAACAGTAGCCACTGCAGCCAAGGCATTTAGAAGATTATGTTTTCCAGGAACTTGCAAGATTAATTCACCTACATATTCCCCTTCCCGATATAACTTTCCTTTTATCCCCATGGGCGGAACAGTAGTAATCTCTGAACAATACCAATCAGCCTGTTCTGACCATCCAAAAGTGCGGACAGGAGCTTTAGAAGCAGCCGCTAATTCCTGGTAATGTGGATCATCCCGCCAGATCACAAGCTTTCCCTCTGAAGGTAACAAAGAAATAAAATCTTTAAAAGTACGGACTACATCATCGGCAGTAGGAAAACAGTCTGGATGATCCCAATCAACATTTGTAATCACCTCAACCTTAGGGGAGAGAAATAGAAAAGACCGGCGAAATTCACAAGCCTCCACTACAATATAAGGACTTTTTCCCGTGCGATGGTTTCCGGGAAGTTCTTTCATCTCTCCACCCACTTCAATCGTGGGATCCTTGCCGCCTTTGATTAAAAGTAAAGAGATCATAGCAGTAGTACTTGTCTTTCCATGAGTTCCAGCAACAGCAATTCCCATCCCTTTTTTCTTCATCAGTTTCCCTAAAAGTTCAGCACCCTCAAAAATCGGAAGTTGCTGTTTTTTAGCCTCAAGAAGCTCAGGATTTTGATCACCAACGGCATTCGTATAAACTACTAAATCAATATCATCCGTGATTCTTTCACGTTGATGACCATAATAAACCTGTACCCCTTTTGCTTCTAACTCCATCGTATTCTTACTTGGAGTCCGATCAGAACCAGAAACTTTGTACCCGCTCTCCTGAAAAATTTTAGCTAAGGCACTGAGTCTGGCACCACCAATTCCAATAAAATAAAGATGATCCCCTGGTTTCAACCCTATCCGTCCTTTCTTCAGCCAGTCATCCATATATTTTCACATCTTCTATTCTATGACGATTAAATGAATAAAACAATATATCTTTCAATAATAATTCATAAAACTCTTTTTTTTTCTCAATAAACCGGCGATCAATCATCATAATTTAGCTTTTTGTATATTTTATCCAATTTGTGGTTCAATATCCATACCGAATACTTCTTCTTGATTATTATACACTAAAAGAGAATTACTGTACTTATTTATACTTTTTAGCAGATCAAAAGCTGAGATCTTAACTTTCATATGAACGGACGAGTATGAACATCTGTCTTTTTACTCCACACTCAAAGAGTCCAGCTAAAAACATACTACACATGTTACGACAAACATTAATTATGATAAGCCCATTAAAAAAAGCCCGGAAATTCTCGGGCTCTATAACTTAGAAAATACATTTAGAAACTCGTCACTCGTCGGTTCTCACATTTCGCGTTTCATCTATACCAAGGAAAACGCTTTCGTAAGCTTTCGCGATTTTCCTTGGTGACTAAAGTATGCGAAAAGTGGGATTACCCGGCTCGTTTTGATATTCCACCCAGCCTGGTCAGAATGTTGTTTCGCAAGTGAAATTGAATTTCTTCAGTAGCTAGAGTGAGCGACACTTTAAAATCCTTCATTAGATGAATATATTGTCTCCGCCTCCTCGGTTGAAATGCTTTCATCACAGACCGGACAGCTAACAACATCTTCATTACTATAACCAATCCCAAACATTGTACCACAATAGGGGCACTTAATACTTTCTTCTGCATTATCCGCACCTTCAGGTAAACTAAGTGGATGCCTATTTTCTTTTGGCAATTGAGATCCTCCTTTTTTATATATATATTTTCTCTTAATAGTATGCTTTGCTATTCATTCATTTACCCTTACTTATGAAATTCTTAATTGGTTATTTTTATGATTTGTTCACAATATATGTATAGCCTAACTAGGGACTCTCTAAATCTATATTTTTGGTTCAATTGCAATAGGAGCTTTTGAAGAGACGTCTTTGGAAAACATTTCCAAAATTATCCAATAGATCTATCTACCCAAAACAGGTAGTGTTTAAATGATTTTTCCCCAATTAAACTGGGAAGAATAAAAGTGGGAGGTGAAGCTGTGGCAAGACGTAGCATAGTCTCAGATGAGGTCAAATATGAAATAGCTAAAGAACTTGGATTTGCCGACCGCATTCAAAGAGACGGCAACAACTACAACTACAGCAATATCACAACCCGTGAAGCTGGACTCATTGTTCGAGGGCTAATCCAAAAAGCTCAGGAAATGATGGGTCAAGAGCAACAGCCGGAGGAAAAAAATTAATCAGCCCTCCGGCTGATTAATTGCTGATTAATTTAAGAATAATTCATAAAATATATTTTACCATAAATTCCATTCCTACCTTGAGCAGGGGTTTTTGTTTAATTAGAGAAATTTAAAGAAGTAAAAGGAGGGATAACGCTTTACAACCAAACAGGTAAAATTTGTTTCAAGAAATGGAGGATTTGTCTTTGCTACACTTTACACGAACCAATACCAAACTTCACTTTCTCGTTTTATTAATCTTAATTGCTTTCTTATTTATTCTACATTTTCCCTTACCTACACTTGCTGCAGAAATTGATAATTCTGTATTAAAACGTCTATCTAATTTGGAAAGCCGCTGGGGCCATCTTCAACTAGGTGGTGAGTTTAGTTTACAGGCTGATTATAAACGCCGTTCAATTGAGAGGTACGAAACTCCTGATTTTAAGAGTAATTTGAATCTTTATCTCGATGCTCAAATTGATCGGAATTTCTATTTTTATCTTCTCTTATCTCATTATGATAATTACGGCTATCTTAATCAATTGTTTGTTAATGAAGCTGCGGTAAGATACCGTTCTCCCCGGTTATTAGCGGATCTAGGAAAATTTAAGTTTACCCTTGATCCCTTAGGCTTAATAGCTGATCATTCTAGCTCACCAATTCAGGGTATAGCACTCCAGAGTGGTAATACTAATATTTATTTAGGCGGTTTTTACTCCCGACTTTATTTAAAATCCAAATTGATCACTGAGGATTATGTGACCGTAACCAGCGATGATAAATTTGGTCTAAGGATCGCTTTTCCAAAACCCGGTTATATGCTGGGAACTACTATAATTCATACACCTACTGGCGAACTAAGTGAGACCGCTGCCAGTATCGATCTGATTACTAACATTCTTGGTGGGACTTTTCAAGGTGAGTTAGCTTGGTATAAACCAGGAGCCGAAAATTACCTAGAAAAGAAAGACCAGGCTTTAGGTGGACTATTTACATGGAATAAAGCCATCGCAGACACTATATACACCCTAAATGCCTGGTATTTTGAACAGGGATTTGCCCCTACCTCTTCAATTTTAAATGATAGCTTTTTGGAAAAAGGAAATATTTTTGTTAATAACTCCTATGGGGTAGGTAGCACTATACAACGGAAATTATCTAACAACTGGGATGCTGCCATCAATACAGGGTTACTATTTTCTCCTGGCCAAATCGAATATGAGGGTCCACAGCTGACCTTATCCGGCCGCCTGAGAAAATCATTTTCTGCGGTTTCCAGTCTGCAAATCGGGTATGATTCCGTATTTGAAGCAGATGTAGACAAAATTACTCTTTCCAGATACAACCGATTTTCCATCCAGTTTAATACTGTGTTTTGAGCGAATTTTAAAAGGAGAGGAGTTTCTTGTTCAAAAAAAGAACGATTATTTTTGTTTTGGTTATCATTACAATGATTTTAACTACTATAACAGAGGTTTCCGCAGCTACTAAACCCTTATCTGGGGTTAAAATCATGGTCGACCCCGGACACGGCGGTTGGGATCCAGGAGCTGTTGGTTCCAACGGACTGACAGAAAAACAAGTTAATTTACAAGTATCAGAAGCACTCCGTAACTGCCTAGTAGAATACGGGGGAGCGAATGTTAAGATGACCCGGGTCAATGATACCTATATTTCCCTAAAATCCCGTGTCTCTATGGCTAATTCCTGGAATGCTGATCGTTTCATTTCCATTCATCATAATGGCTCAATCAACTCGGATCATAATGGTACTGCAGTTTACTCCAGTACCAGAGGAAACTGGAAAAGCCATGATCTAAGAAACAAAGTTCAAAACCGTTTATTAGCAATGACCGGCCTCCGAGATCTAGGTGCTAATACGGCAAACTTTTATGTCCTGGGAAATACAAGGATGCCTGCAATCTTAACAGAAGCCTCTTTTATTACTAATCCGCAGGAAGAGGCTAAATTAAGAAGTCCCGGTTATCTTTGGAGAGAAGCTTTTTATATTTATCAGGGAATTACGGATCATTTTAACTGAGGGAATTGTCTAATTTCCAAAGACTCCCCTTCAATCAAAATAGACTGTTAGACAATCCCTAGTAGGAATATCAGTACATTGTGGTCAAATCTTAAATAATTAAATTATTTGATTCTATAATTTTACAGTTTTATAAAAGTAAAACCAAAAAAGATACTTTACGAGTAAAGTATCTTTTTTGGTTGCAATCGTTCTAAGACATTATAGTCCAAAAATACTTTTTACAGCACTTATTATACCTAAAATCGCTGAAAACCTAGTAACTTTCTCCCAATTAAGCCAACTTTCAGGGACATAGACTGTCATCCCATCTATCATTTCTGGTCCTACTGCTAAATTATCCTTAAATTTATCTGCCTTTCCTAAAGCAATTATTATCTGTTCAGGATTATCAGGTGAAGAAATAACTACTTTTGCCAGCTCCGCTTTGTATGTAGGTCCACCGGCAATCGCAATTGCATCGGAAGCATAACTACCTAGCTCTAAATTAAAGATTCCCGGAGAATTAACTTCACCAACAACCTTAACCTGAATGGTTCTGGTTTTGGCAACTATCACGCTAATTTGAGGATTAACCAGATATGTACTTAACTTCTCCGTAATTGTTTGTTGTACCTCTTCTACAGTCATTCCCGCCACCTTTACCTGGCCAATGAGAGGAAAGAAGATCGTGCCATCCGGTAAAATAGCTACTTGCTGAACCTGTAAGTCTGGTTGACCCCATACTCCAATTGACAACACATCCTTGGGACCCAATCTATATTCTTCTGCCCATATATTGAGACTACTGATAAAAAATACTAATAAAAGTAATAGGAGTAGAAAGGAATTTTTTCTTTTCATCAAGTATAAAACCTCCACCCTGTGGCTTTTATAATGTTTTTATTACGATGCTAGCCTTTTGTTACCATTTACATTTCTATAGAAAAGTCTTAAATCCTTTCTTGTCTTAATAAAAAAAGGATAATCCCTTTTTATGTCAAATTATTCTAGTAAATAGGAGGTGCATGCAATGAACAAAAAAGTCGGATTATTGATCTTAATTTTTATGTTATGTTTTAGCGGGTGTTTAAAAAAACCCTATTTTCCCGGGAAAGACCCAGGCAGACTTTATCTCAAGATTGGGCTTGCTGAACAAGAAAAGATCTCGATTAAAGCTATATCTACAGAGATCAAAGAACTACTAGTCTTACTTACCAACAAAGGAATGAAAAGAGAAAAACTTATTGATTATTTAGGCGATGGACAAGTAATAGATTTTGATAAGTTATATCCGGGTACTTGGAAAATTCAAGTATATGGAATTGATCTGGCTGGCGATCGTATTTTTTACGGGGAGAATAGTATAGAAATCTTACCTGGTGAAACAGAAGAGCTTTTTATACGAATTCTTCCGGCGCCCGGGCTGGTAAATGTCACTATTGATATCTCTGAATTCCCTAACAACGGAGTTGAAGTCTCTGAGGGTAAATTCTATGTTTACCTTGACCCTAGCAGCAATAGTTCAACCTCATTTCCTTTACAATTAGAAGGGAATTACCTTAAAAACGCTGAAGAGATCAACATAAAAGAAGGAACTTACCAGGCAATAATTTATATTCCTCAAAAAACATCAGCAATTTACGAAAGCCCCTATCAAACAATCAATATTAGAGCCGGAAAATTAACAGAAATACACCTGGAAGCTAATGCTGACTTAATGATTAGTGGTACTATTGACTCCACCCCCGCCACTCCGGAAAACCTTTCAGTCGTTTTTGAAGGAACGGATAATCTCCTTGTTACCTGGGACCCCGTAATTGAACCCGATTTAGCTGGCTATTATCTTTATCGGACAAACAAAGAAGGGCGTTTAGTATACTTGGCTGGGCTGGACAAAGAAACAGTCTCTTTTCAAGATTCAACTACCAATAAAGAATTTTATTTCTTTAATAACCAAGTTGGTTATGCGATCAGTAGTTTTGATGAAGGTGGCAATGAAAGTTTTTGGAGTGAAATTTATTATATAAGTAGCAATGACTGATAAAAAGAGCGAGGGTTGACCCTCGCTCTTCTTTTTACTTACATTACTAAATCAAGGAACTTGCTTACTTATCTTGGGTTAGATAACTCTCTATAGCTCGGGCCGCCTTTTTACCTGCTCCCATGGCTGCAATTACCGTGGCTGCACCAGTAACAATATCACCACCAGCAAATACGCCTGGAATATTAGTCATCATGGTCTCGGGATCCACTTCAATATAACCGCGCTTATTCAAGTTTAGACCTTTTGTCCCACGCAAGAGAATTGGGTTAGGACCCTGACCGATCGCCACTACAACCGTCTCAACTGGAAGCGTAAATTCAGATTCGGGAATTGGAATTGGTCTCCGTCTCCCCGAAGCATCGGGTTCACCTAAAGACATCTTCTGACAGACCATTGCTTTTACTTCTCCGGATTCATCCCCCAGAATCTCCACCGGATTAGTCAGTAGACGGAAATTAACCCCTTCTTCCTCGGCATTCTCAATCTCTTCTAAGCGGGCGGGCATCTCTTCTCTTGAACGGCGGTACACAATACTAACTTCTTCTGCTCCCAATCGTAAAGCGGTCCGTGCCGAATCCATCGCAACGTTACCAGCACCTACTACTGCGACGTGCTTTCCAATCCGGATTGGAGTATCATACTCTGGAAAGCGATAAGCCTTCATTAGGTTCACCCGGGTTAGAAATTCATTAGCAGAATATACACCACTCAAGTTCTCTCCAGGAATCCCCAAAAAGTACGGAAGACCCGCTCCAGTTCCAATAAATACTGCTTGATATCCCTGAGCAAAAAGTTCGTCAATAGTTAAGGTTTGTCCAATTAGGAAATTATTTTTCATTTCTACTCCCAAGTTTGCCAGATTTCCGATCTCATAATCGACAATCGCCTTTGGAAGTCTGAATTCGGGAATCCCATAGCGTAAGACTCCACCAGGGGCATGAAGGGATTCAAATAAAGTTACTTTATACCCCATAAGAGCTAAGTCTGCAGCCGCAGTCAAACCGGCTGGGCCAGAACCAACAACTGCTACTTTTCCCTTAGTGGTATTTGGATTAGGGTAAGATTGCTCATTTGTTTGCTGCGTTCTTCCCCAATCGGCACAAAAACGCTCTAAAGCACCAATCGCAATTGGTTCTCCTTTTCTCCCCAGTATACACTCTTTCTCGCATTGATTCTCCTGAGGACAGACCCGGCCACAGATTGCAGGAAGATTATTCTTCTCTTTTATCTTGGCTAGGGCGTCTCCTGGTTGTTCTGCTGCTAATAAAGAGACAAAGCCGGGAATATTAACCTCTACTGGGCACCCTTGAACACACCGGGGTTTCTTACATTTCAAACAGCGTTCAGCTTCGAGTTTAGCCTGTTCTACAGTAAAACCTTCCGCTACTTCATCAAAGTTTCTCCGTCGTATTTTCGGGTTTTGTTTAGGCATCGATTGTCTCATTTTCCTGCATCCTCCAATCTACAGCGGTGAAAGGCTTCTTTCTCCATATTCCGATAGTATTTTTGCCGATTTAATATCTCATCGAAATCAACCAGCACACCATCGAAAGCAGGACCATCAACACAACAGAATTTAGTCTCCCCATCTACTGTAACCCGACAACCTCCACACATCCCGGTACCATCAATCATCAAAGCATTTAAGCTAACAACAATTGGAACATTAAATTCCTTAGCAACCTTAACTGTTGCAGCCATCATTGGGACCGGTCCGACTGCCACTACCTCATCCACTTTTTCCTTGGAGAGTAGTTCCCGGAGAAGATCAGTTACAAAACCCTTATGACCAAAACTACCATCATCCGTACTATAATTTACCTTGTCGCTAACCGCAGTCATCTCTTCTGTCATGATCAGCATCTCCTTACGCTGGGCACCAATAAGGCTGATCACTTTATTCCCTGCTTTATGGAGGGCTTTAGCTTTTGGATAAAGAGGAGCTACTCCGAGTCCTCCAGCCACACAAGCAACTGTTCCTAATTTTTTTATCGGATATGGAGTGCCCAAAGGACCTAATAAATCTAAAAAAGAATCGCCTTTTTTCATACGATTGATCTCAACTGTACTCTTACCAATCCCTTGGCAGACCAAAGTAATAGTACCTTCTTCGCGATCAAAATCAGCAATCGTAAGCGGTATTCTTTCTCCTTCTTCTTTATGGCGCAAAATAATAAAATGTCCAGGTTGCGCTTTTTCAGCAATTAATGGAGCACTAACCAGAAATTTAACAATTCCCGGAGCAAGCTCCGTTTTTTCTATAATCTTCACCTTGTTCTCCTCCATTACAAGTAGTGAGAGAATTGCCTAATCTTAAATATATGAATTATGCAATTCCTTAATAGGTAAACAAATTTATTGTATCATTGATCACAACATTTGAAAACCTTCATTACCCAAATAATTTTTAAAATTTTTCTTACCTCATCCCATTTATGAGGTTTTTTAGATGAGAAAATTACTAATTACCACAACGCAATGGGCTTAAGTTAAAAAAAGAGTGGGTTTATCCCACTCTTAAGCCCAGCCCCGAACCTTTATCGCCTCTGCCACCCTGGAGATCGAAGCCATATAAGCAGCTACTCTCATATTTACCTGATAATCTTGACTCATCTGATAAATACGTTCAAAAGCTTCTACCATCTTCTGTTCTAATCTGGAGTTAACCTCTTCCTCAGTCCAGTAGTAATTCATAAAATTCTGCACCCACTCAAAATAGGAGACAGTAACACCACCAGCATTGGTAAGAATATCAGGGGTTAACATTATACCATTCTTCGAAAGGATCTCATCAGCTTCCGGAGTCGTCGGACCATTGGCCGCTTCTGCAACTAGTTTAGCCTTAATCTGCCCCGCATTTTCCTTGGTAATCTGATTCTCCATTGCAGCAGGAACCAGAATATCACAGCCAAGGGCAAAAAGCTCTTCATTACCAATCTCACGACATCCAGGATAACCATTTATTGTACCGGCTTTTTTTCTGTATTCCAGTACATCTTCAGGATTAATACCATCTGGATTATAAATTCCGCCGTCGATTTCCATAATCGCGACGATTTTTACTCCTTCCTTGGCTAACAACCGTGCAGTAGCGCCACCAACATTACCAAAACCCTGAATGGCAGCTGTAGCTCCTTTAAGACTCAATCCTAACCGTTTAGCAGCTTCACGAATAATAATAACGCAACCTCTACCTGTAGCTTCACTTCTACCTAAAGATCCCCCAGCAATTATTGGCTTACCAGTAACGACTCCCGGATGGCATACTCCTCCGGAGTATTTACTATACTCATCCATCATCCAGGCCATAATCTGAGGATTAGTATTAACATCCGGTGCCGGAATATCCTTATCCGGTCCAATAATCGAAGAAATAGCCGCAAAATAGGCACGGCTTAAACGCTCAAGTTCAGATTGGGAAAGAGTCCGAGGATCAACCACAACTCCTCCCTTACCCCCACCATATGGTAAGCCTAATACACCGCATTTAAAAGTCATCCACATCGAGAGGGCTTTAACCTCATCCATATTAACACTCTGATGAAAACGAATCCCACCTTTAGCAGGTCCAATCGCATCATTATGCTGTGCCCGATAACCTTTAAAAACTTTAACCGTACCATCATCCATTTTCACTGGAAAGTTCACTTCCAAGGTACGCATAGGTTCTCTAAGAATAGCATGAACCCCCGGATCAAGATTAAGTTTTTCCGCAGCCATATCCAATTGTTGTTGTGCTATTGCTAACGGATTAATCTCCGGCATTAGATCTCCTCCTTGCTGGTAATTATTACCACAAAAATATAGTCATTATATTAGAATATATTGAAACCATAGAAGAATGTCAATAAGATAATAGGGTAATATCTAAAGTATATAGTATACAAATTAGATTACATTTACCCCCCTAAAAAAAAGAATATATTTAGTTATAATCTCTGCCTGGTCAGAAGTTAATTCCTAGCTCTAAGAATTGCATAATTGGTTGATTTATGATTTATTCTTATTCATATTTCTGATTTCGTGACTAATCGATCTATACCAGGGGATACGCTGTCGCAGCTTTCAAAATTTACCCTGGTGTCTATAGATGTCACGAATTTAGATTAATATATTGATTTTTCAACAAGAAATTGTCTAACAATATATTTTGATTGAAGACATGTCTTTGGAAATTAGTGAACAATATTCTGACCAGGCTGAGTAAAGAATAACGGGGATTATTCAAGAATGATTAAAGTATTTTCTAGGGAGAATAATAAAAAAAAGGCGGAGGATAAAATGCTCATTATTTTTTTCCGTACTCTTATTCTTTACCTATTAGTGGTATTAGTAATGCGTTTAATGGGAAAACGGCAAATTGGTCAATTGCAACCCTATGAATTCGTAGTTACTATTATGATTGCAGATTTAGTAGCTATCCCCATGCAAGATCGTGGTTTATCTCTTCTCAATGGTGTGATACCAGTTCTTACTCTGCTTTTAGTGCAAGTTTCCTTTTCTTTCTTATCCATCAAAAGTCAGAAATTCCGTACCTTACTCTGTGGCAATCCCAGTACGATCATTGAAAACGGAATAATTAACTGGTCAGAAATGAGAAAAAACCTTTATAATCTAAATGATTTGCTGGAGCAATTAAGAGCTGAAGGGTTTTTTAACCTCACAGATGTCGAATTTGCACTTTTAGAAACGAATGGTTCCCTTACGATTGTACCGAAATCGCAAGCCCGACCAGTTACCCCGGGAGATTTAGAGCTTAATACAGAATACGAAGGGCTATCTACTTCCTTAATTTTAGATGGTCAAATTGAAGAGAAAAGTTTAACAAAAATTGGTCTCTCAAAAGATTGGCTCATAACCGAACTAGAGAAATATGGTATCAAAGATCCAAAAAAGGTTTTAATCGCCACCATCGATACCCAAGGAAGACTTTACTATCAAACAAAACCCACTCATTAAAAGATTATTACTATTTCATATTTGTACGAAGGGAGAAATAATTTGAAGGTATTTATTGGTGTTATTATATTTTTTCTTATCTTTCTGGTTCTCGGATGGTATGCAGAGATCACAATTGCCCGACAATCAGAAGAACTTCTCTCGGAAATTGAAAAACTTGCAACCAGTGTTAAAAAACTTGATACTACCGAAATTTCCAAACAGCTTGAGAAGATAAATAAATCATGGATCAAATCCAGAAAAATATGGGTCTTGTTGATTGATCATCAAGACCTTGATGAGTTTGAACTTTACCTTGCTCGTACAAAATCGTTTCTTGGAAATGAAGCATATATTTTAGCTTTGAGCGGGATTGCTGAAATGAAACAGACCATCAACCGAATTCCCGATCAGATCCGCTTAACCTTGGAAAACATCTTTTAATAAGAAAAAATCTAGTCAAAAAGAGCCTTAACAAATTCACCAGGATCAAATAACCGAAGGTCCTCCGAACTTTCCCCTACCCCTAACCAGAGAATAGGAAGGCCAAATTCTACAGCAATCGCTAAAACAATACCACCTTTTGCTGTCCCATCAAGCTTTGTCAGGATAATCCCATCGATTCCAATGGCCTCATGAAAGGTGCGCGCCTGAGATAAAGCATTCTGACCAGTCGTAGCATCTAAAACTAATAAGTTCACCAGTTCCCTTTCACCAAGATTTTGGGTGATAACCCGATGTACCTTCTTTAGCTCTGACATCAGATTTACCTTAGTATGCAATCTTCCTGCAGTATCCAACATCACAACATCAATCTGTCTGGCATTAGCAGCAGTAATCCCATCAAAAGCTACAGCTCCGGGATCAGCACCTTCTTGATGATGGATAAGATCTACTCCTAACCTTTTACTCCAGACTGATAGCTGATCGATAGCAGCCGCCCGAAAGGTATCCCCTGCCACCAATAGACAAGATTTACCTTTACTTCTATAATACTCTGTTAGTTTAGCAATGGAAGTGGTTTTTCCTACACCATTTACTCCAACCACTAACAGTGCCAGAGGTTTATCAGTACTAATAATATTAGGTGAAGGAAGAGATAGAATCTCTTCAATTATTTCACGCAGATACCCCTTTACTTCATTAGTTTCATCGGTTTTTTCCTCTTTGACTTTTTCTTTAAGTTTATCCAAAAGAAGTGAAGTAGTTTTAAAGCCAACATCAGAAGCGATCAAAATCTCTTCTAACTCATCATAAAATTCGGGACTAATCTTTTTATGAAAGACTACAATATCCTCCAACTGACTCAAGAATCGCTGTCTTGTTTTGGTCAAACTTGTCTTTAATCTTGATACAAATCCTTCTGCCAAAATTTTTCCTCCTTAGCCTGCCTGTTTCTTCAAATCTAACGAAATCAATTTACTGACTCCTTTTTCTTCCATTGTAATTCCATATAATGCATCCGCCACCTCCATCGTCCCTCGCCTGTGAGTAATTACAATAAACTGAAGATCTTTACTGAAAATCGTTAATAATTCAGCAAACCTCTTTACATTAGTATCATCCAAGGTGGCATCAATCTCATCTAAAATACAAAAAGGAGAAGGTTTAATCCGGAGAATAGCAAAGAGCAGAGCAATAGCAGTCATTGCTCTTTCTCCCCCAGATAAGAGCGAAAGGCTCTGCAACCTCTTGCCCGGAGGCTGAGCTAAAATCTCGATGCCAGACTCTAACGGATTCTCCGGATCTGCCAATTCAAGATCAGCCTTTCCACCGGAAAAAAGAGTCTCAAACAACTCAATGAATTCCTCTCTTACCTGGTAGAAAGTCTCCAAAAATCTTTTTTTAATCGTTTTTTCTATTTCTTCAATTGCTTTCCCTAATGATTCCCGGGCTTCAATAAGATCTGAATTTTGCTTTGAAAGAAAATCCACTCTATCCTTTAATACTTGGTGCTCATTAATAGCTTGCAAGTTTACTGGTTCCATCTCTTTCATCTGTCTCTTCAACTTTATTATTACCTGTTTGGGATTAGAGGGTAGGACCAAATTTTCATTAGCCCCTTGTTTCCAATTTTCCCCATAAGCTTCATTTAGTTTGAAAATTGTATTTTCTTCATTAATTTTAAGTCTATTAATCTGTAGATCTACCCGATGTAATTCTGCGAGTAACTCTCCACTTTGTCTTTGAATACTTCGGAGGCGTTCCTCAATTCCGTTTAGAGAAGAAAGAGTTTCTTGCCAAGAGGTTTTTAAACTTTCCAATTCCGCTTCCCTTGAGATCTGCTCTTTATTACTCCCTTTTACTTTCTCCTCTAAAATGCTTTTTTGCTCCTGTAACATCCGCATTTCTTCCTGAGTCTGATATAACTCGAGATTACGCTTATCAATCTCGGCCTTGATCTCTGTACATAATTCTTCATATTCACTAAGATTTTCTCCTTTACCCAACCATTCTTGGTGAATACCTGCAAATCTAGACGATAAATCAGAAAGCCCTCGAAGTCCTTTTTCCCGATCACCTAATAATTTAGCTTCTAAATCCTCTAAAGCCTTTATTTCTCCATTTGTAAATTCGATCTCTGTTTCGATCTGCCTTAGTTCCTTTCCTAAGGAATCAACCGTCGATTTTTGTGATGTAATCTCTTCTTCAGTTTTCAAAAGAATTTTCATTAATTGTTCTTTTCGTTCCAATGTTTTCTGGTGGTTTGCTACTAAAGAATCTAGGTCTTTAATTAGCAAATTAATCTTAAAGTCTATTTCCTGCCGTAAATTTTTTTCTTCTTCAAAAGCTTGAGATAACTCTTCAATCTTAGCTTTTAACTTTTCTTCCTCAGTTAAACCACGATTCATAAAAGCTAAAAGATCTTCTTTTTCCTTATTTAACTGAATAATCTCCCCTTTTCTAGTAAGAAGACCAACCTGTCGTCGATCGAAGTTTCCACCGGTAATCGCTCCCCCAGGAGTAATTATTTCCCCTTCCAAAGTCACAATCCGGTATTTCTTTCCAGTCTCCTCCGTTACTATTACTGCCGTTTTTAAGTCCGGGGCTATAATTGTTCTACTCAATAAGTGGTGGATAATATCTGTATATCGCGATTTGTATAAGACAGCTTCTGAAGCAAACTTACAATTATATTCCGCTAATAGAGATTTTAGATTATCGGTCCATTCCGGTTTATTCTCAATTAGATTAAGAGGTAAAAACGTTGCTCTACCCAAAGAATTTTTTTTAAGATAATCTATAGCTTGCCGAGCATACCGATCATGACTAATTACTAAATATTGAAGGGCCGAACCCATTGCTACCTCCAAAGCTAATTCGTAACCCTGTTCTACCCGGATCAGATCAGCCACCACTCCATGAATTTCACGACAAAACGGCTCCTTTCGGGCATCAAGTAAAGATTTTACCCCATGAAAATATCCTTGATGATTCTTTTCCATCTCTGTAAGTAAGGCCAATTTTGACTCTAATCCATGGAGTCTCTCCCGCATCTGTTGGTTCTTCTCTTCCCGTTCACATAAGTATGACTGCTGTTTTTTTAATTCTACAGCAGATGCTTCTTCTTTACTCTTCAACAGTTTAGTCTGTTGCCTTTTATCTTCTAGGCTTTGTTTAACGTTATTTATCTGTTGATCAAGCTCCGAGAGTTCTTTGCTAATTACTTCTAGATCATCATGGATTTCAGTCTCTTTCTCATTACGAAAATCCTTTTGTACATTTGCTTCATTGATCTGTTGTTTTAAATGAGAAACCTTTTCTAATTTATTAGAAAGAAATTGTTTTTTCTCCATCAGTTCCTTACGGATATCTTTTAACTTTTCTTCCCAGACCTTTAATAATTCTTCTAATCCTTTGATTTCTTGAGCTAAACTCTGTTTTTCCTCTCCAATAGCAGCTGTTATTTGTAGAAGATTCTCTTTCTTCTTTTCTATCTCTAAAGCCTTCTTTTCTTGTACTCTAATGAAGTCTTCTAATTCTCGAATCCGGTTTTGCAAAGAACGTTTACGCTCATCAAAAAGGTTTAATTCTCCTAAAGCCCTTTCTCTTTGTGCTGTCTCTTCCATCAGTTGTTTTCTTTTTACGTCAATCTCCTGTTCATACATAGTAGCTTTAGTTTTCAATTCAACAGCCGACTGGCTAATCGTCTCTTCTTCCTCTTTCAAACTGGAAAGCTCTCTGTTCTTCTTTGTTTGCGTATCCTCTAATGTAATGAGTTGTTGTTTTAAATCACTTAGTTCAAAATAATAATAGTTAATCTCAACCTGTTTCAATTCTTTTTCCAAGTCAAGATAAAGCTTAGCCGTTTCTGCTTGTCCAGACAAAGAAGGAAGTTGTGATTCTAATTCCTGTAAAATATCTTGGATTCTAAGAATATCATTCTCTGTATCTGCTAACTTTTTCATAGTCAAGTTTTTCTTAACCTTATATCTCATAATACCGGCAGCTTCTTCAAAAACATTTCGCCGTTCTTCAGGACGAAGTGACAGAATAGAATCAATCTTACCTTGACTAATCACTGAATATGCTTCTCGCCCCAAACCCGTGTCAAAAAAAAGTTCCTGAATATCTTTAAGACGAACCGAAGAGCGATTAATCAGAAATTCACTTTCGCCTGACCGATAAACGCGCCTAGTTACCGCCACCTCAGAATAGTCCAACGGTAAAGTAGAATCGCAGTTATCCAATACTAGAGTAACATCTGCCATCCCTAGTGGTTTACGTTCCTCACTTCCAGAAAAAATAATATCATCGTATTTTACACCACGAATATTTCTAAGATTATGTTCTCCCATCACCCAACGGAGACTATCAGCAATATTACTCTTTCCACTGCCATTTGGTCCCACAATAGCAGTTATTCCAGTTTGAAATGAGAGCGCAGTACGGTCAGCAAAAGATTTAAACCCTTGTATTTCTAGACGCTTAAGATACAAATAAGCCCCTCCCAAATTAAGGAATTGCACCAATTATTTAAAATTTAACCACAATATATAGAGAACTTTCTGTAAGTAACACACTATATATTATCACCAGATACATGCTTAAGGTAATTAGCAATTCCCCCAAATAAAAATAGAATATAGGACAACTTAATATATTTTACCATATTTTTTGTAAAAAAAACACCCGCCACTTTTGGAGGGTGCTTTTCATGGAATTTATTTAATTGAAACCATCAGCTAACAGCCGAAGCTTAGATTGCTTTTATCTCCATGGCTAAATCCATTCGTTTTCTAGTTCTTAAAGGAATCTGAGGATTAGTAAGGGAACCGTATTTCTTAACTACTTTTTGGAGTTTTAGTCTAGCCCTGGTTCTGGCATTGTCAATTATTTTACTTTCCAATTCCAAAATTGTACTTATCTCCCCACATTTCAAACCTTGGAGGTACATAAATATCACCGTAAGCTCAAGTTTAGAAAGGTACGCTTTGAGCACCTCAAGTAAACGAAAGTCAAAAAACTTCTCCACTACTAATTGTAAGGGATCAGGAGAGGAATCCTCTAAGATATCCAACAAATTTCTCGATTCTTCGGAATTTATAGTTTTATATAAAGATATATTGTGATAAAAAATACGCGATCTGGTACTAAAATATTTTTTTACATTTAATATTCTTCTTAAGATACATATATACGCAAAAGTACTAAATTTAATGGAGTAATTATTACCATCATAATCTTCAATCGCTTTAAGAAGGCCAATAAGGCCCTCCTGTAATAAATCATCGTATTCATAAAAGTAATTATTCCTTTTGTTAATAATATGTTTTACCATCGGAAGATATTTGTTTATTAATTCTTCTTTTGCTTCTCCATCCTGATCACTTCTAATTCTTCTTAACAGTTCCAGGTCTCTTTCTTGATTGGAAGATCCCATCTTCTCCACCTGCCCGTAAGAGTTTACTTAGATCGTTTCTTTAAAGTATATGGTCAGGTTGTCCTCAATATGCCTGGAAAAACAAAAACGCCCGGTAGGGCGTAGATGTTTTACCTTGGTTCAACTATAAATCGAATGGCCGTTCTTTCTTCTCCATCAATCTGTATTTCTGCAAATGCCGGAATACAGATTAGATTAATACCATTGGGGGCTACGTAGCCCCTGGCTATTGCAATAGCTTTGATACTTTGATTTACGGCACCAGCTCCAACCGCCTGAATTTCGGCAAAACCTTTTTCCCGTATTACTGCCGCTAAAGCACCAGCTACCGACTTAGGATTAGAATTAGCAGATACCTTTAGTATCTCCAAAAAGTCGACCCCCCTATTAAGTAATTTACTGTTATCATTGTATTGAGCATATATGTATATTAAGTAATTCCACAATTAACTGTAAATTCCTTCTTTATTCCTTCTTTTAAGAATCCAAAGATTATTCCATTATTTTTAAAGCTTCTTCTGCGGCCTCTTGTTCTGCCTCTTTTTTGCTTTTTCCCCTCCCCTTCCCAAGTAGTAAATCTTCCATATATACAGCCACAGAATAGCTACGATTATGATCTGGCCCTTTAACACTAAGTAATTTATATTTAGGAGAGGAGCCTTTACTTTGCAAAATTTCCTGGAGTATCGTTTTCGGATCAATGGGTTGTCGATGTTTATTCATCTGCTCAATAAGGGGTTCCCAAAGCTTTATAATAAAATCTCTAACTCGTTCCCACCCATATTCAAGATAGATAGCAGCAATCAAAGCTTCCATCGCATCTGCCAGTAAAGATTTTCTTTCCCGGCCTCCCGATCTTTCCTCTCCTACTCCCAATAGTAGATAATTTCCCAAATCTAATTTTTTTGCAATCTTGGCAAGACTATCGGCATTAACAAAATAGGCCCGCCATTTTGAAAGATCGCCCTCTGATTTTTGCGGGAAGTGTTTATAAATATATTCACTAATCACTAAAGATAGAACAGAATCTCCTAAAAATTCTAAGCGCTCATTGGACTCTCCTCCTATTTCATGAGCATACGAACGGTGGGCAAGAGCCTGTTTTAATAATAAAGAATTTTGCTGAAACATCTCTAATCTTTCCACTAATTCTTTAAGATCTCTTAAAGGTACCTCTGAATTCATCATCTTTCTTCCTTTTCGTTTATTTATCTATTCTACTCCACCGTAATTATTTATCATTAAAGAAAATCCAGTATCTTCCTTTAACTGCACCCTGATTACAGAAAGGGAGCAATATAAATTCCTCCTCTATCTGCTGCGAAAGGGCACTATTATTCCGAGAATTGAAGAATAAACAGGGATTTTTTTAGGAGTAGTAGAGTAGGTATATACAATCCCTCATTATATTAAGAGTTTCCCCCGTTGCCGGGGGAAACAAAGAAACTATTCATATTTGGCGAAGGCAAGAGAAGCATTGTGACCACCAAAGCCAAAGGAATTAGAGAGTGCACAGGAAATTTGTCTGGTTCTAGCTTCCAGAGGTACATAATCCAAATCACAATCTGGATCCGGATTCTCATAATTCGTTGTTGGCGGAATAATACCATGTTTTAAAGACAATACGGTAATAATCGCTTCGATACCACCCGCCGCTCCTAACAGGTGCCCAGTCATAGATTTGGTGGAGCTGACCGCCAATTTGTAAGCATGATCCCCAAAAACTTTTTTTATCGCTTTGGTTTCCAGTAAATCATTCTGCCTAGTCGAGGTACCATGAGCATTAATATATTCTACTTGTTCCGGTTCCCATTCCGCTTCTTGTACTGCCCTCTGCATTGCTAAAGCTGCTCCAATTCCTTCCGGATGCGGAGCAGTTATATGATAAGCATCACCAGAAAGTCCGTAACCTACAATTTCAGCATAAATTTTAGCTCCCCGGTTCAAGGCTGCCTGGAGTTCCTCTAAGATCAATATACCAGCGCCTTCACCCATTACAAAGCCATCCCTTTCCGTATCAAAAGGGCAACTAGCTTTCTCTGGCTGATCATTTCGTTTGGAAAGGGCACCTACAGAAGAAAAGCCCGCCAGAGCTAATCTTGTAATTGTAGCCTCAGAACCACCTGTAATCATTACATCCGCATCATTATTTTTAATAAGCCTATAAGCCTCCCCAAGGGCATGGGTACCAGATGCACAAGCCGTAACAGTAGTCAAGTTTGGCCCCCGGGCTCCAGTAAAGATTGAAACTTGACCGGAAGCCATATCAGGAATAATCATGGGAATAAAAAAGGGACTAACTCGCCTCGGGCCCTTTTCTATCAAATTCTGGGCTTGCTCTTCAAAAGTCGCTATTCCACCAATACCTGAACCAATTAAAACTCCAACCCGATCTGCATTTTCCTCATTGATCTCCAATTTGCAGTCTTCCATAGCTTTTTTTGAGGCCGCTACCGCAAATTGAACAAACCGATCCATTCTTCTGGCCTCTTTCTTCTCCATATAATCGGTTGGATGAAAATTCTTCACTTCTGCTCCAATTTTAGTATCATAATCAGAAGTATCAAAACTCTCAATTAATGAAATCCCCGATTTACCATTTATTACTCCCGACCAAAAAGACTTAATATCCAGGCCAAGAGAGGTAATCGCACCGATTCCGGTAATAACCACCCTTCTACTCATTTTTCCACCCCTTTTATAATAAAGGAACTTTATGATAAAATTCCCCACCGGATTACGGTAGGGAAAAGAAAAATAAGACCAAATTTTTGGAAAGTCCCGAGCTTCCCCGGGACTCCTTTACTACTAGGCATTTTCTTTAATATATTTTACCGCATCACCCACAGTAGCAATCTTTTCAGCATCCTCATCAGGAATATCTGTTTCGAACTCCTCTTCAAGAGCCATGATCAGTTCTACTATGTCTAGAGAGTCCGCACCTAAATCATCCACAAAAGAGGCCTTCTCTGTTACCTCCTCTTCTTCCACACCTAATTGCTCCATTACTATTTCCTTTACTTTCTCCAGAATATTGTCCACCTACTTCACCCCCTTCCATTAGTCCTAATATATCTATAATCCAAATTATTAGAATATCTCTTAACTAATATTAGGAAGTTTACATCACCATTCCACCATCTACATTCAATACCTGCCCCGTAATGTATTCTGCATCAGGGGAGACTAAAAACTTAACAGCTCTAGCTACATCCTCAGGCAATCCTAATCTACCTAAAGGAATTTGCTTTTTCAAATCCTTCTTTACTTGATCCGGTAACACTCCAGTCATCTGTGATTTAATGAAACCAGGAGCCACAGCGTTTGCACGAATCCCTCTTGAACCAAGTTCTTTAGCAACAGATTTCGTAAACGCAATAACGCCAGCCTTGGAAGCCGCATAATTAGCCTGCCCAGCATTACCAATCTCACCGATTACTGAAGCAATATTCACTATCTTCCCAGTTCTCCGTTTAATCATATATTTAATCGCTGATTTAGTCAAGTTAAAAGTCCCTGTTAAGTTAATAGCAATAACCTTTTCCCACTCATCCTCCGACATCCGGAGTAAAAGATTATCCCTCGTAATACCGGCATTATTTACAATAATATCTATTTGCCCAAAATGTTCAATAGTAGTCTCCACTATCTGCTGGGCCTCAGGAAAATTTGAGACATCCCCGGTTACAGAGAAAGCTTCAAAACCTTCTTTTTTTAGTTCGTCTGCACTTTCATGAACAGCGGGCAGGAGATCAGCAAGAACTACCTTTGCTCCTTCAGCAGCTAAAGCTCGCGTAATTGCCAGGCCAATCCCTCTAGCAGCCCCGGTAACTATGGCCACTTCCTGAGCTAATTTCATAATACTAAACCCCCTTTATTTTTGCAAGTGTTTTTTTAAATCTTCCATTTCCCTTATCCAACAGGTGTTTGCTCCCATCAAAGTTTTTTTCACCATACCGGAAAGAATTCTTCCCCCGATTTCAAGAAAAATATTACAATCTAATAAGGCCAGTTTTTTTATGGAATCCATCCATCGTACTGGTGAATAAATTTGTTTCTCAAGTAATTCAGGGAGCATCTCAGGGGATAAAACTTCTTCGGCTGTTACATTACTGATAATCGGAATTTCAATCGGTAAAAAGCTTGTCCTTTTCAAATCCATTCTGAATTCTTTAGCAGCAGGCTTCATTAGGCTTGAATGAAACGCCCCTTGTACCTCTAAAGGAATAGCCTTTCCTTTCCCGGTTTGATTAATCTGAATAACCAAACTATCAACCAATTTTTTCTCCCCGGAGACCACTATCTGAGCCGGGGAATTGTAATTAGCCAATTCAATAATACCATCTGACTGTAACTCTTTAATCATCCCTTCAAGTTGAGTAACAGGAATATTTAAAATTGCAGCCATACCCCCATTAACTGACACCGCAGCCATGTGTTCTGCCCGTTTTCTGACCAAAAGTAAAGCATCAGAAAATTTTATCGTTCCGGAAGCAATTAAAGCAACATATTCTCCAAGACTATGCCCAGCCACCCATGATGGTAAAAAACCCTCTTCCTTGAGTAAGTTAAAAATAATAAATTCCACTGTCAAAATAGCCGGTTGGGCAATCCTAGTATCAGTTAACTCATCTAAAGGGCCTTCAAAACAATATTCTCTTAAAGGTATATTAAGAATATCTTCGGCCTCTTGAAAAATATTCCTTGCTAAAATAGACTCCCGGTAAAAAGATTCACCCATTCCAATAAATTGGCAACCCTGCCCGGGAAAGATAAAGGCCACTTTTTTTTCAGACATTTGTGTTCCTCCTAGTATAAAGAGAAAAATACTTTTTATACTATTCTACTGCACTACGGATTTTACCGATAACATTCTGTTCCACAGCGCTAGCAGCTGCTCTAATTGCATTCTTGATTGCTTTAGCATCAGAACGGCCATGACTTATAATACTAACTCCTTTTATTCCCAGCAAAGGAGCTCCTCCGTATTCTGAATAATCGAAACTTCCCTTTAACTTCCGCAAACTTGGTTTGATTGCCAAGGCACCTAGTTTAGTTAGAGTAGAACTCATTACAGCATCCTTCATCATAATAAAAATAGCACTAGCCATCCCCTCGGCAAATTTAAGTATAATATTACCTACAAACCCGTCACAGACTACCACTTCAGAAAGGCCAATAGGAATATCTTTACCTTCAATATTCCCTATAAAATTAAGATTACTTGCCTTAAGCATTTGATGAGCTTCTTGGACAAGTTTATTACCTTTGGTTTCTTCTTCACCTATGTTTAAAAGGCCTACTTTTGGGGAAGAAAGATTCAGAACAGATTCAGCATAGATGGCACCCATAATTCCAAATTGTAAAAGCTCTTTGGGATCATTTTCAGCATTAGCACCCGCATCCAACAGAACTGACACCCCTTTAACTGTTGGCATTGGTATCGCAATCGCCGGCCTGGCAATACCCGGAATCCTTCCTAAAACAAATAAAGAAGCGGTCATTGAGGCACCGGTACTTCCCGCTGAAATAATGGCATCAGCATCTCCGTTTTTTACTAATTGGTTAGCAACAACAATCGAAGAATTTCGCTTCTTCCGAACGGCAATTACTGGTTGATCCTCCATCTCAACAACTTCCCGAGCATCCACAATGGTAATTAGTTCCCGGGGATAATCTTCATATTGAGATAATTCCTTATTAATTTCTTCACTTTTCCCCACTAAAACTGTAGCAATATTTAATTCCTTTGCTGCTAAAACACTACCAAGTACAGGTTCCTTAGGTGCATAATCTCCACCCATAGCATCTACTGCTATTCTCATTTTCACACCCCCTTATTAAAATATAGTAAAAGTATACCAGAGATAGAAGTATAGGTAAAGTTTTTATTATACTATAATGGTTTTTATCTTTTCTTATTCTAAATCTCGCCGGTTTCTATTCGTAGTGTCTTTCTCCTTCACCAATTAAGGAATTGCATAATTGATTGATTTAAGGTACCCTTTCCTCCAATAGATATTATTAAATTAAAAGAATTTTATTCCACAGTATATATGGTCCAAAAAAAAAGAAGTAAAAATCATCATGTTAGTTACTAAAAAAAGAAAAGGCCGTTACGACCTTTTCCTCTTTTTAACTCTCTGTTTTTATGACTTGACGTCCCCGATAATATCCACAACTTGGGCAAGCCCGATGAGATAACTTCGGCTCCTGGCATTGTTCACAACGGGATACTGTCTTAAGTTTTAGTTTCCAATGAGTCCTACGCATATCACGTCTGGTGCGTGATAGCCTACCTTTAGGATTGGCCATCTCTTCCACCTCCCTTAATTTCCTTCCATTTAAGGAGTTTCGCCAATCTGGGGTCAAATGTTTCCTTCTGACAATCACAAGTTTTGAAATTGAGATCTACTCCACAAACCGGACAAAGCCCCTGGCAATCTTGAGAACATAAGTTCTTCATCGGTATTTTCAGGTTAATAGCCTCTAGTAAGGTTGGGGTTAAGTCAATCTTATTCCCGGAAAAAATTTTTTCTTCTTCTTCTTGTTCGTGACTATTATTGACAGGCAGAAAATTATCGAAGAACTCCGTTTCTAAATAAGTCTTAACATTTTTCAAGCACCGATCACAGACATGCTCGTAATGGCCTTTAATTTTTCCTATAACCTGAAAACCCTTGTTAATATTAGTCACTTGACATTTGAGATCCCATGGGTTAATAAACTTCAGTAACCTGTTGCCAGCCCCAGTAAGATCAGGAAAAACAATTTGTTCTTGAATTTCCATGATCTCTCCAGGTAAATCCTTGATGGGGAAAATATCTACCTTAAAAATTGGTTCCATTTTTATACTCACCTCAGTATTATAACGAGCGAGAGATTAGTTGTCAATTTTATCTTTAATTAAGCTTTTTGCATTGTGTCCCTTTTAAAAGGTCCCAACATAATATATAGTTTGTTGCTTGCTGAAAGGCTATTAATAGGCACATGGGGGACAACTCAATTAGTCCTAATTAGACCATTTGATGCAAAAAATCTCATAGGAAATAGTTTTATGTAAATAATCTGAAAAATATCTCATGGCGTAGCTGGCAAAAAAATTCCAGCCACTCCTAATACCCCTATGATTAAAATTAATATTCTATTGGTTCTTTGTTCTTTACTTAATTGAATTCTTAAACTTTCAAGCTCTTGGGATTGGTTTTCTTGAGTAGTTTTCACACTCTCAAATTCGCTTTCTAAAGCATCCAAGCGCTTTTTCGCGTTTAGAATATCTGTAGCAATCTTACTTACTTCTTTTTGGAGTTCATCCGAGAGAAGTTTCATTCCTGATGCGGTCTTCGTTTGATCTTCTGCCAGGATCATCTTACTCTCCTCGATTTTTACCAAGCGTTCCTCTAATTCCTTGTTTTTAACAGTTAATAAGACTAATTCATTCTGGAATTCATTAGAAAGTTTCCTTAAAAGGGCAACATCTTCCTGTCCTGCTGAAGAAGTTCCTTCACCGATATTGACCAGAATCTTTGCTATAATCGTTGCTAAAGTATAGCGATCTACTGGATTGTTTCCTCTAAAGGTTCCATCCTCATAAAGTTCTAAATATCCACTATCAACTAACTTCTTTACGGATTGATAAGCCCATTCTGGAACATCCGAAAAGGGCCGAGCACCAAGTACCGGAGTGGCTAACAAAAGTAAAATCAGAAACATCACACTTACTTGGTATCTCCAACTACTCCACCTTAAGCGGTTCAATCTTCATTCCCCCTTTTTCATTTATTATTAGCCGCAATCCCTCTACTGCATAGGAAGGAATTTTATCCAATTCGCTCTGGAGGCTAATGTTTGTAGGTCTAATCTCCGTCTCCCCGGGTTTAGGGGATATTTTGCAATGGATCGTAGCCAGAGTAGAGTTTACCGGACCAGCACTAATCCTTTTTCCACCAATTTTCTCGACAATCCCCTCTAAATTATTTAAGTTTCCAGGATTCCAAGGAGTCATAGCTTTATTTTCGATAAAAAACAAACCTCGGGAAACCCTAATGATCTCCATAAACTCCGGTTCAAAATTGATATTAAAATCGACCCCAGTAAGTTTTGGTAAGTTCTCAGCCCTAACTTCGATTGCCAAAAACTCTCCAGGTTTAGGTTTGTTTAATGGTACTAAGCGAATCTTCGGTATTAATACTGGTAAAAGAATACCTCCAATATACATCACCGGTTCTGTCGAAGTAGATTCAAATTGAATACCAACATAAGTACGCTTTCCTATTCCTTCAGGAGTAAGATACCAGGTAAGTTTATACTCTTCTCCTGGTTTTAAATTCCCTACATATCTACGGAGAATCTCTTTAGGAGCCGGTTTCATACCTTCGCCAAGCTGTAGACTGCCGATCACACCAAAAGCCTCGGACTCACCAGTATTCTTAATTACTGCTGTAACAGGATAAGGATCTGGACTTATTTGATCTTTTAGTATTTTTAATGATTGAGGTGGATTTACTTTAAGAACTAATTTAGGCGGACCTACTACTCTAATACTTCTTTCTACCCTATTCTCGGGAATATTAATTGCCGAAGTAACTACCGAATAAGGTGAAAGTGTACCAATAATACTACCAGTGGGCTTTACCTCCCAATGTAATTGAGTCATCTCCCCCGGTGCCAGTTTTCCAATATAAATCTCTTGCGGTTTTTTATCCGTTAAAGCAAGACCAGGAGGAAGATTAAGACGAGCTCTAGTACTCATCGCTGGTCCTTCGCCAGTATTTTGGATATAAGCAACAATAGAAAAGGTGTTCTCCTTTTCCGCCAGTGAAACCTGGGCCGGTGAACTAACTCCTAACTGAAGTTGACCTGGGACTACTGTTACCCCACCTAAACCGTAATACAAAACATATGTAACACTCCCAGCCGCTGGTATTGTAATCGGTTGCCAAGTATATACTGCTGCACTATCTAATTCAAATTCGCCAGCTCTGGTAAAATCCCGTTCAGGAATTAAAGGAACCTCCCAATGGGAATCAGCTACACTCCCCCAGTTAGTAAAGTAAAGGAAATCTGGGGGGGTGGCCTCTCTTCCTTTAAGTGTTCCCTGAGCAATCACTTTTGGTTCAGCCAAAGTATCGAACGCCTGCCAAAACTCAGGCAATCGACTTACATCAAAGACCGAATCAGTTTGGACTGCTGTTTCACCAATACGAAAAGGTGCTCCATCATTCTCTCCCAACATCGTATCAATTACTACTCGAACCCCTAATTCGCGAGGAACATCATCTTTATTAACTAAAGAGTACTTAATTTTAGCTGTATCTGGATAACCGGTAGTGGTACTCTCTACCACGGATATCTCCTGAGTAACTTCAACCGCACCAAAGCTACATGTCATTGCAATACTCTTAGTTTCAGGGTCTAAAACAGGAGATTCAATAATTTTTCCGTATTCCCCGGTTCCTCCCGAACGTTTCTTGGTCTTACCACCAAATATGTAGTCTTTACCATCAATCCGAATCGTAGTAAAAGAAGTCCAAGGTTTTTCAAATCCATAAATTAAAGGTTTTTCTTCATCTCCACTCCGAAAAGGATCTCCTCCAGTAACCTTAATTCCAAATCTTCCAGTCGCATCTAAAGATTTATTAACAGCAACTGCAATATATTCATTTGCTAGTATTACCCGATTAGGATCTGCAAACATGCTCTCAAGGGAAATCTCTTGATCAGAAGTTTCTACTGGTATAGATTCTATTGTTTCAGCAAAAATCCCTGGAGCAGTAAAAATACTTACTAGAAATAATACTCCCCAAAAAATACTTTTATAGAGTTTACTGTTCATTCTCAATTTTCTCCTTCCTCAATTGAAAGGTAAGTCGCTTCCCCGATAAAATTCGGTTCTACTTCGTACTTTCCTTTATTATTGAAGAAACGTACCTCCACAATAATTTTATAGGGTTGAGAGGCCGGTTTGTACTTCAAAGCTTTGGCTTTAAATATATTTATACAATACTGATCTAATTCCGGATGACCCGAAGAAACAGTTATGCGTGGTTCTTCTAAAAGGGTTCCTTCCGGGGATAGATAGAGTTCTAGTAGAACATTCCCTTCAATCCCTTTATGTTCAGCATTTTTAGGATAAGAAAAATGAGAAGGAATCGAAACTACCATACCCTTAGCACCACCTAAGGGGGGCAAGGGTGGAGAAGCTGGAACTTCACTTTCACCACTTTCGGAATCAACCTCTTTTGAGGTCTCTACCTTTCTATCTACCAGTTCTCCGGGTTCGGGAGGTGCGGTTTCTCTGGAGGATGGTTGTTCCAGAACCACCTCCTCTAATTTAGCTTTCTTCTCTTCAACGGGCTTTTGGGGTTTCTCTTTTGGAATTACCTCAGGAGCAGGTTTCTCCTTTGTAATTGATTTTGCCTGGCTAAATACTGGTTCAACCTTAGCTGTCTCCATCTCCAGTAAACGAGGATGGATCAAAGTATATTCAAGTTCATTACTACCTGAGCCCCATAAACCTCCTACTTTAATCAGAAAAAAAAGGGCATGAAACCCCACGGCCAGAAGAAAAGCGATCATATATCTTAGAAACTCTCTGGAGCGGAGTTTTTCCATAGTTAAACCTCCTACAATGCACCCTCCTACAAGCGCTTTTTATTCTTTTCCACTCCAAGGGCAGGCTGGGTGACTCCTGCCGAAGTGATAGCATCCATAACTGTAATCAACCTTTTATAAGTAACTTTTGCATCTGCATTAATAACCACAAGTAAATTCGGGTTTTTAACAGCTAAAGGAGTCAGTATTTGAGTAAGTTTTTCCGGAGAAACTTGTTCGGAACCATAGAACACCTGCTCTTTTTGGTTTATCGAAACCACTACCCTACTCTCCTCCAAACTTACAGCCTGACTGGAACTAGGCAAATCAATCGGTATACCGGAGACCGAAGTCTTAAAGGTCGTAAAAAACATAAAGAAGACCAGCAAAAAGAAGATAATATCAATCATCGGAACAATATCCAGACGGGGATGTTTTACCTTCCGTTTAAACATCATCTCTGCTCGCCCCTATTTTCATATTTTTCCAAAAATTCTTTGCTTATTCTGTTCATCCAGCCAACCTTTTTTTCAATAATGCTATTTAACCAATGCACAACAAAGAGCAAAGGAATGGCAATCATTAAACCAAAAGCAGTTGTAATCAAAGCTTCAGCAATCCCTTGACTTAAAGCAGCTGCTGATGGTAGGCCTTGTGAAGCAGCTAACACATTGAAACTGCTAATAATCCCTAATACAGTCCCCAATAAACCAAGTAAAGGGGAAGCCGTAACAATGACATCTAAAACGCCAAGCCCTCTCTCCATCTTTTTAATCTCGATTTCCCCAGCCTCTTTCAGACTGTTCTCAACCTGTTGACGATCCTTTCCAAAGTATAATAAACCAGCTTGCAGCATCCGAGCGGCTGGCTGATTTAATTTTTGCAAATATTGTATTGCTTCAAGAGGGGCTTCTTTCTCCATCATTCTAAATACTATTCTTCTCATTTCCTCAGAATCCCCATTTAAACTTAGGAAATACCATAATCGTTCGATGGTAACAGTAATCGCCATCAAAGAGCATAGTAGTAGGGGATACATTACCGGACCACCACTTAAAAATATTTGCCACATATTTTTCTCCTCCTAAAAACACTAGAATTAATTGCTAACACAATACAAAAAACTGTATTATAGTAGTTCCAATTAATTATCTCTAAATAAAAGTACCGTAAAATGCAGATTTAGTCTTTTTTAGAAGTTCGATGATAAATGTGAAAATCCTCCCGTTTTTTAGGAAAGTAAAATCTTCCCTTTCGAAAAAATTCCTTAGTTTGGAAAGCTAAATTTTTAAGGATTATACCGTATACATGTATACTTGCTCTTTTCGTCCATCCTTTGTTGCTTTTGTAAACTTCCTTTCTTATAATGTAGTATAGATTATACATAGATTCAGGGGGATATTTATGACTAATTTTTTTACCTTGGGCTCTGATACTCTTCTCGAATATCTACAAGATTTATCTACCAGATACAGATCTTTTAAACAGAAAAACTTGAAACTTGATATGTCCAGAGGCAAACCCTGTCCCGAACAGCTTGAACTTTCCTCCGGATTACTTAATTGTCTTAATGGAAATTATAAAGCCGAAGATGGAACAGACTGTCGTAACTATGGCGGAGTTGAAGGATTACCCGAAGCAAGGAGACTGTTCGCAGAATGTTTAGGGGTAAAGCCGGAAGAGATCATTATTGATGGAAATTCCAGTTTAACCCTGATGCATGATATAGTAGCTAGGGCTTTGATCTTTGGTGTAGATGAAAGCGAACAGCCCTGGGGAAGAGAACCAATTAAATTTCTTTGCCCAAGTCCAGGGTATGACCGGCATTTTGCAATCTGTGAATTTTTTAAGATACAAATGATTCCAATCAAAATTCAACAAGATGGTCCTGATATGGATCAGGTGGAAAAGCTAGTAGCAACCGACGAAACTATAAAAGGGATCTGGTGTATTCCTAAATATAGTAATCCAACAGGAATTACTTACTCTGATCAAGTAGTTGAGCGGCTGGCCCGGATGAAAACAAAAGCTTCAGATTTCCGGATCTTCTGGGATAATGCTTATGCTGTTCATCATTTAACTGAACAGCCGGATCATTTAAAAGATATTTTGCAAGCTTGTAAAGAAGCAGGGAATCCTGACCGAGTTTATATCTTCGGCTCCACTTCAAAAATCTCCTTTGCGGGATCTGGTATTGCTATGGTAGCAGCTAGTGAGAAAAATATCAATAAATTAAAAAAACAACTTTCGATTCAAACCATAGGTCCAAATAAGATAAACCAGCTCCAACATGTCCGTTTCTTTAAGAATTATAACACTATAAAATTGCATATGAAAAAACATGCTGCCATTATAAAACCCAAATTCGACCTTGTAATAGACATCCTCCAATCAGAACTAGGAGATAAAAAAATAGCTTCCTGGAGCAAACCGAATGGCGGATATTTTATTAGCCTTAATACCCTGGAAGGCTGTGCAAAAAAAGTTGTATCAATGGCTGCTGAAGCTGGAATTATCTTTACGAAAGCTGGAGCTACCTTCCCTTATGGAAAAGATCCTTTAGATCAAAATATTCGAATCGCTCCTACTTTTCCTCCACATAATGAATTACAAACAGCTATGGAGATTTTAACAATCTGTATACAAATAGTAAGCATCAAAAAAATTCTAAAAGAAAGAGGAGAAACTTACCCGGAATAGAAATTTAAAACCGGGAGGGATCAGTATATGAAACGCCTATATCGTTCGGTAACAGATCGTAGAATAGCTGGAGTAGCTGGTGGCCTAGCGGAATATTTTAATATTGATGCAACAATTGTTAGATTACTTTGGTTAATCCTATTGGTTTTGGGAGGTAGTGGTTTCTGGATTTATATCATTGCTTGGTTTATTATCCCGGAGAACCCGGTTCCACAGTGGAAAAACAGTTATCATTCTTCCCAAGAGGACACAACCATTGATGTTGAAGGAAAAGAAGTAAAATCAGATTGACCAGCACACTGCTGGTCTTTTTGTTTTTAAATCATTTATTATCCCGTGTCACACGGTAAAGGCCCCAAATTAGAAACCCACAGCCAACAAAGATTAATCTTAAAACAGGGTAAATCATAGCCAGACCCACTAAAAAACCGAAAATGCCTCCCGAAGTCTGGATAAAAACCAATTCACCCGAGATATTAGAGGTTAATAACTTCTCTAATTCCGCCGCATCCATCTTTCCAAGCTGCCCTCTGATTACAGCTTTAAGATCCAGACTTCGAAGTCCCTCGGCAATAATCTCAGCAACAACCGACTCAATTCCCACTCCTTCTTTTTCAATCCTGTTCGGTATGGTTTCAAGAAAAGCCTCGATGCGTGGCAATGCGAAATTTACAACTTTAGGCAATTCCGGTAATATTTCTAAAACTTTTTTTTGAACTAATGATGCCCAGATGTTTTTTGTCCATTCCATCATCTTTCCGCCAAAACCATCTCCTGTCCATTCCTGGATCACGCTATTTAAATAATCTTCCACAAATTCCACCGTTTTTTCATTATTAACTAGTTCAGTAAGGAAATTATAGATTATGTCCCGCAAATCTTCACGAAACTCTTTTGCTTGTACCATTCCGTTAACTGATTGTGAAAAACTTTTTACGACATTCGCCAATAGCCCATGATTATTCAGATAATCACGGACAATCTCAGGTGAGATTATGGAGGATAAAATTCCTTCAGAAATACTTTCGATCAGATCCTCCCTCCGGGCATGGACTAACCCCCACCAGACTGCATTATTTTTCCGTGGGTGAAACAACATTTTAATCGCTAGCCAGTTCGTCCAATATCCTACTACTGCCGGACCAATTACCGCGGTTAGGGGTTTGCTATAATATTCTATTCTTTGATATAAATCAACCGGGAGGGTATATTCTAAAAGATAATCAATAAACAACCAAATAAACAGAAGAATTCCCGACCAAAAGAGCGGGATATTAAGCAGGTTTAAAATATTAGCAATCTTCAAAGAAAAAGCTTGCTTTCGCCTTACAATTAATTTTTGTTCTTTATTTATATTATTTAAAACTAATTTAGCTTTAAGATCCGAAATTAATCTCCGCAGCCACTTTTTAATAAAAGTTTTCCCTTCAATTGTATTATCTTGTGAATCACTTTTCTGAGTTAGATCATAGGTATAATATTTCTCTCTATTTATCATTGCTCAGCTACTCCTTACATCTTGGACTAGTTACAATATCAACACATAGTGACAAAACAATTAGTATATCTTATCAAGCACTCGTCTACTGTTGCCATAATTTATTATTCCGTTTTTAATTCTCTTAAAAACAGTTTAAACCTTTCTTAGTTATTAAACAAAAATATTTCCTTAAAAATAAGTTAAGAGGAAGGCGATAAAAAGTTTATGGATAATATTTTCATATGGTGGAAATTGCATAATACCTTGAATGTTAAATCTTAAACAATTATGCAATTCTTACTATATCAAAATGTTTACTCTTAAAAGTCACTCCACCACTGAATTATAAATCTGAACTATAATAGATACTTTAATTATAGTTTTTTACGGATGGATGTGCTTTAAAGAAGGAGGAAGCTAATGGGTATAAAAATTGCTAAATTTGGTGGTTCTTCCCTGGCAGATGCAGAACATTTTCGAAAAGTATCTTCCATAATTCATGCTGATCAAGAACGCCGTTATATTGTTCCATCTGCTCCTGGAAAGCGCCATCCAAAAGATCGTAAAGTTACAGACCTTCTATACCAATGTCATTCTTACATTCAACAAAAAACCTCTTTTGAAGAAACCTTTGATTTAATCTCCAGTCGCTATATAGAGATCATTGATGAACTTGGGCTTTCTTTTGATCTTAAGCCAACTCTTGAGCAGATTAAAAGTAAGATCGCCCACGGAGCTTCTGTTGAATATACAGCTAGCCGTGGCGAATTTTTAAATGGCTTAATTCTGGCAGAATATTTAGATTTTGATTTTGTTGATCCTGCTGATATTATCTTCTTTGATCATCAGGGTAAATTTGATGCCCAAAAAACACAGGAGGTAATCAGCAAACGCCTTACCCAACATAAATACGCAGTAATTCCCGGTTTTTACGGTTCAACCCCTGATGGAAAAGTTAAAACCTTTTCCCGTGGAGGATCTGATATTACTGGAGCAATAATTGCTAGAGGTGTAAGTGCAGATCTCTATGAAAACTGGACTGATGTTTCTGGATTTCTCATGACCGACCCAAGAATAGTAAAAAATCCAAAACCGATTAAACAGATCTCTTACCGGGAACTACGGGAGCTTGCCTATATGGGGGCATCAGTTTTACATGAAGAAGCGATCTTCCCGGTACGGGAAGCTAAAATTCCGATCAATATAAAAAATACAAATAATCCAGATGATCCCGGAACCCTTATAATAAAAGACAATGGAAATATTAAACCTCCCGGAACCATTACTGGTATAGCTGGGAGAAAAGACTTTACAATTATCGCCATTGAAAAAACCTTAATGCATACAGAATTAGGTTTTGGCCGGAAGCTACTCTCAGTATTAGAACATAATGAAATTTCTTTTGAACACATGCCATCTGGAATCGACACCATCTCATTGGTAATCGCTGATTCTCAGCTAAATAATAAACTAGAAAAGGTTCTAGAGGGGATTTGGCAAGCTTGTAAACCAGATTCCATAGAAGTTTTTCATAATATTGCTTTGATCGCTACTGTGGGTCTAGGCATGGCCTATACTCCTGGAATCGCTGCTAAACTTTTTACAGCATTATCTCGAAAAAATATCAATGTGCGGATGATCGATCAAGGCTCTAGTGAAATAAATATTATTGTTGGGATTGAAAACAAAGATTTCGACCAGGCAATGCAGGCCATTTATAATGCTTTTGTAGAATAAATCACCTTTAAATACCTGATAAAAGCCCCCGTCACAATTTCACAATTGAGCGGGGGACTTTTTATATTAGAAGGGAGTTGTCTCCTGCCCGCCTTCTAGTTGCTTATCTTAAAAGTAGCCTTTGACCTTTTTTCATCCGCGACGGCACTCCACACCCGAGCAACAAGCGACGAGTTACAAGCATCAAGAGCTTTCTTTATATAACTTTTTAATCAAAGCTAGACTCATCAATACCGAATTTACCGCTTCCTTCACTTTATACTGATCTGAAGGAACCCACCACCTGGTTTTAAGCCGGTAAGGCCTTAAACCGTTTTCTACATCTTCTAAAGAACAGAATATCTCTTCCGGAGCTGGTTTGTTGATCCAGGATTCACCAAGATTTATTTCAAGAGCTTTAAACCATTCCACATAATTAGTTATATGCTCACGTTCAAAATAGCCTACAGGCTCCAAATATTCCAACAGCTTCCGTAGCTTTTCATTTTTTAAATATCGGTGGTAATCTGCTACATAGAGACTCTCAGAAAGAAAAAGCGGGGCTCCATAAACTTTAAGACCTTTCTGCTTAATTGTTGAACCGCTTTGGATAATCTCAATCCCTACTCCCCCTTTATTTACCAAAACAGCATCTTCTACATTTTCCACAGAAACTGTATTAGCATCGGGAAGGAGAGTGTGAACTAACCCTTCATATCTTCCCTTTACAAATATAGGTGCGCCGTGCTGGATTAACTTATCATAGCCTAAGTTATCATCAATTGAGTCCTTATTAACAATCAGAAAAAAGCCTACAAAATCGGTAAGCTTTCGTCCAGCTACCTTATTATAAATCTTTAAATTAGCCGAACCCACAATCCGTAAATCAGTATCTTTATCTATATTGTAATTATACATGCCCCATTTTGTAACTTTTTCCGGATTTCGTAAATAAAGCTGATTCATTGAAAGCAGTTCATCCATACCAACAACAGTAAAATCGACTTCATCCAATTTTATCAGGGATGATCCATTATGAGGTTCATCCCCCTCCAACCTTACAATAATACCATTTATTGATATCTTCATTCCCAAAAATCCTACCCGATAAAACCTCTCTTTTCTCTTCCGATCGGGAGCTAAACAAAGATAAGGACAGTTAAATGAATCGAGGAATTTCTTAGCTTTTACGGGATCAATAGAAGCTTCTGCTTTTCCTTGGGAAATAATTCCTGCAACTTCCCTAATTTCCTGCTGCTGATCGGATATATCCGCCAATTTATCCATGATATTCTGAAATGTTCTTCCCCATCTTGGAATAACGCAAGTTACATCATAATCCATGGGCCTCCCCCTACTCTCTTTAAAACTGTAAATATACTTCAAAATTTAATCTATTATATAGTTTATCTAACAAAAGCAACAAATTAATATTGCTTTTCATTACTAATCTTAGCTAATACTTCTTTTTTAAATAAATTACCTCGTTCCTTATAGTTTTTAAACAGATCAAAACTAGCACAGGCAGTAGAAAGAAGGATAACATCTCCTGGTTTAGCATGTTCTCTTGCCCTGGCAACAATCATTGGCATCTCAGAACCTCCCTCTACCATTTCTGGAATAGAAGAGCCGGTATCACGAGCAATATTCAGAATAGCTTCTTTAATTACTGGGCCCATTTTTCCAATAAGGATCACAGTTTTAACTGAACTTTTTAAAATTTCTTCCGCCAAACTTGTAAAATCCGCACCTTTATCGGCACCCCCGGCAATTAAAACCACCGGTTCTTTAAATGCCCGTAAAGCTACAATCGTCGGATCAGGGGAAGTAGCAAATGAATCATCAAAATACTGTATCCCATCTATAGTAGCAACATATTCCAAACGATGTTCCAAACCGGTATATTCAGAAATACCGGCAATGATTGATTCCCGATCAGCCCCTGCCGAATAACTTGCTAAAGCAGCAGCTGAAATATTTAATAGATTATGTTCACCTCGGATTTGTATTTGATCACTCCTAATCAATTCCTCGGTTTTACCTATAATATTCCACCAGATTGTATATAAACCTTCTGAATCCTTACTGTACCATGCACCATATTTTTGTGGATAGCTTCCATATATAAGTAACCTGCCACTAACCATGGTAAATAATTCCCGGCAGGTCTGATCATCATTATTCATAATCGCTATACCAGTGGGACTTTGATCTTTAAACAGGTTAGTTTTTGCTTTGACATAATCAGCACGTGTTTTGTGATAATTCGGATTTAATGGATCAGCTGCTGCTAAATGATCCTCTGTAATATTTGTAATTACTGCAATATCAACGCTTCGATCAATATCCTCAAGCTGAAAACTGGATAATTCCAATACCACTAGGTCTTCCCGTGAAAGGGATGAAAAAAAATCAAAAGGAGCAATCCCGATATTACCACCTAGATAAGCTTGGGTTCCTTTTCGCTTCTGACTCTTTTGTAAAATCTGATAGATTAATGTACAAGTAGTCCCTTTACCCTTAGTTCCGGTAACACCAATGATTGGACAGGGACAAAGTTCAATAAAGAGCCTGATCGCACTGGTAATTTTTACACCGTTGCTTTCAGCCTTTACTATTTTGGGATGGAATAATGGTAAGCCAGGAGAACGATATACTACAGTAAAATCCTCGAGTTGATCAAGATAATCGGGTCCGAGCCGGAACTGTACTCCTAATTCTTTAAGCATTTTATAGCGATCACCAAGTTGTGTAGCATCCCTACTGTCACAAACCGTAACTTTTTCTCCTTGTTTAATAAAATATCTTGTTAAGGCTAAATTTTCAATACCAAGTCCCAATACAGCAACGCCCTGTTTCACCTTAAACACCCCTCTTTAATTGCTTCTCCTCTGTAGACTCCTCCAAACTGATCTGCTTTTTAATATTATACACTTTCCACCACCTTTGGATCATCCAGATTACCAGTATTAATGTGCAAACTTTCTGTAAATTCCAGAAAAACTGATCAAGAAGAAATAAGATTTCCATATGAAGCAACTCCATCATCATTTTTTGATTTTTAGTCTGCCCTATATTTTGATATAAATTCCATCATTTGCTTATATAAGCTAATTGCGTTGTTACCTCAATTTATGGTCACGACACAATATATAGTGTGTTGCTTGCAGAAAGGCTATCAATATTTTGTGGCGTGATAGTTGAATATGGAGACCATGCAATTAGCCCTATATGGGATTTAATTTCTTCTTTTAGTAAGTTCTGTCCCGTTTTCTTGAATAATCTCCTTTTATCCATTATACTATTATCATATTAAAGTTCGAATTTTCGTAATCGGAGGTCTAATGATGTATCTTAAACGTTTATGGGAAGAGAAGATTAGCTGGCTTCTTCTTTTTTGGTCAGGTTTTTCTTTAATCTTTCGTCCTGGATGGTTTCTCTTTTTAGGAGGAGTAATCATTTGGATTCTGCTTCTTTATTTTACTACCCCTAGTATCTTCTGGAACTATATTGCAATGTTTAATTTAAATTCCGAAAAAGCTGAAAATTTTATGAGAAAAGCCCTTGCTTGCCAACCAGTCACACCTAAACCCTATATTGATCTGGCTTTAATCAAAGCTAAAAAAAAGAAATGGGATGAGGCAGTAGCCTTATTTGAAGAAGCATCTACAAAACCGGGCCGTCCTCTCTCTTCTCGCTTAAAGAATGTATGGGCGGTCTGCTACCGAGAGATGGGTGCATACCAAATGGCAGTTGAGATCTGTCAGCAACTAATTGATGAAGGTTATGATAATGATAAAGTCTACTTTAATCTGGCACTTACTTTTTTTTACGATAAAAAGCTGGATGAAGCTCTAAAAGCAGCAGAAAAAGCTCGTATTAATAATATAACTGAGACTGAACCTGTATTACTCATGGGACGGATTCACTTTGCTAGGAAAGATTATGAATTAGCCAAAGATAATTATGAATGGGCAATCGCTCACACCTCCTGGCCAGTAGAGTCGTATTACTGGCTCGGCCGAATCGAACTGGAACAGGGAAATACTGACCAAGCAATCTCTCATCTGGAAACTGCCGTCAAAAGAATATCTGATGATCCTCTCCTCTCTGATGTTTCGGTAGAAGAAGCGAAGGAGTGGTTAAATAAAGCCTTATCAACAGGAAAACAGTAAAGTAAGGCCGTCTTCTTATAGGCGGCCTTACTTTACTGATAAAGCTCGCCGCTCATCTGCAAGAACCTTTGGATTTTTTCTCTAATACATCCACCTTATTTTTGCTGCTTACTTGATAAAGAATCTTTAACAGAAGAGTGACGAGTAATATAGAGTCAGCCGTGGGCCGCCCTTTACCCCCTTAATAACTCGAGCATTTTATAAGGATCAGTTGTTGGCAAATTACAATGATAGTTTCTACAGACATAGGCCGTAGTCTTCCCCTCAATCTCCGTCAATTCCTTGAGAAATGAATTTATACTAACAATCTTCGGGTTTTCCTCATCTGTCGGCCGGAATAACACAACTTTATTGGGAGCAAAAGTTTTCTCTATTGCCTCAATCATTTTTTCTGTCTCTTTTCTCCCTTGCTGACCTACAATAACTAGCTCAAAGGAAGGACCAAACGCAAAATCCAAAGCCGAAAGAAATTGCGTGTAATAAGCAGGAGACACTAAAATATTTTCCGCAAAAGCTTGGGCAATTCGCCGTGCTTCCTGTTCCAGATTAGGATTACCAGTTAACCTAGCTAACCGAATCAGGTTTAACATAGCGATAGAATTACCTGATGGTATCGCACCATCAAAAACTTCCTTATTTCTAACTAATACCTCTTCACTTTGATCAGAGGTCTGAAAAAACCCCCCATTTTCCTTATCTGAAAAATGTAAAAGTAGAAGCTGGTTAAGTTCTAAAGCCGTAGCAAGGTACTCCGGTTTAAAAGTACTTTCATAAAGTTCAATTAAACCCCAGATAAAGAAAGTATAATCTTCTAAAAAGGCAGGGATCGCCGCTTCTCCCTCCCGATAACGGCGGAAGAAGAAACCTTGTGGGGTACGCATATTTGTTAGAAAGAATTCTACTGTTTTCTCCGCAGCTTCAGTAAACCGCTTCTCCTTTAATATTCGACCTCCTTTAGCAAGAGCCATTATAAGTAGACCATTCCAGTCCATTAAAATTTTATCATCTTTATAAGGATGAACCCTTTTTTCCCGTGCAGTATAGAGTTTATCCCAAGCTGACTGTAGCAAGTTCTCTGCCATTTTAAGATCGATATTTAAATTCCTAGCAATGCTCGATAGTTCTTCTTTGATGTGAAGAATATTTACCCCTTTCCCCAGATTATTAGAGCCTTCTTGATAATTACCTTTCTCCTCCAGATTAAAGTATACTACCACTAGCTGCATTTCCTGGTAAGAGAGTATCTTCTTTAGCTCATCAAGGGTCCAGAGATAAAACTTACCCTCTACGCCTTCACTATCCGCATCCTCTGCTGTATAGAACCCGCCTTTTTCATCTCTCATCACAGTCAGTGTATAATCAAAAATCTCACCGGCAGTCCGGCGGAAAAGATCCTTACCTATGATCTGATAGGCTTCAAGATAAGCAATAGCCAATAAAGCCTGGTCATAAAGCATTTTTTCAAAATGAGGAACAAACCAGCGGTTATCTGTAGAGTAACGATGAAACCCATAACCTAATTGATCATAAATTCCCCCCTGGCGCATTGCTTTTAGAGATTTTACTACCATATCCAGAGCTTGTTGGTTCCCCGTCCGTTTCCAGTAGCGCATTAGAAAACATAAATTATGGGGAGTAGGAAATTTTGGGGCATACCCAAAACCTCCATATCGCTCATCGTATAATTCTACTAACTGCTGATAGGCTTTTTCAAAGATATCAAGCCTAATTTCCAATCCCGATCTGGCTGAGGTTTCTGCCTGTAAGTAAGATACATTTTCGCTTGCCGAGCGCTCAATCTCTTCCCGATGGTTCTGCCAAAGCTCTTTAACCTTTTTTGCCAATTCCATTATTCCAATCCGCCCAAAGCTACTTTTTTTGGGTAAGTAAGTCTCCGCAAAAAATGGCTTTTTATCCGGAGTCATAAGAATGGTCAAGGGCCACCCGCCGCTTCCGGTCATCTTTTGACAAACAGCCATATAAACACGATCAAGATCCGGCCTTTCCTCCCGATCGATCTTAATTGAGATAAAGGTCTCATTTAGTACATCCGCAACTTCCTGATCTACAAAAGATTCTTTTTCCATTACATGGCACCAATGGCAAGTGGAATAACCAATACTAAGAAAGATTGGTTTACCTTCTGTTTTAGCCTTCTCAAAGGCTTCATCACCCCATGGATACCAATCCACAGGATTGTACGCGTGTTGCAGAAGATAGGGAGATTTCTCATTGATTAACCTATTTGGTTTCCTAGTGAGTTTCATGGGCATCACCACCGATAAATGTTTTTTATATATTATCCGAAAAACATGCAACTTATCTGAAATAACAAGATAAAAAACGAAAGGTAGATTGCTCTCTAGGCAAAAAATATTTGATTATCCAAGCTATAAAGATGCTAGAAAGCTATGTAAACAAATTTTTTCGACTCCAATTACCTTTCATTAAACAAAAATAGAGTTTAACAAAAATTAGCAAATCTACTCTTTATTAAAACAGATTATTATGAGATAATTTAAATAAAAGAAAAAAGTAAATTAAAAGGAGGTAAAATGACGATTTAACCTTTTTAGTATATAATAACTATGGGGTGATGCCAGTGACAAAACTAATCGTTGATCCTGATCTTTTTCGAATCGAATGGGGGAAAAGAACGAGTCCTTATAATATGGAAAATAAACATTACCACGATTATTATGAACTTTATTATCTATGGTCTGGTGAACGAATTTATTTTATTAAGGACCGAACTTACCATGTCCTCCAAGGAGATATTGTATTAATCAATATTAATGAAATGCATAAGACATTGCAAGCCGGACCTTCCAGTCATGAAAGAATTCTTATCTATTTTAAAAAAGATTTTATTGATAATATTATTTCTAAAGAACCTAATTTAAATCTCCTAGACTGCTTCAGTAAAGCAAAGGTGATCCGTCCGGAGAAACAAGATTTAAACTATATAGAGGGCCTGCTTTTTAAGATGATTGAAGAAAGCAAAAAAGCCTCTCCAGATTCCGAATTATTTCTCCGGGTTTTGCTAGTGGAGATACTTATTACTGCCAACCGTTTAATAATAAATAAAAGAGATGAAAATTATGAACATCCCGGTTCCATGCATAAAAAAGTATCGGAGATTGTCCGATACATCAATAACAATTATGAACAAAAACTGTCTTTAAAAGTAGTTGCCAAGAAATTTTCCATTAGCCCCTATTATTTAAGTCGTATTTTTAATAAAGGCACAGGGTTCTCCTTTGTAGAATATTTAAATAGCATTAGAATTAAAGAAGCACAAAAACTTTTGAAAAATACTCAGCTTAATATTACCGAAATAGCGGCCAAAGTTGGTTATGAAAGTTTAACCCATTTTGGAAGAGTCTTTAAAACAATAACCGGACTTTCTCCCATGCAATATCGAAAATCCTTTAATTACCCGGACTAGTCCTTCCCAGCCATTATCTTTCCATGGCTGGCAATAATTTCAGCCCTCCCACGAATTTTTATAGCTGAGGTATGATGGGTAAATTGAAAGATCATAACCTCTCCTTGATCGAGTTTTTCTGTATGATGAAAACGAGTATCTTTTCCTCTAGTTAGACCAATAATGGTTACTCCATCTTCCAAAGCTTTAACCATGATATATTCTCCTAATACTTCACTCTTAAGCTCCTCATCCATTGTCGCACCCTCCTTTCTATATTCAATTTTTCCATTTTTTGTACCTGTCCAATATTGCGGATTTTTATTAGTATCTGAAAACAATTTTACTCGTTCTTCTTTGTTTCAATTCTTTCTTCTGATGGAAGCCGGGAGCTTTTCCCAAATATTAGTAAACGGTCTCCGGCTAATAATATCTCTGGGCCTTTGGGAAAGATCGTTAATTTCCCAGAACGTAAGATTGAAAGGACTAAAAGCTCTTTTTTTCTTAAATCCAATTCTGCTAAAGTTGCCCCAATCCATTCTCTTACCAAGCTGGATTCGGAAATAGTAAGTTCATAAACACCATATTCGCCGGGGAGTGAATAAATACTCCAGAATTCTTTGCTTCTCCCCTTTTCTGCAGAAGCTAAATAATATAAAACAACTCCGTTTACCACTAGGAATAAAATTAAATAAATAACCTCCCAGAGATTAGGAAATAAAAACAACTTGAGCAAAAGAGCTATCAAAAACAACTGCCCCACCTTGATCAACAGAGCCATCCTCAGAAACTGCCATTTAGAACCATTTTCCAGCAGGGAATATTGATTAAATATTACTCTAAAAACTATGGAGGTAGCAGTAGTAAAACCAGATGTTCTACTTATCCTATTAAACTGATAATAAAGCCCGATACTCCAGAATAAAAAGAGCAGTAAAAAAATGAACAAGCTACTCACCGGGCAACCCTCCCTTTTTTGAAGAAAAATTCTTTTATAACCTATGAATTAAAGGGAAGCTTTATGTCTTTTGTAATTGGGAATATAAATTTCAATTATAATTATTCACTCATACTGGCTCTATCCGCACACATGGAATAATAAAAATGAATTCCAGTTAGGAATTCCCACCTAGTCAGAAGTTATTTTCTGGTCGCGCTAATTTCTCCAAGCATTCTAGGGTTCAGTTCTGTTTGAAATTGGATATTTATTCGCACTGACTATCATTTACATCGCGAAAGTGAAAAAACGTTCATTTTACCATTTTCCAAACTTTTTAATCAAATTGTTCTTTAAATCTTCCTTGGTAATAGAAATATTGGTCAGTCCTTCCTCAATCGCTTTTACACCCACTGCATAAGCTACTGCCGGAACTACCCGCTGATCAAAGGGACTAGGTATTACATAATCTGAAGTAAGTTCATCCCGACTAATTAGGGAAGCTATTGCATTAGCTGCTGCTAGCATCATTCCTTCGGAAATACGTTTGGCCTGCACATCAAGGGCACCACGGAAAATTCCGGGAAAACCAAGTATATTATTAACCTGGTTAGGATAATCCGAACGACCGGTTCCAATAATTGCTGCACCACACTTTTTGGCCTCTTCCGGACTGATCTCCGGTTCCGGGTTGGCCATCGCAAAAAGCACCGGCTTAGGAGCCATCCCCTTTACCATGTCACTAGAGAGTATATTAGCAGCCGATACACCAATAAAAACATCGGCACCTTTTAAGGCTGATGACAAATCTCCTTTTACCTTTTCCGGGTTAGTAAGTTGGGCAAGAGTTTTTTGATAAGAATTAATCCCTTCCAAATCAGGACTGAGGATACCGTTTAGATCACATAGTTTAATCTGCCTAGCACCAGCTGTCCAAAGAAGTTTAGCAATAGCTTGACCAGCTGATCCAGCCCCATTAATTACAATCTTAACTTGATTTAGTTTCTTATCTACTACCCGCAAGGCATTTAATAAACCCGCCAGGCAAACCACGCCTGTACCATGTTGATCATCATGAAAAACAGGAATTTCAGCCCGGGAAATGATCTCCTCTTCAATCTTAAAGCAACGCGGTGCAGAAATATCTTCAAGATTAATTCCCCCAAAAGTAGGAGCTAATCTAATAACAGTCTCTATAATCTCTTCAGGATTTTTAGTACTTAAGCAGATCGGAATAGCATCAATCTTGGCAAAAGCCTTAAATAGAATAGCTTTTCCTTCCATCACTGGTAAAGCCGCTTCCGGTCCGATATCACCCAAGCCCAGAACAGCTGTTCCATCGGATATAACTGCTACGGTATTTCCTTTGTTGGTATATTTATTTACTAAAGAAGAATCTCTTTGGATCTCCCGGCAAGGTTCTGCAACTCCCGGGGAATAAGCAAGACTGAGATCATATGCATTTCCTAGCTTAACCTTACTACAAATTTCAATTTTTCCGCGATTTTTTTCATGTAATCTTAATGCCTCTGACTTCAAATTCATTTTTCTGCTCCTTACTTCTATTCTTCTTCTTAATACTAATATATTAAATCTAGTACTCGTCGCTCATCTTTTGCATTGATCTTCTACCCAGCCTAATCAGAATATTGTTCAACAGTGAAATTGATAGCTGAAACCAGAATACTTGAATAAATCTATGTGAAATAAGAAACAACTTTGACCGGGCAGAAATTAAAACTTTAATTGAATTTTCATCTTTTTAGGTGCCTAGCTTGCTAGGGTGTGAGGCTACTAAACGCTGGCGTACAGCCTCATAAATTAGTATTCCTGCTGAAATTGAGACATTTAGAGATTCTGCCCCTCCAGGTAGGGGAATTTGCAGATAATCCAGGCTTTCCTTTAAATCATTAATAGAATTAAACCCTCTTGCTTCGTTACCTAGTAAAAACATGGTTGAACCTGTAAAATCCTGTTGGAAATAAAGATTATTTCCCCGAGGATCAGCAGCCCAAATCTCAATTTTTTCCCTCATAGCCCAAGAAAGGATAGCTTTCAAAGAAAAAGAAAAAATCCTTACATTAAAAATCCCACCCTGAGAAGAACGGACTACTTTACCGGAATAAGGATCTACCGTGCCGGGGGTAATAAAAATATTTTTAACCCCGGCTGCCCATGCGGTCCGAATAATAGTTCCAAGATTACCCGGATCCTGAATCTGGTGCAAAATCAATCCTAAAAATTTTTCCTCAACTTCCGGAAACTCCACATCTTCTTCGGGTAGTGAAATTAGACCCAAAATATCCTGGGGAGTATCAGTTTCAGAAAGTTCTTTATAAATATGAGGAGATACTGGAATAATCGGTATTCCCCTCTTTTCCGCTGTTTTTAAAAGTGTAGTATCTTGTGGTATCTCACCTTGAGTAATTATATACTTAACCTCAAAATTAGAAGTTAATACTTCCTCTAGTAAATGGGGGCCTTCTGCCATAAAAAGCCGGTGCTTTTTACGACCTTTTCTAGTCTTAAGCGAGATAATTGTTTTTACTAAAGGATTTTCCCTACTCGTAAGTAAGGTCAAAAACTGCACCTCCAAATAAAGAGATTATGAAAAAACGGCCCATCGGCCGCTTTAATGTTGTTCTTTTGCAATGAGAACCAATTTTTGGAAAGCTGCATTATCATTAATTGCCAAATCAGCGAGGACTTTACGATTTATCTGTACTCCCGCTTTTTTCAGTCCATTAATAAACATACTATAAGAGATTCCATTCATTCGGGCAGCAGCATTTATCCGTGAAATCCATAATCTTCTAAAATCTCTTTTTTTCTTCCGGCGGTCTCTAAATGCATAAACTTGTGATTTCATAACCTGTTGATTAGCTACTCGGTATAAACGGCTTTTAGAGCCACGATAACCCTTAGCTAATTTTAAAACTTTTTTGTGGCGCTGGCGTGTAATATAACCAGCTTTAACGCGTGCCAAAGTAAACTCCTCCAATCTATTTACAGATATTCATTCATTTCAACCTAATTCCCTATTTTCCTAACATTCTACGTACTCGTTTTTCATCAGCTGGACTAATTATTTCAGCTTGGCGAAGTTTCCTTTTCCTCTGTGGCGATTTCTTCTCCAAAAAATGACTTCTAAAGGCTTTTTTATTCTTCTTGATCTTCCCGGACCCGGTCAATTTGAATCTTTTGGCCGCTCCCCGGTGAGTCTTCATCTTTGGCATTTTCTTCTCCCCTTATCACATCAGGTATTCTATTTACTCTTGTTTAGCAGACAGAATCATAATCATATTTCTGCCTTCTACTTTGGGTTCTCTTTCGAGAAACGCCTTGTCTTTAACGGCCTCGTAAAGCTGCAACAGAAGGTTTCTTCCCAAATCAGCATGGACAATTTCCCGCCCTCTAAATCTTACTGAGGCCTTTACTTTATCCCCGCCATCTAAAAACCTTAATGCCTGTCTTACTTTAACCTGAAAATCATGTTCTTCTATCTTTGGTGTTAACCTGATTTCTTTCACATCAATGGTTTTTTGACGTTTTCGAGCTTCTCTTTCCCTTTTACTTTGCTCGTAACGATACTTACCAAAATCCATGATTTTACATACCGGTGGTTTAGCGGTTGGTGCCACCTCTACCAAATCTAAATCCTTCTCCCGAGCTATTCTAATAGCCTCTTTAACCGGGAGTATACCTAATTGTTCCCCATCGACATTTACTACTCTGACCTCCCGAGACCTAATCCCTTCATTTACACGCAGCTCGCTGTTAATCGGCCGCCACCTCCTGTTAATTATAGATAAAAAATTACGGACAGAAACCTCTGCCCGCTTGATATTTTTCGGTAGTAATTTATCAGCTTTATTACCCAGGCTGGCAATGCCGCCGGGTGAGAAGCAGAGGCTTCTACTTAAATAATAATTTTTTCATTTGAAATTATATCACTGATTTTCCCTATAGTCAAGGATAATAATGTATTATCCCTTATTTCTAAAGTGCAAGTTTAATTGCCTTACATTTACTGTCAATCCCTATGTTTTA
>DAIOHK010000004.1:0-96306 GCA_036744795.1 Bacillota bacterium | reverse complement strand
CATTGATTTTTTCTGTCCCTGCACAATATATTGATAGCCTAATACAAGCCTAACACTATATATTGTGTTGGGACCTTTTAAAAAGGACACAACGCAAAAAGCTTCAATTAAAATTAGCTTTGACTCCTGGCAAAAATAAGGTATAATCTTAATTAAGAAATTGCATACTTCATTTGTTAAAGAAATAAATACTATAAATATTGATGTCTATGTAGTTGTGCGATTTTTTCAGCACCCTAAACTTTGAGCATCGGCTTGCAGTAAAGGGAGCAAAATTGTCTACAGTAATAACTAGTAACCGCTATTTCCCTAAGACGAAAGGTTAAAACCTAACGGTTAAGGGTAAAAGGGTTGGTTTGCCACATTATGGCAATTATTGGATTGTTCATATATTTCCTTTTTACTTAAGTTAATTAACCGGATTCGTCTTCAGCGGAAGATGAATCCGGTTTTTGTTTTCCAATCATTAATAGGGGTTGAGTTAATGAGAGTAGATACTGAACTAATATCTAAAGCCAACCAGATACGACAGGCCAACGTAGGAGACGAGGTACATCTTAGAGGTCTGATCGAGATCTCTAATTATTGCCGGTGTAACTGTCTATATTGTGGTCTAAGAAAGGATAACCAGAGAATACGCCGTTACCGCATGACACCTGCAGAAATACTATCTGCCGCTCGGCTGGCGGCTGAATTCGGTTATGGTACTGTTGTTCTACAAGCAGGAGAGGATCCTGAATTTGAACCTATGATCATTGCCGGTCTAATTGAACAGATTAAAAAACTTGGCCTGGCAGTTACGCTCTCTTTGGGTGAATGGGAGCGCCAAACTTACCTACTCTGGAAAAAGGCTGGCGCCGACCGGTATCTAATGCGACACGAAACCGCAAACCCAGAGCTGTATTCCATTTTAAAACCAGGAAAAAGGCTAAGTAACCGCATAAAGAACTTAGAAACTCTTAGAGAACTAGATTATCAAATTGGGGCCGGTTTCATGATTGGGCTACCGGGAGGCTTTGATGTGGAGCACAAGGCAGACCTTGCTCTACTTACACACCTCCAGCCTGACATGGCCGGTGTTGGTCCTTTTATCCCCAACCCGGATACACCATTAGAGTGCTTTAAAGCCCCACCACTAGAAAATACTCTTTCTATACTTGCCCAGGTCAGGCTAGCCCTCCCCTCTGCCCATTTACCTGCTACTACCGCCTTGGAATCCCTGTATCCGCAGGGATATGAGTGGGGATTGATGGCAGGTGCTAATGTAATAATGCCTAACCTTACACCCTTGCATTACCAGCACCAATACCAGTTGTACCCGGGAAAAGCGCAAACCAGAAATGCTGCAGCATATCACCAAAGAATAATGGAGCTCCTTAATAAGTTAGGTAAACCGACAGGAAAAGGGCCTGGACATAGTACACTCTGGGAAAGGAGACAAAATGATGAAAAAACAAAATAAAGCTGAATGGATTAATGAAGAAAATATTTGGGCCTTGTTGGAGGAAGGCCGCCATAGAAAAAACTACGGGGAAATCTTGGAAAAGGCCTCTACGGCTAAGGGACTTTCGCCCTTGGAAGCCGCTACCTTATTACAGACCATGGACGATGAACTTTGGAACGAAATTTTTAGCATCGCCCGCCAAGTTAAAGAAAAGATCTATGGTCGCCGGATTGTCCTCTTTGCCCCGTTGTATATCTCGGACTATTGTATAAACTCTTGCCTTTATTGCGGCTACCACCGGCAAAACCCGACCAAAAGGCGACGGCTTTCCCAAAAGGAGATTGAAAATGAGGTCCAAATCCTGGAGGAAATGGGACATAAGAGACTGGCAGTGGAAAGCGGGGAAGATCCGGTGAATGCGCCCCTTGAATACATCTTAGAATCAATTGAAACAATCTACCGCGTACGAAAAGCAAACGGAAATATCCGGCGGGTCAATGTTAATATTGCCGCTACCACTGTAGAGGATTATAAACAGCTAAAAGCAGCAGGAATCGGTACCTACATCCTCTTCCAGGAGACTTACCACCAGCCTACCTATGAACGGGTTCACCCTTCCGGGCCTAAACATGATTATGATTGGCATACCACTGCCTTTGACCGTGCCATGGAGGCCGGAATCGATGATGTGGGTTCTGGAGTCCTATTCGGGCTCTATGATTATCGTTTTGAAATTATTGCACTACTTCTCCACGCCGCCCATTTGGAAAAAGCCTTCGGTGTCGGACCCCATACCGTTTCCGTCCCTAGGTTACGAACTGCAACCGGAGTTAATTTGTCAGATTTTCCTTTGGTTACAGATGAAGAGTTTCACAAAATTGTTGCCATCATTAGGCTTGCTCTTCCCTATACCGGAATGATCCTCTCCACCAGAGAAGAACCAGCCTTACGCCGGGAGGTTATCTCCCTTGGCATCTCACAAGTTAGTGCCGGTTCGTGTACTGGCGTAGGCGGTTATAGCAATAAGAAAAGCGGAATCAGCAAACCACAGTTTGAAGTAGCAGATCAGCGTACAATGCCGCAAATCCTAGAGGAATTAATTAAAGATGGTTATATACCCAGCTTTTGTACAGCCTGTTACCGGCAGGGACGGACCGGAGACCGTTTCATGAGTTTAGCAAAAACTGGAGAGATCAAAAAAGTATGTGCCCCAAACGCCATCCTCACCTTCCAGGAATACCTCCTGGACTATGCTCCAGAAAGTACCCGTATTAAAGGTGAGACAGTTATTAACAGAGAGTTGCAACAATTACCTCCGGAAATCATAAATGAAGTGAGCACACGGATTCAAAAAATTAAACAAGGAGAACGAGATCTTTATTTTTAAAGAAAAGGTAAATTTTGAAATTAAGGAGGAGAAGCAATGCTCGGATTAAACGAAACCCCAAACTCGTCCCGGCTTCAGATCGCCCTTTTAGGAAGGCGTAACACCGGTAAATCCAGTATTCTTAATGTTTTAACCAACCAACCAGTTTCTCTAGTCTCTGAGGTAGCCGGTACCACTACCGATCCAGTAAGTAAAAGTATGGAACTTCTCCCCCTTGGCCCTGTCGTATTCATCGATACTGCTGGCATCGATGATTCTGGTCCTTTAGGAGAAATGAGGGTAAAACGAACATACAGCATATTACACCGGATTGACTTGGCTATTCTGGTCATTGACGGTCAATCCAATACCTTAAAATGGGAAAAGAAAATCTTGAAAATTCTTAAGGAGAAAAAAGTTCCAGTCGTCGGGGTAATGAATAAAATTGATACATCTGAATACAATATCGCCAAAAAAAAGCTCTACGAAAAAGAACTTGGCCTCAATCTGCTGGAAGTCTCTTCCCTCACCGGTCAGGGGATCGAGGACTTAAAGTTAGCACTCATCCGTAATACTTCTCATTTTGATGAGGAACAACCCTTGACCTCCGACCTGATTAACCCGGGTGAAATAGTAGTAATGGTTATTCCAATTGATAGCGCAGCTCCTAAAGGCCGGTTAATTCTCCCGCAACAACAAGTGATCCGTGATCTCTTAGATCACGGATCTGTTACGGTTGTAACTAGGGAACACGAGTTGCAGCAGACTTTAAATAGTCTGAATCGCAAACCGTCATTGGTCATTACCGATTCTCAGGTCTTTGGTCCGGTCTCAACCATTATTCCACTCGAAATTCCTTTAACCTCCTTTTCAATCATTATGGCTCGTTATAAAGGGGATTTGAAGAAGCTAGTTAATGGAGCAAAAGCTGTAGTCAACTTAATACCAGGTGATAGAGTCTTAATTGCCGAAGCCTGCACCCATCATCGTCAAGGTGATGACATTGGCACCATAAAAATCCCCCGCTGGCTACAGGAAAAAGTCGGTGGAAAGCTCGATTTTAATTGGTGTACCGGTTTTGATTTTCCTCCGGACTTAGAGAGTTATAAATTAATTATCCATTGTGCTGGTTGTATGTTAAACAGAAGGGAGATGCTCTACCGAATCTCCCGGGCAACAGCAGCAGGCCTACCAATTATTAATTACGGGGTCTTAATCGCCTATCTTCACGGTATTCTACCTCGAGCTCTTGCTCCCTTTAAGGTAATCTCACTTCAAAATTGAGTTAGCTTCTTTTCTATTCTGTTAAGATGCCACCCCTGGTTGAGAGCCTTTTATTGCCAACAGTCGGTAACAAAAACCGAAAAGTTCAGTTTAAGTTTTTTCTAAAGGACTATAGCATAATCTCCTGCGGACTACTGCCGAGCTCAATCACTCTTGTATTGGCCTTTTTCATCAGTTTAGCAAATTTCTCCGTAATCTCAAAATCGGTACCAAAATGCATAGGAATCAAAACCTTGGGATGTAACTGTTGGATAAAGTACTCTCCTCCAACACTATAATTATGTTCTAGTCTTGGATCTACTGGAAAAAAAGCAAGATCTATCTTCTCACCCTTTATCTTTTCTATCTCTTCCTTAAACCATTGTTCGGCCTTGTCAATCTCTTCCTTGGTATCATCCCACCAGTACCACCAGTTTAAATCACCAGAATGAAAGATGGTTAGCCCGTCAAGATTCACCAGAAAGGAGACACCTTGGTCAGTTGAACCATAAGTTTTTACATTAAGATCATCAATCTTCAATTGTTCATAAGGGGCAATCATTTTAATCTGCTCACTAATCCGACCCGGTTTTATATCATCGCTTAAAACGTAATGTAAATCTGTTCTTTGATCCATCCATTCCAAAATTACTGGGTTAAAGTGATCGGTATGATTATGCGAAGCAAAGATAATAACTTTTTTTTCAGTATTTAATAATTGTTTGTGGATTGAGCCACCTCGACCTTCCTTTTTTGCATCTTCCTTGTAATAATCAAAAAGTAAAAGGTATTGAGTAGTTTCGATAATAAACCCACTATTATATAGATAAGTTATTTTCACTCCAAGGTTTTTCATCTATTTTTCAACCTCCTCTGAGAATTATTTAACCACAATAAAGCGATTAACTTTTTTATACTACTTTTTTATTCTGGTTTAAATTCCTCTAATTTTAGGATATAGTTAAAATATAAAAATCTTTAAATACTATCTTAGGGAATACATAATTACTTTTAAAGATCTTATTTAATCAAATACGTAATTTCTTAATCTGGAAAGGAGTAATCAAATGAAGTTCACCTTTGACCACAACAACATTAACGTACTTGACCTCGAAAAGAGTATCGCCTTTTATAAGGAAGCTCTTGGTTTTGAAGAGGTTAGAAGGAAAAATGCTTCTGATGGCAGCTTTACGCTGGTTTTTTTAGGTGATGGAAGTACCGGACATCGCTTGGAACTTACCTGGTTAAAAGATCGGACTGAACCTTATGATCTTGGTGATAATGAAATACATCTAGCGGTTATCGCGGATGATTTTGATGCCGCTTATGAACACCATAAAAAAATGGGCTGCATCTGCTATGAGAATAAAGCCATGGGAATATATTTTATCAATGACCCAGATGATTACTGGATTGAGATTATTCCTCCAAGAAAATAATCTGTTCCACTAAAATTATTTTCTACTGCTGGTAAAGCATCCCCGGATATAGCAAAAATAATTTATTTAGCATTAGTGGCCTATTACTTGACCTGTAGTGCCTAAATGTACTTTACTTCCAAACCTACGATAACTAAACAATTTATAGTAAAAAACGCCTACTCAGTTTATACTGAAAGGCGTTTTTTTATTTTCCTTTTAATTATTGGCATTTTCAAATTACCAAAAATATTGTCTCTTTCTTTAGTACTATCCCTTTAACCCGCTTGTGCTGATCCCCTCTATTAGGTACTTATTAAAGAAAAGGAAAGTAAAGAAAACCGGCAATAGAGAAAGTGAGGACATAGCAAACATCGCACCATAGTCAGTTTTAGAAGTAGAATCGGCAAATAACTTTATGGCAAGGGAAACCGGATATTTTTTCGGTCGACTCAGATAAATCAGAGGACCCATAAAATCATCCCATGCCCAATAAAAATTAATGATTATTGTGGTAATCAATGCCGGCTTGATCAATGGTAATATTATATAGGAGAAAACCGTATACCTTGAACAACCATCAATAATAGCCGCCTCATCAAGTTCTTTTGGAAGTCCCTGGATAAACTGCATCATCATAAAAACAAAAAATGCTTTTGAAAACCAGGAAGGAAGGATTAAAGGCACATAGGTATTGGTAAACCCCATATTACGGAAAATGATGTACTGAGGGATCATCACCACCTGCGCGGGCAGCATTAAAGTCGACATCATACAGGCAAAAAGTAACTTTCTCCCGGGAAAACGAAGGCGGGAAAAAGCATACGCCACTAATGAATAGCTGACCGTTATCTGTTTTAATCCTGCCGCAAAAATTAACATAGAAGAACCAAACTGCCATATAGTCAAAAGGATTAAAATCCAAATCGCGTACCTAGGATCACCCAGCCATGATATAGTATTCTTAAAACCAAGCATTGATAGTACACTATTCCATCCTCGACATCATTATGCCTGAAATGACAGGGATAGAAATCATTTCTCGCTTTAAAAATGAAGTTAAAAGCCCCGAATTTGTTATCATTTCAGGTTATGATGATTTTGAATATGCCCGGGAAGCAATCCGTAATAATGTTAATAACTATATCCTAAAACCATGTGACATTGGTGAAATTGCCAATACCATAGAAACGATTATTTCCAAAATTGACTATCAACAGTCGATCGAAGAAGAACGGCGACATCTTAAAAAGCATCTTGATCTACTAAAGCCACAAGCACAAGAACAGATCCTGCGGGATTTTTTAACCAATACTCCTACAAGCAGTTTTGAGCTTTTTCAACAAGTATTTGGCCAGTGTTGCGAAACTTTTCAACTGCTTCTCTTCTGCTTTGAAGATCCTAATGATTACTCAAAACTGACAATTTTTAAAGAATGTCTGTAGCAGACATGGGATTTACCAGGCTGGAGTTTCAGTGTAATACTACACGATGATGTAGCACTAATTTTTGATGCTGAGGAAAATACTAAAATTAAGGATACCTTAAAAAAAGTCTACAAAACTGCTGCCCGTAACCTAGTTGCCAATATCAGGTCGGCAATCAGCAGCCAAGGTTACATCAAGGACCTGCCGGAAATGTACAAAAGAACACGGGAAGCACTTAGACTCTTTTCTTCCTTTGATAGCCTTAATGGTGAAATACCATTAATTGATGTTTCCATTTCCCAATACTCCAAAACGATCCAGCAGGTCATTGAGTATACCAGGGAAAATCTAAGTAACACCTCACTTACCCTCAACCATATAGCTTCAAATGTTTTATATCTAAACCCTGACTATCTTGGTAAACTCTTCAAAAAGGAATGCGGGGTTAAATTTTCCGATTATTTAATGAATCTGAGAATGGAAAAAGCAAAACAGATTATTGCCAAATCTATTGATCTTAAGATGTATGAAGTAGCGCAACAGGTTGGTCTGGGTAATAATACAGCTTATTTTGGCCAAGTTTTCCGTAAATACATAGGCATGCTTCCCAGTGAATATAAGATGAAACTTACCACTACTTTAGATATTAAATCTAATTAAAAGTTCCCATTTCTATATCCAACCGATTCTTATATGATTCTTAGTACCGGGTTTTTATTCTAAAATAAACAAATCCAGCCCAGGAATCCCAGGCTGGATAGTTGCTTCTTTCGGCCTTAACATTTATTTTATTGCCTTGTATAATTCATTGATTTCTTTTACATACTCATCGCCACCACTTTTATTCCACCGCTCTAACTCTTTTTTAAATCCTGCTTCATCGATCTGCCCAACAATGTATTTTACTTTAGCATCAATAATAATATCATCTAACTGCGGTCCCCTCCGGGCATAAACATTAGAAATCAATGGTTCCGCCGGATTTCCTACAACATATTTTTGATTTTCAGCAATTACTTTCTCCTGCAATCTACGGACCTCAGTTCTCACCCTTGGTAAGCCGATATTAGGAATAAACATCAGTAGCTGATTAGCTCCATTTACTTCTACTTTCATTGCTTGTTGATTCATCTCGGGAACCGGTTGTATTTCATCATTTACTACAGTATAATGCCTACCTTCAATACCCCAGCCTAATAAATCTTGCATTTCCTGATCATTTAACTGATCTAGGAATTTCAAGACTCTTTTGAGATCTTCTTCCTTTTTAACACTAGTCTTAGAGATCATATACATTCCATTATAGCCGGAGGTCGGTAGAGTCCTCAAGCCTTTGGGCCCTTCTACTGCTCCAATCACACCAATTTCAGCATCAATATTACCACTGATAAATTTGTTCTCCCAACGTCCGGCAGTATCACAAACATCTACTTTTACTCCTGCTTCCTCTGCAATATAAGGATCATCCCATTTCCCGGGGTTATAGACCGCGAAGTCCCGGTTGATCAACCCTTCACCATACATCCTTTTCCAGAATTTAAGACACTCCATATATTCCGGAGTAAGATGGGCAGGAACCAATTCTCCTTTTTCATTCTCCCCCCATTTGTTGGGACCACCGAACCAAGTCAGCATAATATCAAATGGTCCATCATACATCGTCGGGTTAGAAATCACCATTCCATACGTATCTTTTTTCCCATTTTGATCTGGATCATTATAAGTAAAACCTCTCAACATTTGGTAGAAATCATCAATAGTACGTGATTGACCTTTCCCTGGATTAAATCGGAGGATTTTTGATAAAAAAATATTCCCAACACAATGACGGGTAAGGTTCCTAGTAAGATACTGAAAACAATCAACCTTTTCCAGTATTTACTATTACCAAAACGCATTCTGATCCCCCCTAAACCCGGCTTAATAAGTCAGGTTGTTAATAATTCATTCCTTCTTACCACCTGCTCCAAACAGAAACTGCACATCTCTCCAGAACTCATCTACTAAAACTTCCTGATAACCAGCATATTTTGTTTCACCCATCGCTGCTCCTACTTCTATTAAAGTCTTATCCTCCAATCTTTGCAGCTGTTTTAACCGACCAGTGGAGAGTTTTTGTCTGGAAAGAGACTTGGTATAATCCGTAAAGGAATATCGCCAGAGCCGAAGTTTCTCCCCATATCTTTTCTTCAACCGGTCAGCAATCAATAAGCCTTCCGGATCAAAATCACCAGAATAATAGAGCAGACAGTCACTAGCAACCAACATATCCAGGAGAGTTAGGGTAGCTAGATTAATCTGTCCATTAGCACAGACCATCGGTAAAGGGCAAAAAGCGCTACCGGAGAGATTCTCCTTGTGTTGTTTAGGTTTCAGTTTATTTTCATTACTTTCCTTACTCCACCGATCGGCCAACACCGAAAAAACCGCTGGGTTTTCTAGAACAAAAACCATTCCACTAGGGCTTTGCACCTGTTTTAGACGGCTCAGATTCTCCAGAGATACTTGTAAAGACTCCCCACTCCGATAAAAACCCAACCATCCTTGGTGAATTTCTGTTTCATTAATATATCCGAGCAAACCGCAACTAATCGTATAATTGGCAATCTCTGTACTGAATAACCCCGCTTTATACAAAAGCTCCGCTTCTTCAAAAGCATTAGACGGTTTTGGCGCAGCAAAAAGATACATCAGAGCATAAACTAAGAGTTGCCGGGCTGACATCGTCCGGTCAAAAAAATGAGGATCGGCAGTTATCTGAGTAGAAAAAATAGCAAGTTGGGTTTTAGTCCCGGTTAAACAAGGTAGTTGCGCCAAAGCCTCTCCTACAGTTAGTAGATCTCTGCTTAAGCTTTGTGGATCTTGATCATACCTGGTAATTAGAGTCTTATAGGCATTATCTTTCCTGGCTAATGTCCCCCTTAGCCAACCGGCAGCCTTAGGAGATAATCTCGCAGCCAGTATCGAAAAGTATTCCTCACGCTGTTGCTGATCAAGCATAAGTTCTTCTTTTTTCGTAAGTAACTCTTCTCCCCAGTAACCTATTAAAACCTCCTTCAAGTCAACGCCCTGAAACCTTGTTTCATCAAGAGCAGAGATAACCGCTGCCACTTCAATTTCTGCCTGGCTTTGCTGGTAAAAATCCCGCCGGAGGAGGCCGGATAAGGCTGACTTTTCTTCCGGTTTAAGATTAGTCAATCGAATTTTGCCACCAAGTGTACCTAAAGATCGGTATTTTTCACGCAATCCAATAAACAGCCGGTGAAATCCAGGGTTTTCCCGGAAATAGCGGAGACACTCCTGATTGACTTCTTTCCTGTCCTGCGCTGGAGCGGCAAAGAGATTATCTCCGGATTTAGACTTGAATTTGTTACTCATCGCCAACCCGCCGCTTCCTTAGTAAGTAATTCTCTTACCTTTCCGTTCCACCGGTAGCGGATCACTGAAACGTAATTGGCATTATTCGGACGCACCAGTTCACAGATTGCTAGTGATGGAACAGTATCATAATCTCCCCATAGAATCTGGGAATTAATAATAAAATTCAGATCTAGTTCTTCCAATAAGCGGAACATATCGCGGATATTGTTTTCATCCACACCGGCAAAAGCCTCATCCAAAGAGACCAGACGGGGTGCATCTGCCCTCGCCCCTTCATACTTGGCATAAACCGCAGAAAATAGCGGGACATACATTGCCATTGCCTTTTCGCCACCGCTGAAACGATCAAAAGCATTATTGGTCAGTTCCCGTTTTCGTTCACCAGTTTTAGTATAAAACAGCTGGAATTCAAACCACTGCCGATAATCTAGGACCTCTTTGATTAGAGAATGGAAGGTCTTTGTTACTCCCGCTTCTTCCAACCCTTTTCGTGCCTGATCTATTTTTGAGCGAAAATGCATCGCCATCTTCTGAAAATCCTCCGGTCTTAACAGATTAGCATCGGATTTTAAAAGCGATACTAATTCAGTGCTATCCATCTGCTCCTCGCTTTCCGCCGCCCGGCTCTTCCAAGCCAGGTTAAAATTTAAACCGCTCGAGGTATTCATCGAGGCCATCAAGTTATTCATCTTCTCCACCCACTGTTCACTGTGGTAAATTCGGCCTCTAATCTTTTTACTGATCGTATTGGCTAAAATATCCTCGAAGAGTTGCCGGTCACTTTCCCGGAGCAGCTTTTCATTCTCCGCAATCGAATCCCCCAGAAAACCAATGAGAGCATAAAAGTCTACATCTTTCCCCTGAATTCGGGCTCTAATATCCAGTCGTCGGAGACTACCCCATACCTTCTCTCTCGCTTCTTCCTCCTGAAGAGTTAACTCACGCACCGTTGCTACTTCTTTCCTAGCTTCCGAGAGCATCATAGCCGGAACTGACTGTGACCTACCCCCGACCCCCGCACTAAACTGAATTTGTTCATCCTGCAAAGGATCATTATTAAAGATATAATTTAATACCAGACTATATTCCGTCAAGTAGGTACGGACTTCAAAATACCTCTCTTGCAAAGATGATAAATACTCTTCTTTCGATTTGGTTACCTTTTGTAATTCTTTGAATTCCTCAACAACCTGCTTCGCGCAGAACAGAAGATCTTTATTTTCGGTTCCGGAAATTACATAGCCTAGGCTATACTCTTCGGCAAAACCCTTACGATAAATCTGCTCAATAATCTTTTGAAAATACAGCTGCTTTCGTAACTCATGGAGTCTAGCCCTTGCCTCTTCCGCTTTGACCTTCCCTTCTTTACTTCTGCCTACTGCCTCGTCTCTTTTATCTGGAATCTCATCTAAGTGCCTGATACAATCTTTAATCTGCTCTTCAATTGATTGGTAATCCATCTGCGTTAGTGTCTCTTGAAGACTTTCTATACTCTTTACTTCCTTCTCTATTAAGTGCTTAATCCGGTTAAGATCATACCGGAGAGCATCCAGATCCTTTACTACATCAACCAGTTGCTCCTCTAAAGAAAGCAAATGGCTCCTCCGGCTGAGCAAACGGGAATGAATCGTCTCTAATTCACGTAATCCATCAGCATATGCTGTAAGATAATTCTCCGCTTCCGCAAAAGATTGCCGATTAACCGGAATCTGCATTCCCTGTGTCAATCTCCGTATCTCTTCCCTAGTCTTTTGTAACTGACGGTAGTAACTATCAACCAGTTCCGTCTGGTCTTCAACCGCTCTTTTTTTATTCTCCAAAACTAATTGTGCATCGCGCAACGCGGAGGATGCCGTCTCCAAATCCTCTTTTTCCGGAAATGACCTGAACTCACTTTCTAATAAACGGCATTTATCTTCCCACGCCTCGATTTCGGCCTCAATACGAGCAAGCTCTTTTTTCCCAGTGCTAATTTCTTCACGTAAAGCCCGAATCACTTCTTCCCGGTATCGCCGCCGGGATTCAGCCCCAATAAATCTGGAGATGTTCCCGGTAGCAACTTGTCCCTGTAAAATACCACCTACCCCATACCTTCCATCAGCATTTAGGAAGAGCAAAGTCTCACTGTCTTCCGTAATAATACTCCGAATTACAGTATCTACTAACTCCCTGGAAATCACCGAATCCTGTCTGGTTACGGGTTTCAACCAGGAAGATAAGTCTACCGATAATAGTTGTAACTGGGGAAATAGATACTGATCGGCAGCATCGGGATCCATCTCCCAGAGCTTCTGTTGATACTCTTCCGGGACAATTAAAGCATCCAAAATACCCATACTGGCCAGTGCTTCTTCAATCTTTCCCCGTAGCTCTTCCGGTAGATCATCTTTAAAATCCACTGCCTGATAAAAAGGGATAAAGGGAATCCCTTCCGTTGTCAGTCGCTCCCTATTCCGTATAACCTGCTCTGTTCTGGGCGGTTCCGGTTCCTTCTGCGCTAACCACTCCCGGAGTTCATCCTCTTTTTCCTCCAGTTTCTCCTGCCTATTTTTCTTTTCTGAACTTAAGGTCGAAATTTCTGTTAAAAACTGTCGCTCCAGATCATCACGAACCTCACGGAGAGGATAAAGAAGATCATCATAGCTGTTTTCCGGATATCCATTAACCAAGCGCTGAAGCTTAACCATCTCCTCTTCATTAGGCTTTAAAAGCTGATTCTGTTTATGCCATGAATAGATCCTTTCGATAAACTCTTCTTTTATCTCAAAGAGTAATTCTTCCGTTTTTGTAACATTCAACCGGGCTTCATCCCGCAAGCGTTTAGCTGCTTCCAACTCTCCGTAGGCCCGGTCGTATCTTTTATTCTCCTCTTCTTCTTCCCGTAATTTTTGCAAAGCTTCCCGGATCTTCTCCCGGTAACGCTGTAATTCTTTTTTTAACATAAACCAGTTATAATCAGCAGAAAAATCAACCCGCAACTCCTCTTCCATAAAGAAGTGCTCATCAAAATATATTCCTTTAGCAAAAGCAGCCATATCTTTTAGAATACCATTTATCGCTTCTTCTAATTGATAGAGTTCATCTTTCATCCCCGAGATCTCAGCGTTTAGCTTATTCTCCCGTTCAAGCTTTTGTTCTAAAGTATTCTCTTTCTGCTGCTGTTCTTTCTCCCATCCTGCTTGATTATTGCTTCTCTCTTTTATCTCTTCTTTGATGCGGTAACTATCATGATCCATCAGTTCACGATGTTTTAATTGTAATGCTTCTTGTTCTGATTTTAAGTCTCGAAGCTCTTCTTCCGCTTCAAGGTGCATCTTTCCGAAGTTCTCAATAGCAGTTTGAAGGCTCCTCTCTTCCGCTTCTCCTTTAAGTAGCTCCTTGTGACTATGCAGAAAATTATGGGCTTTTTCCCACAAAAGAAAGGTATTATACTTATCGAACTCCCGGCCAAGCCTGTCCGCAGCCTTTTTACTCTCTTTCAGCTGATCAAGGTGGCTTTTAATATTATCCATATTTTCAATCGCCTCCGACATCGGACGTAAATCTTCATCAGAAAGCGGTTGCAATGAATTAGTAAGAATCTCATAGATTACTGTCGGTTTAAAATCCTTAGATAATTTGGGTGTACGAATCTGAATCAACAGTTTAATTAGCTCATCATAATCCTCAATATTATCAAATCCGAAAAGTAGCCGGTTTACCATAGCCATATAATCCTTTTGCCGTTCATGAACCTCGCCACCTTCAGCAATCCTATTCTTTAGCTCCTGTTTTGTTAATGGTATCTTCTCTCCCATCTGCTTATAAAGATAAAAATCCCGTCCAATCCGGCGGCCATCAGTAAGTGCAAATCCCCAAAAATCAAGAGCTCGCCCACGTTTAGCACGCAGGCCCATGCCCAAAGTTAAATACTGTTCTACGTCTTCCCGCACAAACTCCATATAGAGATAACCTGTACGTTCATTCTCCCCCGAATCCTCTTCCCCCAGTAAATAGTTTTCAATCTTCCGGGCACGGGAACCAAAAGGGTCAAGCCTTTCCGGGCTTTTATTCCCATCTAAGAGCAGCGGGATGAAACTTTGCATGGTAACCGATTTCCCAGATCCATTGGCCCCCCGCAATAACAGCCTCCCACCTGAGAAGTGGAACTCTTCTTCATCATAGTACCAGAAATTTAATAATCCAATCCGATTGATAATCCACTTGTTAGCCATTACTTATTACCTCCGAAATCTGCGGGATATTTCCCACTAACCTTTCCCGCCAAAGGTAGGATCTTAAACTCCTGATCATTGAGGCGTTCCAACAATAAAAATCCGGACATATACGAATTTATTTCATTATATAACTTAACGGACGACATCTCTCGAAACTCTTTACTCCAACCTTTAACATATTGTTCCCGGCAATCATCAATTATCCTTTCCAATTGTTCCTGAGAAAGCAGAATAGTATCATCATCTCTAAGTGTTAGCTTTCCTTCAGTAAGCATCTTTCTAATTACCGTACACACCTGAATCGCAATCCCGGAAATCACCTTCTGGTCCGGTAGGGTCTCCCGGAAATTCTTCTCCCCCTCCAACATTAAGATTGCACAGGATTTATGAAGATGGAGACTACTATCCAGAAAGTCCTCCACATCTTTTTGCAGCATTGAACGGAAATTTTTGAGATATAAAAAATCAGGATCCTCCGCCCCCTCAGAAAAAACGGCTGGAGAAAGAAAAATTCTCCGGTATACTCTGTGTCTCCTAACCGCTCCCCGGTCGGGATCAATATCAAACCATTCGTCCTGTTCTAAATCATCCCATTTTTTATAAGAAAGAATATTTCGCGAAAAATCACGCGCAAAATAACGTGAGATCCCAGTCGACTCATAAAGGACTTCTGTCTCTAGAGCAGTAGTAAAATGACTACTTTCCCCTTCATCCACCTTAATTAATCCCATCTCCACCGCCAAGTTTAGCACTTTAACTAGATAAATCCGATGCCGGTACAGAGTCCATTCTACTTTCTCCTCTCCGGGAAAAGTTGATTGAATAAACTCTGTCACTTGCGATAAGATAAACTGCTCCTGTTGACCATAGTCTTCTAGAAAAACCAGTAACAAACAGAAAAAGGCATACTCCATCGGGCTCTCAAACTGCTGGATACCCATCCATGCTTCAGCCCGGCCTGGAAGCTTCTCCATTTTAATCAGATATGGATTAATCAGCAAACGATAACCCAGTTTGTTTTCAATAAACGATTTCAATGTCGAGTAGGCATCCTTTATTTCGTGATATAACTCTTTGTCCCGGTCTTTTATAATCCAAAAATTCTCTAAAAGTGCTTCAAATTCTCTCATTGGCTCTGTCCTTCTTCAAAACAAATTTTGTACGCCGGCATTTCGAGATTCCCATCTTCGCAGCGGAGATTACATCTGGCTCCATTGGGCGGATCTATTAAACGAAAAACACGGCCATCTTCGGTTTTCCCTTTACGGTCCCAAGAAGCACAGGCTCTTCCCACCCAGCGTAATAAAGTGATACGCATCGGTACTGAAACCTCCGGCAAAGTGGAAAAATCGATTTGATTACCATGAATGAAACCTTTAATCACTTCCTGTTCCCTCCGGAGATTCTGAATATACTCCTGATATAACTTCTCTTTCTGTTTACTCTTATCTATAATCGGTCTTTTAGCAATCTTCTCTCGATAAGCCCTTGTTCTGGGTCTAATCTCCACCATCAATGGCGGTTCCTCAAAAACGCTAGCAGAGATACTCTCAGTCTCACGTTCTAAATCCCCTTTTAGATGGCGGGAATTAAAGACCCCAAAAGCTAAAGCAGATAATTTATGGCACTCCTCCATCTGATCGCAAGCAAGAAAAAGCTCAGCCAGTTTCTTATACTCTTCCTTACGATTAGCGGCACTATTTAGATTCTCCACAATCTGTGCGGCGTATCTGGTAATTTTCCGAATCAATTCATTGGTGATATCAAATAATTTCGAAACCTCACTACTTCTATTCTCAGATCCCAAAAACCACTGTCTAATGCTCTGCCAGCGGCCGCAGATATTTTCATAGATATCTTCTTCACTAACAGTCTCCAACCTGGGTATGGATTTTTCATAAGCAAAAACTTTTTTTATTACCGTTTCAATCAGCTTTTGATCAAAACTGCGTAGTTCCTCCTCAATCCAATAGGAGTTAGTCTGTAATCCTTTAATAAACTCTCTTAAATATTCAATAATCGAATCCTTATAGGCAATAAAAGCGGTGCTTTTCATCAGTTCTTCAGCCTGGAGACTATGAAAACTCCTGATATAATCCTGATAATTCTGGTTTAAAGTCTTAAAATCAGCATTTAACCCATGCCACCAGGAACCCGTTACTTTTGGTTCAGCCTCAGCCATAGCAGGTAGCTGTTGCAGAGCTTCTCTGATCCGTTCGATTAGTTTAGGCTCTAGGGAGGCACCTTCAACCAACAAATTCTCCAGTGTAATGGTCATCCGTTCGATCTCTACTGCATATTCAGAGAGCTGATAGCGGAATTGTTTAGTCTTAAACTCCTCAACCGTCCTTGCCTTGGCCGTATCCTGAACCGGAACCAAGTTACCCCACTGCACCAGCGTCTCTAGATCTTGTTGGCATTCCTCAATAGTATATGTAACAAACTCCGGATGCTTCCGGAGCTCCTCAAAGATCTCTTCTTTATATAACCAGTATTTTAATTGTTCATACTGATAAAAACAGAAACGCATGATCGGCCGGTAGCGCCAGGAATTCTCAGTAGCCAGGTATTTAACTTCCTGGATCGCCTTGGTCAGCTTCGTATTTATCTCCATCAGCGTACTCATCCTTCCTAGGAATATTCACCGTAATTAATCCTTTAAATTGTCTCATTAATACTTTTTCTCATTTTACGTTCCACTATAACCTCTTAGAAAATGCCTTCGAAGAGCGTCGATAATAATTTTTTACGTTCTAACCATTTAATTTTTCATCTTTAAAAACTATTCTCCAAATACAAGGCTCCCCTGTTTGATAATATTCGGCACTAAACTTTTATAATCCTTTCCGTTTTAACCCAAATCTTGATCTGATGAGTAGTATAACCACTTGTGCTTTTGCTTTTAATTTCGCCCTAGAGCTTAATTATAATTAAAAATATTAATAATAATACTTTATAAAAGTCTTGACAAAACATTTACTTTACTGTACACTTTTTTTAATACCAAAAGGAGGAGGAAATAGAAATGAAAAGTAAAAAACTTTGGTTAATTCCGGTGTTACTGGTTATTCTAATCTCTTGTTTTATCAACGTGGCCGGTGCCGCAACTACTCTTAATGTCCTCTATATGAAACAGGCGGGGTATAGTGAAAAAGATATTGGAGATATTACAGCAAAGTTCGAAGCTGAAAATCCGGAAATTGATGTTAATTTGATCTTTGTTCCCTATGATTCATTACATGATAAAATAGTTACAGCTGCAGCTACCAGAAGTAAGGCTTATGATGTAGCACTTATCGACTGTATCTGGACCCCGGAATTCGCGCGTGCAGGGTTTTTAATTGATGTAACTCGTAAGATGGCTACCGTGGATACCAATGATATTTTCGAAGGAGTTTTAAGCTCAGTAGCTTATGACGGTCATTATTATGGTATGCCCTGGCTGAATGATACCAAATATTTGTTTTATAACAAAAAAATATTGTCCAAGGCTGGTTATGAAGCACCACCAGCAACATGGGAAGAACTAATTCAACAGGCTAAAACTATTAAAGAAAAAGGGTTAGTAAAGTACCCAATAGTTTGGAGCTGGGCTCAGGCTGAAGCGGCTATTTGCGATTATACTTCACTGGTAGCTGGTTTTGGCGGAGAAATCTTAGATGAAAAAGGTAATCCATGTTTCAACCAAGGAGCAGGTCTGGAAGTACTTAAATTCATGGTTAGGACAATAAATGAAGGACTCACCAACCCTAGTTCTAAGGAGTTTTTAGAAGAAGATGTTAGACGTGTATTTTCCCAAGGTGAAGCAGCATTTGCTATGAACTGGGCATATATGTATAATCTTGCCAATGATCCTGCTGAGTCCATGATCGCAGGAGAAGCAGAGATTGCAGTTGTCCCCGGAAGTAAAAAAGCTGTAAGTGGTTCAGTTAACGGCGGTATGGGATTGGCAATAGTAAGAGGCAGTAGAAATCCTGATCTAGCCTGGGAATATATTCAGTTTATGGCTGGTAAAGAAGTTCAGATTGAATACTCAGCTAATGCATTACCGATTTACATCTCTGCATATGATGATCCACGTGTAATTGGAGATCAACCGACACTCGCATCCGTTTCTAAAAAACAATATAAATATGTAGTAAACAGACCACAGGTTACCTGGTATCCACAATTATCTCAGATACTTCAGGTAGAAATACAGAAAGCTCTAATCGGGATTAAGAGTCCAGAAGATGCTCTGAATGACGCGGCAGATGCAGCCAAAAAATTAAAAGAAAAGAACAAGTAGAAAATTTAATGACACACAGGGAATTGCTAATCATGTCAATTCCCTGTGTCCCCTAATCTTATTTAGAAAATATCAAGTCGCTCGTCTCTCGCGTTGAATTTACCTCCTTTGCAACCTGGTTCCGTAGCAAAAGTTATTTTTATCCTTTCATTTGCCTAGTAAAGCTGGTATGAGAGACTACCGGTATAAAAATACACCCGGCACTGATTTTCATCACCTTACATACTCAGGTGACAACCGCGTAAGCAACTATCTAGTAAAGGAGAGGAAAAATGAGAAAACAGCTTTCAGAAGAAAACTTTGCTTTTATTTTAATTACACCTGCCGTAATAATAATCTTTAGCATTATATTATTCCCCATCTTAAAGACTTTATATATGAGTTTTTTTGACATCAACTTGACCAACCCTTTTTCCCGTCCTTTTGTAGGGTTGGGAAATTATATTGAAATTTTATGTAGCCCCACCTTTTGGAATGCTATGATACGTACTATTTATTTTGCAGTTGTTTCTATTTCCATAGAGTTTGTCCTTGGAATTTCTATTGCCCTACTTTTAAATGAGAAGTTTTATGGTAGAGGGTTATTAAGAAGCTTAATTATTATTCCTTGGGCTATTCCAACTATTGTAAATGGTTCTTTGTGGAGATGGATTTTTAATCCACAATACGGAGCATTAAATGCTCTTTTAACTCAGCTCGGATTTATTGATTCATATCAATCATGGTTAGGAAGCCCCTTTCTGGCTTTAAATATGGTCATAGTTGCTGATGTCTGGAAGATGACACCTCTGGTTGTATTGATGGTTTTAGCCGGCTTACAGACTATACCTAATGAGTTATATGAAACAGCGGGAGTAGATGGAGCGAATATAATTAAAAGATTCTTCAATATTACCCTGCCAATGCTTAAACCGACTATTTTGATTGTTTTAATTCTCAGAACGATGGAGACCTTCAAAGTCTTTGATATTATATATATTATGACTAGCGGTGGTCCGGCTAATGGTACTCAGTTAATTACCTATTATACTTACCGGGAAGCTTTCAGCTACTTGCACCTGTCAAAAGGAGCTACACTGGCTTTTCTCATATCCCTAACTATCCTCGGGTTATCTATATTTTATGTTAAATCTTTGGGCACTAAGGCTGAATATTAAAGAAGGTGATAAAATGTCGGTTGTAAGTAAAAAAAAGAAAATAATCATAGAAGTGCTTAAATATATTTTTGCTGTCTTTGTATTAATAGGAACCTTAGCCCCTTTTTCGTGGTTGATTATTTCAAGTATTTCTCCGGAAAAAGATCTCCTGGCAAAGCCTTTGCAGTGGATACCATCAAGACTTACTTTCCAAAGATACATAAGTATCTTTACTGAAAGTGAAAGCAATAAAGTCACTTATGTATTTCGCCAGGCGATGGGTAATTCGATCAAAATAGCTTTAAGCGTTGTTACAATTAGCTTGATTTCCGGTACCATTGCAGCCTATTCTTTTGCCAGATTAAAATTTCGATTCAAAAATAAAATTATAATGCTCTTTCTGTTTACCTATATGATTCCACCGGTAGCTATCATCATTGCCCTTTTTACAATTCTTGATGAACTGAATTTAATTGATACTCTTTTAGGATTAATGATCCTTTATAGTTCTTTCACAACCCCTTTTGTGGTTTGGATCATGAAAGGGTACATGCAAACAATACCCAGAGATCTTGAAGACGCAGCTAGGATTGATGGATGCTCTAGGCTAAAGGCATTGACAAAAGTAATTCTCCCACTCGCTTTACCCGGCCTAATATCCACTGGTATTTTAGTTTTTCTACTCTCTTGGGAAGAGTTTTTTTATGCACTGATTTTTACTTCATCAGTTCAAACTAAAACTATATCAGTAGCAATTTCCGAATTTAGCGGAAGACACGCTGTAGACTACGGGATGATTGCTACCGGAGGAGTACTTGCAACTTTACCGCCAGTAATTTTAACATTATTTTTTCAAAGATATATTATTAGTGGTTTAACTTCAGGAGGAGTAAAGGGCTAAGTAACACAAGAAGAGTTGTCTATCTAACTAGAAGTTTTTTCTGTAGTAAAAGACATAATTTGGGTTGTAAATACTAAAGGTTCAGGTTATACTCTTACATTAGCTTTTTTAAATTTTGCAGAAGTAATGAATAACTACCAAATTAACGTGTTTCAGAAGAAAAGATATCCTTAAGACGTTATTAGTATGCTACTGGGAGTGAAATAAGATGGAAATAAGGAATACAAGGGAACTGAAGCAGTATAACAAATTCATAATTTTAAATGAAATTATTCAAAACCAGCCAGTATCCCGTAAAGACTTGACAAAAAAAATGGATGCCTCCCACGCCACTATTTCCTATATTGTGAAGGATTTAATAGAAGAGGGTCTAGTTATTGAAACTGAAGTCATGGAATCTAATGGAGGAAGGCCTCCCCGATTACTGGAGTTTAAAGGTAGCAGTAAATTCTTAATCGCAGTGGAAATCAATGACCAGATTCTTTTTTATAGCATTTTTAATTTAAATTTGGAACTGATCCGAAAGGGCTCTTTTAACACCGAAGAACTTACTGCCGAAAAAATTATTGAGCTATTGCATAATAAAATAGTAAAAGATTTAGAAGAACTTCGTATTGATCATAACAAACTGGTCGGTTTGGGAGTTTCTACTCCTGGTATTTACGAAGAAGATATTGACTGCTTAATTAATTCCACCAGTAAAATTTGGGAAGGAAGGAATCTTAAAAAGGAATTTGAGAAATATTTTTCTCTACCAATTTATATTGAAAACGATGCCAACCTTGCTGCATATTACGAATGGGCATATGGAGCCGGTAGAGGTTATTCTAATCTTATTTATTTCTATATTGCTGATGGTATTGGTGGCGGTATTATTATTAATAATCAACTTTATAAAGGTATTCATGGTAAAGCTGGTGAGGTCGGTCATATGAAAGTAAAAGAAGATGGTGAAAAATGTGATTGTGGCGGTATCGGCTGCCTAGAAACTATATCATCAATCAAGGCCATTCGTAAAGAAGTCAATAGAAGAATAAGTAATGGAGAAAAAAGCAACCTTCTTCATTACCATCAACCCCCCTATAATGCTGATGAGATAATTAAGGCTTATCGGGAAGGGGACTCTCTCTCTAGAAAAATAATTAACCAAGCATTTTATTATTTGATCAATGCCCTTTCTAGTGTTATTAATTTCTTCGATCCCGGCTTGTTAATATTAGGAGATATGCATGATTTAATTGATGATGAACTGATTGAAAGAATCAGAAAAGGATTAAAACAAATTTGCTTCCATAATATCATGGAAAAATTAGATATCATTAGAAAGACCGATAAGGAAAACCATCTACAAATGTATGCTACAGCAGCTTTTGTTTTTGATAATTGGAAAAAGACGGTTTAGTATTACTCTAGTAATTTCTTGTTTGATATTGAGAAAGGGGATTGTTTATGAAATATTTTCTTGGAATAGATGGTGGAGGAACCAAGACAATTTCTTATTTAGTAAATGAAAAAGGTGAGATCTTAGGGCGGGGTGAAGCTGGTGCATCGGCTTATCATGTCACCGGTATAGAAAAAGCTGCTCAGGAAATAAAAAAAGCTATAGATGGCGCAATTCAATCAAGCCCAGAAAAGATCAACACTTTAGAAACAGCATGTTTCGGTTTGGCCGGAATTGATTCAAAACAAGACTATGATACTATATATCAAGTTTTAACAAAACAACAGATAGCCCACAGAATAGTATTGGAAAACGACGCAGTAATTGCCTTGGTAGGAGGTAATGCTAAAGCTTATGGTGTAGTCCTTATTGCCGGAACAGGAGCTATCTCCTTAGGAATTAACAAAAAGGGCCAAAGAAAACGAGCTGGCGGCTGGGGTCATATAATTGGTGATGAAGGAAGCGGTTATTATATCGCTATTTCTGGGTTAACCGCCGCTTTAAAAGCTTATGACGGTAGAGGAGAAAATACAGTTTTGTTGCCTATGTTTAAGAAAAAATTAAATCTCGACAAAATGGAAGATATTATGGTAAAGGTTTATTTCTCCCTCAGCCGGGAAGAAATAGCTTCCATGGCTTATATAGTCTTTCAAGCTGCTCGCGAGGGAGACCGGATCGCAAAGAAAATTATCATTAAAGCCGGTAATGAACTAGCCCAGAATATTACAGCTGTCATCAATGGACTGGATCTGGCTGATGAGGAGATAGAAGTTCCTTTAGTGGGTGGAGTTTTTAAGAATGAAAGCAGTCTGTTAATAGATGTCATAAAAAAGAACGTTTTAAAAGTAGCCCCAAGGGCAAAAATAATAAAACCTAAGTTTAATCCGGTTATCGGAGCTGTTATAATGGCTTTATACCATTCTGGAGTAAAGGTAGACCATAATACAATGAATAATTTAAAAAGAACTGAGAAGTAAATCATCAGATTTTTAAGCCAGTCAACCTTATTAGGTTAACTGGCTAATCTTACGTTTATAAAATGTAACTGTTTTGTTATATTAAATAACCTGCAATAACCTCTTATTATACATTTTTCGTAAATAGAGTTATAAGCTATTCTGCCAAACAAACGCTCCGGAAAATTCTATCATTTTCTCCCCTCTTTTCTCATTTAACCGGATTATTTGATTATTATCCTAACACGATTCCAAATACCTGATCCAAATCGATAACCAAATCCGGAAAAATCCCTACTTTATCCTGGTCACCAGCAATATAAACATCAGGCCGTCCATACCTTACACCATCTTCAAGTTTAAAAACCTGTATTAACCACTTGTGCTTTTGCATAGGCCTTCTTATTTTTTAACTTCAATTATTTGAAATTTAGTTTGTTTCGCAATTTTAATTTTTCTTTTTTCACAAAACAAACTTCTTTATATCTGGTCTAAAATATTACATAAAAGGTTTAGAAAAATATGTTATAATACAAGTGAGAGAATTCCATAATTACCTCTGGTATCCATTTGGCCACAATTAAAGCTGTAATTAAATCTTAAATTATTAAATAGAGGAAATTACATAATTACTTTTTGGCTTTATTTATCCAATTAGGCGATTCCTTAACAATACGATTTCCTTTAAAGTAAGTAAAATATTTAACACAAATAGGGCTTTATTTACTTTAAGGAATTGCATAATTCAACTATTTATGATTCGACCACAATATATTGATAGCCTAATATTAGTCAAACACTATATTTTGTGGTCGAATATACGATTAAGGTAATTATGCAATTCCCTCACATACTAAAAGAATAACTTGCCATAAAGGAAGTGTCTTTCATGAGTAAAATCCTGAAATATCCTTTCCGTTTTTTTAGTGGTTTACTTGATCGAATTATTGCCGTAATCGGAACAATCACTATGGCTCAATTTCCTCAATTCTTCGGCCAATATCTCCAACGATTAGGCGGTCACTTAGCAGAAGCAAAATTCCTGCTTCTCCGCTACGAACTTTCAGCCGAGTATTTTAATCTCACCCTAGACGAATACATCTCCCTTCATCTGAACTCCGGCAACGAGGTCTTTTCTTCCTCCGGTCAGATCATTACAGAACTGGTAAACAGAATAGAAGCCCTAGATAAGTCTTTTACTGCCTTAGAAAGAGCTACACCACTTAACCGTTGGTGGGTTTTTATCCGAGAAGCTGATTTAGAGATGTTACAAGAAACCTGGTCCATTTTTACTCCAGGTATCCCTACTACTGTGGAAGGGGTAATTTATGGATTTTGTGGACTTCTACTAGCCTGGGCTATTTACCAGGGAATCAAAGGTATTTTTAAATCTTTGTTTAAATTTATCTCTTCTTTAGTCTACCGTAGAAAAAATCTTGGGCCTCCGTTTTTCAACTAAAATATAATATTTCATATTATATACTCATAAAAAAGACGCTTACATTAGGTATGATAATCGAAGTTATAATCCAATACCCGCCCTTTTGGCGGGTATTGGATTATAGAATATTCAAATCCCTGTTTCCGGATTTTGGAGTAACCCATTTACTCTATTACTACTTCTTTTAGCACTTTATCCTTTTTCTCAATTTGTTCTTTCTGCAGATATGCTTCTGTTACTTCATGAACCAAAGAAATAAATCGTCTTTGGTAATTGCGTAATTCCCCAACCTTGAAAGTAGTTTTAAATCAAATCTATAAATTCATAATCTCTACTACCCAGGCCAATCTTTTCTGCATATTCCAAAGCATATCTACCTCTTTTAAAAAGCCTTGTTCTTTCGTTTTTATTCACCAAATCTAAACAAGCCTGATCAATAGCTACAGGATCCGTGGAGGCTAATAATCCGATATCCTTAGCCACTATCTTCATATGATGTCCTTCGCAATCACAAGCTTTAGTAATATTCAAAGCAAAATTAATATAGATATGCTTTTTATTCACTGCTGCTGCATATGCATATTCAACCAATCTTTCAAAGAAAGACTTTGACAAAGAAGGAAGCCAACTATTGGAGACCGCGCTATGTGGACACACCCCGATGCAAGAAGCACAACCAATACATTTTTCCTTTCTGATCTTAGCCTTCTTAAGGAGAATAATCGCATCTGCCGGACATTTAAGCACACAGGCCTTACAAGCTCTACATTTACGAGGATTAATCTTCGGAATAGAGTTAGCATGCTGATCAAGTTTACCCCCTTTGGCGGCAAATCCCATCCCTAGTTGTTTAACCGCTCCTCCAAACCCTGCTAGGGTATGACCTTTAAAATGACTTAAAACAATAACTTGTTCGTGCTTAGCGAGTCCCTTAGCGATCTTACAGACCTGAAAGTGTTTTTTATTAATTTCAACCAGTTCATATTCTTCACCACATTCACCATCAGCAATCACTAAAGGAAGTCTAGTAAAACCATGTTCTTTTGCTACTTTTAAATGCTTATTTGTTGTATTCCTCTCTCCCCGATAAAGGGCATTCGTTTCGACAAATTCTGACCTAACTCCCTGCTGCTCTAAATAATTAATAATTCCGTTAAAGTTGTCTGGCCTAATAAATGTCTTGTTTCCCTTCTCTCCACAATGCACTTTTAATGGGATGAAACTCTCTAAAGATAAGTTTTCAGCAGAAGCTAATTCCTGCAAAACTGAAGCTGCCTCCTTATTAACTGCATTTAGATTAGAATAAGAATCTACAGATTTAAAATATACCCTTGCCATAAATTGATCCTTCTTTCTTAAAATAACTTTCCGGTGGTCCCAGGTAACTTGGTTTAACCCCGCCCATATCTAAAACCATTTGTAAAACAACTCCGGGGTCTACCATTTTAATCCGTAATCTATGGTATCCTGGTCTTTCAACTTTATGGAGTGACTTTGTCATTCTAATATTATTAATCATAGAAACTTTCTAATCCAAAGATACTGAATTCAGGCAAACAACACTCGTGCTTACTATCAGGTCAAACATCTGAGGACCCTTCTACCGCTACACCCTCTCCGACCCAGGAAGAAGTGGGATTTCCCGGACGGTTGGCATCATATTTTCTGTGGGGCCGCCCGTTTTACCCCCCAATAATCCTCAGGAGAAACATAAAGATCAGCTGCCTTTCCTCCTTTGACCAATATAAAACTGTCTTTGCTGTATTTTTCATTGGCTATAATATAATTTTCATCAATATTAAACATTTTATCTTACCCTGTCCTTTTTTAAATTTACTTTAAGAAATTCATAATTCATTTATATTTGAACTTATCTTTTAAGTACCACCGTTACCATTGATAGACCTGGTAGGGCTATGGTTTGCCCTTCCTCTAAGGAACCAATTTTCGTAAATCTTTCACCATCTATCCCCATAAAAGCAGTTCGATATATTTGCGATTCATCTGCTTGATAATCGAGCAAATTAAGTTTGAGTTTTTCTTCAATAAAAAGAGTATTGAGCGCCACAATTACTAATTGCTTTCCATCCGGTGAGATAAAAGCTGAAACCTTTAGCCGATTACTATCTCCTTTAGCTTCCACTCGTTTGTATCCCGGCTCCGTAAACTTTGCGTAGTGTTGAACAGCATAATACATATTATTTTTATTAAAACCTTTTTTTGTCTCCCAATTACTAGTCCGCCAGGGGTTTTCTATTTTAACCAAGCCTCTATCAACCCAGACTAAATCCCAGTATAAATAAGCATTGACACTCTCTTCAACCAAAGCATTATGAATTACCCAGGCGGTTTGAAAACCATCTCCCCGCTCAAATTCAGTTTGGAAAATAAGTTTCTCCGGAAACATCACTCTTATTTTCCGCATTTTATAGCTAAAAGTCGTAGGGTTTGTATAATCTCCACCATGATATAGATGATGAGCAAGGGCATAAATATAATCCATATTCATTTTCTGGCTATACTTCTCTACCGCATCGTAACCAATCCCTATCGTCTCTGGCCCTATTATCTTCGGGGGGTTGTCCATCTCCTGTAGTTTGTTATATACCGCTGCTAAGGCTTTATCGTAACCAGCAACTTCCTTTGTTTCTTCCGGGCCAAAAAGGCACGAATTCCACTCTGCTTTATAATCAGGTTCATTTTGTATGCTAATATATTCCGGAACTATTCCTACTTTTGCATAAGCCATTAATGAATCATACCAATAGTTAGCAAACTCTTGATAAAGATATTGACCATTTTCTTTTTTTAGGGTTCCTCCATGTTCTACATCATTATTACTCTTTAAAGAAGCAGGTGGAGACCAGGATGAGATAAGAATTTTGATTGGACGTCCTAAAGAGCGTTCGGCTTCTTTAACGATTTCTGTTGTATGAGCCCCTGTCTCAGGCTGTTTTCCATACCAGTTCTGCAAACGTAAAATATCAAGTCCTAGCTCTTTAAAAAGCACATTATAAAGCTCTTTCTTATTAGGGTGAGCAGTAACCCAATTTTCGTACCAAGCAATCGAAGCTCCAAAACCTTCAATGGTCTGATATGTTTCTTCTATATTTATGGTAAATTCTTTATACTCATTAGCCTCACTTACTCCATTAACTGCTAAGCACCAAAAAAGCATCAAAACTAATATCAAACTTCGAAACAGACTTCTTTTGTTACTAAATAACATTTATCATCCCTCCATTTCTTTATTTATCAATATTCCAAAGCTTCATTCCAGCTTTTTTTAAGACAAAGGTGAAAAAAGGCGGCCGGACGTAACTTGAGGAGGGTAAAGAGAATACCTTTTGGCCGCCTCCCAAATAAATCTTCGAAGAGTGTCGACTCACCTGGCTTTGATTCAAATCACTGCATGATGTTAAGGTAGCCGGCATGAGCGACTACCTACTAAACCGATCATTAATCTATACCCGAAGTTCCCATGGTCTCTACAATCTTGGACTGATTAAAAATAAACAATACTACCGGAACAATCATCATCAAAAAGGCCACTACCATAGCAACTCCTTGTCTTGCAATACCACCAGCTGCGATCTGTTGCAGTGCATAAGGTAAAGGTTTTAGCACCTCACTATAGATAAATCTACCCCCGGTATTAGCCCACAATTGCTGAAACGAAAGAATGATCAATGTTAACCATGCAGGTTTTACATAGGGCATGACAATATTCCAATAGATTCGGAATTCACCGGTTCCATCCAATCTGGCAGCCTCCAGTAAGGCATCGGGAATCTGTTGCATAAATTTACTCATCAGGTAAAATCCTAAACTCATCCCCCAGGCTGGTACAATCAGAGAATACAAGGTATCAATCCACCCGATTTTAGACATCACTAGATAGTTCGGGATTGCAGTTACTTGCTGAGCAAACATTAATGATAACAAAACCACCTCTGAAAATAATTTTCTTCCGGGAAAATCATGTTTTGATACTACATACGCACCCAGTGATGAGATCAGCACATGTCCTCCAGTTCCCAAGATAATAACAATTAAAGAATTTGATAAATATCGGGTAAAAGGGACCCAGGACTCTCCCATTAGAATAAATAAATCTTTAAAATTATCCAAAGTGGGATTTCGTACAAAAAACTGAGGAGGGAATAAAAACAACTCGTTTAATGGTTTAAAAGCACCGCAAATCGTATAAATCATTGGTAAGCTCATAAAGACTGCTCCCACAAATAAAATGATAAATACTACTAGATCTCCTCCTACCGAACGGCTAACTTTTTTTCTTCTTATTTGTGCACGTATTTTAATTTTAATCCCCTACCTTCCGTAGTAATCTTTGAACTGTTCTCTGCACTATCAGCATAACTAAAAAGAGTACTGTAGCAATGGTCGCAGCATACCCCATTTCAAACCGGATATTCCCATAGTCTACCAAGTGGGTAACAACTGTTCGTGCTGCATAATCAACACTGGGGAACCCTGCCAGGGCAATAGCCTGTTCGCTAGCGGCAAAAGATTGAGTAATAGAGATGATTGCGCCAAACATTAATTGCGGACGCATACTGGGTAATGTTATATACCATAATTCCTGCCATCTATTTCTTACTCCATCAATCGCACCCGCTTCATATAAAGTTTTATCTACGTTTTGTAAACCGGCAATAAATACTAGAAAACTCGTACCTAGACTCATCCATAAAACTACAAGAATAACAATACTCATAATATATTGGGGATTTGTAAGCCACTGAATAGGTTCATGAATGATTCCCCAGTTCATTAGGAGTCCATTAATATACCCATAAGAATCACCACTAAACATTATCTGCCATACTAAAAAAACATTTCCCGAAATCGAAGGAGCATAAAACAACAGTGTAAATAAGGCTCTGATTTTAGGCCTTAACTCATTAATCATCCAGGCAAAAAGCAGACAAGCAATATAACTAACCGGACCCGTAATCGCAGCAAACACAAAGGTGTTTTTTACAGCTTTCAAAAAAACCTCATCACCCAGAAAAAGTTTAATATAATTCTGCCAGCCTATCCATTGAGGCGGTTCCAGCATATTATAATGGGTAAAGCTTAATCCAATGGAGATTACTACCGGAATAACAGTAAATGTAATAAATGTTATTGCATACGGAGCTAGAAAAAGATATGAGATTTTATGTTTTTTTATTTTTTCCCTCATCTTCTGTAATACCTTCGATAATTTGTTTCTTGGGATTTGGGAAGAATAATCAAGCGGAATTTTCAAATGAATCAACCTCCCATCTGTTTTATTACCACCAAACATTATCCTTATATTTCTCCAAACCAACCTCAACATCGGTTTCTAAACCAAATTCTTTCCGTTTCAATTCTATTTCTTCATCAATAACCCGAACATAATCAAGTAACGTTTTTCTTGACTCCGCCTGTTCATTAATAACCTTCCGGAAAGCATTATCCAAGTGTCTCCCAGTCATATAGCCACCGGGAATCTCTGGGACACCTTTAATATGCTGCCATTGTTCTTCTAGCATTTTAAATTCATCAATTGTCCAAGGCAGAAGAGCTGCAGCCTCTAAATTAGCCGTAGGGAAACGGGCAGCAACTCCCATCATACTTTCAAGCTCCCTACCATACCTAAGCTGTACCTCGGTACTACTCCACCACTTTAAAAACTTCCAAGCGGCCTCTTTGTCTTTGATATCATTTAAGATCATATCTGCCGAACCAACTCTTTGCGCCATAGCCCCGGCCGGAATAGTCCGGTCGAGAGTTCCATCTTCATGAAGAGTACCAGGCACTAAGGTAAAACTCCATTTCCCTCTGATCTCAGGAGCAAAAACTTTAAGAATATTATATAAAGGATAGTTGTCGATTAAGAGCGGCATCTCACCCGTACGAAAACGGTTGGCTGGATTAAATTCTAAGGGCAATTTATATAATTCATAAAGATCTGTCCATAACTGAAAAGCTTCAACTGCTTTTTCATTATCAAGAGCAGTTTTAATTCCATCTGGTAAATATAAATCACAACTTCGCTGATATAAATAGGTTAAAAACGGCATTACTCCTGGATGAGATGATAAGCTTCCGGCCCCTGCTGTAGACATTCCAATATCGGCTGATACGGTTCGCCGGAGTCCCAAAGAAGAGATTGGCAAGCCAAAATCCATATTTTGTTTCTGTAACTCCGGGATTATTTTTAATACATCCTCCCAAGTTTGCGGAATACCCAAGCCTAATTCGTACAAAATATCCTTCCGGTAAAATAACATTGAAAACACCTGTTGTTGTGGTAAAGCATAGACTTGCTCCCTAAAGGTGAAAGGTGCTAATGCACTTTTATGAAAGCATTTTTTAACCTCGTCAAAATCAGGGAATTGTGTCAAATCAACTACCGCATTACGTAAAGCAAAATTAATTGGTGCAGAGGCTTCCATTCCCAAAGCAACATCAGGACCCCGTCCTGCCAGAGTAGCTGGTAATAAGGTACCGATATTAATTAATTCTAAATTAATGAAAATTCCTGTACTTGGCGTAAAAGAATCTTCAATCATCCTTTTTAAAATCTGAGCCTGATCGCGACCGGCAGCAATCCACACTTTTAACGGTTCCCGACCAATTTCACTAATATCATAAATATCTCCTACCATGTCATAATCCACAACATAAGAGGATACATACCTTTTCAGTTCATGCATAAACATCTGAGAAAAACCCGCTTTAACAGAAGGCATCTTAATGTCCGGTGTGGCCAACACTAAATAATCCAGAGTTAGAGGTTGTTCTTTAGCTGTCAATAGCCAGCTTCCTAATGCCCCTAGATTATCACGGAACTGATTAATCCGTTTTTTAATCGTCTTCGGATGCTTACTCATATCAATAAATTGTCGAGAGAGTTCATTTAAGAGTGCAATCTGTCCAGCCCGTTCTCTGGTTAAAACATACAATTCATCAGCTGTTCTTTTTAAAATCAAACCCTGAGTATTTAAATTTTCTAAAACCTCTGGTATTCTTTCTTCCAATTGGTAGTCCCGGAATGGATCTGGAGTAGCAGATGTAATCATCAAAATTTGACGAAAAGCATCATTAAGCTGGTATAAATTTTTTTCGGTCCGCCGGACAATCTCCGCCATTTTACCCAGAGTGACCTCCAACCTAATACAATGTTTCCCCTCACTTAAATAAAATAAATATGGTTCCTCATTCTCAGCGCCTAAAACATACATGTGATATTGGTTGGAAAATTTAAAAGGTATGGCTGAAACTTCCTTAAACGGTACTTTTCCATCAATATAAAGTTTTCGGCTGGAATACACACCTCTTGCTATATTTTGCTTTGCTTTTAATCCGATCTTATACAATCCAGCTTTCGGAACTTCTATCTCCCATTCGATCCATTCCCCGGGGTGTTGCCAACGTTGACCACCGATGGTATTCAAACGAATTTGCCGATAATTATAGGGTTCAACCAAAGGGTCAGATAAATCTGTGATCGGATAAATAGTCGGCGTTGATTTTGCCACCGTATCCTCTGCCTGTTTTTTAAGAAAAATATTTTTTCCCTTTTGGTAGCCACGGATAGAATATTCCTCTAACGCTTCTTGATAAGAGCAGAGCTTTTCGGCTTGGTAAATTTTTAGATATCCGATAGCCATCGGCTCACGATGAGAAAGTAATCGAATGGTATTCTTCCCTTTTTTAAAATAAAATTGAAGGGGTTCAGTATAATAACCCAGAGAATCCTGAATCTCTACTTCTATCCAAGCCGGTAATTCCTCTTGAAAGGGAGCTATCTCATTACCACGATTATCCCGTTTAATATCATCAGCATTGTGCCAAATACGATATAAATCAATATATTTTGCACCCAAAAAAGGTACTTCTCCATTGATGGATAGACCCCTGATTATATTTGATCCTCTCCCTCCCAAAGGATAGTATTTAAGAGCAATATTATATAATCCTGGTTGTTCCAGATTAAATTCCCACTCCACATAACCACTTTCTTCAGTTGTAATAGCTTGTCCTGAAAATCCCTGGTAATTGTCGAGAATTTTAATCTCCATATCGGTCGCCCGATACTTAACAGCAGGAATTATAATCTCTACCGCAGGAGTGGGTGCGGCCGAATATGCCTTTATATATTCGTCATACTCTATTTCTCTCTCATAATTAAGGGAACTTACATCATCAATATTTGCAGCATAAACAGAACTACCTTTGTTCAGAATAATTACAGAGAGCAATAGCAATACAACTACTAATTTATTTCTTTTCATGCTATCCATCTTCTTATTCAGCTCCTTACCACTCTCTTTTAAGTTCCTAACCAACAAGGCCGCTACGTTCCACACTCTCAATAAAGTATTTTTGCATAAAAGCATAGAGTAATAATAGCGGCAAAATAACCATAATCATACCAGTGTTATTAATTAATGACGAATACTGACCACCTAATAATTCACTAGCTGCTCCTCCCCCGGTTTTTTCAAGTATTACCTTATAGGCAACACCATCCAAAGCCTGGGGTAGGAACTCTCCTCCCCCCATAAACAGAGTGATAAATTCGTAATCATTCCACTGCCATACAAAGGCAAACAGAAAAACAATAACTAGGCCAGGCACTGCACTTGGAAGCATCACATGATAGAAAGTTTTGAACAACCCGGCGCCATCAATATATGCCGCTTCCTCCAATTCTTTAGGCATCCCTTTAAAAAACTGCCGCATTATATAAATGAATAAACCATTTTTAAGACCGATGGCAGTGAGAGAAGTCAAGATAAAAGGCCATAAAGTGCCAACCAGATTAATGCCTGGGGCAGGAAAAAGACCCAGTGGATTTAAGAAACGAAAATTTAAGTACATTGGGATCAAAATCATCTGTGGTGGTACCACTAAGGTGAAGATTACCAGCGCAAAAATAAGATTTTTAGCTTTAAAATCAAACCGGGCCAGTCCATACGCAGCAGAAGTACAGGAAGCTAATTGAAACAGACTAACAGTCAAAGTCAGTAGAAAAGTATTTAAAAAGGTTTTTGGGTAATTCATATGCTGCCAAACCTTCAAATAATGTTCAAAGGTTAAGTTCCGTGGTATCCACTTTACCGTCTGGTCATATAATTCCCTTACTGGTTTGAATGAATTTGATATTTTTATTAATAAAGGGAATAGAATAACATAAGAAACTCCAATTATAAACAATGCTCTCAGTATACTAACAAACAAGTTTTTTATTTTTCTGCCATTTAGACTAATAGCTATTTTTCTCACCATCTTTCCCCCTTTGTATAAAATATTTAGTAAATCAAAGTTAATAAATTTATCTACTAAAAAAGTCTGCATCCCCAGAACTCGCTTTAAACTTTTAATCCTGCATGCTGTTTCCTTTGATAACACATACTGCTATTCATGATAGAAAATGTGTTTAGAGATTATTTTAAAGACTATCGCCAGAAGTAAGATGATCGCAGCAAAATAAATAATAGCCATCGCCGAACTCATTCCGTATCCTTCCCCTAAAAAAGCAGTCTTTCTAATCAATTGGACAAGTTTATTATCAGCAACTGTTAATGTATCGACTATGGTATAAACAGTATTGGTGAGTATTAAGGGACTAATCATAGGTAATGTTATTAACCAGAAAGACTCCCATCCACTAGCACCTTCCACTTTGGCAGCTTCATATAAAGAAGGGGAAATAGATTGTAAACCAGCTAAGAAAATTAGAATTTGAATACCTGACGCCTTGATAATTTCAGCAAACCTTTCAATTGCCGATAATACATACTGGATAGCAGTATCTGGGAGAAATTTGATCTGGCTGAATAATAACTTTAAAGTCTGACTACTAAAGATCCCTGCCTGGTCACTACTTTTCATTATTTCCGTAATATAATCTGTTTGTTCCAGTCTTAAAACTACACCCGCACTATAAATAACCGGTAAAAAAAAGATTATTCTGGCAAGAGTTCTCCCTTTAAATTCCTGGTTCAAAATAATGGCAGTAAAAAAACTGAAAGTAAGGATTAAAGGAAGATTAATTGCCATATCAGCTATTGTTTCAACAAAAGTCCTGCTAAACTCAGGATTAACTAGTATAGCATCATAGTAATTTTTTAGTCCGGTAAAATGTAGAAGATAACCGGAAGGTGTTAATTCCAACTTATTAAGACTAAAAATAAATGACTGAATAAAAGGGTAGAGGAAGAAGAAGAGAAAACCTATAAGAAAAGGAAGAGAAAAAAGATAACCGCCAATTTTTTTCCTCTGTTTGATCGTAAGTCGAAAGCTCTTTATGCGCATTTTTATTCTCCCCCCCATATCATTTTGAAACTTGTACCTTCAATCATTTGCTCCGCCACCTCTACTGCTTCCTGATTATAATTTACAATTACTTCCTTCCCATCTTCATAAGTTGTTTTATAAACATTTTCCTTGAGCCTTTCGTGCTTAATAATCCTTTTATCCTGTACTAGAGCCAACAGAGAGTTCATTTTATTATATAAATCTTCTGCTTCTTGAAGATAAGCTTTATAGTAAATAGAATATTGATCATCAAAATTAGTTTTTTTCACCACTGAAGATGGTTTATAACTCCACTTATAGTAAGGGCAGGCACCGGTTTCAATCAACTTTAATAAATAGTTTTTAGGTTTTTGTGCCAGATTAATTGGTTCGCCCGTATAATAGTAATAACCATGCAAGACCATCTGTAAAAAGGGGATCCCTTCATCTAAAATGGTATAAGCATCACTATACATAGGAACATTCAAAATATATCGGGCATAAGGAATCGCAAAGAAATTTCCGCCATCTAAAAGAATATTCTTCTGATAATCCTGGCTAATCTTACTCAATTCTTTTTCCAGGATTTCTTTTACTTGCTCCCGATCACGCAATCGGTCTTGCTTTACCTGAAAATCCGAATTAAGCTGTTTTCCCATAAACCGCAAAGAAATCCCGGGGATTTGATACTGTTCATACTTACACATAAAACCTGTTACTAACCGTTCAAGACGCGAAGGAGAGTAAATATATCTTTTTTCCTTTTTTACTGCCTGATAAGTCGCAATATCATATTTATCGTAAATAAAAGCTGCTTCCCTACTTAAAAAACGGGCTGTATCACGCAGCGAATTAAAACCTTTAAACCAGGAATAATTATAGACATTTAAAAACGATATATCTGGAAATAACTCATATTCCTTATTGTTATAATTAATTAAATCCATAAAATCTTTTTTGGATCCAAGTTTCTTCTCCAATCTTGGTTTACGAGGGAAACTATGTTTAACTCCTCCCTCGGACCAACCAGTATATTTCAGTTTTACATTGGTTATTCCACCTTGGGCCAGCGTTTCCAGAATAGTCAGAGCTTGCTGGTATGTAGTTAATGGTTCAATAACCCTTTGTGGGACCCCCATTACTGGTATGGTTTTGTTTATACCACCCAGTAGTTCAAGGAAGAAAGGAATCCTTGGCTGAGGAGTTAACTTTTGTAAACCATGCTTTTCTACTAAATATTGTTGATAAGAGCGTGCCATATCAGAATAATCGGTCTGAGTACCAGTAAATAATTTATAACGGATTATAATATCACCCTGGTATTTTCTTGTCTGATACATATTTAGCTGTAATTTACTTAAATCTCCAGTAGTCAAATCACCTTTCAGTTTAACTTGTGTCCTGGGAATCAAAGTAAAACATGGATAAACTTTATTATAAGAATCGCGCATCCCCGCAACTTCTGCTCTTATATTTGCTAATGATTCGCCTTTCTCAATAATCGCAAGGATCGCTTGATCTTTCTTTTTTAATCCAAAGACTGGCATATAAATCTGTTCATCCAAATATGGACTATATTCTTCCGGAGGTCTAACTGCATAATCCTTACCATAGACTTCCTTATTGTATGGTCTGGCTTTAATTTTTCCACTATTTAGATAAATCAAAGCCCCACTACCATCCGGCACAAAAAGATAACCCTCCTCACTTTCATCTCCTGATGTAAAATATTCCATGACATTAATCTCAGTCATCGGAAAGGTAACTATCCCTTTGGTCTCATTATCAAACACATTAATTGGATATTTTATACTGTCTCCAGGAACTCTCACTACTAAATCTTCACCATCAAGAAGATACTCCATGGCAAGCTCAAAAACCCTAATATTAGGCCAAGGAGGCCGAAAATTATATTTTTTATGGTCAACCTGAATTTCTTCTGGAGTATAACCAACTTCCATAATTAAGCTAATGATTTTTGGCAGATCCCAGGCTCGTACATTACTCTTCAAAAGATAAGCCGAATTACTAAACAAGGGGTCAAGATCATTTTTTTTCACTTCCCCCAAACCAGAATATGATTTACCTGCAACAATCTTTTTTAATAAATCCTGAATTAAGCGCCGCCTATCACGTTCACTAATCTCGTCACCAACTACCTCAACCTGGTAGTTTCCAAAAAGCTTTTGCATATCTACACCAAAAATCTCTAGCTGTTCATCGCCTTCTTTTTCTACCAAATTAATTAAATAATATTGTTCCAGAAGAAACTCACGATCTTCTGCTAAAGAAATTTTATTTAGAATCTCTGTTTCAAACTTTTCCTGACTAATAATATTGGGGATATAATCCTCATCCATCCATTTCTTCCCTAGTTGGAATTCAACACGAACACCCTGCTCAATTGGGATAATTTTGTATTGATCATTCTTAATACTGTCATTGTAAGTATCTAAAAAAAATAACCGGTCTCCCTGATCATAATAATTAATAGAAAGTTGTGAATTTAAGGCATCTTTCGCCCTTCCCTGCATTTTTTTCTCCATTATTTCTCTAGCCGGAGGATTTGAAAACCATACAACACCGGTAGTTTTATCCCGGATCGCTATTTCCGTCGTCTCCTTCTTGATCAGTAAACTCAAATACGAGTTTTCTGCCACTACTTTAAATTGATCAAGATTCCCCGCTTCCGCTTGAACCCGAATACTGAAAATAAACAGAACAACAATTAATAAATGTACAATATGTAATTTATATAATCTATTACCGCCTAAATTCATCGTTCCCATCCTCTCCCGTCTCAATAGACTACAACCTATAAGCCAGCTCATAATAAATTTCAGCAGCAAAAGCCCCCACCTGTTCGACAAGGTTAAAGAATAAGATACTAATAAAGATGACAAACAGCATTCCACAGATTGTCAGGACCGAAGTGAAAAAATTCTTTCCTGTATCATACTCATGAATCGTCATCAGACCAAAGAATAGCAGAAATAAAAACCAGCCAAAAGAAAGCGTAGTAAAAAAGTAATAAAAGGCTCCTTCTTCCATGATCAAAAAGTTACTAATGATCGTAATTGGAATATTTATAAGAACTATTGGGGTTAAAGCATAAGCTGAGGTAATAAAGACATCTTTTAAACTGCCTTTACCTTCCATTAATGTAGTTAGAGACCAGTTCACTATGGACCAAAGGATAAATGGTATGATTACACTCAAAATTTCAGTAATAATATTAAGGCGGTCCAAATCACGAGGGTTAAAAATAAACCCCGTATATTGACGCATAAATATATAAGTGAATGTAACAAGGGCAACAATAATAACAGCGGCGGATAGATTCCCTCTCTTTTCGTGTTTCAAATCCCAGAAACCCTTAAAAGGATGAAAAATTATGTATAATGAATATTTAAGACTTTCCCAGATATTAAGAATCTTTCTTTTAAATGGATTACTAATACTGTTTATCTCTTGGATATCACTTTCTGTTTGCTTCCTTCTTTTCCGGAAAATTGACCCGCCAATCATCAGGGCCAATATTAAGAAGACAAACCAACCAAAATAATCCGCTAAAACTTCCCGTCGGTATAGTCTTAATGCTTCTGAGTACTCCTTCCTGTTATTACCTAAACGAAAATTTTCCATAGCTGCGTCAAAATTATCTTGTCTAAGAAACGCCTGGCCCATCCCGGTGTAAGCTAGGTCATTATTAGCATTAAACTTTAGAACATTCTCCCACATGATTGTAGCTTTTTCATAATCACCTTTATAATGGTACTCAATAGCCGCATAAATGCTTTTAACATACTCGGTAGGCTGGTAGATATTTACCCACCCTTTTTCACGATCCAAAATAATTAGCTGATCATTTAAGATCTCAAGCGCTGCCGGATTACTGACCGCACCATATTTATCGCTGTTATAACCAAAAACATATAATAGACTACCATTATTATCATATGTAAATACTCTACCTCTTTTTTGATCCAAAGCACTATAAACCCCATAATTACGTACTTTAATATCAATCAGGACTGAAGGTCCTCTAAGTGAGGCACTTGAATAAATATTAGGGAAGGAAACATCACCAACAGGATTGAAAAAACCACTTCTCCGTAAAACATCTCCGCCACTGGGGTTTAATCTTCTAATTGCTTCCCTTTCTAAAACCGCTCCGCTGGAGACAGTAGCATATATAAACCCACGCTCATCAATATCAATGCTATTATACTCAGTCGGTAAAATCAGTGACATCCGTTTCTCCTGTTCTTTTGTGGCTATCCGTTTCCAAAAATAATCAAACATGTTCGGCCTTACTTTTGGGGCCCCAATAAAGCCTAAAAATTTTCCCTTCCGGTCAAAATGTAAAAGCCCTTCATAAACACCTTCAGATAAAACATAAACTCTTTCCGCAATATCAACTACAACTTTTTTGGGTTTATAATTAAAATTTTCCGGCAAAACCCCTTCCACTTCAGGCACTGGATAACCAATAACACCTATTAACTCCCCGGTAGCAGATAGTTTAACAATTCTTTGATTTCCTTTATCCGCCACATAGATACAACCTGTCTCATCTACAAAGAGGCCTGAAGGAGTATTAAAGCGATCACCTTGTCCACTATTGGTAAACTTATCTATTACCAGTATAACTTGCCATTTGTCATTTAAACAAATAACTCGATGATTGCCAGTATCAGAAATATATATTTTATGATTTTTCACAAAAATATCCGATGGATTAACAAGTTTGCCAATACTATATTCATTAAAATCTATAACCCGATCAGGTATGTATACAGGCGGTGCGGGCATTGGATCCCCCCAAAAACTATACGTATAACTATCAAAAGGCACTGAGAAGTTTGTATTTACTGTCAACGCACTTATTCTAGAAGCTGAAAGAAAAATGGCTAAAATTGCAAAGAATAAGCTAGTCCGGATCTTTTTGTAAATCTTATTAATAATACGCACATTAACCTTCCTCCTTGCATTCACCGGGGTTTAAGAACCTTTTGTCTTCGGTGGCTTATGTTCCAAAAATAGATTAAAAGTCTTAAAAAGTTTTAACCCTTTATCAAGGCAGAGAAATATTTTGTTTGTAAGGGGGAACTTTTAATCTTAATCTTACTGTTCCCCCTTACCAACCTATATTAAGCTCTTAATATACTTCATTTTTACCCTTTAACTCTCTTATTGCTGAAAGGCCTCGTCTAATAAAGCTTGTGCCTGCGGTTTAAATTCGGCTGTAGCAGCAGCAGCAGTTTTTTCGCCATTTGTAATTGCTGAAAAAACTTCACCCCAGCCACCTTTGTACCAAGTACCAAGAATCCCTTGCATGTAACCGCACTCGCCGGTCCAATTTTCAACGCCTTCCTTTAAAATACGATAGGCAATTTCATCAGGAGCCATATTAGCAAAACCTTCTTCTTCCCCTTCTAGAAACTCCTCAACTGGCCATAAGAAATTATCTAAGGCAAGCATCGCTTTAGGATCTTTTGAATTAGCTGGTAAATAAAGTGAATCTACATTATCAGAAGGATAATGATATTCATTAGTGTCTGGACCTTTGGGCAAAGGTACAATCCCAAATTTATCCTTCATATTATCCTTCAGCTGATTAACCTGCCAAGTTGCCATATCGGCAAACGCTACTTCCCCATTGAAGAATTTTTTCCTTTCCCACGTATCACCAACAACCTTATCCACCTGCATCCATTGGTAAAGTTGCTTTAAAGCATTAACAGTAGCCGGTTCATCACCTGTATATACCATTTTATTATTTTTCAATCTGGTTATAGAACCACCATTGGCGTGAATCCAAAATTCATCCGCCGTATGTGCAAGTCCCCATTGATCTATTTCACCGTCATTATCCGTATCTTTAGTTACTTTTTTCGCTATTTCGGTAAGCACATCCCAGGTCCAATTGTCTTCTTTATAGTATTCATAAGGGCTTTTTATCCCTTCCCGTTCTAATAGCGTCTTATTAAAAACCAAAAAGGTCGTATTAAAGTTAATCCCATTAAAGACACTAAATGTATATTTCTTACCTCCGATACCAAGTTTATCAGCCATTTTTTGGTGTTGATATGGCAATTTTTTATAATAACTATCACCAAGTATATCTCCTACCGGGTAAAGTGCTCCGGCTGTACGCAAAGGAAAGAAAAAAGTATGAGGTAGCATCCAAAAATCGTATCCTGAATCACCAGCCATCATCCTGCTGATCATTGTTTCTTGTAATTTCTCACCCCACGGGATCTGCAAAAACTTAATATCCTTAATATTGAATTGTTTTTTTGCTTCTTCCAACCTGCCTGCACGGTCTCCTCCTTCGCGAAAAGCTTCAAAAGGATCCCACCAAGCTACAAGGGTAACAGTTGCTCCACGGAAATTTACATTACCATAATTCATTCGATCTGAGGTATAAGCATAAATGGAACCGGTTAATATTAAAATACTTAAGAATACCAACATTAATTTCATGACCCTTTTCATGAGATTTCCTCCTTTGAATTATATTTTAGAAAGATAATATCTGCAGTAACCAACCATTATTGAGCGGAAACCCAGTCCGCATCTGCACTCTTTCCTTCATCGAGTATTAATACTTGTTTCCCGACAATTTGTAAGAAAGAAAATATTCTTTTTCCATCACTCCCTCCAATATATTTGCTGTCTTTTTGGGCTAAAACTTTTTAGCTAATAATTAATATGTTTAACCGTTAATGAAATTTATAACTTTTAAATAAAAGTTTGTAGTTAAATCAATTAATTTATTATCTTTAAATCCAAGGTATGCAAGGATGGGAACCGGTTTCCCTCTTAAGCAAAATGATAGTTAGCACAAGTAAATTAATATAATAATTTGTTTTTGTGAACTAAATAATCTAAAGTCAGAAGATATAATAATAAATATATGTAAATAATTTATAAAATCATTTGTAATAACTTGTTACAATCTAAATATATTACATTTTTATTCCCATGTCAACACTATAAAAGGAATTTCTTGTTATTTTACCTAATTTGATTTTCTATATCATTAATTAATCCCTTTTTAAAAGCTTGTTTCCTTGTAAACCGGTTATATTTTCCGAAAATATCTCATGTAATTAAGGAATTTCCTCAATTATTAAGTTGAGGAATTGCATAATATATACGATGATATTTGAATACAATATATAGAATTTGTCTTTTGCTAGGCTCCTATAAATTGTGGTTGAATTTAAAATGATTGCGTTATGCAATTCCTTAAATTTAATTTTAGTATTAACTAACAACCTACTCGGTTTTCATTAATACTATTCCAGTTTTTTTACCGCCTGCTCCATACAGGTAAGAGCTTGCTTTAAAATTTGACGGGGGCAAGCAATATTCATTCGTTGGAAACCCTCTCCACCTGCGCCAAAATCTCTCCCATCATTAAGACCAACTTTAGCTTCTTTATTCATGAATGATTTCAACTCTTTCGGATTAATCCCCAAGCCTCGACAATCCAGCCAAACCAGAAAAGTCCCTTCTGGCTTAATTAGTTTAATGCGGGAGATACGTTCGATCAAAAACTTTTCTAAAAAGTCCAGATTACCCTGTAAATAATCGATTAGCTCTTCTAACCAGTCTTCACCATATTTATAAGCTGCCGTTAAAGCCGTGATGCCAAAGATATTAGTCGTGCCCATCCCTATCGAATTCATCATGTTATTATAACGATCAAAATTAGCTTTATCCGGTATAATCACTATTGAAGTAGCTAGTCCGGCTACATTAAAAGTTTTACTCGGTGCTATACAGGTAATAGTGTTACGAGCTATCTCCGGATCCAATGAAGCAATAGAAACATGAGTATAATCTTTATAGATGATATCAGAATGAATTTCGTCAGAAACAAGTAAAATATTGTTACGCAAACAAAATTCACCTATTTTAACCAGTTCATCCCTAGTCCAGACCCGACCAATCGGGTTATGGGGGCTACATAAAATCATTAATTTAGTACGGGCATTTACCAGAGTTTCCAACTGATCAAAATCGATAGTATAATGACCGTTTTCTTCCTTTAATCTATTTAAAACTATTTGCCTTCCATTATTCTCAACTGAACTAAAGAAAGGTGGGTAAACAGGGGGCTGGATAATCACCTGATCCCCTGGCTCGGTATAAGCTAAAACAGCTAATTTTATCGCTGAGACCACCCCGGAAGTAGTCAATAGCCATTCTTTCTTTATCTCCCAATTATGTCTTTTTTTCATCCAATCCATAATTGCTCGGTAAAACTCAGGTGTCCGGTAAGTATACCCATAAATAGGATGCATCGCCCGTTCTTTAATGGCCATAGTTACCGCTGGAGGAGCCGGAAAATCCATATCGGCTATCCAAAGAGGAATGAGATCTTCTGTACCAAAATTTTCTTTCCGACAATCCCATTTTAAGCAAGCTGTGTTATTCCGATCAATTACTCTATTGAAGTCATACTGCACTACATCTGCCCCCTTAAAGGTAAAAACGTCTAGTTTTGTATAAATACCTTAGACTATTCCTTAATTTATAAATCCGAATGATACTACTTCTTTTGTATTCGGCAACAATCCCTTAACTCCCTGTAGTTTCTCTTTTAATCAATTCCAATTAACTAGTTTAGTAAAATACCTTTCAAAAGTTCATAATATTGCTAAAACAAAAAGCCAACCCACTTTAGGTTGGCTTTATCTATTTTAAAAATTTTATTTTAGTAGATAGTTCTACCTTAACTCTTTATACCCAGTATACACAATCCATAAATAGGCCAGCGTTTTAGGGATCATCAGCATCCCAACCAATTGGTAAATACTCGCAAAAAAGACTACCGGTAAATAACAAGCAAAAGAGATAATAATTGCAATCCCGATCTTTTTAAAGATCTCATCTTTATGCTTATTAGCTTCCCTTAAAATCAGATAAACTATTAAGGCTCCCAAGATGGTAAAAGGAATATTTCTATATATTCCCCAGGAAAGTGGAGCATTATTTAAAGTCCATTGGTTTTGTGGCATTATACATAATATTATTCTAGACACAACCAGGATTTCTGTAAACACTCTCAACCTCTGATCTTCTTTAATCTCAAATCTCAATTCCCAAATCCTAAAAAGAATTGCATAGAACAAAGTCATGGTGATCGATGTGATCAGCTTTCCAATTCCTAAAGATACTGAATGTGCCTCTAAGCCTGTAGTCAATAAGGCATATATTCTTGGAAGCAAATGGAATGAGTCTCCAGCTGCCAAGGTAAATCCCATCAAACCAAATAATTTTAGAAGTTTCTTGTTTTTACCGGTCTCCAACATTTTTATTGACATGTAAAATACGGAGGTTAAGTAAAACACATGGAAAATTGGTTCGAAAAATTTCATCTTCATCACCTCATTAAATTCTTATGCTTTTAAGTGAACAATGTTCATTTAAGTTCATTTGAAAATCATATCTTCAAATAGATATGATTTATTGAATTACTTCTTTTAAGATCTTTTCAAAAAATGGATAATCAAAATAAGGCATTTGTGCCACTGTAATAAAATTCATCAGTATAAAGCTTGCCATCTTAGCAGGATTAAACCTTTTTATGCCTTCCTTATGGTACACTTCTTTTATTAATAGTTCCTCTATTGTTCCGATTAACCGGTCAATATAAATGTTTTTTCTTATTAAACCCGTCTCAATATAATCTGGTGTAGAATAAAGTTCATGATGTAGCCAGATTTCTCTAAAGTTCTTTATAAACCGGGCAAGTTCAGAGAAAAGTTTTTTAAGCTTCATATAAAAATCGTCCTGTGAACTCAAGATCGGTTTAATATCAGTAAAATACCCTTCCCAAAAATCAGTCATCATCTCTATAATTAGTTCCTTTTTTGTAGGAAAATAATTATAGATTGTACCAACAGCAATATCACATTCTTTAGCTACTCTTCTAACACTAATTTGAGAATAACCTTCATTCTCTAAAATTTTTTTTGCTTCACTTAAAATAAGTTCCCTCGGGTTTTCAATTATGCGTGGCAAACTAAACACCCCAAAATGCCTATTGAACATTGTTCATTTAAATTATATTACTAGCTCCCTACTTTGTCAATTGTTTTTCGTATCAAAGTCTTTTACCCCTATACACAAAGTTCTATCACCCTCTGAGATAATCTTTAAAATGACCTCGCTACCACTTCCTCTGAATCTGAGTTCTTTAAGCTAGACCGCACCTTTAAAGCAGAAACCGGACAGTTCTCCCCCAAATAGTTTAATCTCAAAACAACCACCTCTTAAAAACTTAATCTAAAACTCCTGCTTTTTGCAGAATCTTTCTTGAATTATTAAATATCATTTTTTCGACCTCTTCCAGCTCTTTATTAAGAGCATCACTAATATCCTGCATAACTCTTATTATTAAATCCGGTTCATGGGTATTCCCGCCTAACCATTCTTCTCCTACTGGATTATCAGTTTCAGTAAGTAGTTGGGTAGTTGGTATTAAGTTTAACAGCTCCTGAATCTTCTTTGAGTATTTTACCTCACATCCAAAGGTAAAATAATATCCCTCTGCAATCATTTTCTTATAAATATCTAATGGACCCGAATACCAATGAATAATAACTTTATTAGCTCCATATTCCTTTAATATTTTATATACCTCTTTTTCCGCTCCTTTTGTATGGATAATACAATACTTCCCTTGCTCTACAGCTTCCCTAATAATGTATTCAAAGACTTCCTTTTGAGCCTCTTTTGCTACATCTTTTACCCAGTAATAATCCAGACCGATCTCCCCGATTATCGGTGTCTTCTGTAGTGCTAATTTAAGCACTCCGGTTCGGCCAGCGTATTTAGATGCCGATTGTGGATGTACTCCAAAGGTGGGGATTATTAGGGGATTCTTCTGTGCTATTTCACATGTATCATAGTAGGAATCCAGATCATTAGAGTTTGCCACCATTAAAATTTTGTTTTTCTTAATACTTTTCAGTACCTCATCTATTTCACTATAAAGATGTAAATGAGTATGAAAATCTATAAATCTTACCATGTCTAAGTCCATTTTTCCACTCCTGATTCTGACTTACTCGTTGCTTGTCATTTATATAGAATAATCTCTCATTGTTCCTACTCAAAAAGTTGTTTCTGCAGTAAAGTAATTTCTTCATTCAGCATTCTGTAAAGTGAAGGCTGCAAGCATTAGCCAGCGTCAACGACTACCTTATAACAAGTTCCGTCTTCAAAGTTATGCCCGGAAATTCCCGGTTTTCATTTATTATTGCCACAATCATCTTCCCAGCTAATCTTCCTTGCTCATATGATGGGTTGGTAATAGATGATAATTCAGGGAATAGCTTTTGCGTTAAAGGTAGATTATCCCCAGCTACTACTTCTATTTCACGTCTTATTTCCAATCCTCGGTCGTGGATCGCCTTAATAACACCGTAAGTCATTGGATCACTAGCGCAAATTACAGCCGACAAATCTGGATTCTCCTCAATTAAATTTTGAAATTTCCGGTATCCACCTTCAAATGTAAAATCTCCTTCCCTCACTAAACTGGGGATAAACTCTATTCCAGCCTCTTTTAAAGCAGAAATATACCCCATTAGTAAATCATCGCGGTTATACATAAAAAAGCTTCTCGGCTTGTTCATCAGACCGATTTTCCTGTGACCTAATGATAATAAGTGCCTAGTAGCTAATAAGCTACCCGTAGCTTGATCAACCTCGATAAAATTATTTTCTTGCTTGTCAAAACAGATTCCCAGAGTGACATACCGAAAATTTTTCTCCTTAAATTCATTGATAATCTCATCAACACCGGATGAAGGGTAGAGGATCACCCCATCTACATTCCGATTTTTAGTTAGACGAACTGCTTCCTGGAGCGCATCCTTTTTATAGATCGGTGCAGTCACAATCAGTTCAAAACCTTCTGCAGTCAGATAATCATGGGCTCCCCGTAATTGTTCCATCATATTAGGATCCTGAAAAACAAATTCCGAACCATAAGGTATAACAAAACCAATCATATTAGAACGGTTTCTTTTTAAACTGGCTGCAATAGCATTGGGATGGTAATCTAGTTCTTTAATTGCTTCCAAAACCCGTTGACGGGTCTTATCTGCTACCAAAGGGCTCTCGTTTATTACCCGAGAGACCGTTTTAGGTGATACGCCTGCTAATTTTGCCACATCATACAAAGTAACCATAATTTTCGCTTCCTTTTCAACAATTCCTATTACAAATATAGCCTTTAAGCCTATCGATGTCAATTCGCCAGTACAGATCTTTAACCACTTGAGGGAATTGCATAATTACTATATCATTTTGAATCAAATTTGCATTCTTTTATTTTTCCAATCAAATTTGGGGTAGACAAATACTTAACAAAACTTAAATCCGGCAATGCACCTTAACAATCTTTTGTCCAGGTGAAGCAATCACCATTTTCCCAGCTATATTCCCCCCATCAACTGTCATTTTAATTTCCCTGCTTTTACTATTATCAATTTTAATTTGATATTTGACACCTCTAAAGAACCGAGTAATTTCTACTTCTTTAATCTCCGCGGGGAGACACGGATCAATAATCAACCCGTTAAAATCAGGACGTATCCCTAAAATATGCTGAGTAATTGCTACATAGTTCCAGGCTGCAGTACCAGTTAGCCAGGAATTTTTAGCCTCCCCATGCCTTTCTGTATCATCCCCAGCAATCATTTGTGCATATACATAGGGTTCCAAGCGATGGATCTCACTAATTTCCTCACGATAGGCCGGACAAATTCTTTTATAATAATCAAAAGCTTCTTCACTCCGTCCTAATTTAGTCTCTGCAATCATCACCCATGGATTATTATGGCAAAAAATTCCGGCATTTTCTTTAAAACCTGGAGGATAAGAAGTTATTTCCCCTAATTCTTTCCGGTAAAAAGTATAAGCTGGATAAACCAGTTTAATCCCATGTTTGGTTAGTAAATACTCTTTTACCGCTTCAAGACTCCTGTGCGCCCGGCCATCTTTTATTCCTAGACCGGCCATAACGCAAAATCCTTGTGTTTCAATGAAGATTTGTCCCTCTTGATTTTCTCTACTCCCAACTTTTTCCCCACTTCCATCATAAGCACGTAAAAACCAATCACCTTCATAGCCGTATTTTAGAACCGCCTTCTTCATCTTTTCGGTTTGTATATAGATTAATTCTGCTTCTTCTTCCAGGTTTAGTTCCATACAAAGCTTAGCATATTCCAGGGCAATATATAAAAAGATTGCTGCAATTAATATTGATTCTGCTGTTTTACCATCCTTATTTACCGATGTTTGAAAAGGTTCATCTGGATTTTCGGAAAAACAATTTAGATTAAGACAATCATTCCAATCTGCCCTCCCAATTAGTGGCAAACCATGAGGGCCAAGATTATTTAAAAGATGCTGAATTGAAGAACGTAGGTGATCATGAAGTGTGGCTTGAGTGGATGGCTGATCGACAAAAGGTACTTTTTCCGCAAGTATACTGAAATCCCCTGTTTCTTTGATATAAGCAATAACCGAATATAAAAGCCAAAGCGGATCATCATTAAAACCGCCACCAATCTCTGCATTCCCTTCTTTGGTCAAAGGTTGATACTGATGGTAAGCACTCCCATCCCGAAACTGGGTTGCAGCAAGATCTAAAATTCTTTCGCGGGCCCGGTCAGGAACCAAACTGACAAAGCCAAGGATATCCTGGTTTGAATCACGAAAACCAATTCCTCGGCCAATTCCAGATTCAAAATAAGATGCGCTCCGCGATAGATTGAATGTGACCATACACTGATAAGGATTCCAGATATTAACCATCCTATTTAGTTTCTGATCATTACTACTAATCATATATGTACCAAGTAGCTTAGACCAATAGTCCCTTAACTCATCAAATGCCTTTTCTACCTGTTCTCCGGTGGAAAACCCTTTTAACATTTGTTTTGCTACTTTTTTATTAATCTTACCAGTTGTTTCCCATTTTTCCTCTGGTTGATTCTCCACATAACCTAAGAGAAAAATCAATTCTCTTGCTTCACCCGGGGAAATAATAAGCTCGATACAATGAGAAGCAATCGGTGCCCAACCATTAGCTACGGAATTGCCGGGTCGACCATCTAACACAGCCTGAGGATTATGTAATCCATTATAAGTTCCAAGAAAAAGATCGCGATCAGTATCAAAACCAACAATCGGATGGTTTACTCCATAAAAAGCATAATGATTACGCCGCTCCCGGTATTCTGTTTTATGATAAATTGTACTACCTTCAATCTCGACTTCGCCAGTACTATAATTACGCTGGAAATTTGTCATATCATCATAAGCATTCCAGAGACAAAACTCTATAAAGGAGAATATTTTAATCCTTTTCTCCTTTGTACCCTTGTTTCTTAATAAAACACGGTGAACTTCACAATTCTTCTCTAGAGGTACAAAATATAAAATTTCGGCTTGAAGTTCTTCTTTTTCCCCCATAATTTTTGTATAGCCTAAACCATGTCTGCATTCATATCTATCCAATTCGGTACGAACCGGTTGCCAAGTTGGGGACCAAAGTAGATCGCCATCTTTTATATAAAAATAACGTCCTCCGGAATCCAAAGGAATATTATTATACCGATATCTGGTAATCCGCCTTAATCTTGCATCTTTATAAAAGCAGTACCCACCACTAGTATTAGAGATTAGTCCAAAAAAATCTTTACTACCAAGATAGTTAATCCATGGATATGGCGTCTGGGGCGTTGTAATCACATACTCTTTTTGCTGATCATCAAAGTATCCGAATTTCAAAGTTTCTGACCTCCATTTTTATTATAAGAATAACATTATAATAACATATTTTCCATACTGCTTTAAATTAATTTAAACTTTGATTTAATTTTATATTAAAAAAGGGAAGAGCGGCATGCACTCTTCCCCATGCTCACCTTATTACTTTTCTCTTTTCAAAGCTTCGTTTACTCGATCGGCCGCTGCATTCAGATGAGTTTTTGCGGTATTTTGAGTATAGGTTCCATTAACATATTCAGCAAGCACATTTTTAAATTCTTGCTGGACAATATTTTCTATATCACCCCAAGTTGCCAATGGCGGGTAAGCAGTTGAATATTCAAGAGTAGTCTTGAAGGTTTTCCAGACACCGGAATTATAATAAGGATCATTAAAGACTTCTACTTGAGCAGGTAACATATGAGTAAGATCCTTGGTGTATTCAACCATATTATCCTTTTCCTGCAGGAACTTTACCCATTCTTTGGCCGCGGCTTTGTTTTTACTAGCTTTTAAGATCGCCAGGTTACTTCCACCGGAAAAAGAAGCCTTTCCTTTTGGTCCAGCTGGCGGCTCAACCACGCTGTACTTTAGAGTTGGATTATCCTGCTCAATACCTGCAATGTTCCATGGTCCCATGTAACACATGGCTACATTTCCATTGATAAAAGCCGCATCAGCTTGAGGTTGGTTGTATTCGGCACAAGCCTTAGAGGCAAATCCTTTAGCTACTAAATCCACATACCACTTCATAGCTGCAACCCCAGCCTCATTATTAAACATTGCCATTTTGTTGTCTCTAGTTAAAAGACTCCCGCCATTAGCCCAGAGAATAATAGACCAGTTATGCAGGAGATCCCAAGCATTAGTTCCCGCCAAAGAGATAGCAGAACCTTCGCCAAAAGTTTTAACTAATTTTTCTGCTACTTTTACAAGCTCATCATGAGTCTTGGGTGGCTGTACCCCGGCCTTTTTAAACATGTCCACATTATAAAATAAAGCTCTAGTCTCCGCAAACCAGGGTATACCATAGTATTTCCCTTTATAAGTAGTAGATTCTAAGTTAGCCTTCATAAAGGCTTTTTCGCCACCAAACTCCTTAATATCAATCTCTTCCAACCCGCTAGTAGCAGCAAACTGTGGATTCCAGGTAGTTCCTACCTGAAAGACATCTGCTCCTTCGCCAGTTACAATTGCGGTTGAAATCTTTGTCCAGGCTACATCCCATCCAACTACTTCAAAGTTAACTTTTATTCCGGTTTTCTTCTGAAACTCAGCAGCCTTAGCTTCTACCCATGGGATATGAGTTTCATCCGGAGCATTGGGCATTGCCCAAAAAGTTATAGTAGTAGTTTTCCCCATTGCTGTCATCGATGTCAATAATGCTACCAGTAAAACAATTCCTAATAACCCAGTTCTCATTTTTTTACCCATAAAAATTTCCCTCCTAAAAATTTTTAATTGATTGGGCTAATTATGTTGTCCTCGCCTTTAATGATCACGTTACAATTATTGGTGACTTTTTTCTAGTAATACACAATAATTCCATCGTGACCACAGCAACAACGCAATTAGCTTAGTTAATCTCTGGTAGTCACCCACTAAGAACCATCATCCCCCCTTTTCTGTTAAAAATCAGCATTAACCTTTAGTTGCCCCACTGATTAACCCCTCTATAATCTGTTTTTGCATAAAGGTGAAGATAAATAGCACCGGAATTGAAACCAGAATACAGGCTGCCATCATCCCACCCCACCTGGCCTGCTGGGCGGTAATATATTCAAGAAGACCAATTGCTACTGTTTTTGTCTCTCTTCCGGTGAGGATTGAAGCAAAGAGTACTTCATTCCAGGCCATGATAAACGAATAAATACCAACTGCTACAATACCGGGCATAGAAAGCGGAATAATTACCCTAAAAAGTGCACCTCCACGCGAACACCCATCAATCTGCGCCTGTTCGTCTATTTCCCGGGGAACGGTATCCAGGAAATTACGGAGCATCAAAATACAAAAAGGTATAGCAAATGTCGTATAAGTAAAAATCATCCCCAAATATGTATTTTTTAATTGAATTCCCAAATATTTATTTACAAAAGTAAACAAGATAAAGTAAGGAATAAGAAAAGCAATTCCAGGAAACATTTGTGTTGAAGCTACTCCTAAGGCAAAGACATTTTTTCCTTTAAAATTAAAACGTGATAAAGCATAAGCTGAAGAAATACTAATAATAATCGAAAGCACCATCGTTCCGAGGCTAATGAGCATGCTATTTCGAAAATAATCAAGCATACGAACAGTTTTATTAACGTTAGTATAGTTTTCTAAAGTAAAATTCCGTGGTATCCATTTAGGTTCCAAATCCGCTCTGGTTACATCTGCTGCTTGAATTTCTAAGGAGGATTTGAAGGAACCGGAAATCATCCATAGATAGGGTCCGATTACAACCAAAACTACCAAAATAACTGATAAATAGAGAAGTATCCGTAAATATATTTTCTTTCTAAACTTACTGCTTTTCTTCTCCTCTAACATTAAGTTATTCACTTTATGAGCAAAATCAATTTTCATAACTTCCCCCCCTTTTTAACAGCATAGAAAGTACTGTAAGAATCATAATAATCATCATTAAAATTACTGCCATTGCCGAACCCCTACCATAATGCAGATTGCTAAAAGCTTCTTGTAAAATAAAAGTAGATGGAACGTGAGCTTTACCAGGGTCATTACCTAATAAAATATAGAACTGATTGAAAGCATGGAAATTCCAAATCGCATTAAGCATTAATAGCGTTTTTGTAACTGGCCGTAACATGGGAAGAGTTATCCGCCAGAATTGTTGAAATTTTGACGCTCCATCAATTTTTGCCGCTTCATATAATTCCGGAGGAATACTCTGTAATCCAGCCAACAGAATTAAACAGGCAAAAGGCCATCCCTTCCATATGCTTGCAATGATCACGGGATACAATGCACGATCCCCTACTAACCAAATGATTGGCTCCCTGATAATTTCCCAATTAAGTAAGTATTTATTTACTAAACCAATCCGGGCTTGAAAAATAAAGCGCCAGACATTGTAGGCAACTGAATCAGGTGTGATATAAGGAAGAAGAATTAATCCCCTTACTAATGTCCGTCCAAAAAATTGCCTGTTTAAAAGCAAAGCAACTAGCATCCCGATCACATATCCAACAGGAATAGTAATCAAGCCATAGATAATTACAGTATATACTGATTGTAAATACTTTTGCCCAACTGCAAACTTACTAGTAAAGATCTGAAAATAATTTTGAAAACCGATAAATGGTGCTTTTGTCCATTGTGCCAAAGTATAAATATCTAAATCTAAAAAACTAATATATGCGCCCCATAAAATCGGAATTATATGTACAAAAGTCATACAAAATAATGCTGGCAGGATAAACCAGATAACCTTAGGCTTTTTTATGACTTTTTGAGCCATCTTCTCTTCTCTCCTTTTGTTTTCTTTCTCTGGATAATATTAGATTTTAATAGTAAATGAGCTTCTTCTGATCAGAAAACTACCGCAAAACAAATGACTCTAGCTAAATTATGTCATCGATGTCATTATAGCACTAAACATTATTTTTCTCTAATCTCCTACTGAATGTTTTTCCAATATCATCTCCCTTTATCTCTTGTTTTTAAAGAATATCTAACTATTTCTTACTATTTTACTTTATAGTAACATACTTTAAAGTTTAACTGTAGTAAGGAATTACGTAATTTCAGAAATTGCATAATTCAATTGGTTAAAACTAGGCCGCAAAAGGATGCTTGCTTTGGAAAGAAGACGATTCCCCCAATTAAAAAAAGCCCCTAGAGATTAAGGGCTTTTTATCTTATATGTAATTCCGCGGATTATAAACTGGAAAGCTCATAATTTTTTAAGCAGGCAGTTACCCCTTTAACTGTGCAGTATAAACCGGCCTGACCTTCGGTAAGTTGCAATGCCGGGTCAGTAATATTCACGGTCATTAAAAGTTCATCATCCACGTAGCCTTTAATAACTACTTCCTTATCCTCATTTGTAACGACTGCAGTTACTTTATACCATTTACCTAACTCAAAATTTGGAATTTCGACTGTTAATGGAAGATCAGTATTTAAGGAATTTAGTGTCTCTCCGCCGACTTTACTATTACTTAAATCTAGGGTTCCTTCTCCTCGAACTCTAAGGGCATAAAAATATTCTTTATCAATCCATCTAGCTAAAACCCCTGCACTTGCAGTTTCATCAGGCTTGACATAAGCTGATACAGCATAGTTGAAATTCTCCGGATAGTAAGAGTTAACAATATGTGGCGTTTTGGAAGCAGTAGTGGTAATAAAAAGCACACCATCTTTAACTGATGTATTAATTACTCCATTCCATAAATCCTTTTTTGAACAATTCTGGAAAAACCATGTATCCTGATAGTCTTCAGAAAAGTTACTGGTATTAACAGTAAAATTATCTGTTACCAACTGGGTAGAAGCAAAAGAAACTAAAGATAAAGTAAAGACTAATAAAATAGCACCCATCATAGTTACTTTAAAACACTTTTTCATCAAAACTCCTCCTTAATTTTTGCCATTTTAACTGATCATACTAAAATACAATCAGCTTAGCACATTCTCAGACAATTATTACGCCAGCTATTATTAACAGTAAAATAATGGCCGGGTAGAATAACATAAGTTTTTTATATTATATAAGAATTATTTTCTTCAAATTAATTTCGATAATATTTTATTTTTCGTTACTGTTTATTCTTTCCCTTTGCCTGAAAATGATTATTTTTTACCCAGTTTTTATTTATTTTTGGGAATTTCGTAATTAATTGATTTAAAAAAATTTATACCGAATAAAAAACTTTGGTGTCACTTTTAAATCATAGATAATTAATTAGTAATGATCAGTAAAATAGATAATAATAAGAGGTTAAGAGAGATTCGATGTAGTACAGGAAAATATTCTTACCGGGGAAGTTGAAGACACTCATCCGGTCCCCGGTAGGTACCGGAGCCGGATAATATCTCTAGCCAGATTTAATTATTTATTTTCCGAAAGTTCTTTCCATAGATCCGGAGTTTCCTGTTTAATTGCTTCTTCAATCTCACTATCACCAATAACCGTATTACGTCCCTCCGCATATTGCTGATCTACCCATTCTTTGATTTTTTGCAGTCTTGGATCTTTTTTATCAATACTTTTTTCATCTTTTAGATTAAAATATTGATTAAGCCAAAAGGCTATACCTGCAATCCCGGAATATTGATTTACTGCAACTACCACCGGTCTGTTCAAAAGTTTTTCTGTATTGAAGATATTATAGATCTCTTCATCTTTCAGAAGACCATCAGCATGGATCCCGGCTCTGGTAAAATTGAAATCTCGGCCTACAAATGGTGTCATCGGCGGAACCTTGTAATTAAGTTCATTAGCAAAGTAATCGGCAATCTCTGTAATCACGGTAGGTTCCATCCCATCCATAGTTCCGCGGAGAGCTGCATATTCGAAAACCATCGCTTCTAATGGGCAATTTCCGGTTCGTTCTCCGATCCCCAATAAGGTACAGTTTACTCCCGAACATCCGTATAGCCATGCAGTCCCGGCATTAGCTACTACTTTATAAAAATCATTATGTCCATGCCATTCCAATCTTTCACTGGGAATCCCAGCATGATGCCATAAACCATAAATAATCCCAGGTACGCTTCTAGGCAGGGCTACTCCAGGATAGCTCACTCCAAAGCCCAAAGTATCACAAGCTCGTATTTTGATCGGAATTCCGCTTTCCTCTGAAAGCCTATTAATCTCAATCGCAAATGGAACAACAAAACCGTAAAAATCAGCCCTGGTAATATCCTCCAAATGGACCCGGGGAATAACACCGATCTCCAGTGCCGCTTTAATAATTGAAAGAAACTGATCCATTGCTTGTTTTCTTGTCATCTTTAGTTTTTTAAAAATATGATAATCCGAGCAACTTGCCAAAATACCAGTTTCCTTTAATCCCATAGCTTTTACCAGCTGAAAATCTTCTTTTACTGCCCGAATCCAACTGGTAATCTCCGGATACTGGTACCCCAATTCTAAGCAACGTTCTACCGCCTCCTGGTCCTTCTTAGAATAAAGAAAGAATTCAGTTTGGCGGATAATCCCCTTAGGCCCCCCTAGTTTATGAAGAAGTTTATACAAATAAACAATCTGCTCAACAGTATATGGCTCTCTGGCCTGCTGTCCATCGCGGAAGGTGGAGTCAGTAATCCAAATCTGAGCAGGTGGACGCATTGGCACCTGCCGATGATTAAACGGAATTTTTGGTGCTTCTTCATAATTATATAAATGTCTATATAATTTAGGCTCAGATACATCCTGAAGACTGTATTTGTATGTCCACTGTTCTAAAGTATTGCTCCGCTTATTAAATTCAAGCATTTGCTTCACCCCCGAAACTTTTATAGATTATATCATGTTTTTTGTGAAAAATGCCTTACAGCCTATAAGTATTAAGTATACATTTGTTTGATTAAAAGCTAACCAATTTATAAAAAAGTTGGTTAGCTTTAAAAGCTTAACCAACTTAAAAGTCAAAAAACCATTTATTTAATCTATTATTAAAGTCGACGTTTCCAGGGAATAGTTTTAAAATCCGGCCTGGCAATTATCTGTGCCAGTAGAAAGGCAGAATAGAAATCTTTAGTTTCTATTTTCTCTCCGCTCTCATCTTTTTCAACAAAGTCTTTCTCCTGACCAAAATCTTCGTCCATTGATTCCATGGATAAAATATCATCATCAAAGGTTTCCTCAGAAAACTCTTCCTCAAATGGGATCTTCCCTTTTCCCTTTGTATCAAGGGGCCCCGGACTCGTAGTTTTCTCTTCTACTCGACTGATCTCGGGTTCAATCGACTTTGTTACCTCAGGTATGATACCTTTATTATAATCTTCCTCTTCTTCAAGGAAAAACGGGGGAAAAGCTACTGGTCTGGGAGCTGATGGGTTCTTGCTCCCTTTCTCCCCCTCCCCTGTTCTACCCGGACGGGGTATCCTTTGAGTTTGTTGGGTTTTTGCCACTTTCTCAAAAATATTAGAAATCACGGAAATAAGGATAAATAGTATCCAAATCCAACCCATCGCCTCAGCACCTCACCCCATTCTATTTTTTCATATTTTCTGTCCCTTCAGAAGAAGGTCTCGTCCCTTTTCCAATCGATTCCCGCATTGAAGTATCTGCCTGAATATTCTGCAGCTGATAGTAGTCCATTACACCTATTCTTCCGTCACGAAGTGCTTCGGCAAAGGCTCGTGGTACATCTGCCTCGGCCTCTACCACGCGAGCATGCATCTCCTGAACCTGAGCCTTCATCTCTTGTTCTCTAGCTAAAGCAGCAAATCTTCGTTCAGCCGCTTTGGCCTGGGCAATATTCTTATCAGCTTCAGCCTGATCAATCTGTAGTTTAGCTCCAATATTCCTTCCAACATCAACATCGGCAATATCAATGGATAGAATCTCAAAAGCGGTTCCAGCATCCAGGCCTTTCTCCAGAACAGTCTGGGAGATCCGATCTGGATTTTCTAATACCGCTTTATGGGTTTCCGCAGAACCAACAGTCGTAACAATCCCTTCTCCGACCCTAGCAATGATTGTTGCTTCCCCGGCCCCACCTACTAACCGGTCGATATTGGCCCGAACGGTAACCCGAGCCTTAGCTTTAAGTTCAATTCCATCCTTAGCCACAGCTGCAATCTCCGGAGTCTCAATTACTCTGGGATTAACACTCATCTGAACCGCTTCCAAGACGTTTCTTCCGGCTAAATCAATTGCAGCTGCCCGTTCAAAAGTCAATTTAATTTCTGCACGTTGAGCAGCAATCAAAGCATCAACAACCCGATCTACATTACCACCTGCTAAAAAATGGGCTTCCATTTTATCGACAGTAACATCAATCCCACCCTTTACTGCCTTAATCATTGGCAAAACAATCCGGGATGGTGGGACTCTCCGCAGTCTCATCGCAAATAGTGTCCAAATTTTAATATTAACGCCTGCCGCCAAAGCAGAGATCCATAATCCAACTGGCACAAAATTAAAGAATAATAAAACAAAAATTACAGCCAGTGCAATAAATAATAAAGAAATGGTTTCCATTAACAACACCTCTTTTTCTATTTTACTTCATTAATTTTAACCTTCGACCCGAACCAATATTCTCCTGCCCTCAACCTCTATAACTTTAACCCGCTGTCCAATGGGGATAAAGGCTCCCTCAGAAACCACATCTAAACGCTGTCCATTCTCTAATTCCATAACTCCTGCAGGCCGTAACGGATGTACTACTATCCCGGTTTTTCCGAGACACTGTTGATATACAGGAACAGCAGAATAACCTTGCTCACTTTCGGCTGTTGTTTTTAGTATGATCCGGTTTAAAAATTGGCTACGTCTTAAATATTGGAAAGCCAAGGAAACAAGAAACAAGGACCAGGCCAAAGAGATTCCAAGCGAAGCCAGTCCCTGGCCGCTCGAAGCATAGGAAAGAATTATACTACCGCCCATTGATATCAAACCTAAAATGCCGGCAAAACCAAAACCTGGAATCACAAAAGCCTCTAGGATCAACAAGATAAGGCCGAGGAAAAACAAGACAATAACCTCAAACCCAGCTAATCCTGAGAGAATTCTTGCCCCGAAAAAGAGAACCAGCGAGGAAACACCAACTATTCCTGCCAAGCCAAATCCCGCAGTAAATACCTCAATAATAAGCGCTGTAAATCCTACAATCAGTAATATTGGACTGATTACGGGATCTGTTAAAAACCGTACCAGACTTTCCACAGGCGTTTGTTGAACAACAACAGTATTCAAATCGCTTAAACCTAATTTGATGATGGCTTCATTTCGATTGTCGGCAATAAAATCCGCATATTTATGCTCTAAAGCTTCTTTCGCAGTAAATGCCAACAATTCCCCTTTTGCAACCACTCCTTCTACTTCTACATCCGGATCAACCATTGCTTCAGCCAGTAAAGTATTAAGCTCGATTCCTCTTCTCCTAGCCCGTGCTTCAGCTGCCGCTTTAAACATCTTTCGGAATGCAGCTTTAGTTTTTTCCGGGGCAGGAGTACCATCCGGAACCAAAGGCTGTGATGCACCTATTACCGCTTCCGGTGACATTCCGATCTGATTGGCACAAAGAGCAATATACGCTCCAGCCGAGATGGCTCTACCTTCAATAAAAACATGAACAGGAATTTTCGATGTACTAATAGCATCTCCAATTTCAGCCATTGAGTCGGCATAACCACCAAACGTTTTCAGTTCCAATAAAACTGCATCAGCTTCCCGATCTTCTGCTTCATTCAGAGCTCTGATAATAAAATCTGCTGTACCACCGGAAATATTTCCTTTCAAAGGTATTACATATAGCAAATCAGTTCCAGCATTACCAGCCTTTCTGTAGGAAAATAAGGTTACAATTATTGCAATTACCAGTAAAACAATAGTGAATGGGCTTATTCTTTTAAACCTCTTTGACTTCATTCTGATCCCTCTTTCCTTATTATTCATTTATTTGAGGAAATTGCATAATCAACTATGGAGTCATTTGAACATAATATATAGCATTTTAGCCTTTATTCAAGGGAATTGTCTAACATCCAAAGAACCCTCTCAATCGGACAATTCTAGTGGGGCTATCAATATTTTGTGGAATATCAAAATATAAAATTTGCCATCCTATAGAATGATCTATTCCTTTATCTATATAAACTATATAAACAGACTAATGGTTTCAGAATATACGTTAATTTTTTTTTAATAATTGAAAGGTAATAAATAAAAAGGCCCTACCCTTTGCGGGTGGACCTTAAGAGACAGCTTTAAAATCTCTTTTTCTTCTTCCGGGCGGCTTCGGACTTTTTCTTCCTACGTACACTTGGCTTATCATAATGCTCTCTTTTTCTTATCTCCGCCGGGATCCCCGAGCGCTGACACTGTCGCTTAAACCTGCGCAGGGCACTATCTAGGGATTCGTTCTTCCCGATCTTGACTTCGGCCATGATCTACTTCCCCCCCTCCGCTGCCCACTTAAAACCTTAGGCACATAACTCTCTTAGAGAAACAAAATAATAATAATAATAGTTTATTATACTATAATCCTCAAGTCCAGTCAATTATCCCGGAGGCCAGGAAAGTTCTCTGCCGCCTATAATATGAAAATGTAAATGGGGTACAGATTCTCCGCCATGGGTTCCACGATTAACTACTACCCTGAAGCCATTTTCGTTTACCCCGGTTTTTTCCGTGATCTCTTGAATAGCAGCAAAAATCTCTGCTGCTAATTGCTTATCCTCTGTTAACAAAGGATCAACAATACTACTAACATGTTGCTTTGGGATCAGTAGAACATGAACAGGGGCAACGGGGTTTTTGTCCTGAAAAACAATGAGTTTCTCATTTTCCAGAAGAATCTCTGCCGGAATTTGTTTTTTAGCTATCCGGCAAAAAACGCAGTCATTCACTACAAAACCTCCTTTCCCCTACATCCATAATTTCGACATGACTAAGAAAAACCCTTCTTCATATATTAATATGCATTTTATTAAATATCTCCTGTTTTTACCACTTTACCAACAAGAGGCTCTGTTTCCGGGGTGGTAACAAGTACTTGCAATATAGTATTTGCATGCCAATCCCCCTTTACCTGAATCCTTAGGTATTCTCGAGAAAGTCCATCCCAATACCCCCGAAGATTTGTTTCTTCAAGCAAAACTTCGACTATCTCACCAGAAAATTTTAAACGGTATTCTTTAGCTAGCTCTTCGGCGATTACCTCAGTTTGTCTGACCCTTTCCTCTTTAGTCTTCCTGGAAAGTTGTCCATCCATTCTTGCCGCTTTGGTTCCTTCTCGTATTGAATAGGGGAAAATATGAATCCTGGAAAATCCGATTGCTTTAATAAAATTTAAGGTCTCAGTAAATTCCTCCTCGGTTTCTCCAGGAAACCCTACCATAACATCAGTAGTAAGAGCAAGTCGCGGGATACCTTTGCGGAGCATGGAAATTAAGCCGGCATAATCATCAGGGGAATATCTTCTATTCATCCGGGAAAGTACCGTCCCGCTCCCACTCTGTAAAGGAATATGCAAATGATTACATATTAGCCGAGAGGAGTGTAATACTTGCATCAATAAAGGAGTAAAATCTCTTGGCTCAATGGAACCCAGTCGTAACCGCCATTCTCCCTGTTTTTCACCTCTCCATTCACTCTCAATTTCGGTAAGTAAAGTGGCCAGGTCAGTATCAAGATCTTTCCCGTATTCCCCAAGATGAATACCAACCAATACAATCTCTTTATATCCGAGCTCCAGCATCCGCCTGATTTCAGCTTTCACCTGTTCCGGCGGGAGACTACGGATTGGGCCACGGGCAAAAGGGATCTTACAATAACTACAATAGGATTCGCAGCCATCTTCAATTTTTAGAAAAGCACGGGTCTTCCCGGTATATTCTGGAGTAAAGATTTCAAATTGATTACAACTCCCCCAAGGAATCACCTTATTCTTTTTCCATAAAGACTGCTCTTCTACCAAATCAACAAGGTTGCTTCTCCCGGCTACCCCTACCAATAAATCAATTTCTGGCATTTTAGCTAGAGCTTTTGCTTTAGTCTGAGCATAGCACCCGGTAACTACTACCCAAGCCCCAGGCTGTTCCCGTTTAACCTTTCTTATTAACTGTCTAGCTTTTTGCTCAGCTGTTTTTGTTACTGTACAAGTATTAATAATATATATATCCGCCGGTTCTTTAAAATCAACAATCTCATACCCCTGTTCACGGAATTTAGTAATCAAACCACTTGTATCAAATTGATTCACTTTACAGCCCAAGGTATGAAAAGCAACTCGGCTCGTTACACATGATCCGTTACTCGTCGCTTGAGTAGAAGACTGCCATTGCTGATTCTTTGCTGGTCGCTCAGGCCGGTGATTACCATTGCTGGTTCGTTGCTCATCACTCGTCACTATGGTAGTAGCAGGATCTTTGCTTAATTCTTCTCGATTTTCAATTACCATTAATCTCTTCCTTTTCTACATGCTTGCAGCTGAATAACTTCTCCTTAGAAAATGCAGCTAGTAACTCGTCGCTGGTCGCTCGTATAGATACTCCACCCAGCCTGGTCAGAATGTTGTTTCAGCAGTGAAATTGGATTTCTTCATTCAGCATTCTTGGTAGTAGTAGCCAGTGTGAGTGGTTACTTACTCTTCAAGCATTCTTTCCAACATCTTCACTATAAATATTTTCAAATAACGAAGTTTGTATAATTTCTTCCTCGGTTGTCTGTTGCTCATTACCGACAAATTCAAAGTCCGGCAGATAAATCGAACGTTTTAAGGTTGGATTATAAGCAGTCCAGTCCCCGCCGTCCTCAGGATGGTTACGGATGGCTTCCCTAAACTTCGCCGCTTCGGCATCCATATGATCAGCATGATGAAGAAGGCAAGCTTCGAGAAGAACAGGCTCCATCGGAGAACCCCATTCCAATCTCCCATGATGGCTAAGCATAAGATGGACCAATGGTAATTCCATTGTCGAAGGGAAAAACTCATTCCCTCTGAAGTCACGAAGCTTATAAATCGCTTCCATTACCATCTGAACTCCAAGTACTAAATGACCAATAAGTTTTCCCTGGTCTGTCCCTTCAAAGCCAAGTCTCCCTTTATAGGATTGAATCTTACCTATATCATGCAGCAGTGCGCCAGTGAGTAATAATTCCCGGTTAACCTCAACGTATTGACTGGCCGCTGCCCGGCAAAGAACTACAACACCGGCAGTATGCTCTAAAAGCCCCCCCAGATAGGCATGGTGATGGCGCATAGCTGCAGGTGAAGAAGAAAACTTCTTGCGAAATTTGTCATCTCCAAAGAAACTATCCAGGAGTACTTGATAAGCTTCAGTTTTTATCTCCTGCCTTGTACTATCAATAATATTCCACAAATCATCAATATTAATGGCTGTTACTGGAAGAAAAAAAGATGCTTCAAACTCTCCCTCCTGACAAACCCGGTAAAACTCCTCTTCTCCATCAGCCTCAAGTTGAAGCGTACCATTAAAGTTTTTGGCAATCGCTTGAACTTTAATGATCTGTCCTTTTTTTAATTCATTAAAAGTTGTTTCAGATATTCTCCAAACTTTAAAAGGGATCTCACCACTCCGGTCACCAATCCGGATCGCAGCAAAAGCATTACCGTTTTTTGCTATCCGCCACTGGCTATCCAGGATTAAAAAGGTTCCTGTAACGGTTCCTTCCTTTACTATATCCTTAATTTGCATCCCCTAACCTCACTCCCTTTATTTAGGAATTGCATAATTGAATTATTTATTATTCCTCTAAGGCTCTCTAACCTTAAGAGATCACATAATCAATTAATCATTTTTCCTGCTCAATTTTCCCGTCATCTTTCTCTTCTTCAATCTCAAAGACTACCTCAAGAGTTCCTGTTCCACGTTTGGCCTCAAAAGTTTTTGCTTTTAAATCAAACGAGATCTCTTCCCCCGTAATCTCTTCCTTTTCTTTGAGAATATAAAAACCACCCGTAATAGTTAGTTTCTCTATGGCATCAAGATAACTAATTTTCCCACCATTACCTTCAAAATCCTTGTGTTTAATTAAAGGTTTTTCAGTTGCAATAAAACTTTTTTCTTCCGTATCCAGGAACAATGAACCACAGGTTAGCTTGATCCCTTCTTTCTCGATTTTACCCTCTGCATTTAAAACTTCTTTCCTCTCCAAAACAACATTTTCAGTAAAAGTCCCACTTTTTTTATCCGTATTATATTGAAACTGCTCTCCGGAGACTACTAGATCCTCGTGTTGTAAATGAACCCTTCCAATAAAACTGACTTGCCTTGAACCATTATCCATTTCTATGATTTCAGCCCTATCAAAACGAATATGAGTCTCTCCTTGAAAATACTCTAGATTTTCCCCCTCCATGAACATGCTTTTTCCATCAGTATCACCACCAAAGCGGTCGATTCCCTTGAAGATCCCCTTTTCCTTGGCCAGTAGTGCACCGGAGCAAAAGAATATTAGAAGAAGGAGAAATCCGGATGTTAGTAAATGTTTCTTCATAACTCCAGCTCCACCTCCACTTCACCTTGAATTTCAAAACAATCCTCTTTCGCAAAATATCGAAAAGTCTTACCCCGGGAATAATTGTTTTTTTGTTTCACTTTAAGATTACCCGAGAAGAGATATTCTTCTGCATTAAGATCTCCTTCCATCCGGTCAGCTTCAACTTTCAATCCTTCCTTCTGAAAGATGATCCTGTTTTCACATAATACTTGTTTGGTTTTAGTATTAATTTTAACTTCTTTAGTTGTAAATTCCCCCTCCACCATAAAACCAGATACTTCATAAATCGTTAATAGTTCCTTTTTAAACTCCATTTTGGCCTCATTGGCATGCAAAGAAAAAGAACGCTCATCTTCCTGAAAGAATTGGAACTTTTTAATTCCTTGAAAAAAAAGATTTCTTCCATCCTTAGCCTGCCAAATCTGCTCCGCCTCTACAACCCATAATCTTTTTGCCTCATCCCAACCTTCATAACTGGCATTATAAAGAAGAAACCCTTTATTTTCAAGGTAAGAAGCTGGGATCTCTCTTTCTGAATGTAGACCTAAATAGAACAAAACCAGTACTAATAGAATAGTAAAATAGATTAGGCTTTTCTTAAACACTCTCCGGACTCTACCAGGTCCCACCTTGATTCCCCCAAACATCCGCTCCGGTCCAGATAAATCCTTGCTGTCCTGTACCAAAACCGAAACCGGCTTCTTTAAATACTTTATAAGAGAATTGAAATGAATACTCTTCTCTTATCAAATCATAGCCAAAAAACAGATCCCGGCAGTGCCAATTATAATTCAAGCCTAACCTTGCTTTTTCCAAACCATCACCAAAGAAACTATATTTTATATTCACATCTGCTTGCAAATTTTTTGTCAATTCTTGTTTGAATTGAGCTTCTGTTTCCAATCTCGTCCATTTTTTCGTTAAAAAATTATAATATAAGTCCAGATAAAAATTATTATCCTTATTCGACTGGTATTTACATTTAGCAGTAAGATATAGATAATTATACTGCCGGAGATTAGGATTATATGAAGCATTAAATCTCAAAGTATTATCAGAATTAATATTTAAAGCCGCAGTAAACTGCAGAGGGTGCCATGGATTATCCACTCCACTAAGATTATAACCACTAGAAAGGTTGGCTGTTAAAATCTTTGAATTATACTGTAACCGACTAGCTATATTACCACCTGGTAGAAAATGGTACGAACCTTGGACTAAACGAGGAAATTCTATTACTGGGGCATCTCCTTCGGCTTCCACCCAGCTTACCGTATTTGTCCAGGAAAACTTGGGCGTAAACTTCTCTGTCCCGGTTAATCCAATCATCAATGCTTGCCGATCAAAAACTCCTTCATCTACCTGATAATGCTGGAACCGATACGTATTAGCAAGATCCAAGGTAAATCCACCAGCTTGCCAAAGTTTTCTCCCCAATGGCCGGCGCTGGATTAATATTTCTGTACGGTAACCCTCTTTCTCCTGATCTCCCTTCACCTCTATTAATCGCAAGAAATCAAGATTAGTTCTGTAATAACCCGGAAAACCAAGGTTCAAATCTGGGGTCTGGAAAGTAACTGCCGGGAGTTCATGATAGTAAGGGGTTTGAAAGCGGTCACTATAACTATATTCCTGTTTAACTTTAGCATGCAATTGAAAATTTTTTAGCGAAAAAAGATCCCAGGTTTGCCGGAAATCTAAATCATTCTGGTATTTCTGGTTTTTGATCATTGAAGTATCCAGATCCTGTCGATAATAATACGAAATCTTATAATTCAGTTGACTACGACGGTTCGGCCGCCATGATAGGCTCAAATTACAGGGGTAGATATAAAGCTCCGGATTTAAACCCCTTCTACCCAGTTCAATCCGGCCATTAATCGGCCAATTACTACTTTTGTAATAAATATTACCTTTAAACCTATACTCCGGATATCCAAAATCATTATAATTGCCTCCTACCGAATAGGTAAGAGAACCAATCTCCTGTTGCCAGTTAGAAATAATTTGATAATCATGATGCGCAGTTAAACGGTTATCCAGATGATAGAGGCTCACCTCTAATTCCTTACCCGTTCCTATCCGAATATTATGTTTAATTCCCTCCCCTACACCTTTAGCTTGAATTAAGTCAAATAGCAGTTTACCTTGGTGATTATTACTTAAAGCATATTTGTACACCATTTTTAAGAAAAAACCATCAGTATAATTATAGCCAAAAGTAGATTCATCAAAATCATTATCCTCTTCCCGTATAGAAAAGACTATTTTGGGGAGGATTAAAATTCTAATCTTTCCCTCCCAATAGGAAACCCAATAAAATTCCAACCGATCACCCGGATAATATTCCATTTTTTCAGCTGTTAAATGATAATGCGGATTTTCTAGATTACAACCAGTAAAGGAGGAATCCTGGCATCGTAATTCCTCACCTTTTATTTCAGCTGTTTTCCCTTTAAAGATTAGTGGTTCGCCTGTATCGGACTGATCAACATAGGAATAATCTTCTATTTCACCTTGATCATCGCGGAGATATAGATAAAAGTTTTTACCTTTAACTGTCCGTTCCTGATCTTTAACCTCAACTGCCTGTTGCGAACTTATTAAGTCTTTTGTTAAATCAATAAAAATTTCCTCTCCGGTAATAACGTAATCCTTGTAAGTAACTGTTACATTGCCTCTGGCCACAAAACGTTCATTTTCATAATCTCCAACAAATTGATCAGCAATAATCAATCCTTTCTCCGCAGCCTGAATTGGAGCGGAATAGAAAAAAAAGAATAAAAGTATATAAATACCATGTTTCCAGATTTTTTTATTCAAGGCGGTTGCCACCAACCTTTACTTGATCACTCTAAATAGCAATATTAGTCCCAGTACAAGGAAGAATAGATTTGGTATCCATGCTGCCCAGAAAGGCTGAATAACCTCTGAAGTTCCCAATTCGCGAAAGAGGACTGTAGTAAAAAAGTAGACCATAATAAGAAGAAGACTAATTGCCAGACCCCAAGTCCGCCCATTTCTCGGTACTAAAGTAGAAAAAGGTAATCCCAGAAGTGCCAGGATTAACCCAGCAAAAGGAATGGCAACTTTAAGATAATATGTAACAGCAAACGGGGCGATACTGGCTCCACTTTTCTGAAGAAAAACCATATGTTTCTTCAGTTCCTCACGGGTCATCTCATCCGTACCTTTGCTTTCACCAAGAAAATAACTGAGATCCTCCCCTACATCCTCAATCATCTCATCAAAACTTGAGAAGGCCGTAATCATACCGTCGCCATCCAGTTCATAATAGCGGCCATCTCTTAAATGCCACCATTGCTCTTGAATCTCTCCCGAAGCAGCAGCAATCATCAGGGGAAATTTCCCCCTTTTTACTTGATATATTAAAACCCCTTCTACTTCCTTTTTTTCTTCATTTATCCGGCGAATATAAAAATACCGATCATCCGGGCCCTTAAAAAATACATTCTCTTGAATAAAAGGGATAAAATCTTTATAAATCATTTTTCTTATTTCTTGCTCATAGCGGTGATTAGCTAAGGGAACCACATAATCATTAAAATAAAATGCCCCTATACACATAAAAAAAGTAATAACCAAAATCGGGTAAGTAAGCCCAGGAAAACTCAAACCAGAAGTACGTAATACATCCATCTCCCGATCTTTGGATAACCGCCCCAGACTTAAAAAGACTCCAAACAGAACTGCAGCAGGAAAAACATCCATCAATAAATAAGGGATCTGATAATAAACCAGTAAACAAATGAGTTGAAATGTTGCTCGTTTATCTACTAAAAAATGGGATATTTCAAATATAAAATTACCAATAAGTAGAACTAAAAAACCAGCCGTACAAAAAATAAATTGGGTCAAATATTCACGTAAAAGATACCGATCTATGATCCTCATTATTATTAAGCCCCTCTAGAAAGTTGTAAGCTTAAATAAACAAAAACCCGGGTGAACAGAGTTTTCTACGTACAAGCGCATAAAACCTTCCCGGGGTCTCGTCATTTTATCAAATTTGAACTTATTTTATCTTTCCTTCTAATTCCGCTAAACGCTTTTCCATTTGCCGGATGGTTCTTAAAAGTTCAGGTAATTTACCAGCAGCAGCTTGAATCCGCATATCCTCTCCATGAGGACGAGCAGGCTGTCCGGAAACAAATGAATTCGGCGGAAGACTACTAATTACCATTCCTCGACCAGCCACTACCGTATCATTCCCGATTGTTACATGACCAGTAATCCCGGATTGTGCGGCCATTGTTACTCTTTCACCCAGTTTTGTACTTCCTGCTACCCCTGACATTGCCACAATAATGTTATTGAGTCCAACTTCCACATTATGTCCAATCTGTACTAAATTGTCGATTTTAGTACCTCGTTTAATCAGAGTTTGTCCAGTAGTTGCCCGATCAATAGTTACATTGGAACCAATCTCTACTTCATCCTCAATCACTACAATGCCGACTTGGGGAACTTTGAAATGTTCTCCATTAACCGTCACAAAACCAAAACCATCGCCGCCAATCACTGTCCCCGGATGAATAACTACTTTGCGGCCAATAATGGTTCGCTCTCTAATTACTACATTAGAGTAAATTTCAGTATCATCACCAATCTCTACATTATCCTCAATTACTACGCCCGGATGAATATTTACCCTTTTCCCAAGTTTTACATTATCCCCGATATAGACCAAAGGACTAATATGACAACCCGCATCACAGTTAAACCCTTCGCCAATTACTGCGGAAGGATGGATCCCCTCTTGCAAAACAGGTTTTGGATTAAAATACCACAATATATGTGCGAAAGCTAGCCGCGGATTATCTACTTCAATACCTTTAAATCCTAAATCCTTCAAATTGGGAGGAAAAATAAAAGCTGAAGCCTGACTAGTCTTTACCAGATTTAGAACTTTCGTTGTCGCCACAAAAGAAATCTCTCCTAGCTTTGCATCCTCTAACCCAGAAACTCCACTAATCTCTATTTCGCTATCTCCGACCACTTTCCCATTTACCAGCTCCGCAAGTTCACCTAAGGTCGCCATATGTAATTTCCTCCTTATTATTAATATTTATAATACTTTCCCGAGGGAATCCCATTTCGGATTCCCTCCTTTGTTTCCATTCTAATAATTCTTGTTCAAGCTTCTCTTTTTCCTGTTGAAACCGGAGTTTTCCTTCCTGCTTAAGCTTTAAACAATAAGATTCAAGCTCTTCGGTAGTAATACGGTTTCTCTCATCTTTGAATTTTTGTAACTCTGCTTCCAATTCCCGAGCCTTTTCATTAATTTTCGTCTTCAACTCTTTTTCTAGTCGTAAAACCTCATTCGTTAGTAACAATTTTTGTTCAGGCGGTAGATCAGGTATTTCCAATTTAAAATGTAAACTGGCAAGCTTTAATGAATAGTCTTCCTCAATTTTTTTCTGAAAATCAGTAAATTCTACAGTCTGCATCTTTTCTTTTGCTTCTTGTGCCTTCATACTTTCATACCTATATTGATTCTCCTTTTGTTTCAGTCTACCCTCCAATTCTAAATCAAACTGTTTTTGCCGGAGCTCTACTGCTTCTTTTAAAAGAGCTTTGTGTTCCATTAACTCTAATTCATAAGCTTCTCTTTCCTGTTCGGTAAAAACAACCTTGTTCCCTTCATTCCATTCAGGTAAAATTTTCTCGGCATTAGGTTTATTTAATTTCCAGCAAAAACTCTTTCCCCATAGTTTTAAATCCTGCGACAAATTTTTATAAGATCCCCAGTCCAGTTCTTCAAAAGAAACCTCTGGTTTGTCCATGCTACTTTCAAATTGACCAGCATTCAATTTTTCTCGATAAGGGACTTTTGAAATAAAGTTTCTTATAATTACAAGCACAGCAAGAACAAGTATAATAAACAAGATATAATAAACTATTTTTGGTTTATTCATTCTCCTGCACACCGCCATTTTTAAGGACGGTAAGCACCTGCTCTGTGAGGTCTATTCCCCCATAATAAATAGCTCTTTCATCTACAACCAAAGGTAGCCCTCGCTTCTTAGCTATTTTGGCAGTTGCTTCTTTAATCTTCATAAGAAGATTCTGATCTAGTTGAGCATAAATTTCGGCTTTTTTATTATCTAATTCAACCTGCTTTTCTTCATAAAGTTTTTGTAGTTTCTTGCCATACTCTTCATCAAGCGCTCTTTGTTTTGCTGCACTCTTTCCTTGCTTCTGCTTCTCTTTTTCTTTTTCCAGATCAGAGACTTCTTTATTAATCTGTTCTTGCAAAGAATGCCCAAATTCATTAAGTTCTTTCTCTGCTTTTTGGTAGAGTTGTTGAAATTCTGCTGACTGATTATAAGTCTGGACTACTTTGTTTGTATCTAGATAAGCATATTGGTAATGGGGAGTAGCTTTTTTATTTAGATAAATGGAAATAGAAACCGAGACTAAGACTACAGCTAATACAATTAATATTACTAGTTTTCTGTTTTTCACCAAAATATCCCCTTTTACTCCTAGATACTACTTACCAGTAGTTTTGAAACCGGCAATCACTTTATCGGTAAGATCCTCACCGCCATAATAAACTACACTTTTCTCCAGGACTATTGAATAGCCTTCCTTCTTCACAATTTCCTCTAGGACTTTCTTTATAGAAGCTAAAATTTCCTCATGTTTAGCTTGTACTTCCCCTGATAGCCGGGAATTTTCTGTCTCCAATTTTTTCTGGTTAGCCTCTGCCACCTGCATCGCTTTTTTCTGATATTTTTCTTCAATAGCTTTTATTTCATTCTGAGATTTCCCTTTTATCTCTGCATTCTTTTCTTTTTCTAACTGAAGAAGTTCGTTGTTTTGCTGAGTTTGCAGATAATTACCGAAAGAATTAAACTCTGCATTTTTTCTATTTAAAAACTCCTGAAGTTCACGAAATTGTGGTAGTTCTTCTTGCAAACGTTGCATATCAATATAGCCCACCGAGGATTTAGTTTTACTTTGTGCTCCCACCAAACCTGAAATCACCAAAGCTAAAACTGCAATTAGTGCTGTTGGAATCAACCATTTAGCCATCTTCTTATTCATTTGAAAACATCTCCTTTTATTATTTCTAGAAATCTACTACTGCTTTAGAACATCTCACCAAAAAAGAAATTAAATTTAGGCTGACCACCTTCCGGAGTCCAAGCAAAATCAAAACGTAATTGTCCCAATAACGGTATATTATAACGGAAACCCACTCCATAACTTTGGTAGTAACGAGCAAAATCAACAGTTCCTAAATCATAAAAGAGAACAGCCTCTAGATTTTCCATATTGGGAATCCTCTGTCTTAACTCTACATTAGCCAGTACCTGCTGGTCCCCTTCAACATGCCTGATATCATACCCACGCAGTGATAATTCTCCTCCAAGATAAAGTTTACTGGAATCTGGTGGCGAACCTAAAATCTTACCCCCCCTAATCCGGTAACCCAAAGTAGTATTGTTAAAGGGCGAATAAAACTGCTTGTATTCACCATAAAGGTGTTGATAATTATAATCCCCGCCAAAGATACCACCATGAAGGTTAAATCCTAAGTTTGCCCAGTAACCACCAGTAGTGTAGGTCTTAGTATACAGAAGTTTATTATAACTTAAACCAAGACCCAGGCTATTATTCCAGTACTCCTTCTGATAAGTGTTTAATGAAACAGAAGGATAATCCAGAGTTTTATCAGCATCCGGCTCATAAGTGTTAGTTTTTAAAGGAACCCATTCTTTAGGATCAATTGTAACTCGCTCCATCTGGAAGGAAGTATCCACTCTCAAGTTTCTCTTTAATGGGCGGCCGAGCGTCAGATTCAAACCCGTCCGTTTCTCATTGTATTTATAAATGTACTGATTCTCATTCTCTGGGTTTTTCCCATCAACCTTTTCTGTCCCGGATAAGGAAAGCGTATGATTGGAGAAGAGTTTCAATCCTAAAGAGGTCTCTTTTGTATCCAGCCAGGGCTCGTTAAATTCAAAATTGAGATTGAATACATTATTGGGATTAAGCTCCATATTAAAAGAGAGTCTTTGTCCCAGACCCATTAGGTTAGGATCAACAATACCAACACTCCCTAACAGCTGGTTGTCAACTGGTGTATAAGTGACACCTAGAGATAATTGACGATTCTCCCCCTCTTTAAACTCCATTACCAGATCCATCGTCTTGGGATTATTCGTTGGCTGCAGGCGGGGGTTAATATCATCAAACAATTGCAACCTGGCTAATTGTTGAACATCCTCACGCAGCTGGTTAAAATCAAGAATCTCCCCTTCTTTTAAGGATATTTGCCTAGCCACCACAAACTCCTGTGTTTTTTCCAATCCTTTAAAGATTACCTTCCCCAATCTAGCTTCATATAGATGCAGTGTAACCAGACCCTCTGGATCAATCTCCATTAAACCATTTATTTCACTGGCATCTCCACGTAGCGGCGGAATCAACAGTCCTTTTTCTTCATTAAAATATTGTTGAGCCATAACCAGATCATTCATAGTCTTAATAAAATTAAAGACCTCCCCCGGCTTTTGAGTAAGGAAGGGAGTAACCTCCTCCGGTTTGATCCGTTCTAGGCCCTCTACCTTAAACTCTTTAATCGTAGGATTTTCTATTACTTTAAAGACCACTTTAACCCCGCCCAAGAATTCCTCAGCATGAGGTTCTACCATACTAAAGTAGCCAAGATTCATTATCGCCTGCCGATCCTGGATGATCGATGTCTGGTTCAAAGGTTCACCCAGACGGATATTTGTAATAGCCCGCAAGATCTGATCATCATTAATCTTTTGGTTGCCTGTAACTTCTACCGAGAGAACAACATCCCCCACTGCAGATACAGGCCATGCAGACAGCATTAATAGTAGAAATGTCAATATTATAAATAATTTAGGTTTAATCATCCTTATCACCGGATTAGCCTCCTTTTTTGGGACCGCAGATGCGTTCGAGGGTCATACCTATAAGGAAATTCGTTATGAAACATCCCTTTCCCTTCTCTTCAAAAATAAAGTTTTACGGTAAATTTGGAGGAAAATGTTATAAATCTTTACTAAAACCGCAGATTATATTGTAATTGCCATCGTAAGCCATCATTTGCGGAATAGTCGCCAAGTAATGATACATTAGGTGCTAACCTCCACTCCAATGTCCATAATTGTTCAATTTCTAGAGGCGCCAGGCTGCGGCTATAGGAAAGATATAAATCCTCACTCAATGATTTCCCCATATTCATCCAGAAGGTCCCTTCTTCCCGATCTTGCTCCAGAGTAAGAAAATCAATGGGTACAATCTCACGGAACTGGTCAAGAAAACGGCCAATAAAGAGATCTCCCACCATATTAATATTCTCCTGAAACAGGTTACCGACCGTAACAACCCCAAACTCATTGATCTTCTCCGGCCAATTTAAAAGCTTTAGAATCTCTTCTTTACTCATCGGCGGATTAGAACTTGGATTAATAACTAAATTTTCAAACTCACCGGACCAACCTTGAGTAGTAAGAGTTACCTCTGCTCCTGCCAGAAACCGGCTTGCTTCCAGTTCCACATAAGGGAAGACTTTGTAATCAGGGCGAAATTCAGCCTTCAAATGCTTAATCCGGAAGGTATCGCCCATAAAATTCACCCAACCACGGGACGAATTAAACTCTCCAGTTAACTCCGGTTTACTGAGAAAACCTCCTACATGTAACCTCCCGGTAAATGGAACATAAGCCATCCCATACATCCGGAAATAAACATCATTTGCAACTTGAAGATTAAGATCCAAATTCAAATCAAAGGGTAAAGTCCCTCCGGTGGAAGAAGGAACTCCAATCCGGGCTTTTTTTACTACTGCCTGGCCACGAAGAACGACATTCTCAATCGGCCCGATTAAATCAATTTCTCCGGTGACTAATCCATCAAAGAAAGACTGGTTCAGATGTAAATTATCCCCTTTTAAATGCAATCTGAATTCCTCTGGTTCAATTCCTTTAGAGAGAATACTTCCCCCTAAACGAAAACGGCCACTTCCACAACGCCCCTCTAAATAACCGCCTTCTTTATTATTTAGCCCCCGTATCTCTACCCCTCTATTCGAAAAATAAAGCTGGCCATTAACCTCCCTTAATTCTTCTGATACCGAAGGAATTATTCCCCTCCCGCCTTTAATATTCATACTCCCGACTAAATAAGGATTATCCCAATTTCCATTTAACGAGATCAACCCATCAATTGTTCCTGCTTTTATTATTGGTTTAGAGAAAAATGGATTAATAGAAATTGCTTCTACTTTTTCCGCGCCAATTCCCAGATCAATTTGGCTCCCATGGTGCGGCCAGGTTGTCGGCAATTGCAGAGAACCAAACCATTCCGGATTCAAAGGAAGCGTCCCCTGGACATACAACCGGTTAGGCCCTAGTTCTTCCCCATCCAATAGTAATAAGTCATCCTGGAGCTGACCTGCAAGACGCAAAGGAGAAAATTTAAAGTTACCCCAGATCGTATCCTTGATTAATGCACTAAATTCTCCTTTCATTCCTTCAACCGTGGTATCCAGATTCAAGTGGAGATCAACCTGGCCCTCATTAGGCAAATTTTGGCCTCCTGTTAAACCAAAGATCGGTATTATAGAGAAATCTTTCGTATTAACAGCAAGTTTAAATTCAGTTCCTGGGGTATACACAGCGGTCGCCGCCAATTCGCCCTCTGAATCATCAACTATCAAGCGGTTGACGGTAATTGTAGAATTTTTAAGTTGTAAATCCAATTCTCCATTTAAAGGAGTAAAACCATTAATTTCACCTTCCTCAAATTGGGCGATCAGTCTCAGAATCGGCTCATTGAATTGGCCTAGAACCCGTAAATATCCAGAAACTTTTCCATCAATACGAACCTTAGGTGAACTACCTATCAGCATCATAATTTTTGCGAGGCTGGCATCCTCTATTTTTAAACCTAAATCTAAATAAGGATTAGCTGTATTCAGCATAACTGTCCCATAAACTTTAAACTCCTCTTCAGCCCGGTTTAAAACCATCTCATCTACAATAATAACTTTATCTTTCCAGCTTAAATTTCCTTCGACTTTGTCCAGTTCATAACCGGCTAATTTAGGTTCTAAAATGGAAACATTTCCCTCAAATACCGGTGCTTTTAAAGTTCCTTGTAGTCGTCCATTTCCACTGAAGCTACCGGATATTTTACTTAAGACTTCTTGGTTATCAATATACCTTCCCAACAATTCCTTCACAGAAGATAAAGGGAAATCCTTAGTCTCAACTTGTATATCCAAACCTTGATTCTGATCGATTAAACCTTTTCCCCGAAAGAAGCTGGCAGTCTGAGCAAAATTTACCTCTTCTAAAAAAATGTTCCCCTCTTCCCAGCGAAGACGAACTTCCCCCCGGCCCAAATCATAATCATTAAATGTTAAACTATCAATCAGAATCTCACCATGGATGGAAGGTTTCTTCCAACCAGCAACTCTTAGATTTAAATCCGCCAGGCCATCCGCCTCTAAATCCAGTTTCTTTGGGAGAAATGCCATAATATCTTTGAGTAAGATTCTATCGCCATTAACCTGTAAATCATATGCGGGCTTGTCCCCGCAATTGACTTCTCCTGTAACCTTAAGCTGACCTGCTTTTGTTATCAAGAAAGAATCATTCAATTGAATCTGACCTGAATTAGCTTCCCCCTGTAGCTTTAAAACGCCACAATATTTATCACCATAGTATAAGTTATGAATCTCCAGCCAACCCCGGCCTGTTAGTGAATCTGAAGATCCCAAAATCCCCTTTAGAGTAAGAACACCATTGAAAAGGCCATTTACTTCCATTAAATCCCCAGGTAATAATTGTGAATCAAAAGTCATCTTCCGTAACAAAAAATCCCCTTGGTATTTCCTAGTTTTGGGTTCAAACCACCCAGTAAAGATTGCTTTACCCCCGTTTTCACTCAAAAAAGCCCGGGAATTTATCCGTTCCTGATTATAAGAGAAATAGACCTGCAAATGATCATAATTAAAGCGATCAACTGCTCCGTCTGTAATTTCCAGCTCTCCCTGGCCTATTAAATCCAAAAGAGGACCTTGAAAATCTATTTTCAAATTAGCATATCCCTTGAGCGGAGGAATTTTGTTTGTTTCTAACAGATCCCGGGGGATCTGCTTTAAATTAAGCCCCTCTACAGTAGCCTTTCCTCTAACAAGAGGAGTACTGGTCAGGTTAATAATCTCCCCTGAAGCCATGGTCCTACTCTCCAAAACTTTCAAATTCAGTTTATTAACTCTTAGATAATCATTATTCCACTTGTATTCCCCAGCCATTTTTATATTTTGGAAACTCTCTCCGTTCCATTCAATAGTCTTAGCAGATAATTCACCATTTATCACTAAAGTAGAAAGTCTCCCGGTAATCTTAAGATTTCCTCCTACTGGCCCGCCCTGAACCGGAAAACTACGGGGTAGAATTTTCCTAGGATTAAAACTGTTGAATTTGAGAGCAAGATTTAACTGAGGATCCGTAAATTCTGATACACTCCCTTTCAGAAAGAAGGGAGCTCCATCCAAATTCCCTTCCAAGTATGAAAAATTCAGATCTTTTCCGGACACCTTCGCCAAAATACGGAGCCCATCCAGATTAACCTGAGGCTCAGGTATTATCAGGCTTCCCCCATCAATCCGTATTTCTCCCTGAAAACGAGGATCCTTCAGTCTTCCAGTAATTTTTAAAGATAGATCAGCCACTCCCGACACCTTCCATTTTTCTAAGCCCGGGAATAAACTTCTCCAATCCACTAAATTTAATGAAGTAGCATATAGATCCAAATCCAAGCTAGCAGGATCAGTCATAAGCCTTCCTTTAAGGCTAATCCGGCTCTGGTTATATTCTCCTTTAAAACTCCGGAACTCAATCCCGCTCTGAGCAATTGTAAGATCAGTATCTAAATTCTCTACCGGATAAGGCAATCTGGCTATTTTCCATCGCGAATCATTAAATACTAGTCGGGTAGAATCTAATTTCAAACGTTTCGCATCAATTAAAAAATGGAGATCGCCATCAAGGCTACCTTCTTCTACCTTAAATTCATGATCATAACCCAATAATTTAAAGACTTTAATTCCCCACAGGGGAGCTGTTGCCTTCTTAGCATATATATTAAATTCTCCTCTTTGCTTTAAAACAGAGTATTTCACTTCTACCCTTGCCTCGGCACCCGGATCAATAAGACTGGAAGCTGTGGCTGATCCTTTAATTAATGGATAGGACCGAAGATCAACCGTACCATCAATTTTACTGAAATCTCCCCATGTCCATTCTTCTTCATTAAGATCCATCTTAAGAGTAGAATTTTTAAGTTTGATTGTCAGCTGCGGTACTTCTTTTTTTTCTCCCGTCTCTGGAAGATTAGTCCCCTTAAAAAGAGAACGGAAAGTTAATTCTCCCTGTTCATCCTTACTAATCCAGAGAGTTGAATTAGTCGTCTCAATATGCCGTATTGAATCCACTAGTGAATGATGTCTGAGAAGACTAATCCAGTCGATACTAATCCTAATCTTTTCTGCCGCAAGAAGAGGCCGCCCCTCTAATGTTCGAAGCTCTGCACCATATATCTCCGGCGATACAAAAGAGAACCCTAACCCTCTAATCTTTACTTCAGCAGAAAACTGACGGACTAACTCTTTTTCTAGAGTATTTGCTAACCGAGCTGCCAGTGAGGTATAACGAAATACTCTCCCAACTAGCAGGGTAATCACCAATAGAGATAAAAATATAATAAGAAGGAACTGGATTTTCTTTCTGTTCAATTGCAAACCCTGTTCCCTCCTTTTACTGTAATTCATCGTTGCTTTAGTTTAAATAATTATAAATTCAATAAATTGGTAATCGCTTGTTTAACTATAATATATTATAGAAAATACTCATGAGCGACTACTTAAGGTTACAATATTTTTAACGTTTAATAAGCTTGATTTGTTCCTGTAAGGATTATTTACAAATAAAAACCAGGCTCTGCTAATGACTCAATTCATATCTATTTCTTTTTGAACATTTTCGCACAAAATTTTATTTAAGCCATTATTACTTTTTTTTACAGAGTCCACTACCTCGATAATAATCTGTTGTTCTCCAGTTAAATAAAAAGAGGTATTTGTTGTCCAGTATTTTCTCTTTTCCCCAATTTCCTCTTCCTGATTGAGTTCATCCGCTTCTTCCCCGAATTCCCCCATTTGTTCAATAGGTAAAATTTCCGCTATTAACTGGTTATTTTGGGGCTTTTCTAAATAGAGCTTTAAGATCTCATCCAGGCTGGAAAATGAGTCAAAATACATTGCTTTTATATCTTTCCCACTAACTTCTCCCGAATCTTCCTGAAGCAAACTAAATTCACTCCCATAAACCATAACAAGCCATTTCCCCGCCTCTTTAGGCATTTCAACCTCCAGTGGTAAGTCAATCTCATCTCCACGAAAAGGCCGTACTTTCCCCATTAAAGTAACTTTTTCTCCAGGTTCAAATTCTTTTTTAGGTATATCTACTTTTATAAGTTTTGCACTTAAACGTTCCGGATTCACCTGCACCTGGATTGCAATCTCGGTTAAATCGGGGTTGATAAATTCATTCTCCATTACAATCTGGAGAATCTCTCCTACCTCTTTTAATGCACTAACCGCCACATCCTGGCCATAAAAAAGATTTTCCCTATGAATTACCGGAATATTCTCACCTTTAATCTCCAATTCCACCTTAGCAGTTCCAGGTCCAACCCGATCCAGAGTCCGATCGATTGTATCCACTAATCCTGCTAAAACTAATCCTGAAAGTAGAGTTTCATCTTTGATTACCGTAAATTCATACTGCTTGGTAGATTGATAGGAATCATCGCTCACTTCCGCCAGTACTTTAATTGTTCGCGGTAAGGTGCGAAGTTCTCCCGCAATTCCTGCCCCCCTGTCCTGCATCACCCGGCCGGTACGGGGTAGAGCAATACCTATTTTAAAGGGAAATATATTACTATTAATGATCTCAACAATCTCCGCCCCACCAATCCCATATTCTACTACTCCCCTGTTTAAAAAGGGATGCCCAAAACCGAGAAATCTCTCATTTTCAATCCAGGTCAAGGTCCCAAGAGCCGAGACCTGATAATCACCATCTACTAAGGTAACGGCAATAGCACTTCCAGGTTCCAACTTCTCCTTGGTCAAATTATCCTTTTTACTTTTAAAGCCGAAAAATAAAGGCAACAATGTTTTATTCTCTAAATAGGTCTCAGTTCTCTCTAGTAAATATGAAGATAAACAAGTATCCTGGAAGGCAGAGAAAAGGTATTTGCTGGCCCGTGGACCAAATCCGGAGATAAAAAGAGGAGTAGAGACCGGTTTGGCCCATAGCCACGATTCTCCCGGTGGTTTACTACTAAAAGCTACTCCTTGGTAACCAGTAAGACCACCCCGGTAAAAATGAAACTTCTCTTCCTTAACTATCGGTTCATCCCATAATTTAATCATTTCTTCAATTGGAGTCACCATAGCATAGTGCGGATCGGCATTTTGGAAACCGTAGCCAATAGCTCCTACCAACTTTTTATTAATAAAAACAGGACTACCGCTCATCCCAGAAGCTATACCAAGGGGCCGATCCCAATTAATTTTAATTAAAATTAAGTTAGATACTGAACCCTGGCCCTTAAGAATACCAACCACTTGGACCGGGAAAGATTCGATCTTTCTTCCCGAATAAACTGTATATCCTTTTCCATTCATTCCCGGTTTTATTTCGGAAAGAGGGTAAAACTCTTCATTAGCACTTACTTTAAAACTCATACCTAAAATCAATAACCCAATAAGTAAAACTCGCCTTCGATTTTTAAACATTCTCATTGAAAACTCTCCTACATCTCCATAATAACAACAATATATTATATAAACTATTATGTACAATTCGTTTATATTCGTTTTTCCCCCTCTAATCTCCTGCCAATAATCAACGGCAAAACAGGAAGATCCCGTAAAATAATAAACATACATATCTAACTTTTATTTCTCCCTTCCGTGATGAACCAAAAAATAGGGATTAGACAATTTCCAGTGAAGGTATCAATAGATTATTCTGATTCCATTGTCTGTAGATACCAGGGAATTGTAATATGAGGAAAATTAAAGGAAAGAATAAAAAACAGTCGAACTTCAATGAAAATGGTTTTTCGCTCACCAACCACTATCCCAAAAAATATGCAACTAAATATTTTAGGAGGCTGTGCAAATAATGGCTGATCATAAAAGTTCCAATCGATTCAGCAGAACCGAACAGTTAATTGGTACCAAAGGAATGACTACCCTTCGCCGGGCACGGGTCGCCATCGCCGGATTAGGCGGTGTTGGTTCATTTGTAGTTGAAGCCCTGGCCCGAGCGGGAATCGGTTGGCTGATTCTAATTGATTTTGATGAGATTGACCTTACCAATACTAACCGGCAAATACATGCCCTTGAAGGTAATTATGGCCGTGCAAAAGTAGAAATAATGGCTGAACGGGTAAAAGCTATCAATCCCGATTGCATTGTCATTACCTGGAAGGAGTTTGTACGTAAAGATAATCTCCCCCACTTGTTACATGGCGCGCTTTCTTACGTAGTAGATGCTATTGATACTGTTTCATCTAAAATTGCTTTAATTGAATACACCATCAATCGAGGGATCCCGATCATCTCGGCAATGGGAGCGGGAAATAAACTAGACCCACTGGCTTTTCAAGTTGATGATATTAGTAAGACCCATACCTGCCCCTTAGCAAAAGCAGTCCGTAAAGGATTACGAGAAAAAGGGATCACCCATGGAGTAAAAGCAGTCTTTTCTACTGAACCTGCAGTAACAAATGGGACAAAACCGCTCCCCGATGAAAACAACCAGGGATGTAAGGAATGCAACTGTCCTTTAAAAAGGCCGGTACCAGGGAGTATCTCGTATGTTCCCCCAATAGTTGGTTTAATTATAGCAGGTGAAATTATCCGTGATCTACTAAAAAAAGATTAATAAGATTGGGATACATAAAAAAATTATCGGAACTAACTTGCATAAGCTCTCATTTAGAACGAGTAACCAGTAGCTAGCTATAAGATGCACTGTGCAATTCCTTAATATAGAAAAAAGAGGCCGATGGCCTCTTTTTTTACTTCTCCTGCTGGGATTTTTCCCAAAGTCGATCTGCCGTCTCCCCCCACTGTCTAGCAATCTCCCGGCATTTTTCCGTTAATTCATCCACATCTTCCTGGTCAGCAGGTTGGGTTGAGCAGGCACAGGAATTATGAACCATCTCCTTTAAGGCATCAGGATTATCTAGCAAAGGGCACGGCCGTAAATGATTCTCATTAAAAGGTTGCCGTCTGTGATATTCCATAAATAATGGGGATTTTAAAGCTTCAAGTAAACTTGTCTCCCGAATATTTACATTAGAATAATGGATAAAGGCGCATGGTTCCACATCGCCATTGGCATTTATATGCAGATAACTTCTACCACCCGCAATACAGCCATCAACAAATTCCCCATCATTCCAAAAATCCATTAAAAAGATCGGTTTTTCAGTACGGGCCTTCCTAATCTCATGATACATATACTCTCTCTGCTCCGGAGTTGCCAGTAGTTCAGGTACTGCATCTTTACCCAAAGGCATATAGGTAAAATACCAGCCAAACATACAACCCTTTTCCACCATAAAGTCGATATACTTGTCTGATCCAACAACCTCTGTGTTTTTACTATGATAACAAGTAGAAAAGCCAAATGGTACTCCATATTTCTTTAAGGTATCCATCCCTTTAATCGCTTTTTGGTAAGTCCCTTTACCCCGCCGCAAATCAGTTTCTTCCTCATAACCCTCGACACTAATTGCTAGAGCAAAATTACCAACCCTAGCCAAATTCTCTGCAAAAGCATCATCAATTAGAGTCCCATTAGTAAATGCTAGAAAAGCACAGTCGTTGTGTTTTTCCGCCAGCTTAATCAGATCATTCTTTCGCATCAAAGGTTCTCCGCCAGAGTAGATATACATATAAACCCCCAGTTTTTTTCCTTGCTTGATGATCTTATCTAATTCTTCATTACTAAGTGAATCCGCCTTATCATACTCAGCAGCCCAACAGCCTTTACATTTTAGATTACAGGCTGCAGTCGGATCCATCAAGACTGCCCATGGAATATTGCATTGATGTTTTTCTCTCATCTTCATAGCTCTGGCATTACCAATAAAAGCTGAATTAATCATAAAACTAGTCAAAAACTTCTCTAAAGTATTAGGGTTTATCTCCCGAAGCCCCCGTTGCATCAGAAGATACCAATTATTATCCTTATCATCAATTATCTCTCTAGCTGTTTCAAGATACCGTTTATGATGCGGTTTGATGGCAAACCTTTCAAGCCAATCAACAATCTTGGGTAAATTTTCTTCCGGATTTTCATTAAGATAGCTAAGACCTTTTTTCATTAATAATCTCCCAAAGATTCTTTTAATAAAGTTCACAACACTCTCCCCTTTCGATTTTTTAATGACACAAGTGTCACCGAAGAATAAAAAAAATTATGTTTATAATCAATAGAATTCTATAATAATTAAAACAAGCATCAATGCTTAATCCCTTATATCCTATTATTATGCTTTTAACCCATCAAGCAGTACATTTACAGATGCTAAACTCTCTGTCAAGGTCAATTCATCTGCAAAAGAAGCCTGAATAACAAAGGATTCGACTAGTGAAAATAGAGTAAAAGCCATACTTTTCACATTTACCGGTTTTATCTCTCGTTTATCAATCCCTTCATGTAATAATTTCTCAAACACTTCTTGGATCTCGCTGGCTCTCTTTTTTATTTTGGTTACAAATTCATTATTCTCCCTTTTGATCCGCAACCATAGATCAATAAGCATAATCAGTAAACTTTTCTTTTCATAGCAATCTTCTAAAATCTTACCAATATAGGCTTTTATCTTATCAAGCTGAGAAGCATGAGATTTAGCCGTTATAATCTTATAATCGTTTTCAAGAAGGTCAAAAACATTATTAATTGCACAATTAAAAATGTCGTTTTTATTTTTAAAATATTTATAAATAGTAGTCCTTCCGATATTACAACGTTCAGCAATCTGATGAAGCTTTGTTTTATGATAACCCTCTTCAATAAAGACCTGGATTGCTTCTTGCATAATTTGTTCTTTTCTAAGTTTGATATCAATAATTTTCGGCATACTTTTCCCTCTTTTTCGACATCAGTGTCACTTAACTTCTTAATAAATATTATAGCATTAATGACACTAATGTCAATAAAAAAGAAAAAAAGAGGAGCCGACCATCGGCTCCCCGTAAAAAGATCCCCAAATGCGCAAGTTAGGAGACCTTTTTTACAGCTGGGATAGGAAAAGCCTTACATTTTTCGAACACACATCCAAGGGGAGTACTAGCCCCTGTTTCATATAATGTACAGGCTTGGCGCCATCCGCCCCAGACTGCACTATTAATATATCCCGGCCTTATCCTTTTTATGCATAATTTTTCAAATTAGTTATACCAAAAGCAGAGTTCCTACTTTCTACTCTCTCCCATATTATATAATTAGAAACCGGTGAAACTGCCTAGGCAAATCTAAATCCATATTTAATGGAGGGTTGAATAATGGGTTCTTTAAAAGTTGGAAGTGTTGATTCTATGTTAGCGTTTGTTCTGTTTTTAATTCTCATCCTCTTGATTTTAGGTACCGTATAGTTTAGGATAGCCATAAACCGCCTGTAGGTTCAGCCTCTCTCTATCCTCAATAACCGGCATCGGGAAATAAAACCCTGTTTTTCCTTGGTGCCGGTTTTCCTTTTTATCCGGGATTACCAATTTTATAAAGAATGGTTCTTCTAAATACCGAATCTACATCCTTAAGATATTCTCTTATTAAGCCTTCTGTATATGTTTCGAGAGGGATTTCCAAAGCCTGTTTGGGAGTTATCCAAATAAATTCTTCGCTTTCTTGGTTAAGAACCACTTCCCCCGGTTCAGCCTGGCAAAGGAAATCAATGTATATAAAATGCCGAGAATTTATATGATGTTCCGGAAAGATTGCTTCCTGTAAGCCGATGATTTTTATTTTTTTAATCTCTAGCCCTGTTTCTTCCCTAACTTCCCTTCTTAATGCTTCCTCCATTGTCTCACCAATCTCAATATGGCCTCCGGGAATTACATAACGATTTTTAAATTTTCTCCCCCGAATTAAAAGGACTTGACCTGAATGATTAAAAATTAAAGCCCCTACTGTTGGTTCAGGATACCCGTGTTTCACTATTTACTGACCTCCTGTTTTAGCCTTGCTCTACGCCCAAAATAAGCTAAAAAGCTAATCTGCTCATTACGAATTATGCATTCCTTAATCTTTGAACATTCTATCGCAGGTAAGCAAAGATGACAACATACTCAAGGTAATTATAGAATCCCCTCACTAAAAAATGCCCGATAAGCTTCGGGCATTTTTTATCTTATATTTCTAAATTTTTATCCTTTTACCGCTCCAACGGTTAATCCTTTAATCACGTACCGTTGGAAGATCATCGTCAGAATAATCGCAGGAGCAATAATAACCACTGCCGCTGCCATTACATTTCCCCAGCTTATTTCAGCATAAGAAACAAAATTATAAATAGCAATTGGTAATGTTTTCGTCCTGTTAGTACTTAAAACTAATGAAAACATAAAGTTATTCCAGGAGAAAAGAAATGATAGTGTAGTAGCAGTAATAATTCCAGGTCCGGAAATTGGGAGCATGATTCGGAAAAATGCTGCCTGGATACTACAACCATCAACACGAGCAGATTCTTCAAGTTCCCGGGGGAGTCCGTCAAAATAATTGATCATAATCCAGATAATCAAGGGTAATGCTACCAGCATATGGCTGGCAATCAAAGCTGTAAAAGTATCAATCATTCTTATTTTTGAGAACAATATGTACCAAGGTATTAAAAAGGAGATCCCTGGCATCAGGCGGGCAACTAAGATAAAAACTCCCAGGATCTGCTGCTTGTAGCGGGATATTGAATAGGCTGCCGGTAATCCTAAGATTAATGAGAGCACTGTTGAAACACCTGCTACCACCGAACTATTCCAAAGGAAACGAGCAAAATCCTGTTCCATAAATACACTCCGAAAATTATTTAAAGTTGGTTTGAAAAACCAAATTGGAGGAGAAGCCACTATTTGAGTCTGGGTTTTAAATGCAGCCGAGATGATCCAGACTAAAGGAAAAACAAACGGAATAGTGATTATAATGATTAGTAAATACCATCCTACCCCATTAAATTTGATCGTATTCCCTTTAAGCTCCTCCATTTTAATTTCATTCCATCCGACTTCATTCATTTCTCTTTTCATTTATCTCACTCCTTACAGTCAGACGGTCATAATTCATAGGTCTTACGCATCCAGAGGACTAGTACACTGCACCCTAACACCAGAGTAAAAAGAGCAACCAAAGCAGCTGATGCAGCTCCAAAGCGGAAATAATTAAAGCTAAGATTGTACGAGTAAATATTTAAAGTCTCAGAAGCAAATCCCGGGCCACCGGTAGTCATTACGTAAATAATGTCAAAAGTCTTTAAAGCGTCAATACAGCGTAGAACAAGAGCAATTAATATTGTGGGTCTTAATAAAGGTAGTGTCACATGACGAATAATCTGTAAACGGGATGCCCCATCAACAACCGCAGCCTCAAAAGTCTCTAGTGGTAAGCCCGCTAACCCGGCAAGTACAATTAGGGTAATCATCGGTGTCCATTCCCAAATATCCACTAAAGCCAAGGATGGTATTACCATTTTACTTGAACCTAACCAGGCGGAAGGAGGAAGTCCAAGCAGTTGTAAAGCATAATTACCTAAACCAATCGTAGGTTCGTAAAATAAGGTCCAAGCCAAACCAATCGCTACTGGAGTTGCAACCATAGGTAGGAGAAGCATCAGTTTTACCAGATTCTTTCCACGAAAATCCCGGTTAAGAATCAAGGCAATAGCTACACCTAAAACCACCTCTACTCCTACCGCTAAGATCGTAAAGTATAAAGTCAATTTAACCGCATTGAAAAACCGTGGTTCCTTAAAAAGACTAACATAATTATCTAAACCAATAAAACTGATCTGTCCACCAGAGATCATATCCCAATCAGTAAGACTGACATAAAACGTATAGATCAATGGGAAAATCATCATCAAGAAAATAAATAAAACCGTAGGTAAAGGAAAGATCCATTTAATATTTTTCTCTATTAATTGATTTACCCGAAAAGGCTTTTTTGAAAACAACCGTCATCACCTCGGTAAAAGCAGGTGCGGCTTTTGAAGCCGCACCCCTTTAATTTTCTTTGAACTTTATTGTTTAGGGCCTTCTCCGGCTTTAACCAACAACTTATCGACTTTTTCTGCAGCTGTTTTAGCTAATGATGGAATATCTGCTTTGCCACCAGTTTCGATTGCTTTAACAATAACTTCGCCAATAGCATCTCTGGCTTCTCCTACAGCTGTCATTAAAGGCCGATCATACGGAACAGCAATTGATCCTGTTATTTTTGCACATTCTGCAAGTCCCGGATATAATTTTTTGAGTACTTCTTGGTCATTCCAGACCGAAGTTCTAGCCATAGTTAGACCATTAAGCTGTGCAATTTTAGCCATTTGTTTACTGGTTGCCCATTTCAGGAACTCCAAAGCCGCATCTTTTTTATCAGATTGAGCTGAAACCGCCAGCGACCAAGGTACTACCATAAATGGATGTGCACCTGCGGGGCCAGCCGGAAATACTGCTACTCCTACTTGATCCGCAACCACAGATTTTGCTGGATCGGTAATTGCGCCAAGAAAGACACTTGCATCGGTCCACATAGCTACTTTACCACTGATAAATAATGCTTGGGCCTGAGGCCAACTCATATTGGTCACACCTGGAGGGCCATAATCATGTAGAATCCTACCATAATATCTAAAGGCCTCTACTGCTTCGGGAGAATCAATCACACATTTTCCATCCTTAATGAAATCTCCACCAAAGTCATACAAATAACTGGAAAATTGTGTAACAGCAGCTCCTCTTTGCCCTCTAGATACGATTCCATACATATCGGCCGCTGGATTATGTAGCTTTTTAGCCGCAGCTTCTAATTCTTCTAAAGTTGTAGGTGGTTTTAAGTTGGCAGCCGCAAATAGATCTTTCCGGTAAAACAAAGTCTTCCATTCTGTCACGATCGGTATAGCGTAAATATCATTTTTCAAAGTTACTGCTTCCACTGTTGATTTAGGATAATCCGCCCAATCCCAACCCGATGTTGGTAGATATTTGTTGAGAGTATGATACCAATTATTCTTGTAAAACAGTCGCCCTTCTTGTAAGGGACGGGTCATAAAAACATCGACACTGGAAGCACCTGAAGTAAACTCTACTGTTAGTTTCTGTGTCAGTTGGTTTTCTTCATAATTTTCTACATTAACCTTAATCCCTGTTTCCTTTTCAAATTCAGGAATTAGAGGTTTAATTACATCTGTAAATGGATGGTTAGCAGCGACAAATCGTATCGTTTGCTTTTTTGGTGCCGCACCAATACTTACAACAACCATCGCCATTAGGCATAAGATTAAAATCGTAGAAAACATTCTCCTGAACGAATGTTCTTTGTTTACCATTTTTTCCCCTCCCATAAATTAGATTATTAAATACAGTACGATATGGAGTATTTCACCTCCTAGTCTTTAATTTTCCGTTACCTGCTTTTAATATAACATTAATCTATGGGTACGTCACCTAACTGGGGTACTAATTTAATAGTGTAAAATATTTGTTAAATAGTACCCAGGTACTATTTTGAACATAAAGGGGTAAACTTTACATTTAGATTCACTATGTATATAAGTGGATAAGAGGAATAAATTAACCTTTTTGATATTTACTTTTCACTCGTTTAAACCAGCTTTAATCGCTGCTAAAGAAGCTTGAACCCGATCTCGCACTCCCAGTTTACAATAGATCATACTGACATAGTTTTTTACTGTTTGTTTTGCAATATAAAGTCGATTTGCAATTTCTTCATTATCATAGCCCTTAGCAATCATACTAAGAATCTCTTTTTCTCTACTTGTTAAATCCTTAACCCATTCCGGTTCTTGCTTCTTTTCAATTGGTTGTGAAGTTAATAATTCGGTGTTCTGAACTAATTTTTCTACAAGTTTTTCCGCAACTCGCGGAGAGATTAAAACCCCGCCTTCAGAAACAGCACGTACAGCAGTAATCAATTCCATTGGTGGCATATCTTTGAGCAGATAACCAACAGCACCAAATTGTAAAGCTTCAATTACATACTCATCATCATCAAAAGTCGTTAACATCAAAATTCTGTTCTGTGGGTACTTCTCCTTAATAAGCTTCGTAGCTTCTACTCCACTCATCTTCGGCATCCTAACATCCATTAAAACTACATCCGGTTCTAATTCTGCCACTAGCTGCAGAGCCTCTTCTCCATCGTAGGCAACTCCCACAACTTTAATATCTTTTACTCTGGTCTCTAAAACTGTCCGCAGACTTTCAACAAAAAGAATTTGATCATCTACTAATAAAACTTTAATTTGACTATTTATATCTGATCACCTCTTTATCCCAAGGTATCCAGGCGGAAAGTAAAAATCCCTCACCTGGCTTAGTATAAATCTCCAAACCACCACCAAGTTGTTTAATCCTTTCGCCCATACCGCTTAAGCCATAACCTTTATTAAGTTTTACGGCCCCAAACCCATTATCCTTTATATAAATATTTACGCCTTCTTTCCAACAGGAAAAAGAAATTTCAATACTAGTAGCAAACCCATGACGAATCGCATTGGTGATCCCCTCTTGTACCAATCGATAAGCTGTTAAATCCGCTTCTTTTCCCAGTGTTAAGGGAGCATCTCCCAGATTAAGATTAACCTTAATCTGAGTAGCACTAGTAAAAGTCTTTACCAAGTTTGTAATCGCAGGTAAACCTGTAACTTTAGCCATCTCCATCGGCCGTAAGGCCTGTAAAGCACGGCGCACATCTCCTAAACCCTTTTGTGCCTGTTCTCGCGTTAATATTAAATGCTTTTGTAAAACTCCACGCTCACCAGTAGTAAGATCTAACGCTGCTTCGAGCATCATTACCAGATTAGTAAGAGTATAAGCCAAAGTATCATGGATTTCCCGAGTTAATCTTCGTCTTTCATTCATTTCTGCTTGTTGCTTTGCCATCACCGCATAATCCTGAAGTTCCAGATTAGCTTTTGCCAAACTTATAGATGCATCATGAAGACTCCGGTTCAATTCCTCGTATGTAATCTGGTTTTCCGATTGAACCCGGATAAAAAAAGTAAGAACAATTATTAGACCAACATATACCAATAAAGATAATAGATCATGTCTAGAAACTTCTGGCATGGGAACTCCCCATGCAACAATTGGTCTTTGTGATAAGACTATAAAAATCAAAACCCCAATCGCAAACAATGTACTTTGCCAGGGGTTTGGTAGGTAAATTGCCACCTCTATAATTAAGACAGAAACTAAGGTTAATTCAATTCCAAGATAACTCCCAAAAGGAAGCCCTATAATCCAAAGTATAGTAACACGAAAGATTAGTAGGATCCAAATTAGTAACTGATTGCGACAAAAAGGAAGAATTAACACTATAAAAAGGGAAAATAATAAGAGAAAATAAAATTGTTCTGTCCACTCTGACGGCAATGTCATCGTAACAATCTTCATTTGAAACTGATAAAAAGCAACCAAATGAGCAAAGATAGCAATTATGGAGGTAATTAATCTAAGGTAAAATTTTGGCATTCTTATTCCCCCTATAAGGGCGAGTATGTAAATGAATATTAATTTATTGTTACTATAGTATTCATTTTATTCTCTATATCTCCTGCTAAAATACGATCTAAAAAAGGGTCTCCCTTTAGGAAACCCTTTTTCACTCATCTTTTGCTTCTCAGATACTTACGCTTTTTTTCTCTGTGCCTTCTCAATTTTAGCCCAAGTGTCCCTAAGCGATACCGTCCGGTTAAATACCAGTTTATCTTCTGTAGAATCAGGATCTACACAGAAATATCCTTGCCTCTCAAACTGGTACTTGCTTTCCAGAACCGCCCCTTTTAAACTGGGTTCTACCAGACAAGAGTTTAAAACCTCTAGAGAGTTGGAATTTAGACAGTTTTTAAAGCCCTCTTCTGCACCCGGGTCTTCTGTATTAAATAAATGGTCATACAACCGGACTTCTGCCGGAAGGGCATGGGAAGCCGAAACCCAATGTAAAGTAGCTTTTACCCGACGACCATCCGGAGCTGATCCTCCACGGGTTTTAGGATCATAAGTACAACGAAGTTCAATAATCTTCCCATTTTCATCTTTAATCACATCAGTGCATTTAATAAAGTAACCATAACGTAAACGCACTTCACGTCCAGGAGCAAGGCGATAAAACTTTCTCGGCGGATCCTCACGGAAATCATCTTCTTCAATATAGATTACTTTAGAAAATGGTATCTTACGCATCCCCATCGATGGATCTTCAGGATTATTTATTGCCTCTAATTCTTCCACCCGATCTTCCGGATAATTTTCTATTACCACCTTTAAGGGACGTAAAACTGCCATCTTCCTCAGGGCACGTTTATTCAAATCCTCCCGGAGGCAATGCTCAAGTAGGGCAATATCTACTGTACTATTGCTTTTTGCTACCCCAATCCGTTCACAAAAATCGCGGATGGACTCTGGTGTATAACCTAATCGTCGCAAACCAGCAATAGTAGGCATCCGTGGATCATCCCATCCCGCGACGAAACCACCCTCTACCAGTTGCAAAAGTTTTCTTTTACTCATTACGGTGTAAGTCAGATTTAAGCGGGCAAATTCAATCTGCTGTGGATTACTAGGAACAGGAAGCTGTTCAAGAAACCAGTCATACAATGGACGATGATCTTCAAATTCTAAAGTACAAATGGAATGGGTAATCATCTCAAGAGCATCAGATATAGGATGTGCATAATCGTACATCGGATAGATACACCACTGATCGCCTGTCCGGTGGTGGGTAGCACGTAAAATCCGATAAATAACCGGATCGCGCATATTAAGGTTTGGCGAAGACATATCAATTTTCGCACGAAGCACACGGGCTCCATCAGGAAACTCACCGGCTCGCATCCTTCTAAAAAGATCAAGATTCTCTTCCACAGTACGCTCCCGATAAGGACTGTTTTTTCCGGGGCGGGTTAAAGTTCCGCGGTATTCCCGGATCTCTTCAGCACTAAGATCGCAAACATACGCCTTGCCTTCTTTTATTAAAATTTCAGCATACTCATAAAGTCGCTCAAAATAATCAGAAGCATAGTAAAGATGCTCTCCCCAATCAAACCCTAGCCATTTTACATCTCTTTGGATGGAATCCGTATATTCCACATCCTCCTTACTAGGGTTAGTATCATCAAACCGTAAATGACAACGACCATTATTCTCAGCCGCTAAGGTAAAATTTAAGCAAATCGATTTGGCGTGTCCAATATGAAGATAACCATTAGGCTCTGGTGGAAACCTGGTTATTACCCGCCCATCATTTTTATTATTTTTTAAGTCTTCGGTAATAATATTCCGAATAAAATTTGGTGCTGGAGTATAATCAGACATACTCATCTATAGCTCCCTTCCTCCGTGCAAAGATATTTCCTTCTCAATTCGAGTCCTGTTCAACTTTTTCCTGCTTTGCAACCTAATGTTATTTCTTTTTCTTTTCTCTATTTACTATTTTAAGGAATTGCATAATTCAAATATTTAAGATTCAACCACAATATATTGATAGCCCCACTAGTAATTGCCTAAACTTAGGCAATTACCTTGAATAAAAGATAAACACTGTATATTGTGGTTGAATATACAACTAAGGTAATTATGCAATTCCCTCATTTGTTTATTTATCATAGGGAATTTCTATATTTATCTAAGAATATTTCTTTATCCACCACTTACACATTACTAAACAATCGTCCGAATTTTTAATAATAACTAATAATTTATTTTTTTATGATTCAACATCTCCTACCACAGTTTTACGGGTGTAAATAGCGCTTTCATCCATGACCTACAAAGGCTACCACTCACATAAATGAGAAGCTTCCAATAATGCTCTATCAGATAAGCAGATATTCCTAAAAACAACTATTTATCTTTGTAGAATAATATGCACTATCCGGAGAAACTTTATTATAATATATGCAGTTTAGGGAATAAGTTTTAAAAAAAAGGCTACCTTTAGAGATAGCCTCTTGCTACTATAATACTAAAAAAGATTGTCTGTATTTATCTTGGAGGATAAGCTCGAACCAAAATAAGCTCGCTATTTGGATCCGTCTGCCACTGGAATTCACCTAAATTCGCCGGAAGGAACAGTTGATCCCCTTGTTTAATAGTTGTTTTACCATTTTGATAATGAATTTCACCAGTACCGCTAATAACAATAATAATTGAAAATACATCTTCATCAGTACAATCCAACAAATCGCTGATCTCATATTTAAATAAACGGAATTTGTCCGTATCTTCTGTTCCCACCAGTTCCCATACTTTACTGCCCGAATTTGACTGAACAATCCGTGGCTCAATCCGCCATCGGTTTAAAGTCTCTTCTAATGAATATGAATCATAATGAAAACAATCAAATATTTTATCAAAACCTGCTCCCTGATGACAGCTAGCATCCGGAAGCTTCTGCCCATCAATTGTTGTTCTTTCAACCCTAATTGTATAATCAGTCGGTTCTTGAATTTCAATTACAAAGCAACCCGGACCAATCGCATGAGGTAACCCGCCTTCGATTAATAAAACCTCGCCTGGTATCACCGGAATTTTGTGTAAACTATTGATCATTCCCTCAATATCTTGCTTGTTAAATAATTCCCGCCACTTTTCTTTAGTTATTCCTTGCTTAAACCCAAATAAAAAATACGGTTCTGTATCATCCAATGTTCGACTCCCCAAAACAAACCAGGCTTCAGTCTTTCCAAAGGCTGAATTAAAAACCTTGGTAGAAAAATCCCGGTCGGGATGAACCTGGATTGATAAACGACATTTTGAATCTAGTACTTTCACTAATACCGCCATATTATTACCGTATTTTTCAAAGTGACTCTTTCCAAGAAAACTAAGGGGATCCGAATCGATTATCTGTTTTAAGGTTACCAGTTCACCATCTATCTCGACTTTGCTTAATCCTTCATCTTGGTATACTTCGCGTCCTGGATTACGTGCGATAACAGTTGAAGCCACCCATTCCTCAGGGCAATCACTATCACGTGGTTCCGACTTTCCTTGCCATTCCTCAATTTTCATTCCACCATTGTACGTCCGCCAGACACGGTTGTTTTGTAATAGAATCGGTACTTTACTTAAACCGTTATATTTATTCTTCATCAGTTCCTCCTATGAGAGTTTTAAACTTTACTTGTTTTACGCTGTAAATTAATCGTCTTTTACTTAAATTTCTTATTATACTGCTTAGAAAATACATCTCGATACTCATCGCTCGTTAGTCTCACATTTCGCATTTCATCTATAACCAAGGAAAACGCTACTTAGAAAATAGTCCTAGTTGATTCATCTGGTCTTGATTAAATCACTTCGTGATATTAAAGTAACCGGCATGAGTGACTACTCCCACTCAATCAGCAACTCCCCAGATCCTTGCAATTCCAATATTATCTTCTCCCGGTCCTCAGATACTGGAAGTTTAGAACCCGCGAAACTCAAATTATGACATATTTGCCCATGGGGTTTATATATCATCAACTTTACTGGAGTCTTATCTCCAGATGAAACATAACCGGAAAATTGTTGATAATTCTCTGCATTTATTGCTATTGATATTGGGCGATCAGACTTGAAAAGAAGTTCTCCTTTATAAGTTGCTTCGGTACCCTCTTTTACCGCCCAGTATTTGAGGGTTCCCTTTTCTTCCCGCACCCAGGCAAAGGTAGCAACTACAGTCAGATCACCGGCTTTTAATGGAACTAAATTCTTCTGATTGACAAAGAGATCAAACTTATCATCAAATTCTACTTTAGCCCCAAGACTTTTTTCAGTACTTAAATCGGTAAAGGATGGAGCTGATGCGGCCAGCGAACGTGGAACCAGAATCTGTATATATTGGGCCGTAGTTCCTTCTTGTGTCATTGTTAAGTAGGTAGTTGTCTCTACATCAGAGGAGCTACTCCCATAAGGGTTAAACTTACCTTGATCAGTAGTAAGCTTCATGGAAGCCGGTAACATAAAAGCATGCATTTTAGCAGCCGCTCCCCACTCCCCTTCAGTAGTGGTCCAGACCAGATGGTTATCCTGAACAGAAAGCGTACCACGATTATGATAGTAAGCATTCCAGGTTTTGGGCGTAGTAGAAGTACAAGTATCCATAATAACAAAGTATTCCTGGCCGGGAAAGGCAATACTCCTGCTCTGACGGGCATTTTTATCATTATAATAGCTTGCTTCCTTTTCCACTAAATCAAAGAATTCCGTATTAATAAAGAGTTTAGTTGGTTCCGGATCACCCAATTCAAAACCATCAGCCGTAATAATATTATGTTGCGGGCCGTGACAATACTGCTCACGGCCGCTAAAACGCTGTGGGCCGTAGCCGGCATCCACCGCCATAATTGTGTTTTCCGCATGAATAATGAACTGTAGAGCATCGGCATGACCATGATTATAACTCATTGGTGTACCTTCAAAATAGAGGTATCTGGTTGCCGGATCATTATAATTCCAATTACTGCGGAGAATAGTACAACCGCCACGGGGACCGGCATTCATATCAATCGATGCTTTACTGATCCCCGGAACTTGCTGAGTAATTGTTGAATCATAAAGTATAAACTCCTCCGGCCAGCCATAATATTGATTCCCAGCTCCGGTCCAATTACCATCATATCTTACCGGTAGCCAATCAGCATTGAAAAACCTCCATTGAAAATGTTCCCCTAAGGTCGCATTCCCTAACGAACTGGGAGTCTTTTTATAAGCTGCTGCCACCGTAACCAGCCAAGGCATTTTGTACCAACCATCGCTTAAATTAGGCAGCCAGCCTTCGGGCGTACTGGTTTTAAGCTCCCATTCAAATACCGGCTGCATCGCCGGGAAAAGATCTACCCCTGCTACATTTTTATATTGCCACAGAAAAGGGGTAGAATTAATAACAGTAAATACCCAGTAATAACCGGATCCATCCCGGTAAATACCATCTTTGGTAAACATATATTTCCAGACGTTGTGCATATTTAGCATTGCGAGGTCCAAGTATCTACCCGCATCCCGATCAGCAGAAAAAGCTAGTGACCAAGAGCCCAGAGCAGCGGCGGCCTTTGCACGGTGATTATGATTACGTGCCGTTCCATGGCGAAGGTAAGAATAAAGCCAATTGGCACCTTTTTTGATCGCCGTGCGGATAATGACATCATCTTTTTTTGACAAAAACGGAGCCACCCAATCATAGGCAACAGCATAATTACTCATCTGGGTTGCTATGCAAAGATCATTATTTTGCATCTTACTATAGGCTTCTTTTAAATTAGCCACTGCTTTCTCTAGATAACGCGTGTTCTCGGTTATTAGATAGGTAAAAGCCAAGTTCTTAGCCGCCATTGCTTTTTGATCATCATTAGTTGTTACTACCATTCCAACAAAGTTATTTGCATCACGGCTGATCCTGCTCCATCGTGAGAGATAATAATTATCAGGATCAAAAGTTTTACCATAAGCCCGTTCCCTCAAAACCGGGAGAAAGCTTTGGTCAAAATACATACTGGGATGGATTTCCCGAGCAGGAAGCACGCCCTGTTTAGGAAGGATAATACCTTCCCACCAACGCTCATCCGGATCAGAACCTTTGGATCTACCCGGGATCAATGGAGGACTTGCCGCAAAGGTAGAAAGGCCTACCACTGAGAAGGTAATTAATAGAATTAAAAATCGTCTTACTTTTCTCACCGCTTCACCCTTATTTCCTAAGTTTCCATTCCCCAGCCTCCGGGGCGTCAATCTCCCAACTTTGGCTTTGATAAGTTACCCGATAGCCAAAATCAGTCACTATAAATTCCGGCATCTGTTGGGGTCGTCCTTTAACCGGAAAGATCAGTGTATGGAAGATAATCTGCTCCTTACCAGTTTGTTTGTAAGAGACTTCCGGAGCCGGCCGTTTTATATCATAATAAGGGCAATGCCAACCGCGGATCGGATCTTTAGAGCCCTTAAAAATCTCTGCTTCAACCTGATTATTTCCCCTGCTGCATAAAATTAAATTAGCATCAT
>DAIOHK010000003.1:0-105892 GCA_036744795.1 Bacillota bacterium | reverse complement strand
AAAAATACCAAGAACAGACTAAGCAGTAATACTCTTCGTAACCTTTTAATATAAAAAACTCCTTTCTTTGTTTTGGTCTTAAAATACCCAATAGAAGCATTTATTATACAAATTCTAGAATGTTATACTTTCTTTAGTAAAAAAGCAAAACGTCAATCCTGACGTTTTGCTTTTTTTAAGATGATAAACTGGTATTAAGTTTCTCAAGTTCCTCATCACTTACTTCAAAATTTGCGTAAACATTTTGCACATCATCATGTTCTTCCAGGGCATCTACCAGTTTTAGTAGGGAAACTGCTGTCTCGCCGTTTACTTCAACAGTGTTTTTCGGAATAAAAGATAATCCGGCCTCTTCTATAGATGTTTTCTCTGCTACAAGGTTTCTAACTGTTTCCAATTCAGATACTTCAGTAATAATTTCGTAATAATCCTCTTCAAGGTGAACATCATCGGCACCGATCTCCAGTATAAATTCGAACAATTCCTCTTCATTCATATTAATATTTTCCTTAGCAACAGTAATTACACCCTTCTGTTCAAAGAGCCAGGAAACACAGCCTGATTCCCCTAGGTTTCCATTATTTCTGGAGAATATATACCTCATCTCACTGGCTGTACGATTACGATTATCAGATAATGTTTGAACCAGAAAAGCTACACCTCCGGAACCATATCCTTCATAGATAATCTCCTCAAACTGATCGTCATCAGTCGACCCTAACCCTCTTTTTATTGCCCTAGCAATATTTTCATTGGGCATATTAACTTTTTTCGCATTTTGAATCGCTAACCTTAACTGAAAATTAGCATCGGGATCCCCTCCCCCGGCTTTAGTTGCAACTATTATCTCTCTCGTTACTCTCGTAAAAGACTTAGCCTTCTGTGCATCGGTTTTTTCTTTCTTCCGTTTAATATTTGCCCATTTTGAATGTCCTGCCATCTTACTTCACCTCAATTTATAATAGGGTTCCTACAAAAAGCAAAAATTTTCACTTCAATTCAAAAAGGATTTAAAAAGGTTTTGTTAGAAAAAGTTCCGCAATTATCTCAGATAATATTCTTACTTAATACGGAAACATAGCCTAATAAAACTTAATGCTTTCTTTCTTTTATGCTTTTTGTAGTCAATCACTATATTCTTAATCTAAGTATAACTTATTTAGATTTTAAGTAGCAACTATATTTATTAATTAAGGAAATTGCATAATTACCTTTAGCATTTATATAGTGTTTAACTATAATTAAATTATCTATAGGTATAGATAGTTTATAGTTATTTTTAAATAAACCAATTATACAATTCTTTAAATTAAGTATTAACATATTATTTTCAGCATATTTTAGTGCCGAAAGGGAGAGTATATCTCTAATTCACCCATCTTTTTTAATAACAAATAAACTAAGATACCTGTTAGTAAAAACGAACCCAATGAAGAAATCGGGTTATTTAAAAATAATAAAAAATCGTACAGGCCATGCCAAAACATTGCTACTGCCCAACCGATAAGAAACCGGTACATAATTTTAATCCGGGATAAACCTGCTGTTAAGAAATACCCTCCCCAGCCTGTAAAGGCGGCATGAGCTAGACAAGCTATTACAGCCCGCCAAAGCCCTACTTGGAAACCTAAAGCTTCTGTATAAAAAAGATTTTCTAAAACTGCAAAACCTAGCCCCACTGTAATACCGTAAACAATCCCATCTACAGGTTCATTTAATTCTTTCCTTGAAACCAAAAAGGCGAGAAGTAAAAACTTTAGACCTTCCTCAATTAAGCCAATAAAAAAGAAGGAGTAAATAAAGATTAATAGGATGTTTCCAGAAGTCCTGGCTTGCATTAATCCTTCTTTTCCCAATAGTTCAAGGGTACCTGCCGGAACTACCATTAACATTCCACCAATAAAGACCTTAATGATTAATTTCTTGGGTTCAGGTTCGTATTTGTCCTTCCTATAAAAATATGTCATCCATAAGACTCCGGGAATAACCGAAACTAATATTAAAGAAAGCAGCATAGTTAGTTTCCTCCTATCAAAAACATAGGCTTATTATTCCCAAAAGTCAAAAAGAAAATGGCCGGAGGCCATATATTTTAAAGGTCTACTAGTTAAAAACAAGCATCTTATTCTAATATTTTTTTCGTATAAGTACCAAAAGCAATCAGTGAAAGAACTAGAGCTATATAAAGAATGATCACTCCAACTTGAGGATTTAAACAATATGAAAAAAAGCCAACAAAAAATAGAAAGGTACTAGTTTTTCCCCAATAATTGCTAGGTACTACCTTTTGCTTTAATTTGAGAAAAATTAATCCGCCGGTTAATTGAAGAAGCTCTTTTATAATATATACCCATCCCAACCAAGGTGGAAGTTCAAACCAAAGCATCAGGGAGAGAAAAGAAAAAGCAAGAGTCGCTTTGTCTGCAACCGGATCCAGTATCTTTCCTAATTCACTAATCTCTCCATAATTTCTAGCTACCCAACCATCAAGAAAATCAGTAACTGCCGCCAGTATCCAAAGAATAATTACTCCAGTCAAATTTTTTCGAGCAAAAAAGACCATTACAAATGGGGAAAGTAGTAAGCGACTTAAAGATAATAAATTAGCAAAATTCATTAGTTTATCCCCCTTAATTAACTTAACATTAATAAATTCTTGTAATAATCAGTCAAATTCATCAGCATGCCTTGAAAAACGTCCAGACAAATTTTTCATATCGGTTAATAATGTTTTATTCACCTTTAATACTTATAATAATTGACCACAAAGTATCTCTAAGAGTTCCGTTTTTTTTAATATCAAAATATAATTATATAAATTTTTGAAGCATCAGCCAAACGCAACAGCCTGTTTTCTATAGGCTATTAATAACTCTTTTAAATTTCGAGTTTGTTCTGGCCAAACTCCTGCCTTATCGGAAACGTTTACGAAATTGTCACGTAATTCTGGAACCGATGTTCCATCCCATTTACTCATCCCTTTAATTTTCTGCCTTTAAAGAAAAAATCCTTTTTATCAAATGATTAACCCATTTTTCTTATCTCTTTTTGTAGTTTTCTAATGATCCTCTTTTCTAAACGAGAAATATAAGATTGTGAAATACCTAAAAAATCCGCAACTTCTTTTTGCGTTTTCCCAATTCCATCTTTTAAACCAAAACGCAATTCAACGATTGAACGTTCTCTTCCTGATAGCATTGACATCGCTGAAGCAAGTAGGTTTTTCTCAACCTCTTCCTCTAGCTGTTTATAAGCAAGATCGCTTTCTGTTCCTAAGACATCAGAAAGGAGTAACTCATTTCCATCCCAATCAATGTTTAGTGGCTCATCAAACGAGACCTCTGATCGGGTTTTATTGTTCCTTCTTAAATACATCAGAATCTCATTTTCTATACATCGCGAAGCATAAGTTGCTAATTTAATCTTTTTCTCCGGATCAAATGTATTCACCGCTTTAATTAAACCAATCGTGCCAATAGAAACCAGATCTTCAATGCCAATCCCTGTATTCTCAAACTTACGGGCAATATAAACTACTAAACGTAAATTGTGCTCAATTAAAAGACTCCTAACGGCAGGATCGCCAGTTTTTAGTTTTCCTAAAAGATAACTTTCTTCCTCACTATTAAGCGGAGGCGGTAAAGCTTCACTTCCACCTATATAAAAAATAGTCTTTGGATAAAGAGTTAACTTTTGCAATACACGGACAATATAGATCCTTAAGCTTAATCTTATTCGCCACCAGCTTTTTCTTAACATATCTAACTCCTCCTTAATTGCTAGTTAACCCCTTCTCCCCCTCAAAATGAATATTAATTTCTCCATAAAAATAAACTACTACCAAATATCACTCAATACATCTTACTTGTACTTATCGCTGTTTCAGCTCTTATTTGAGGAGAATTGAATAATTACTTCAAGGCTTTATTAAACCTCATTAAAAAGCCTAATAAAATTCAGTTAACAGAGAAGAAGGTAGCAAAGCCTGATAACTGCTGCCAGAAGCAGTAAAATTATAAAGCCCGACTAAAACAGGGGGTAACTTATGGGGTTCTTTTTGTAACAATATAATTTCATCTGGACGGAATCCCAAAAGAAACCCTTTCTCCCGCCCTACACTGGTATAAGTAATAAGCCTTATCCTTGCCGCCCAATCAGGGCTAAAATCTAAAGCGGAATTCTCCGGAAACTCTCCTCTGGCTAGAATGTTATTTAAATCAATCATTTCTGGAGGTAAAACTCCCTGAAGTGATTTAGCCTCTACAACCATAACAGGATGGCCATTTATTGGATCGACCAACATATTCCCTGTATCTAGTAGAGCTGATAAGTCTGTAGTCAAACCATTAACTGAAAGGCGGATAGAAAAAAGACAGCCTTTTTCCAAATATAGTTGGTGAATTAGCCCCCATCCCAGCTCAGTTACTATTAGAAGAGAAAAAAGATTTACTAAAATAACTTCCCACGTTCCATAAGAAACTCTTTTATTTAAAAAAGGGGGATTTAGAAAGAAATATGTAACTCCTGAAGAAAGAAGAGTAATCAATAAAAAAAGCGATACCATACGGAATAATTCCTTAATCGAATTTGGGGAAAAAGCTAATATTAACATCAATACCCCAATTCCGACAAAAAGAAAAATCTCTGATTCTCCGATCACCCCTAATTCTAAACGGTAACATAACCAAAAATAGTAAATCCCTCCAATCGCACCAGCAAGTAATAACCGCCACCAGGGTGATTTTTTCTTTTGAATACGCCCTGTTGCCCATAATAGTAAGGAGTTCATTATCATACTGATCAATGCGCCAAAAATCCATTCATCAATAAACACTTCTCTCATTTTCTAGCACCTCCTTACAAATACTATTCTACAGAAATTAATGGTTAAATCCTTTTTTAATACCATAATTTTTATACCGAAAAGCAAGCAAAAAACTCGTAAAAACACTTTTTTTCTCGAAACCTTCATGAAATGACAAAATGGCCTGAAAAGGCCATTTTATTCGTTAATAAGTACTTACCCTAATCCAGAGCTTACCACCCTTTTTTATCTTTTTTCCATAAAAATGCCGGAATCTCAAGTTCCTCTCCATCAACCAGCGATCTAATCTCTAATTCTTCAAGACCCATCCGGTGTTTCTTTTGTTCAAACCCGGTAGCAATTACTGTGATCCGGATTTCTTCCCCTTGTTTATCATCAATTACCGCACCAAAGATAATATTTGCATCCGGATCTGCTGCTTCCGTAATAATAGAAGCAGCTTCATTTATTTCAAATAAACCTAAATCAGAGCTACCTGTAACATTAAGAAGTACGCCCTTAGCTCCTTGGATGGATGTTTCCAAAAGTGGTGAAGAAACAGCAGTTTTTGCCGCCTCTGCAGCCCGATTATCACCTTTAGCCACTCCAATACCCATCAATGCCGAGCCGGCATTATTCATAATAGTTTTTACATCAGCAAAATCAACATTAATTAAACCAGTAATCGTAATTAAATCAGAAATACCTTGAACACCCTGACGAAGAACATCATCAGCAAATCTAAAAGCTTCAATTACTGATGTTTTCTTATCTACAAGTTGGAAAAGTCGCTCGTTAGGAATAGTTATTAAGGTATCTACTTTCTCTTTTAAAGCTTTTACCCCTTCTTCCGCTTGGGCCATTCGAACTTTTCCTTCAAATTTAAAAGGTTTAGTCACAACGCCAACAGTAAGAGCGCCAGTCTGTTTTGCCATTTCAGCAATGACTGGAGCCGCTCCGGTTCCCGTTCCTCCACCCATTCCAGCGGTTATAAAAACCATATCAGAATTTTCTAATACTCCGGTAATTTCTTCCTTACTTTCCTCCGCAGCCTGACGTCCAATATCGGGGTTAGCTCCTGCTCCTAAACCTTTAGTTAATTGGTCGCCAATGCGAAGTCTGGCATCAGCTTTAGAACGAAGAAGAGCCTGTCCATCCGTATTTATTGCGATAAATTCTACTCCTTGTAAACCAGCTTCAATCATACGGTTTACGGCGTTTGTTCCTCCGCCACCTATACCAATGACTTTTATTGAGGCAAATTGTTGATTTGTTACTTCAAACTGAAGCATAATGCTCCCCCTATTCATTATAAACCCCTAAACAGCGAAAATATGTTCCTGAATTATAAATAGTTCAACAAACAAATATAGTTCCCTGCTTTACAAAGTAATTTATTTGTTACTTAATGAAATTGCATAATCATCTACGGCATCTAATAAAAGGAAGAGACTTTTGTCTCCTCGTGCCGGAAATATTAACATTCCAATTAATTTTAGCGCTAATCTTGTTGAACATAAAGATCAATAATTAATTGAACCTCACCCTGCCCCATACCTGATTGTCTGGCAATCTCCTTAACGCTTAGCCCCTTTTGAAACAGTCTAATAATAGTTTGGTGTCGTTCTGGAACATTTAACAATTCCATGTTTTCTCTTGCTTTTTTAACCGTTCCTTGCCCAATAGTAACTTTACTCTCTCTTTCGGGCATTTCCTGTTCAATATGGGCTGTAGTCTCTTTAGAATTAATGGTCTTTACTGTTAGGGCTTTTTGTGGAGAAGATTCTTGCTGATCTGGTTCCGGCTTATCTATTTTCTGTTGTTCTTTTTTAAGCTTAAAAAAATTACCTGTTTTCTCTGTTTCTTTCTTTTGTTTAAGTGAATTATTCATTATTGGTTTAGCATCGGTAACATTATTAGCCCTAGCAGGTAATTTTTCCTCTAAGTTTTGAGGTGTAAAAAGAATCGAAGCCTCCGAAGACTTGCTCTCTTCTTTAACAATCGATTCCGTCGTTTCTGATGAAACTTCATCAAGGGGATTTTGGGTTTCTAATACTGCACAAATCTCTAACAAAAGTTCTTCAACTTGACTAATTCGGGAGCTTAAATTAGATAATATAGTAAAATACTTTTTTTTAGTACGCCAGAAGATAAATAAAATAATAAGAAAACTACCTAAATACCAGCCAAACATAAGCTGATAATCCCCTCTTTCTACTAAAGCTCCATATCAATAAAGCGTCCCTTCAAGCCATTAGACTTTAATTTTTCTTTGGTCATCTCTTCATTAGAAGATTTATTCTTCTCGTGTTTATTGTCTCTTTCTTCTTTTCTTTTACCATCGTCCCGAATCTGTCCGTGTACTATCTCACTTTTCCGGCGAACCTGTTGTTCTTCTCTTTTTACCTGATTATTCAGACGTTGCTTAAAATTTTCATTCTCATCTTCGGGCATATGCATAGCATTTCCCTGTAACTTTTGAACCTCTAGGGTACGGTTGACCAGGACCTGAACATCTAAGGGCCCAATCATTTTTAACCCCCCTTAGCGGTAAGGTTGAATAGATATTTCCCCTTCATTATAAGTAAGAACGGCAAAATTAAATTCATCCTTAAAGATACGTACAGCTTTTCCAATCGTGACCCGGACGCCTGGGAAGATCGTTTGACGAACTTTTATATATCCTCGTTCTAATTGTTTTTCATTAATCTGAACTACAATCTCATCTCGTCTTGTTTCTAGCCTTCTTTTTTCCGCCTTTAAGACAAAGGAAGTACGTGTCAATTTAGCCTTCATTTCTTCCCGTTCCGGTGGAAGATTAAATCCTTGTTTATTAAGAATATTAAGAGCTTTTTCCGCCATATCAAGCTCTTTTTCAATTTCTGGTAATCTTTTCTCTATATCATTCATTTCCAGGCGAAAACCCGGATTTATTCCAACCTCAACCTCGGTCTGGGTACCCATTTTCGACCCTAGTACTTGGGCATCGATTAAAGTCCCAGCCCTTACAATTCCACCCATAATTAAACCTTTTTTCGTTCCCATTACAATTTTCTGCCCACAATTTACATAACTATGAATAATCGCATCCCGGACCTTTATATCACCACTTACATTGACTTTAGCATGATCGATATATCTAGAATAAAGATCCCCTTTACAAGATATTGTAGATTTGTCCTGCCCGATAATCCCACCATTAATAGTAATATTAGAATCGGAGATAATGTGGCCACCTTCCACATTCCCCGTAATTACAACATCTCCGGAAGCCTTTACAGTGAACCCGTTTTCTACATCCCCTCTAATATGAACAGAACCGACAAAATCTATATTACCTGTATTGTATCCTACATTCTCTCTTACAATATGAATAACTTGAACAGATACCTTCCGCCCAACTAAGCTCGGCTCACCATCGCAAGTAGCTACAATACAATTTTTTTCCCAAGCAACATTTTTACCCAAAACAACAGTTTGATCTTTACCCGCAACTGCCTTACTCTCTTCTCCCTTAACATTTCGACCGGCGGTCCCAGGGGTAGGAGGTTTCTTTTCAACCAAAACTTGTCCTTTTTGTACGTTTTGCACTAATGATAATTCACGGTGGTCAACCCGCCCATTCTCAAGTTCTTTAGGCATTAATTTTATCCGGTCAGTCTCAAAATAATATTTTAATTCTGCATCTTCACCTTTTACCGGATAAGTTCCTTCTGCAATTAAGACCTGCCTTAAAGATTTTTCTTCCAAAACTCTACGAATAACTTGTTCATTTATTCCATATACTAATCCTTCTTCTTTAGCTTTGTTAATTACTTGCTCAAATGTTGGCCAAGCTGTTCCTTCCGGCGGTTGCTCAATTTGCAGATAAGCCTCCATATTATCATGGGCAAACTCAATATTAATAAGATCTAATTCCAACCACAACACCTCCGGTTATAGCACTCCAATTACTGGACGCCATCTGGCCAATCTTCCTTGCAACCTAAAAATTGCCTTGGTATGAATCTGAGATACTCTTGATTCAGATATATCTAGAATCTTACCAATTTCTTTAAGCGTTAATCCTTCATAGTAATATAATGTTATTACCATTTTTTCCCTTTCGGAAAGCGCGTCAATCGCCTCAGCCAATGCTTCTTTTAACTCTGCAACCTGTATTAATTTAACTGGATCAGAGCTATCTTCGTTTTCCACCAGATCTAAAACTCGTACATTTTCATCTTCTGGGTTTTTTGTTAACCAAATTTCATCTAAAGAACTTAAGGAAGTACAACTAACTTCGTTTAATACACGATAAAATTCACTTAAAGAAATATGTAAGGAATCACTTATTTCCTGGTCAGTAGCGTATCTACCTAAACGATTTTCCAAATCAATGCAAGCTTTCTCTATTTTTTTTGCTTTTTGCCGCACCGATCTTGGAACCCAATCATTACTCCGTAACCCATCCATGATTGCCCCTCTAATCCTAGCAATCGCATAAGTCTCAAACTTAATACCTCGCTTGTGATCGAATTTATCGATGGCATCCATCAAACCAAATATACCATAACTTACTAACTCATCAAACTCAACATTTGGTGGAAGTCCAATCGCCACTCGACCAGCAACGTATTTAACTAGAGAAGAATATTTTAAGATCAGTTGCTCACGGGCGGCTTGAGAACCCTTATGATGATACTCTTGCCAAAGCTTATCTTCCCGCCCTTTTGTTATCATTATATACCTTCCCCCAATCTTTTAAGGTATATATTCTTTTAAAACCCATATTTTACTTTATGTCTTATTGATTCTTCGACATCATTTACCAAAAATCCTTTTACAAAATTATCTCGGGGGAATTTAGCATTCTAACCTTTACAACCCCAGTTGACAAATCCATATTAATTGAACGGCCTAGATTTCCGCCAACACTTTTTCCACTTATTCTTAATCCTAATGCATTTAGACTATTTTCAACAGCGGCAATGTTCCGTGGACCAACAAGCATTTTATTATTCATTCCCGAATAACTAAACATCTGAGCCCCACCGGCAATCTTCACAACCATTCGGGTTTTTACCGAACCACTCTCCTCCATCTGCTTAACAAGAGCTGGAATTGCAGTATCAGCAAACTTACCCTTGTTTATTACTTCTTTGGCTGCAGAACTATCAGGAAGCATAATATGAGCCATTCCTCCAAGTTTAAGGAAGGAATCATAAATGCACACGCCTACACAAGAACCGAGTCCCAAAGTTACAAGCAAATCCGGGGATTTTGAAATCGCAATCTCTGACATTCCTACCCGGATTGAATTCGACATTCACTTTTTCACTCCCAACGCCTCTAAGATTGTTGTCAATGCTCCAGGATCAGGTATTAAAAAGAAGTGTCCATCAATACTCGAATCGCAAGCCGTTAATTTTGTCTCAATCAAAACTGCATAATCACCCATCTCACCTAAATCAGCCAGTATAGTATTTAATATGGCTCCTACCATATCAAAAGCTAAAGCTGGAACTGAAGATAACATATTGATGCCGGTAAAGGTGGAAAAAGCATATACATACGCCCCAGTTAGTATATTACCGATCTCTTTGAGGGCTGATATTTCCAGTTCTCCTAAGAGATTACGACATTTTTCCGGGTCTTCAATTAAAAGCCCCGCCAAAAACAGTGCTTTATCTTCAGGAAATAGATAAAGAATTTTACTGGGTGCTCCACCAAACACCCGCAAATATATCCCAACCATCGGTTCTTCAGGGCCCCCAACAAAGTCACAAGCTTCTGCCAATGGCAAGATGTTTACTTGAGGAACTGTCATTGAGACCTTATTATTCAACAACTGGGAAAGAACCGTAGCAGCATGAGCTGCACCTATATTACCCACCTCACGAATGGCATCTAATTGTAAAGGAGTTAAATCGCTAACCACTTAAAATCACCCCAATTCAGCTTCTGCCAATTCTTTAGCCTCGTCAGCACTGAGTGCTCGTTCTAAATTAAGTAGGACAATTAAGCGTTCTTCAATTTTTGCAATCCCTGACAGATAATAAGAGTTAACACCTGCTGTAATCGGAGGCGGTGGTTCAATCGATGATACTGGAATACGTAGCACCTCTACCACAGCATCCACCAGCATCCCAACCAGTGCCTCCCCCACCTCAACAATCATCACTCGGGAATCATAACCAAGAGAAGGAACAGTCAAACCGAATCTTTTACGAAGATCAACTATGGGAATAATATCGCCTCGAAGATTGATAATACCTTCTACAAAATGGGGGGCTCTTGGTACCCTAGTAATCCCCTGATCTAACTTTTCAATCTCCTTAACCTGAAGGATATTAACACCAAACTCTTCTGCTCCAAGCTTAAACAAGACTAATTGGGTGGTTTCCTCTTGCTTTTCTTTTTTTTCTTTCATTTCTTATCCCCCCTAGTTTTAAATATGGAAGTTAAGCAACAGAACGAAGGTCAAGAACGAGTGCCACCCTACCATCACCTAAAATAGTAGCACCAGCAATTCCTGGAATATTACCTAAATAATTACCTAATGACTTAATTACGATATCTTGTTGACGAATAAGAGTATCTACTACGCAACCGATTAGTCTTTCGCCTCTCCTGACAATAACTACATCCAATTCTTCAAGCTCCGGATTTTTTGCTTCTACAACCCCTAAAAAATCTTGAAGACGAATTAAAGGAAGAACCTCTCCCCGATGAAGTGTAACCTCTTGATTACGTATTAGTTTTATATCTTTCTGGGCAACGCTGATGGTCTGTTCTATAAAACTGGTAGGAATAGCATAAAACTCCGAACCTAACTGAATCATCAAGGTTTGGATAATAGCCAGCGTTAGTGGGAGACGAATCGTAATTGTCGTTCCTTTCCCTACTTCACTATAAATTTGAACCATCCCACCCAAATCAGTAATTTGGGTTTTAACCACATCCATTCCTACACCACGTCCGGATAGATCGGTCACCTGTTCCGAAGTTGAAAACCCAGGTAAAAATATTAAATTCAAAATCTCTTCCGGTTCCATGCTATCGACTTTCTCTTGAGTAACAAAGCCTTTTTCAAGGGCACGCACTTTTATCTTTTCTGAATCGATTCCTTGTCCATCATCCGTAATCTTGATCACTACATTATTTCCAGTTTGGTAAGCATCAAGAGAAACTACTCCTTGTACGGGTTTACCACAAGCTTCCCGTTCCTCAGGAGATTCTATTCCATGGTCAACACTGTTTCTAATAATATGTACCAGTGGATCTGCAATCTCATCGATAACCGTCCGATCTAACTCCGTTTCCGCCCCAGTAATTCGTAACTCAACCTCTTTGCCGGTCTCCTTTGCTAAATCCCGAACTAAACGTGGAAAACGGGAAAAGACTTGTTCGACCGGGACCATCCTCGTTTTTAACACCTGATCTCGTAGATCTAACGTTAGGTGAGACAGATGCTCAACAGCTTCTTCTAAAAATTCATTCCTATTCTCTGAACTTAATTGTTCTAAACGTGAGCGGGTGATTACCAACTCACCAACAAGGTTCATTAAATCATCAAGTTTTTGGATATCCACCCTTACTGTGGGGGAAATACTCATCGCTACTTTAGCGGGGCTGGCTTTCGAAGTATCCGTATTCGAACTCACCACACTACCACGGCGTTCAATTAAAATATCATCAGGGGCAATAACTGTTCCTTTAACTTCTTTAACATCAAGCATTCTTTCAACAAAACGAACTAAATTATCCAGAGGCTTTTTACTAATAATCCCGACAATAAAATCGGTATCAAATTTCTCGTCTTCTAGTTCTTTATCACTAGGAATTGTTTTTACTACCTCACCCTGGGATTCCAACTCCCGAAGAATCATGAATGCTCTAGCTCCTTTAAGCAAACATCCATCCTCCAGAAATACATGCAAATGATATAAAGTGGAACCCTCTTCAATAGCTTTGCTAACTGTTTCTTTTTCTTCAGGTAAATATCTTAATTCAAGAGCTTTCCTGCGCTCATCTTTAATTGGTACTTTTTCTTCGCTTTTGACCTTTGTTGTTGAATACTTTTTCAGGCCTTGTAGAATTCCCGCCACTTCAATATCTTCTTCTTGCCCACCGGCTATACCTTTTGCTAAAACTTCAAGTACATCCAAGGATTCAAATAAAAGATTAATAATCTCTGGTGATACTTCTAATTCATTTTGGCGAAGCAAACTTAAAACATCTTCCATGGCGTGAGTAACATTAGCCATTTTATTAAATCCCATAGTTGCCGAAGCACCTTTTAATGTGTGTGCAGCTCTAAAGATCGAATTAAGAATCTCGTTATTCCCCGGGTCTTTCTCCAAATCTAATAATGACTGAGTAAGTGATTGTAGATGTTCGTAACATTCATCCATAAAAACATTTAAGTACTGGGAAACTTCCATGCCATTTCACCTCCTGGATAATAATTAAATTAGACTTTTTACCTTTTTCTCCTGCTCTTTTTGGTAAAATAGATTTAATTTACAGATATTTTTTGTTTTTTCTGTATAAGCCTTATTCGAAAGTACTTTAGTTTTTTATTTCAAAAGCAGTCGCCGTAGGGACAAAGAAAATCCTCCTGGGGTCCGGATGGGCAAAGACAGCATCTTTTGAGCAATATTTAAAACACCCATTGAAGCTTTTGACTTCGGGTAGATCAAAGAAAATGGCTGTTGCTGTTTTACAGCTTTTGAAACAGCTGGATCATTAAAGATTATTCCCATTGACTCTAGAGGGAACTGTAGAAATTTTTCTGCCACCATCGTTAATCTTTCAAATACCTGTTCCCCTTCTTGCTGGTTTTTTACCATATTAACCACAATATATACCTTAGCCGAAGGATTCTCCCTTGAGATCACTTTAATGACACCATAAGCATCAGCAATTGATGTTGGTTCAGGTATTGTAACCACCATAATCTCTTCTGCGGCAGTTAGAAACTTAATAACTTTATTGGATATTCCTGCTCCAGTATCTAAAATTATAAAATCATTATCCTCTTCGAGAACTGCAAGATTGTTTATGCATTTATCTATCTGCCAGAAGCTGAGATCGGCCAGTTCCTGAAAACCGGAACCGCCAGCAATAACATTTATCCCTGCAGGGCCTTCCATTGTAATCTCGGATAAATCCTTCTCACCGGCAAATAAATGGCCTAAATGATACTTTGGGATCATGCCTAAAATCAGATCAATATTAGCCAAGCCTAAATCTGTATCGATGATCGTAACTTTTTTCCCAAGTCTTGAAAGGAAAATAGCAAGATTTACTGCAATATTAGTCTTGCCTACTCCACCCTTTCCACTAGTCACCGCAATTACTCTGGCTTTCGATACAGTAGTCTTATTACTATTACTCTGGTTATTTACCAGTTCTCTCAGTCTCTCTGCTTGATCACGCATTGATGCACTCCTTACCTGCATACCTTTTTAGAACTTCAAATGTTGCTACCTCAATATCTTCCGGTACATTCTGCCCAATAGTTACATAAGACATTGGTACTTTAATTCTATTTACAACACTAATAATATTACTAAGATTATTAGTCTCATCCAGTTTAGTAAAGATTAATCTGTTAAAATTGATCTCCCGAAAAGACTCTGCCGTTTCCAGAAGATCTTCCAGTTTTGTATTTGCACTTAATACCAGATGAGTCTCGTTTAAAGGCCGGCCATTGAAGAAATGTTTTAATTCTCTAAGTTGCTGCTTATTCTTTTGACTTCGACCAGCAGTATCTACCAAAATAAGCTCCTTTTCCTTTAATTTATTTAAAGCTTTTTTAAATTCTGCTGCTGTATAAACCACCTCAATCGGGAGGTTAATAATTTCAGAATAAGTTTTTAATTGTTCAACAGCGGCAATCCGATATGTATCAATCGTAATCAGTCCTACTGATTTTCCTTCAAAGAGTGCAAAATTTGCTGCCAGCTTCGCAATAGTAGTAGTCTTACCTACACCTGTTGGACCCACTAGTGCCACAACAGTTGGATGGCTACTCAGCCTAATCGGTAGCGATTTAACCATGGCTGTATTAAGCTCTTCCTCTGGTAAAGATTCTTGTGGATTAGACCGCACTTGTGCGGAAATCTCTTCGATTGCTTGTTTAATTTCATTTAATTCTCTTCTCACTCTTTCTAATTCCGGAAGAACCAGATCCTTTTCAGGCGTAACAATTGGCGTATCCTTCTCCTTCATCGTCTCTGGTTGTTTCTGATCTTTAGAGGCTGGTAAAATCCGGATTCCATCAGAACTATCTGCTGCAGCTAAAACTTCGTATCTTTTTTTAGAAAACAGGCCCATAAATCCCCCCTCTTTAAAAGGGCGGGAATGAAGAATTAAAGCATCTTTACCTAGATCTTTTTTTACACGGGAAATAGCCTCTTGCGCTGTATCGGCCACATATCTTTTAACCCTCATTCATCAGCACCTACCATTCCTAATGAGTGAACCTCTGCTTCCGGAATAATCTCTGGGTAAGATACCACAATTATCTTCGAAGAAACTCTTTCCGTAATACTTCTAACATACCGACGTACAGAGGGAGAGACCAGTAATACCGGATTACATCCATCCTGCATCATCAAGCCAATTTTTTCTTTTAATGACTCATATAACTTGTTTAACCAAGTGGGATCTAAAGGTTCTCCTTCACCTCCCTGAGCTTGAAGAATCCTTTCTTCTGCAATTGGAGAAAGCGTAAGTACTTTAATTACTCCATCATCACCCATTAACATTTTTGAAATCTGTCTAGCTAAAGATACCCGGACGTAATCAGTTAATAAATTGGGATCCTTAGTCATGGTTGCATAATCGGCCAGCGTTTCAAGGATCGTAACAAAATTACGAATCGGTATACCTTCTTTTAAAAGTTGAGATAGAACCTTTTGAATTTCTCCTACAGTCATTAAATTGGGAACTAACTCTTCAAAAACCACTGGATAATCATTTTTTATATAATCCAACATCGTTTGAACTTCCTGACGGCCTAATAATTCATGGGCATAGTTTCGTATTATCTCTGTAAGATGGGTTGCAAGCACTGAAGAGGAATCCACAACAGTATAACCAGCAAGCTCTGCCTTTTCCCGTTGTTCTTCAGAAATCCACAAGGCAGGAAGACCAAAAGCCGGTTCTTTGGTGGAAATTCCTGAGATCTTTTCGGTAACCGTACCAGCATCCATCGCTAGATAATAGTGGGGCATTAACTCCCCACCAGCGACTTCTACTCCTTTAATTTTTATAATATATTGATTAGGTGAAAGTTGCATATTATCCCGGATTCGAATCGCTGGTAAAATAATTCCTAGTTCCAAGGCTACCTGCCGCCTGATTAAACTTACTCTTTCAAAAAGATCCCCGCCTTGACCCTTATCAACCAGAGGAATCAGACTATAACCAATCTCTACTTCCATCGGATCAACCGCTAATAAAGACAGAACATTTTCTGGTTTGTATCCCTCTTGTTCCTGAGTTGCTGTTTCTTCTTGAGTAATTTCAGCCTTTTGCTTTTCCTCCCGCCGGAGTAGATAATTTAATCCCCACAAGAGCCCAGCAATAAAGATAAAAGGTATCGTCGGCATCCCTGGAACAATACCAAAAAGTCCAATCACAGCAGCTGTAATCCCTATAATCTTTGGATAACTCAATAACTGCCCAGTTAAATCAGAGCCAAGATTATCTTCAGAAGCCGATCTAGTTACTAAGATACCTGTAGCAGTTGAGATTAAAATTGCAGGCACCTGTGAAACCAAACCATCACCAACAGTCAATAAAGCATAATGCTGGATCGCTTCAAGAAAGCTCATCCCTTTTTGCAGTATACCAATTAAGCCTCCGCCTAAAAGATTTATGATAGTAATGAGGATTCCAGCAATGGCATCCCCTTTTACGAATTTACTAGCACCATCCATTGAACCATAAAAATCTGCTTCTCTTTCGATCTCTCTTCTTCTTACGCGAGCCTCTTCCTCATTGATCAATCCGGCATTCATATCCGCATCAATACTCATCTGTTTTCCGGGCATGGCATCGAGGGTAAATCTTGCAGCAACCTCTGCAACCCGTTCGGCACCTTTTGTAATAACCAGAAAATTGATTAAGGTTAAAATAATAAAGATTACAAAACCCACTACCGGATTATTACCAGCCACAAACCCGCCAAAAGCTTTAATTACTTTTCCGGCTGCACCCTCTAGTAATATCAACCTGGTAGAAGAGACATTAAGTGCTAAACGGAAAAGAGTGGTTACTAATAAAAGCGAAGGGAAAACAGAAAACTCTAAAGATTTTTGGACATTCATTGTTAATAATAAGATTAAAAAAGACAAGGAAATATTGAGAGTTAAAAACAGATCAAGAAAAAGCGAAGGTAATGGGATGAAAAACATAATCAGGATTAAAACAATCAGAATAACTACAACAATTTCACCACTATAAGCAATTCGAGATAAAGTTTTATTTGTGCTATCTGGCATTTTATTCACCATCTAAATTACACATTTTAAAATACTAATGATGTTCCTTATTATGACGTAGTCTGTAAACAAAAGCCAGAACTTCAGCAACTGCTTGATAGAGATGCGGAGGGATATAATCTCCCACTTCTACAGTTTGATATATCGTTCTAGCTAGTGGCTTATTTTCTACCATCGGAATTTTATGTTCACCGGCAAGCTCTCTAATCTTTGCTGCAATATATCCTTCCCCTTTAGCAAGTACCTGAGGAGCTTCCATCTTAGCCGCCTCATATTTAATGGCCACTGCCAAATGAGTCGGATTGGTAATAACCACATCAGCCTTAGGAACTTCTTGCATCATACGACGCATAGCAATCTGTCTTTGTTTCTGTCTGATCCTACTTTTTACCATAGGATCGCCCTCAGTCTGTTTAAACTCGTCTTGTACTTCTTTCTTCGTCATTCTAAGACTTTTACGATATTCATAACGTTGGTAATAATAATCTAAAATCGCAATTACCATAAGAAGAAGACAAACCCGAAACACAATTTGGTACATTAGTTTCCATATGATAACTCCTAACTGTACAGGAGGATTTAATAAATAGGTTTCTGCTAGAGGAAACACTTTACTCTTAAAAGATGACCAGATAATAACCAATACCCCAATTAATTTGAAAAGGGACTTTATAAGATCAATCAGTTTTTTGGGGGAGAATAGTCTTTTTAAGCCTTGAATGGGATCAATCCGATCTAACTTCATTTTTAGCGGCTCTAATGTAAATATTCCCCCGGTTTGTAGATAATTAATGATTAATCCAGCTGCTAAAATTGTTAATCCGACCGGTAAAAAAGCCCCAATAATAATCAGTAAATTTTTATTAAAAAAAGTAGCTAATGTAGTATCATCTAACTGTGTATTTAAGGTTTCTCCGGAGAAACTCAATTGAAAATAACGATACAATTTATGTAATAAAAAGCGGCTAAATACATTTATTCCAGTAAACCCTGCTAGTAATGTTACAACAGAATTTAATTCAGCGCTTCTAGGTACCTGCCCCTTTTTCCTAGCTTCCTGAAGTTTTCTGGGTGTTGCCTCTTCGGTCTTTTCTTCATCAGCAAAAAACTGAAGATCCCACAATTCTATATCAGAATATATCTCTTGATTAAGCATCATTCTCCCTGCCCAATCAGTTTAATAAAACGTAGTAATTCTGTCCATATACTTCCTGTATTTGAATAATTCACTGCCAACCAGCGGAGAAGAACAGGTAAAGACAAGATCAGAAGCGTAATTCCTAAAAAAACTTTAATCGGAAAACCAAGAATAAAAACATTAATCTGTGGTATTAGTTTAGACAGTACCCCCAGACCAACATCAGTCAGAAACAACACGCCAATTATAGGGATCGCCACTTGCAAGGCTAACCAGAATAACTGAGAAAAATTTTTAATTATCAGTGGTAGACCCTTAGTAAAATAGAATAGTTTTCCGACTGGTAAAATTTTAAAACTCTGTGCTAAAACATTTAAAAGAATATGATGCCCATTCACCAGTAAAAAAAGCCAGATCGCAGTTAAATAATAAAGCTGACCAATAATCGGCATCTGACCACCAGTCTGAGGATCTAAAACATTAACCATTCCAAACCCCATTGGAACCTCGACCAGCTGCCCGGCTAACTGCAGACCAGCAAAAGCTAAATATAAAATATAACCCATAATTAGTCCCAGAATAAACTCTTGAATCATTAAAAATACTAACTCCCAAAAACTCTGAGGAGAATTACCAGGCAGATTAAGCAATGGAAGAAATACCACCGCTAAGAAAAAAGCCAGACCCACTCGGAGAGGATTGGAAATATTCCGGCTTTGAAAAAATGGTGCTCCAATCATTAACCCGGTATTTCGTAGGAACACCAGTAAAAATAGGATAAATTTCATCTCGGTCCATGCGGAAAGATCCAATCAAAACCCTCACCATCTGCTAACTTGAGTAAGATAAGAGAAAAGTTCTGTTGTAAACTCAATAAGTACTCTTAACATCCAAGGGCCACAAACTATCAAAGTTAAGAAGATTGCCAAAATTTTAGGTATAAATGATAAAGTTTGCTCCTGAATCTGTGTGGTAGCTTGAAAAATACTAACTGCTAAACCAACGATCATCCCTACACCCAGCATCGGACCAGCTACCTTAAGTACAGTAGTTAAACCCTGCCGAATGATAGTAACCACCATTACATCATTCACTAGTAATCACCGCCATCTAATTAGAAAGTACAGCTCGAAACTCGTTGCTGGTCAGGACAGTTGGTCGACTCACCCGGTTTTTGATTTAAAATCACTTCGTGATGTTAAGGTAACCGGCATGAGCGACTAGGTAGCCAGCGTGAGCTATTACCTGAAACCGGTTAAAAGACTTCTGACAACTAAATTCCAACCATCTACTAAAACAAAGAGCAATATTTTAAATGGCATTGAGATCATTACTGGTGGAAGCATTAGCATTCCCATGGACATCAAGGTACTAGCCACAATCATATCAATAACTATAAATGGTATATAGAGGATAAATCCCATCATAAAAGCTGTTTTCAATTCGCTAATAATAAAAGCCGGAATAATAACATATAAAGGTACTTCCAACAAATTTGCTGGTCTAGTTGTAATCTCGCCTATTTTCATAAACAATCGTAAATCTTCATTTCTCGTATATTTCCCCATAAAAGTCTTAAGCGGCTCTTCAGTATTTTCCAAAGCCTCTTCCATGGAAATATTTCCCGCAAAAAAAGGAGTTAAAGCTTCTTGTTGTATTTCCTTCCAAGTAGGAGCCATGATATAAAAGGTTAGGAACAATGCTAGTCCAATTATTACTTGATTAGGAGGAGATTGTTGCAATCCAATTGCACTCCGGGTAAAGGATAATACTACCACTATCCTTATAAAAGCAGTAGTCATCATTAAAATAGCCGGTGCTAAAGACAGAATCGTAATCAGTGCTAAAATCCGGAGACTAGCAGCCACCTGTTCAGGGCTGTCAGTACTATCCGTATTATCCCAGCCAATCTCTATCCTGGGAAGAACCGGTTGTCCTAGACTGACCGTGGAGAATAAAAATATTAAAAGTATTCCTAGGCTTACCGAAAAGAGAAAACGATTCTTATCCATTTCTACTCCGTCCTTGGCGGGCTTTAATTTCAACTAGCTGTTCCTCAATTTTATGCGAAGTAGGATCCAAACCCAGTTCTTCATCGGATGAAGCTTCGACAAATTTTTTTAGAAAATCAGAGAAGCTTTTTTGCATTGGATTTTCTTTTTGAGTAGAAAGGGTTTCCTTCACAAGCTCATTAATCGTAGCTGGTTCTTCTATTTTAGCAAGCAGTTTTATACTCCGATCTGCATTACTTATTAGAAATAGCTGGTTGCAGATCAAAATTAGATGTATACTACGATTTGGTCCTAGATAAAGGCTTTCTACCATTTTCATATAATGGTTACACTTCCCTCCAACTTTACCACCAAGCCAGCGCACAGCCTTTGAAGCTAAAAAGAGAACCGCCACCAAACAAAAGAGATAAAAAATAATCTGTATTAAATATGAACCATTCCATCCGGAAACATTTAGCCCTACATCAGATGGTTCAGTATGTTCTACAATGCCTGCATCTGGCATCGGAGTTAACAATGCAGACATTAGTAAAAAACAAAGTTTGTTCATTGTAACACCTTTCTAACAGCCTCCAAAACTCGATCCGGCTGGAAAGGTTTGACCACAAAATCTTTAGCTCCTGCTTGAATCGCATCAATAACCATTGCTTGTTGTCCCATCGCACTACACATAATAATTAATGCATTGGCATCTATTTTTCTGATTTCCTTAACTGCTGTAATTCCATCCATCTCTGGCATTGTAATATCCATTGTCACCAAATCCGGTTTTAATTCCTTAAATTTCTCAATAGCCTTCAGTCCATCCTCAGCTTCCCCTACTACTTCATAACCACCCTTTTTTAAAATGTCTTTAATCATCATTCTCATAAATGCAGCATCATCCACTACTAAAACACGATTCTTCATAATACTTCCCCCCCTATTGTAAGTTGTTTACTCTTTCAAACGGGCTGACAATATCAGTAATCTTAACCCCAAAGTTTTCATCGATAACGACTACTTCTCCTTTGGCAATTAACTTCCCATTAACCAGAATATCAACCAATTCTCCGGCTAAACGATCCAATTCAATAATTGACCCTATCCCCAGATCCAGAATTTCTTTTATCCGCATTTTAGTACTTCCCAGTTCTACACTTATTTCAAGCGGAACATCGAGTAAAAGGTTGAGATTGCCTGTATCCTGATGAGGGAAATCGGAATCCAAAACACCAAATTGAACTGGCCGTACTGTATTATTTGAGGTATTCATATTCACTCCCCCAGCGGCTGCTTGTTGTTCTACAAACTTCTTTGGTTCCTGGAAGAGATCATCATCTGATAAAGGTGAATTTCTTCTAATTAATGTCCTTGCCATTTCTCTAGCAAAATCATATGGCATAATTAACATCAATCTGCTATTAACCAAATCCTGAATCACTAAACGAAAATAAATCACAACTACTATATTGTTTTCGGTGAATTTAGTACTGATCTCGTCCGCATCTGTCATAGATAATATACTTGTTCGCGGAGGAGCAATCTCTACTCGTAGGTCAAAAAGAGAAGACATCGAGGTGGAAGCTTTTCCTACCATCTGATTCATCGCTTCCCCAATAGCACTTAATTCCATTTCACCTAAATCCATTTTAGGATGAATACCATCTCCACCTAACATTAGATCAGAGATAACTGCAGCATCATGCATTTGAATCATTAACAGATTAGTCCCTTTTAAGCCTTTTTTATAATCTACTTCTGCTGCTACACAAGGTCTTGGATGCTCTTCGACTAATTTCTTCATCTCCGAAAGTTCGACCGTAGGTGTATCTAAATCTACCCTCCGGTTCAAAAGTAAGGAAAGAGCTGTCGAACCGGAACCAAAAGCAATATTCCCAATTTCCCCCAAAGCATCCCTCTCGGCAGGACTTAATTCTACTACATCTTCATTTAATAAAGCATTTATCTCTTCTTGGGATAGCATCTCATTTGACATCTTTTTCACCACCTTTTATCTTGGCTCCATAAAGTTGAATAGCAAGTTTATTTTGAGATATTCCAGGGTAACCATAATATTTCTCTTCTTTTCCTACCTTAATCACCAAAGGTTTTTTTAAGTTTTGATCTAGTTTAATTACATCACCAATTGCCAAATTCAACATATCCCGGACTGAAATTGTTGTTCTTCCTAATTCCACATCTACAGGAATCATTGCTTCTTGCAACCGGCTTTTTAATGTATTTATATCTTTAGGCGTAAAACTCTTTTTTGAACTTGCAAACCAGTATTGAGAACTAAGTCTATTTAGTACCGGTTCCAGTAATATGTAAGGATAACATAAATTCATAAGGCCACTAATCTCCGCAATCTTTAAATCCAAAGTAACAAGGATCACCATTTCGGTAGGCGGAATCACTTGGGTGAATAAGGGGTTAGTCTCCATCCCTTGATAGTCAGGTTCGACATCCATCACATTATTCCAAGCTTCCTTAATACTACTGGCCATCCTCATTACAATTCTTCTCGTAACCATCTGTTCAATTTCAGTAAGTTCACGGAGTATACCATCATAAGCCCCTTGCCCCCCCAACAACCGATCAATAAAGGCAAAAGCCAAATTGGGGGCAAATTCTACTACCATACTACCCTCCAGCGGTTGTAATCCCAATATATTAATTACCGTAGGGTTTTGTAATGACTTGGTAAACTCTTCATAAGTTAATTGATCAACAGAAGCCACTTCAGACTGGATCATAGTACGTAAATACGCTGACAAAGATGAGGTTAAGAGCCGCGAAAAATTTTCGTGGATCATCACCAAAGTACGGATTTGTTCCTTGGCAAATTTACTCGGTCGTCGAAAATCATAAGAACGAATCCTTTTGGTTTTTTCTTCAGTTTTTACAGATTCGGCATCAATGGCCCCAGAAGAAAGTGCCTGCAAAAGAGAGTCAATTTCATTTTGTGTTAAAATTTCGGCCAATCTGCCACCCCCGTTACGTCACAATAAATTCAGTAAAGAAAAGATCTATTACCTTACCAGCAGGTAATATTTCATTAATTGCAGTTAGTAATTCGTTACGAATAATGTTATTTCCTTCTTTTTCCCTTAATTCTTCAGAAGTTTTAACCCTACAAATTTGAATAACAATGTCACGAACTTGAGATTTCCTGTTTACTAATTCCTGCTGAGTTTTTTCTGAGTCTAATACCAAAGTAAAATTTATCTTTAGAAATCTTTGTTTCATACCCGGGTCGGCCAGATTTACCAGCACATCATCACCTAACGGCATTAAAAATTTAACCTCATTACCCGCAGTATACTTGGTATACCTCTCTTTTTCCGGCATAATTTTATAAATAAAAATTAAAGTCGCACTAAATACAGCCGCAAAAAAGATTAAAAGGCAAACAGTTACTGTTATTACAATTTGATTAATTTTTCCGGTTTTTTCCGGCATAATTCATCCCACCTAAAATGTATTGCTGGAGAGGAGTAAAATATCAACTCTCCGATTCCTTATCCTTTCCTCCTCAGAATTATTAGGAACAATTGGCTGAAATTCCGCATAACCGGTTGCTCCCAGCCGTTCAGGGGCTAATCCAACAACATCAATTAAGAAACGTGTAACATTGGTCGCCCGTGTGGTAGAAAGTTCCCAGTTGGTAGGGTAAGAAGACGTCCTGATTGGTAAATCACAAGTATGCCCCTCTACCCTAATATCATGTTCATCCTTCAACAGGACCTTTCCCACTTTTGATAGTAAGTTACGAGCTTCTGGACGAAGATTTGCCGATCCGATATCGAAAAAGATCTTCTCTTTAAAACTAATAATCATACCTCTGGTTTCCGAATAGATCTCAACAGCTGTTCCCACCCCTTCCTCTTCCAGCATTCCCTGGATCTCTTCATAGACTTCTATAAATTCCTCTCCTACCTCTGAAGAGTATTCAGGTAAAATTGAAATGCTATCTAAAGGTTGTGGTCCCATATCAAGAACACCTGAAGACCCGGTTAGAGCTGTTCTTAAAGAATAAACAATCTGCTGATATTTGGTCTCATTAATACTAGAAAAAGCAAATAGAAGAACAAAAAAGGCTAGAAGCTGAGTTACAAGATCAGAATATGTCGTCATCCAAGCCGGAGAACCCGGCGGTTGCTCCTCTTGCTTTCTCTTAAACATTCATACTCACTCCTTCACCGCTGAACCTCTCCCGTTTCACTCCTGCACGTTCGGAAGGAGGCAAGAATGATTTGAGTTTTTCTTCCACAATTCGCGGGTTCTCACCAGCTTGCACTGATAAGATACCCTCGACCATCACCTGGCGGAGTAAAATCTCTTCTTCACTCCTAATCCCTAGTTTAGCAGCGATCGGATTAAAAATCAGATAAGCCATTAGTGCACCATATAAGGTTGTTAGTAGTGCAACTGACATAGCCGGCCCGATGGTTGAAGGATCATCCAGATTTCGTAACATCTGAATTAAACCAATAATCGTCCCAATCATCCCAAAAGCAGGAGCATGTGCTCCCCAGGATTCAAAGAAGGCTCGATTCTCCCGGTGCCTGGCATCAAGAAAACCAATCTCAATCTCTAAAATACTTTTGACCAACTCCGGATCCGTTCCATCCACCACCAGTTGTATCCCTTTTCTTAAAAACTCATCTGCCGATTCTACTTCTTCCTCCAAGGCTAGCAATCCTTCTCTTCTCGCCTTTTCCGCATAACCAACCAATGTATTTATAACCTCCTGCGGAGAAAAGTCTTTAGTAAAAAAGGCCCAATGCAAACTCTTAAAAGCCTTGGAAAACTGCGACAGGGGAAAGTTAATAAGCATGGCAGCTACCGAACCGCCAATCGTAATAAAAATTGAACTAGCATCAAAATAGCCTGCTAAATTACTAAAACGCCCCCCGGCACAGCCGATAATCATTAATAAAGTTCCGCCCACAAGACCAATAATCGTTGCTATATCCATCACTGTTCACCTCAGATTTCTTTTGGAACGATTTCGAGACCACCTTCACCCAGTTTCCGGCGATAATCAAGAATTAGTTCTAGTACTGTTTTTGCATCCTCTTTAACCACAATCTTCTTCCCGGTAACAAGGGAAACTACCGTATCTGGGGTTTCTTCCATAAACTCAATTAAGTGGGGGTTAATCCAGAAACTCTCCCCATTAAGTCTTGTAACTTTAATCATTTATTTCCCACCCTTCAGTAGGTAGTCGCTCATGCCGGTTACCTCTGTAATCACGAAGTGATTTTAAATCAAAAACCGGATGAGTCGACAAGCTCCAGAGGCACTTTAATTGGTTGTTCATGCCGGCTACCTGCATAATGTATATTAAAGGCAGATGAATCGACATTCTTCGAAGACATTTTCTAAGTAGGAGTAAGGTGTGAAAAGAAATTTCTCCTCACACCTCACTTCTCATTTATCGTTTAAGGTTCACCAGTTCTTGTAGCATCTCATCAGAAGTGGTAATAATCCTGGAATTAGCCTGGAATCCCCGTTGGGTTACTATCATATCAGTAAATTCCTGCGAAAGATCAACATTAGACATCTCCAAAGTTCCCGGGGTAATCTTCCCGCTACCGCCTACTCCCGAGGGGTTAATCTGTGCTGAACCGGAGTTACTAGACTCCCGGAACATGGTCTCTCCCAGTTTCTCCAACCCACCAGCATTACTGAAGGTCGCAACTGCTACTTGGGCAATGTCTTCTGTCAAGCCATTGGTGAAAACACCAATAATCTTACCGGCACTATCGATTTTGAAACTCTGTAGATAGCCCATTGGATAGCCGTTTTGCTCATAGGCAACAGAAGATTCATCAGCCGCATATTGGGTAAGATTTTCAAAATTAATAGTAATATCAAGAGCATTCGCACCAGTTCCCGGATTCCAGCCACCTATAGTATTTGCAGTAACTGAATCAAACTTTCCTTCAGCATTAAAAACAATATCACCAGTACCTATAGAAGTTTTGCTTGGGTCAAAAGCTTCCCATTTCCAATTATTAGAGGATGTTTCATTAAACCGAATTTCTAAAACATGACTATGTCCTAGTGAATCAAAAACCTGAACATTTCTTGTAAATTCTGTAGGGATCGCTGTAGTAGAGGGCTGTAAATTCCCATTTAAGATTATACCATCTATACCTACTCCACCCGTAGCCTGAGGAGCAATCGTACTATTAATCGGCAGCTTAATCCCTTCGATCTTACCATTCGTATTTATTTCTCCAGCATCCGCCATCCAGCCTTGCAACTGCAGGCCATTACTATAGACTAAACGTCCGGAGGTATCCATACTAAAATTCCCGGCCCGGGTATAATAATTCTGTGCACCCTCGCCGACAATGAAGAATCCATTCCCCTGCAGGGCCAGATCCGTATTGACCCCGGTCGTCTGTAGGTTACCGGCTGTGTGAATCACATCAATACTTGAAAGAGTAACCCCTAATCCGACTTGTTGAGGATTAATCCCGCCGCGGTTATTCTGCGGAGCAGTCGCCCCTTTTAAGCTCTGAGAGAGGGCATCCTGAAAAGTTACCCTACTAGTTTTATAACCAACTGTATTAACATTAGCAATGTTATTACCGATCACATCCATCCTAATCTGATGGTTGCGGAGTCCGGAGACTCCGGCAAACATTGAACGCATCATTTTAAATAACCTCCTATTCTTCCAGCATTTTGCTGGTTCCTGCTTAAACAGCAGTTTGTTTTAATAGTTTCAGCCTTTCCCACTAAAACAGTAGACGGAATTTTTCATGCTTACCAGCAGGAAAAGCTTGGCTTTGCCCGTTCCTCCGCAGTCAGTTGGAGGACCTTTTGGCTTCCTCTAGGAGGTCCGGCCTAATTATTCGGGACAAAAACCGCGCTATCAATATTAGTGAAAACATTTTCCTTCATACTCTCTGCATCCACTGCAGTAATTACAGTCTGATTTTCTACACTAACCACTAGAGCTACCCGGTCAAGTACTACTAATGAATCCCGGCAACCTTTGGTCTGTGCCTTAGTTACTGCTTCCCTGATTCCTTTTAATTCCCTAGGGGATAGATTAATACCTCGTTCCGCCATCCTTTTCTGGGCATGAGCAGAAATTTTAATCTCCGAACCAATCTTCCCTTCGAGAATCTCTTGGAAATTCGCAGTTGGACTTGTCTTCTGAGTTTGCTTTCGCACCTGCGGAGTAACTCTGGGTACTTGAGTTACCGGCGAAATCGGTGGAAATATTCGGTCAGCCATTCTTATCCCCCCCTAATTAACCCCCCAGATATCAGTAAGGGGTACCTCTTCTTCAGTTTCTCCGTTCGTATAAATCAGATAAGGTTCTCCATTTTCAATCCGGTAACCAGTAATCAATGCTTCTTTGAGATCCACTATTTCGCCAATTTCATTATAAACTTTAATTAAAGCTTTCCGGCCAGTGACTGCCTTTAGATACTGTTCTACACCTTTATCATCCATTACAGACAATAATTCATTCGCTTTAACCTCTCTTCCAGTATCCAATAAGAGTAAGGTATTGCCACCTACTGAACGGACACCAGAGACCCGTCCATAAACCATCTCTGGAAAACCGGTATCCGTATATTGTTCCGCCAGTATTGACCGGCCAATCATTGCCGTAGCCTGCTGGAGTTCTCCTACCTTATACAAGTTTTGCATCTGTTCTAAAGTAGAGAATTGAGCCATTTGGGCAATAAAATCTCGATCTTTCAAAGGATCAAGGGGATCCTGATAACGTAATTCAGTAACTAAAAGATTAAGAAAAGCATCTTTGTCTAGAGCTTGCGATTGAGTGGTAATGCTACTGCTTGAAACTGCATTACTTCCCCCATCAACAGCATTAATCATTATTTCACCTCCTTTAAACCCTCATATTCACCATTCCATGCCAGGCTTCATCCCCAAAGTTCGTTTCCTCCACTGCCAGCATCTCCTGGGACCCATTTGTAAATGAAGAGTTTCCCGCAAATTTATAACCTGAAGATGAAGAATGATACTGCATTTGCGGATTAGTACCCGTCTGTACACCTACCTGCAATAAGTCTACCCGTAGACCTGCTTCCTGCAGAGAAGAACGGAGTTGCGGCAGGTTAGACTCGATTAACGACTGGACTCCTTCGGTTTCTGTGACAAATTTAGCAGTAACTAGATCCCGCTCAACAACAATCGAAAGTTCCAATTTTCCAAGTTCAGCAGGTTCTAACTCAAGCTGAAGCTTTGATACCCCATCTTTCACCATCATCTGTGCTCCCTTAAGGATCTGAGAGACCACTTTTTCCCCAGGGATATTTTCGGACATCAACTCCTCTTTCTTCAGCATCACTTCTTCTGCCGGTATGGTTTGTATATTGGGTGTCGATACGGCAGAGAGTATTGGATTAATAGAAACTTCAGTATTTTGGCCTAGTCCCACTTCCCGTATTAAAGGAATTTCCCCTTCATTTTCCCCAGATAAATCTGAGAATCTTACCTTCTCACCGGAAAGCAATTTCTTCTGGCCAGAATCCATAAGTTGATCTTCGGCAGAGCCTTCAAATTCCTCCGGAAACTGTCCTCCCGGTTGTATTGCTTTTAAACCTACAGGCCGGTAAAAAGCTTGGCCAATTCCTTCCTTAATGGGAGATGGAACCTCCGGTTTAAAACCATCTTCCTCTTGAGTCTCTGCAACAAGAACCTGACCTACATTATTACTCTGTAATTTACTTGCTGTTGATAACCCTTCCTTTAGTCCATGTTCCATACTGAGTTCTGGTGCAAGATTAACTTCATCTAGTTCTGAAGATCCAGGTAAACTCGGTATGTTTTCATTACTATTAATGGAGCTTAGTTGGAACTTTTCAGTACTTTCCAAAGTACCAGCTGGAGTATTGATTTGGTTCTCAGCAAGCAGCGATTTAAAAGCCTCAGTTAGTATTGGCTCTTCCAAAAGAAGTTCTTCAGCCGGAATTTCATTTAGATTTAAGTAAATACTCTCTAAAGCCGCCGGAGAAATATTCAGTTCGGAAGAAACTTCTTCTCCTGTCATATACTCAGCAGTATTTAAAAGCTTGTCCATTTGAAGCTGTGGAAAGATGGCATATAAACCTTGCCATAAGCCATCAGGAAGTTCAGTAGCAGCTTTCCCTTTTTGTTTATTCTCTTCTAACAGATTTTTGACTAATCGTAGAAAAGCCCCTTTTTCTTCGGTAGTTCCTTTTCCTACAGTATTTCTACTGTAACTTGCAATCTCCGTCGTATTGATCGATTGATTTCCCGCGAAGCCCAGTACATTCGTAAAGTTCATTATTTCACCTCCTTTCATGGAATCTTTTTATTTAAACTATTAATTTGTTGAGATCTTTTCCATATATAGGGCACTTTTTTCCGGAGGAATACTCTCGAGAATTTTCCCTGCTTTTCTTGGTTCCAGAAGCGATAGGACCGAAACTCCCATCTCAAAAGGCATTTTTATTAGATTTTCTCCAGCAATCGCCGGACTCATTGATTCTAAAAGTCGAGCCGCAGTCTCGTACTTCTCTTTATCACTTGCACTTTTGTTTACTGTCCTATTAGTTTCCATCCTAGAAACCTCAGTTAAAACCTTTCTTCTCTCATATTCCAGGGCTTCTTCCTTTTCTTGAAACTCCATTGTTTGTTTTAATAAAAGTTCTTTCTCAGCTTCGATTTCTTTCTCCTTTTTAACTAATTCCTCTTGCTTTTTATCTAATTCCTCTTGACGATTAATTAAATGGTCTCTATTTTCTAGACCAAGTTTATAGGCTTCTGCAACCTCTTCCCAACCTGGTATTCTCGAAAGCGAAACTAGGACTGAAGGCTTCAAATCTATGTAATCATACTGATCAAAGATATATAAAAGGCCGAACACCGAGCCAATAAAAAGTAATGCGGTTAATATTCCTGCAATATAACGAAACATCATCTTCACCCCTTATCACGGTGGAACCGGCTAACAGCAACCTCATCAAGCCTTTTTTGCTCCAAATCCATCATTCTTTGTTCTTCTCTGGCAATAAACTGATCTTTCAATTTTTCCATGGTCTTCTTTTCTTTTCTGGCAGCGATTAATAAATCCCTTGCTATATCTCGCTGTTCTTCCTGGGCAACCTTTCTGTTATGGTTTTCTATTTGTTTCTGACGGATATATTCTAAACGCTTACTACTGCAAGCTAAAATATTAGGTTCTATTCTTCCGACCGACATCGTTTTAACCTTATTATGCTGATACTCTTTAGCTTTGTTCCAAGTAGCTATCTCCTCTTGTATCCTGATTAGTTTAGTTTCTTCTTCATATAAATGGGTGCGACAAGACTCTTCATGATGTTTTCGCAAATTTAAGACCCGTTCAAACCTGAATTGCACCTTTTATCCCTCCATCAGTTTCAAGAGTTCCGCTGTCGCCTGCTCTAAAGAGACTGTCTCATCTACATTCTGCCGGAGAAAATCCCTAATTGGCTGGTACATCTTGATGGCCAGATCTACACGGGGATTACTTCCGGCAACATAGGCGCCAATATTAATCAGATCTTCATTAGCTTTATATACGGCAAGATTTTCCCGGAGAGCAGCTGCCACCTTGATATGCTCATCAGAGACTAAATCAATCATCAGTCGGCTAACACTAGCTAGGATATCGATCGCCGGATAATGGTTTTCATAAGCTAAAGCTCTGGATAAAACAATATGTCCATCTAAAGTTCCCCGGACAGTATCTGCTACTGGCTCGTTCATATCATCCCCTTCTACCAGTACTGTATATAAAGCGGTAATACTTCCTTGTTTAGCAGTACCGGATCTTTCCAGTAATTTAGGGATGAGAGCAAAGACTGATGGCGTGTACCCTCTGGTTGCCGGAGGCTCTCCGACGGCCAGACCAACTTCACGCTGAGCTAAAGCAAACCTTGTAATTGAATCCATCATTAACATAACATCAGCACCGGTATCCCGAAAATATTCTGCAATCGCAGTAGCAGTATATGCCCCTTTGATCCTAACCAAAGCCGGTTGGTCAGAAGTCGCAACCACAACAACAGATTTGGCCAAACCCTCCGGTCCTAAGTCTTTTTCAATAAATTCCTTAACTTCTCTTCCTCTTTCACCGATTAGGCCAATAACATTAACATCAGCCGAGGAGTTACGGGCAATCATCCCCAAAAGAGTACTTTTCCCAACTCCACTTCCCGCAAAGATTCCAAGACGCTGTCCTTTCCCGCAAGTCAAAACGGAATCAATTGCTCTTACCCCTAGAGATAAAGGGGATTTTATTCTCGCCCGGTCTAAAGGATTCGGAGGTGATGCAAGCAAAGGATAATATCCCTCTTTTTTAATTGGGCCCTTACCATCAAGGGGATTACCAAGTCCATCAAGAATTCTACCTAATAACCCAGAGCCAACTGGAACCTCAAGTTTTCTTCCCAGGGCAATTACTTCTGAACCAGGACCAATCCCCTCCATCTCACCTAAAGGAAGTAAAAGTACTTTTCCTTCTCTAAAACCAACTACTTCCCCTAGGACTTCCATTCCAGATAAGGTCTTTAAAATACAAACTTCCCCTAGAAAGGTTGGCGGTCCTATTGCTTCAAGAGTCAAACCTATGACTTTTTCAATTTGGCCCAAGCGGGAGAGAGGATCAACTATCTCTAATATATGGTGATACTTTTCAGCACTAAAGGATGGGATCTCCTGGTAATATGAAACTCTCATCCTTAATTACCTTCTTTTTTAAGAATTTTAAAGATATTAGAAACCTGTTCTTGAATTCTGGCATCTACCTGACCAAGATTGCTCTGAACGAATAAGTCCCCAGGTTTAAGTGTAGAATCAGATACCACATTAATCATGGGTGATTCTGAGAGTTGGTTTTGGATCTCCTTTATATGCTGAATAAAAAAGGGTTCATCCTCTTGAGAAACTCTAATTGTTAATTCATTAGCCCCTGCTACCTTTCTAACTGCTTGGCGGATCATCTCAAGCCAGGTTTCAGGTAACTCTTCAAATTGTGTTCTAATAATCTTTTCGGCAATATCGCATGCTAACTTAAGTATTTCCTCCTCGGAGCTTACGATTCTCTCTATACGTTCTTCTTCAGCTTTTTTAATGATCGCTAAACTCTTACTTTTGGCCTGTTCGATGGTTTCTTCAGCAGTTTTCAGCTTTTCTTCCCATTCATCTTGTGCTTTTTTCCTTCCTTCGTTTAGGCCTTCTTGGTAACCTGTTTTATACCCTTCTTCTAACTTATTCTGAATATCTGCTTCGGCTTCTTTTCTTAATCTCTCAATTTCCTGTCCGGTGTTTTTCAGAAGAAGGCCAGCTTCCTCCCGGGAAGATGAGATAATCCGCTGGGCTTCTTCTTGAGCTTCGGCAATAATCTTTTCTGCCTCCGCTTGCCAAGACGCAATCTTCTCCTCTAAAATTGTCTCCTCAGAAACCGGAGTATTTTCTTCTTCTGGCTTCTCTTCAATTGTTTCTTCAATCGTTTCTTCTTCAACTACTGCTGATTCCACAATGCTTGCTAAAATACTTTCCGGAATTTCTACAAAGCAGACCTCATCTTTAATCTCCGGCGACTTAATAATTTTCGGTTCAGACAACTATATCATCCTCTCCTCCACGGGAAATAACAATTTCTCCACTCTCATCAAGCTGTCTGACAAAATTCACAATCTTTTGTTGAGCTTCCTCTACATCGCGGAGACGAACCGGCCCCATCAAGCTGATATCTTCTTTAATCATATCGCGGGCACGACTAGAAACGTTTTTAAGAATTCTGTTGGTAACTTCTTCACTGGCAGTTTTTAAGGCTAAAGCCAGATCCCGCATATCGACTTCTTTTAATACTCTTTGGATAGAACGATCATCCATGGTAACCAGATCTTCAAAGACAAACATCCGTTTTTTAATCTCTTCAGCTAAGTCCGGATTATCCTCTTCCAAAGCCTCAATAATCGTTTTTTCTGTACCCCGATCAACTCGATTTAAGATCGCTACTGCTGAATCGATCCCACCAGCCTGGGTAAAGTCTTGCATAACAAAAGATGATAATCTTTTTTCCAGTACATTTTCTACTTCTCGTAAAACTTCCGGTGCCGCCCGATCCATAGTTGCAATCCTCTTCGCCACTTCCACCTGATTTAAAGGAGGAAGAGCTGATAAGATCATTCCTGCCTGATCCGGATTAAGGTAGGACAAGACTAAAGCAATGGTCTGAGGATGTTCATTCTGGATAAAATTAAGCAACTGACTTGGATCTGTTTTACGTGCAAAATCAAACGGTCTTACCTGTAAAGAAGTGGTGAGTTTATTGAGAATATCCTGAGCTTTAGTTGGTCCTAAAGCCTTTTCCAACATCTCTTTAGCATAATCAATTCCACCTAGAGATATATAATTTTGGGCTAAACATAACTCATAAAACTCATCCATTACTTCATCTTTAATCTCCGGGTCTATTCGACGCAGATTAGCAATTTCTAAGGTTAAGTCCTCAATCTCATCTTCCCGGAAATGCTTAAGAACCTTAGAAGATAACTCAGAACCTAGGGTGATTAAGATGATGGCGGACTTTTGTCTACCTGAAAGATTTTCTACTTGCAATATTCTCCCACCTTATCTAATCATCTGACAACCATGTTCTTAATAAAGCAGCAATATTTTCCGGTTCTTCCCTCGCCAATTTTTCAAGATGTTCTTGTTGTTCTCGGCGTTTTTGTTCTTCAGGACTAAGTTCCTTAGTCGCTGCTGTTTCTTCAAGTATATCATCCACCAACAAATCAATACCGGTGCTCGTTTTTTCTCGAATTTTCTTTTGTCTCGAACGATAATAGACTACCCCGATTAGGATTAGAATTAATAATACAGAGATAACGGTTGGCATCCAAGGGAAGCCTTTAATCTCTGGTGGAAGTTCTGCCGGCTGATCAGTAAAGAACTCGCGGCTAAGAACAGATACTTTATCTCCACGCTCCGGCAATACCCCAACAGTGGCAGCAACACTATCTTCAATTTGTGCAATTTCACTTACTGAGAGTTTCTGTCCAATAACCACCCCGACAGTAATCCGTTCTATTGTCGGGCCCTGTTTTAAGTGGTGCTCTTCCACCTTATTAATCTCGGTATTTATGGTACGTTCATTCTTCTCGTATGTACTTTCCTGCGTTTGATCAGCAATCCGGTATTGAGTAATATTCGTATCAGTACCAGGAACCCCGTAAGGAAGGGGATTACCTACTCCTGTGTACGACTCTGTGATCTCTTGCTCGCTGCGCGGAACCCCCCGATCACCATAAATTTCCTTACGAATCTCCTGGTAATCAAAGTTTAGGCTAATATTAACTGTTGCAACCACTTTTTGCAGACCATAAACTCGGCCTAACATATTTTCAATATTCTTTTTATACTCTTTCTCAAGATCTTTTTTTATTGCCATTTGCTGTTCAAGAAGAGAACCATCTAAGGCCTTACTCTTCCACAAAGCAGCAGTTAGATCATTAGCAAAATTATCAATAATCGTTACATTCTCGGGATCCATCCCGGTTACACTTCCCGCAACAAAATTGACAATTGCCATTACTTGACTCTTATAAAGACTGTTTGGGCTCTGTAAATTGAGTGTAATTGAAGCCGTGGGGCTTTTTTTCTCATCCTCAAAAACCGGATCCTGTTCCGGAAGGTTTAGAATAACCGAAGCATCAAGAACTCCCTCAATTTGGCGGAGGGTTCTTCGAATTTCATCTTGAAGTGCTCTTTGGAAATTCACCGTATTCTGAAAATTTGTCGCACCCAAGCTGCTACGGTCAAAAATCTCCCAACCAATAATCCCGCCTCGCGGTATTCCGTCCTTCATAAGTTCTGCCCGAACTTCAGAAGCATTAGGTACATAAAGTGCAGCATAACTTTTTTTGTACGGAATATTCATTTCACGTAGTTTTCCAATGATCTCGTCCTGTTCCACCTGTTGAAGATTACCATATAATAATTCATAATCCGGCTGGCTTACCTTGATGATAACGAGAAAAAATACCAATAGTAATACCATGCCTCCTCCGAAAAGAAGGCGCTTTTTAGTATCCATATTATTCCATATCTGGCGGATTTGTTGAATAATCTCACCCATATTTCACTTGTCTCCCTATATTAATTAAATAGACATCCGCATAATTTCTTGATATGCTTCGACAACCTTATTTCTGATTTGTATTGTTAAGTCAAGAGTAAGAGCGGCTTTCTCTGCTGCAATAGTAGCCTCATGAATATTCTCCAATGTACCAGCAGCTAATTGATTATCCAATCTTTCAGAGTTTAACTGTAGTTCATTAACCTCATTCAAATATTCTTTAAGAACCTTCTTAAAATTTTCAGAATTAGTTCTTCCTTCCTTCTTAGTTTGGGTAAGAGCTTCCAACGACAATTTTTGAGCATTATCTATTCTCATCAACTCACCCCCCTGATTTTGTATTAATATATTAAAGATTAAAAATACCCACGGCATGAAGAGGTGGGTATGAAAAAACCAATCCTTTGGTACTCATACACATGGTCTTTTCCCTCCGTGGGTCCAAGTTGTATTTTCTTGTTGTTAAATACCTATCATCAGACTTTGCCAATACTTAATGCAGCTTTAAACATTTCTTTAGCTGTATTAAATGCAGTTACATTTGCTTCATAAGCCCTTCCTGCTTCTAAAAGGTTAACCATCTCATTGACCATATTAACATTAGGATAATAGACATAACCTTCATCATTCGCATCGGGGTGTGAAGGATCATATACTGGTCGAAAAGGAGTTTGATCTTCGGTAATTTCCAGAACTCTAACTCCATTAAGGATTGAACTGCCCGTTACAGCCTGGTTAAGATCTTCTGCAAAAACCGGAATTTTTCGTCGGTATGGTCCTCCTTCAGGTGTACGAGTTGTAGTTGCATTGGCAATATTAGAAGAAATCAAATCCAAACGCATCCTCTGTGCCCCTAAGGCAGTACCATTTATATCCATTGCTCTAAAGAAGTTCATGAATTAAGACCTCCCTCCAATCGCCATCCGTAAGCGCCGAAATTGATTATTTAATTCCTGGGTTAAACCCTGGAAATACATAGCATTCTCAATATATCTAATCATTTCTACTTCATGATCGACATTGTTTTTGTCAACCCGCACTGAACCCCAGTCCTTTTGGAGCATGGATTTTTTATTTGCCGTTCCAGACAGATGGGAAGGATGGGTCTGTTCCAATTCCAATCTTTTTACACTTTTTTTCAATTCTCCCGGGAAATCTATATCCATTCGTTTATAACCTGGTGTATCGGCATTAGCAATATTATGTGCAAGAATTTTTTGGCGCTCAGCGGACCAATCCATAGTCTTAATCATATAATCTATGCTCTTCGTCGTAATCATGGTATTTCCTCCTTCAAAAACCTTTATTTTGCTTTGAAGGTAATTAATTTTATCTTGTTACCGGAAAAAGCAGTGGGTTTTTGGAAAATAATCTTCCTCATACAAAAAATATCGGTAATCTTCAGATAAAGTTTATAGTTATTTCTTATTTACTGGTTTTTATAAAATATTTCATGCTTATATATAAAATAAAAAAAACTGTTGAAAAAGTCAACAGTTTTTTACTTTTTACTAAATAATTTAAGAATTGTTACGTTTCTTTAATTCGGCCAGGAAATAAGGGTTTTTAACTTTCATATATGTTCCTTTCATCCCCAATGAGCGGGATTCGACAACACCTGCACTCTCTAACTTTCTCATCGCATTGACAATCACTGACCTGGTAATTCCAATTCGATCGGCAATTCTGCTGGCTACTAGAAAACCTTCATCGCCACCTAATTCTTTAAAAACATGAGTCATAGCCTCCAGCTCCGAGTATGAAAGAGAATCCAAAGCAATCTTAACATTAGTCTTTAACTGGATATCAGTTTCCTGCTTATTTGAACTGATCCAGTTTAGCAAAACAGCACTAACAATTGCCGTAGTTTCCACTATATAAAGTTCATTTTCATCAAAAGGCTTTCCTCTTCTAGTCAGTATGAGATTTCCTAATCTTTCACCATTCATCTGTAATGGATAGATTGTCATCAAAACATCTTTAGGATAGCAGTCGCCCTCAGCAAACAGGCAGGTTTCCAACGGTAAATCAATCGCCGGTTGGAAAATAAAAGTCAATCTTTGTTGAAATTGTGGATTAAGTTTTAATTCCTCCTTTTGCTTGGTGCAATCATCTCCCTCTCCGCAATAGGAAGCTACTAATTCTCCGTTATTTTCAATAATATAGAGATTGCTTTGTAGAATCTCCCCCATACTACGTGCTGCTTTCTCTAACTCTTCAGCAACCCCTTTTTTCTCCAGCAAAGCTCTTAACTGACGAATTTGCTCTAATTTATTCATTTAAATCTCTCCTTATTTTTCTTTACAAAATATAGCGGCTTAAATCAGTTTTTTTCAAAATCGGTTCTAATCTTTGCCGCACAAAATCTTGATCCACACAAATAGTTTCCCCTTTGTATTCGTTAGCCCGGAAGGATACCTCCTCCAATACCTGCTCTAAGATAGTATATAAACGTCGAGCTCCAATATTTTCATTCTCTTTATTCAACTGATAAGCAATCTCAGCCATAGTTCTAATGGCCTCCGGTTTAAAATCAAGAATTAGCCCTTCACTCTCTAACAAAGCTATTTCCTGTTTTAATAAAGCGTTTTCTGGTTCTACTAAAATTCTTTCGAAATCACTTACTGATAAGGATTCCAACTCCACTCTGATCGGAAAACGCCCCTGAAATTCGGGTATCAGATCTGATGGTTTACTTACATGAAAAGCCCCAGCCGCAATAAACAGAATATAATCAGTTTTTACTGGCCCGTATTTCGTCCATACGGTCGATCCTTCCACAATTGGAAGAATATCTCTTTGTACCCCTTCCCGAGAAACATCCAGATTGTTTTCTCCTCTTGTTCCCACAATCTTGTCGATCTCATCAATAAAAACGATCCCGGAATCCTCTACTCGACAGACAGCTTCTTTATGAATCTCTTCCCAATCCAAAAGTTTATCTACTTCTTGTTGAATTAGTACATCCCGAGCTTCTCTCACCGTCAAATGACGATGTTCAACCCGTTTGGGCATCATTACGCTAAAAAAATCCTGGAGTCCCTGACCTAACTCATCAAGCCCTGCTTGACCAAAAAATCCGGGGATAACTGGTGTAGACTCTGTTACTTCAATCTGAACTAAATCATTCTCCAACTCGCCCCGGAAATATTTTTCCTTTACTTTTTCTATTTTCACCTCCTCATCGTGATCTTCATAATTAGCATCAGCCTTCTCACCAGACAAGACGCCAAAAATCTCAAAAGGTCCTGTAGTTTTTTTCGGTTTTTCCAAACCAGCTAGAATTCTTATTAATCTTTGTTCTGCATGTTTACGGGCTTTATCCTGAACACTAGTAGTCTTTTCTTCTTTTACCATGCGGACTGCTATTTCTACCAGATCTTTAATTATTGATTCAACATCACGACCAACATACCCAACCTCTGTAAATTTTGTAGCTTCAATTTTGATAAAGGGTGCATCAACTAAACGAGCAAGCCTCCGGGCAATCTCCGTTTTACCTACCCCGGTTGGCCCGATCATCAATATGTTTTTAGGCCTAATCTCCTCCCGTAATTCAGGCGGGAGACTTTTCCTCCGTTTTCTATTACGTAGGGCTACCGCTACTGCTCTTTTCGCTTTATTTTGTCCAACAATATACCGATCAAGTTTAATTACAATCTGTTGAGGTGTAAGATCCATCATGGATTTTATCCCTCCAATTCCTCAAGGGAAATTTCTTCGTTAGTATATATACAAATTTTTGCCGCAATTTTTAGTGCTTCTTCAGCAATCTTTCCTACAGGTAAAGATGTATGTTTTTTTAAAGCTCTAGCGGCCGCCAACGCATAAGGACCACCAGAACCAATAGCTGCTATTCCATCATCCGGCTCAATCACTTCTCCAGAACCACTCACTACTAATAGCTGCTTTTGATCTGCCACTAATAACAAAGCTTCCAATTGACGGAGACGGCGATCCGTCCGCCATTCCTTGGCTAGTTCTACAGCTGCCCGGGCTAGTTGCCCATCATACTCTTCAAGTTTCCCCTCAAAAAGAGAGAATAGAGTAAAAGCATCGGCTACAGAACCAGCAAACCCTGCCAATACCCGTCCATTATATAAACGCCGGATCTTTTGTGCCCCATGTTTAACAATCGTCTCTCCTAATGTAACCTGACCATCACCAGCCATAGCTACCCCCTGTTCAGAATGAACAGCTAAAACAGTAGTTGCTTTATACATCCTTTTCTCTCCTTTTTATATTATCTTATGCAAAAGATCCGCGTTTATAATATAAAAAGTTTTCATTTCCTTAATAGTCTGACATTTAAATCTAGAAGCATACATTTTAAAATACAAAAATTCTCCCCACTTAGAAAATAGCCCTATTTGATTCCCGCGTAAAACAAGAAATAACTTCTGACCAGGCAGGCGGGGATTGTAAATTTGAACCTTTATGCTCTTGGATGGGCCCGATCGTAAGCTCTGCGGATCTTTTCCCGATCTAAGTGCGTATAAATCTGAGTAGTTGAAATACTAGCATGGCCAAGCATTTCCTGAACTGCCCGGAGATCTGCACCGCCCTCCAGTAAATGGGTAGCAAAAGAATGTCTTAAGGTATGTGGGCTAACCTTTCGATCTATAGCAGCTTTTTCAATATACTTATTAAGTATCCGGCGAATACTCCGGTCTGAAAGGCGACCACCATACTTATTAAGAAAAACAGCTCTTGTAACCGGTGTATTCTTTTGTTCACCTCGTGACAGAAAAAACGGTCGCCCCTTTTTTAGATAATTATTTAAAGCTTGGCAACCGGTCCTACCCAAAAAAGAGATTCTTTCCTTAGACCCTTTGCCCATAACCCTAATATAACCACGTTTAAGATCCAGACTCTCAAGATTTAAACCAGTAAGCTCACTAACTCTAACCCCGGCACCATAGAGGACTTCTAAAATTGCCCGGTCTCTCAAACCTTGGGGAGATGAATCCGGAATGCTAAGCAATTTTTCGATCTCCCTAATATACATAAACTGAGGAAGTTTCTGATATTTTTTAGGATTTTTCAGGTACAATAAAGGGTTGGACTCTATAACCTCCTGTTGAGTTAGATATTTAAAAAACGACCTCAAAGAAGCAATTTTTCTCAAAATGGTCGTTCGTTCTAAATTTTTCTCATTTAAGCAAAAAAGATATTCCCTAAGTACCATAGTATTAACCTGCTTCCAACAGTTAATATCTTTTGTCCGCAAAAATTCGACAAACTGGGAGATGTCGACTGTATAATTCACTAAAGTATGTTCTGAGTAATTTTTTATTTTTATGAAAGAAAGAAAATTATTCAAATAATTCCCTAGATTCAGGAAATATCCCTCCTTACTAACTATAATAATAACACAAGAGGTTATTTTTGACAAACATAAATTTAAGTAATTATACGGAGTTTTCATGCAAAATTAAATTAATTGATTTCCTTTGCAATGAATTCTGTTAAGAAAACTAAAGCACGTTCAGATATTTCGCGGTTTTTCTCTGATTTGTCTTTAATTCGCCGGTTTAGCGGGGGAAATAACCCGAAATTAATATTCATTGGTTGAAAATGTCGAGTTTCTGCATTTATTATATAATATAGTAAAGCGCCAATTGCGGTTTCGCGAGGAAAAATTAAAGGTTTCCTTCCTTTCATCCATTGAACCATATTGAGCCCAGCTACCAAACCGGCAGCTGTAGACTCCACATACCCTTCAACACCAATTAGCTGTCCAGCAAAAAAGAGGTTCTCTCCCCTGTTCCACTGCAAAGAAGGTAATAACAACCGGGGAGTATTAATAAAAGTATTTTTATGCATAACACCATACCTTACAAACTCTGCATTCGCCAATCCAGGTATCATCCGGAAAACCCTTGATTGTTCCCCCCAACGAAGGTTAGTTTGGAAGCCAACAAGATTATAAAGGGTCTTTTCTCTATTTTCTGCTCGCAATTGGACTACAGCATATGGACGCTTACCGGTTTGCGGATTAATAAGGCCTACTGGTTTCAATGGCCCATACCTTAATGTCTCACTGCCTCTCTTTGCTAAAACCTCAATTGGCATACATCCCTCAAAAAATTGTTTTTTCTTTTCAACCTCCAAGTGTCCCTGGTGAGTTTCAGCATTAACTAAATTATCCCAAAACATTTGATATTCCTTTTCTGTAAAGGGACAATTAAGATACTCTGCTTCACCCTTTCCGTAGCGGGAAGCTAAAAATATTTTCGAATAATCCAGCGATTCTCTGGTAATGATGGGTGCAACCGCATCGTAAAAATAAAAGTATTCCTCCCCAAATAGATCCCTTAACCATCTTGACAAATCCGGGGAAGTAAGGGGTCCACTGGCAATAATAGCTGGCTGTTCCGGAGGAACCGAGGTAACTTCCTTTCGAACCACCTGAATTAGTGGGTGTTCCGTAATCATCTTAGTAATTAGCTGAGCAAATTCATTACGATCAACAGCAAGGGCCCCTCCAGCAGGGACCCTTGTTTCATCAGCAATCTTAATAATTAAAGAGTTTAATCTCCGCATTTCTTCCTTAAGAAGTCCGGAAGCACTCTCCAGATAATCTGCTTTCAAAGAATTACTACAGATTAATTCAGCTAACAGATCACTAGTATGGGCAGGGGTGTTTTTTACTGGTCTCATTTCAAATAAAACAACTTCTAGTCCAGAATTTGCTAATTGCCATGCTGCTTCAGATCCGGCTAGCCCGCCACCTATTACCCAAATTTTTTTCGACATCTTTTTGCCCCCTATAAACAGAAGCTAACTTTTTTCCTTAACTCCCACCCTGGCTTCTGCTTCTTGTAAAGGAATTTGATAAGAACATTCTTTCTGCGAACAAGCTACCATCTCTCGATTTTTACTCCGCTTAATCACACAATAAGAACCACATTCAGGGCAACGAATTTTAGCCGGAGGATACCAACTGATAAAATTACATTCAGGGTATTCACTACAGCCAAAAAATTTTCGCCCCTTTTTCGATCTTCTTTCTACTACTTTTCCTCCAGACTTATCCCCACAAAATGGACAATCCACCCCAATCTCTTTTTGGATAGATTTAACATTTTTACACTCTGGAAAACCGGGGCATGCCAGGAAACGGCCAAATCTTCCATATTTATATACCATTTGTTTTCCACAAAGCTCACATTGGACATCGCTGACTTCATCTTTGATTTTAACTCGTTCTACTGATTCTTCCGCAGCTTTCAATTCTACAGAAAAAGGTTCATAAAAGTCTCGAACTACATTTACCCACTCAACTTCCCCTTCTTCAATTTTATCTAATTTTTCCTCCATTTTTGCGGTAAAATTTGGGTCAACAACACGGGGGAAATTTTCTTTTAAAAGTTTATCTACAACCACACCTAATTCAGTGGGAGTGAATCTTTTATTGTCCATAACCACATAAGCTCGTTTCCGGATAGTCTCAATAATTGTTGCATAAGTACTAGGCCGTCCGATTCCTTTCTCTTCAAGAAGTTTTACTAACATCGCCTCAGTATAACGAGCCGGAGGTTGCGTAAAATGCTGTTCCGTTTTTACATCTGCCTGTATTAACTGGATTCCCTCTTTAAGTTCAGGAAGTAAGGTTTTCTCTTCCTCTTTTGCTTCATCATTATCTTCCTGATATAAAGCCAAAAATCCAGGAAATTTAATCTTACTACCACTAGCACGGAAGAGAAATTCCCCACCCTCAATATTAATGGTCATCACATCAAAAATTGCTGATTTCATTTGACTGGCCACAAATCGATTCCAGACTAATTGATATAGACGGAATTGGTCACGAGTTAGATAAGGTTTAACAAATTCTGGACTCCTTTTTATTATAGTAGGCCGGATCGCTTCGTGGGCCTCCTGTGCCCCAGCTGCTCTAGTCTTGTAAATTCTGGGTTTGGGAGGGACATAATCCTTTCCAAACATTTCAGTAATTACGCTTCTACCTTCATCCTGGGCTTCTTTGGCAACACGAACCGAATCTGTACGAATATAAGTAATAAGACCAGTAGTCCCCTCTTCGCCAACATCTAGCCCTTCATATAACTGTTGAGCTAGGGACATTGTTTTTCTGGCACTAAAACCCAATTTTCTTGAGGCCTCTTGTTGAAGAGTACTGGTAGTAAAAGGCGGTGCAGGATGGCGCTGCCTTTTACTCTTTTTTACTTCTAATACGCGGAAAGCAGTATTACGGATCTTTTTCTGAAGTTCTTTTGCGGTTTTCTCATTGTTAATTTCCGCCTTTTTCCCTTTAATCTGTACCAGATTTGCTTCAAATAATTCTTTGGGGTTAGAAGCAGGAGCAAAAGTAGAGGTAATGCTCCAATATTCCTCAGCAACAAAAGCCTCAATCTCTTCTTCCCGTTCACAGATTAAACGTAAAGCTACTGATTGTACACGTCCGGCAGAAAGCCCACGTTTAACTTTAGACCATAATAAAGGACTAAGTTTATAACCAAAAAGACGGTCAAGTATTCTCCTGGCCTGCTGGGCATCGACCCGATCAAAATCTATTGATCTTGGATTTTGAAGTGCATTCTCTACCGCTCTCTTTGTAATCTCGTGGAATTCAATCCGGCAAGACGATTTAGGATCAACATTAAGGGCTTGAGTTAGATGCCAAGAAATAGCTTCACCCTCCCGATCAGGGTCTGTAGCAAGATAGACTCGATCGGCTTTCTTCATCGAGTCTTTTAATTCCTTGATAATCTTACCTCTTCCTCTAATTGTTATATACTTCGGCTTAAAATCATTCTCAATATCCACTGCCAGCTGGCTACGGGGAAGATCAACTACATGTCCATTTGAAGCCTTGACTTGAAAGCCACGGCCCAAAAATTTACTAATAGTTTTTGCTTTGGCCGGAGATTCCACAATAACCAGTTTGGACATTAGGACACCTCCTTAATATACTTAAATAATATTTTTAATATTAATTATTTGAAGAAATTGCATAGTTCTTAAGGTTTTATTTTAGATAAAAGCGCTTAACTTTAATTCGAGGAAATGCTAATTGAATATGCTATTCCCTAATTTGCTAAATTATATTTGACCCCAATTTCCTTAAATACAATAAAATGGCCTTAGGCCATCTTGCTTATAATATTTATATTGGAGACGCAAACAAAAATAACATTTTAGTTTCTCTCCTCCCCTGTACTTTAAGAATTTCATATGCCTTAGGCCTTAATTAATAACAATAAAGAAATTTATTTTAACAGATTTAACGAGCAACGGGTAAAGTTTTTTCTATTCTTTCCTTGTACTATATGATTAATTCAATAATACTGCTAATTTAAAAACAAAGCTAATCAAAACTCTAAAAATTATTAAAAATTGAAAAACCTCACCAATAAAGATCTTTGTATATTATAGAACATAAAGATAAAAAAGTAAAATACCTCTATTAAAATTTTATTTTTCTACTCGCCAAAAAGTATTAGTTGCCACTTGCTGGATAATACCTTTCAATTCCATTAGTACTAAAGCTGAACTAACTTCTGAAGCCGGTAATCCACTATCACGAATTAAAATATCTATATGGGTTTCGCCCGCTGCCAAAAGCCCCCACAACTTTTTCTCTACTGGCGACAGTCCACTTTCCACTTTATCTATAGTATGCGGCTCTTCAAAAGACAAATAAGGAAGATTTAATGACTCTAAAATATCACCAACCTCTTCCACCAGTTTAGCACCTTCTTTAAGCAGACGATGTGGTCCTTTACTTCCTTTCCGATTAACTGAACCCGGAACCGCAAAAACTTCTCTTCCCTGTTCTAAAGCAAACTCAGCAGTAATCAAAGAACCACTGTCCTTTGAGGCTTCCACTACTGTTACTCCCAAACTTAAACCACTAATTACTCTATTCCGGGCTGGAAAATTACCAGGAAACGGTTTAGTTCCTAAAGGAAATTCAGAGCATACCACCCCATGGTTGCTAATCTCATCCATCAAATCTTTATTTTCCGGAGGGTATACCCGATCTATGCCACAGCCTAAAACGGCAATCGTGCGTCCCCCTTTTACTGATAAGGCTCCACGGTGAGCAGCAGAATCAATTCCTCTGGCTAAACCACTTACTACTGTAATACCCTGAACCGCCAGATCTGCAGCTAATTCTCTAGCAATAGAAAGCCCGCTAGGGGTAGCAGCCCGAGAACCAACCACCGCCACCGCAAATTGGTCTTCCGGTCGGAATTCCCCCCTATAATATAAAACAGGGGGAGGATCGTGAATTTTTTTTAATAAACCCGGGTAATTACGATCTTTAACCAAAAGAATTTTAAAGCCGCCCTTTTCCAGCCGTTCCCACTCTTCATCCACAGAAAACTTTCGCCGGAACTCAATAAAATCCATAGCAATTTTTCTACCGATTACTTGAGAAAGTTCAGATAATCCTGCCTGCCATACTTGCTTTGGATCATCAAAAGTTTTAATAAGTTTATAGAATCGCCTAGATCCTATTCCCGGGGCCTTATTCAAAGCTAGCCAATAAATCTCTTCTCTTGGGAACATTTTGACACCTCCAAATAAAAAATACCAGAATAATTATGATTCTTTTTGCTTATTTTAAAGCCACATGTGGCAATAATATTGCTTGGAGGTGCAAACCAATTGGAATTTGATTTAAGCCAGATTTATACATGTCCCTCTTGCCAACTAGAAACACCCCATTACCTTCTGGCCCGTCGGAGAGACAGGGTTGGAATTGCTTGTTCAAGATGTCAGACCATCTCACTGGTGGGAAACAAAGAATTAGAGCAACACCAAGATTGGTGGGAAGAGGAACTTAAGTTGATCTTATCCAATCTTGAAAATGATCCGAATTTTGATGACTAATCAATAACTTTTTTCCCAATAAGGTTAGGCCGAATTCCGGTCTCTACACCCTCCGGGACTACTATTCGTAATTCTGCAGTTTCCTTTTTCACTGCAACCCAGCCCAAACCAGAGATATAAAGATCATTTCCCGGTGGTACTGAAATAACTTTCTCCTCCACTTTCCAGGGACGATCCTTCGAACAACAAGCACTTAACCATCCGGGCGCCTCCTTCATTAGCTTCTCTACCTTTTCTCCTTTGCCTCGATGTAAAGTAATCCGGTCAGAAGAGAAGAAAAATAGAGGCTGTAAAACTGTGGAGACGTTCCAGACACCCGCCAAGGCCCCAAATAATACTCCACCTTGTAAAGGTAATTCCCAAATTTTGAGTTGAAATTTACTTTCCGGTAGCAGTCTCCCAGCGCATTCCAGGCAAAGTTGATCACTCATTCTTATGCCAGGAACTAATCCGGGTGTATCATAAATCTTAATGTCATGCGAACGAATAATCCAGGGGGTTACTCCTTGTGTAGTACCAGGAAAACTTGAGACTGTAGGAATATCCTTTTTCACCTTTTTTCTATGTTCCGCATCAAGTAAGTTATTTAACAGAGAGGTTTTACCAGCATTAGCAGTCCCAATTAGAGCTACCCTCTTCCCTTTTAATGCTTCCTTCAACAATAAGATTCGCTCTCTATTAATTCTTTTAGCCGACAAAGCTATAACTTGAATCAGTTCTACCCCTGGAAATCTCTTTTCCCATAAACTTCTGAACCATTCCTCCACTTCGGCCCAAGGCGTTTTAGGCGGAATTAAATCTGCTTTATTAACCACCATCAGAATTGGGGGTTTTAGCAATGATGCCCATTCCAAAGGAAGTGAACCCTCAGGGTCAAAAGCATCAACCACTAAGACTGTTAACTCACTACTTTCTACTGCCCGATTAATAAACTGTAGAATGGCATCCTTACCCATTTTCCCTGTTTTAAATTTGCCATAATGGCGCAATTGAAAACACCGCTGGCAAAGTGCAGCCGCTTCCTTCTTTCCCCGAGGTATATACCCGGAAGCATTGGGGTTTTCATACTGTATTACTGCTCCACAACCTAAACATAAATTTTTACTCACAGATAATCCCCTTTTTCTATAAACTTTTTTACAACAATTTTCTCCAGATACCTTATGGCTTTAGTAGAAAAAAGTTCTCTAGTACTTAAAGGAGTAGTCCAAATGGTGTAAAGTGCCATCCGGTTGCCACCCCAAATATCAGTAAATAACTGATCCCCGATCACCGCTGTTTCAGATGGTTTAGTCCCTAGTATAGCCAGAGCCTTTCTATAAGAAGATTTCCGGGGTTTAATAGCCCGGGAGACCCAGGGTATCCCGAGTGTTTCTCCAATGATCTTAACTCGATGCTCGAGGGCATTAGAGATTATACATAATTTTAACTCAGCTGTTTTCATCGTATTTACCCATTTCCCCATCTCCGGTGTAATACTATATTCGCCCCAGTCCACTAAAGTATTATCCAGATCAATTAATAATCCTTTAATATCCCTTTCTAGAAAAAAATCAGGAGTTAAATCCGAAAGATATCTAGTTCTAAAACAAGGACAAAGTTTTTTTAGCATCTATTCTTTCACCTACTAATGAATTCATCTAAGCAGATTGTACCATAACGCCTTATTATAAATATAATGTACTATATGTAGGAATAATTTTCTATACTTTTTCGGAAATTGCTAAATTGGCAAGGCATCCATTTTATCATAATAAAGCAATTAAATTTACATTTCAAAGGGATTGTTTGTTTTCCGGAAACCTCTTTCATAAATCTAAAAGATGGATAAAAATAACTTTTTGGTATAAATAGGCAGAATAACGGGAATAATTTTTTTGAATATAATAACTTAATATTATCTTAAACCTCCCTTTTTTAAGGGATAAGGAGGACTAAAAAAATGAATTTAAAACCATCAAATATATATAATACTAATACTCCGGTGCATATCTTACTCCTGATCATGCTAGGAATATCAGTTTCTTTAGTATGCTTCGCAACGTATTACATAATAAATAATGAACGTAAATTCTCTGCATTAGAAGAAAGAATGGAAGCAGTAGAAAGGGAACTATCACAAATCGCTGAGAACCTGGACTTGGTAAATGAAATCTTTGGTGAAGCACAAAAAATAAAAAATCATATCCAAACCAGAAGTAAAATTCAGGCTGAGCAGACTACCGAAATCTCCTATGCTATTTTATACAGTGCCCGAACAAGCAAGATTAATCCTTTTTTACTGCTGGCTGTTGCCGAAACCGAATCCAGCTTTTATCCACACGCCGTCGGGGGAGTAGGTGAACGTGGCCTAATCCAGGTCTGCTATGGAACTTTTAAGATGTTCAGTAGTGGTGATTTTTATAACTGGCGGGATACCCTGCAAGCCGGGGCAAAATTTTTAGAGTATCTGTTAAAAAGATTTAAAGGAAACACTATTCTGGCTTTAGCAGGTTATAATGCTGGTCCTAACAGAACCCGGGAACGAATGTTGGAACTAGCATCACCTTATCTGAAGAAAATGGCAAAAAATTATTCCAGAATCGCTCAGAATAAGGAATATGCCAGTTCAATTTATAGTAAAGATCTGAAGAATGCCGGATGGGCAGGGATAAAAGTATAAAAAAACCGCTCAAAATGAGCGGAAATTTTCTGGCGGAGCCGACGGGACTCGAACCCGCGATCTCCAGCGTGACAGGCTGGCATGTTAAACCGACTACACCACGGCTCCAGTAATATGGTGGGCGAAACAGGGCTCGAACCTGTGACCCCTTGCTTGTAAGGCAAGTGCTCTCCCAGCTGAGCTATTCGCCCCAAACGATGCATTTGTAATTATAACTTACTTTGATAAAAAAGTAAAGGGTTTTTCGATAATTATTTTTAAAATTTATCTGACAGAATATTCCTTCTCTTTGGTTGCAAGGAATAAGCCCTTTATTTCTTGAGACAAAAGAAAGAATCCTTCTTCAGGGGTGATTATTTCTCTAATTATCAATGAAATTATCTTACAGATTCCGATCTTTTTTCTTGTATTCAAGATAAACCTCCTAGTCCGACTATGTGTAATTCATTATTACCAATAAATATCGCAAATATGCTTAGTTTGTTAATAAAGAAGCTTCTCAATATATTTACGTTCAACTACTGCCTCGCCCAGTTTCCTCTCTTCCGGAAGTCCGTGAAAATCTGATCCGCCAGTCACTAATAATCCTAATTGCTCGGCAAGAAGCAGATATTCCTGGATCATCGCTGGAGTATGTTCCGGATAGAATACCTCTATCCCTTCAAGGCCATTGTCCGCTAAAAACTTAATCATCTTATGCTGGACTGAACGGCCCGGATGGGCTAGAACTGAGACTCCCCCAACCTCTTTTATAAGTTTAATGGCTTCTATTGAAGATAATTCATGATGCGCTACGTAAGCAACACCTTGAGGCCCCAAATAATAATGGAAAGCCTTCTTATCCCGATCTTCATCGATATAACCTTTTTCTTTCATTGCCCGGTAAATCTGGAAGCGTCCTATAAAACCACCAGGAGCATCTTTCATAATATCCTGCCAAGCAAGTTCAATTCCTTGTCTTGCTAATAGATGTAAAATTCTCTCAGCTCTAATTTTTCTCGAAAGTAAAACCCGGTTCAAACAAGAAAGCAACTTAGGATCGTGATAATTAATTCCATAACCGAGAATATGAGATTCCGTCCCCTGATACTCAGTAGAGAGTTCCACCCCGGGGATAGCAATTATACCCTGGTCTTTACCAATTTTCGAGAATTCAGGCAAACCTTCTACAGAATCATGATCCGTAAGGGCAATACCCTCTAAACCTACTTCTTTTGTCTTCTCCAGCAATTGGAAAGGAGTTAATAACCCATCAGAATAAATTGAGTGTGTATGAAGGTCAAAACCCATTTTTTATCTCCCTAATCAGATAATACTTTTATTGTCGCACCTAAAGAAGTTAAATCAGAGAAAAAATCAGGATAGGATTTGTTAACATGTTCCGCACCATTAATCACCAAACCCTTCCGCGTCCGTAAAGCTAAAATAGAAAAGGTCATCACCATTCGATGGTCATGGTAGGTATTAATCTCAATTCCACCTTCATAACCTTTAGGCGAGCCCTTAATAATAAATCCATCAGCAAGTTCTTTCACTTTAACACCAAGTTTCCTGAGTTCCCCGGCAAAATCACCAATACGGTCTGATTCTTTCCAACGTAAATTAGCAACACGCCTAAACCTGGTGGTACCTTGGGCAAAAGCTGCAACAGCTGCCATGGAAAGCACAGCATCAATCGCATCATCACCATAAAAATCTATAGCTTGAAGAAGGTTTCCTCCTTTGACCATTACCTCACAGTCTCTGGCTTCAATTTCTACCCCCATCTTTCTCAGATGAGGAATTATTTTTTTCTCCCCTTGCTGATCATCAGAATGAAGATTATAAATAACTACATTAGACGGGAGTAAAGCAGCAGCAGCTAAAAGTGCGGATGCTGCTGGATAGTCTCCGGGAACCCAGTATTCACCGGGCTGATATTCAAGAGCAGGAACTTGAAAAGATAGATGAGGCCAGTCTGCATTAACCTCAACCCCTGCCTCTTGCATTACTTGTAAAGTTGTTGCCAAAGGGGGCTGAGAGGATAATCCACCAGTAATTCTTAACTTTATCCCCCCTAATAGAGGAGCGATCATTAGTAAGGCTGTTGCATATTGCGAACTTACCAGTCCTGAGACCTCTACCTCCCTTTGAATAACCGGTCGCCCCCCTCTAATTGTAATTGGCAAGTGGCCATCTTCATCTTCAACTTCAGCACCTAATAAACGAAGAGCCGCCAAAAGATCTCCTTGGGGACGTTTTCCTAGTGATTCTTGAAACCTGGTGGTGTATCTGACTTCCCTTAAAAACAAACCTAAAGCAAGCAGTAGACGGAGAACCAAACCTCCATTTTCTGGGTTAAGGTCAGAAATATCATCCGGATTACGGCCAAATCCTTTAATTTTTATATAATCCTTTCCCTCTTTAATATCCGCCCCTAAGTTTTGACAACAACTAATCAGGGCCCGAGCATCGTCATTATGAGCAGGAGAATAAATGGTTGATTCACCATTAGTTAAGGCCGAAATCCATAAATATCTTGTAGAATAGTTCTTAGAAGATGGCGCCTTCACGCTTCCCTGTAAAGAGGAAGCCGGAGCAATAAAAACCTTCATCCCCGCTCACTCCCTCTAATCCGTACTGTAAAACCTTGCTCTCGGAGCAAACCAACTGCCTTCTGGAGTGTATTTTCATCTTGAAAAGCCAGCCTTAGAGTACCTCCTTCTCCTTCTCTCACTCTTAGGATTTCAATATCTTTAATATTTATAGCATCATCGGCCAAAACACCTGTAACCTCAGCAATCGCTCCTGGCTGGTCTTGAAGCATTACTACCAGTTCATGGGAGAGATCAAGAAAACCCTTATTCCTAAAGGGGAGTCCTGTTCTGACAATTGCCGCTTGTTCTAGTCTTTTTTCTAATGACTCCATATCCCCGGAAGACAGCTCGGTAGAGAAGGCTTGAAGCTCCTCAATAAAACCTTCCACTGCTTGGAGTAAGGAAAGACGGTTAGAATTAAAAATCTCTCGCCAGAGAGCAGATGAACCCATTGCTACCCGGGTAGTATCACGAAAGCCCCCCGCCGCCAAGGAAAGAGTCTGTGGATACTCTTGATTAAAACGCGAAGCAAAATTCACTAAAGTAGCAGCAAGCAAGTGGGGTAAATGACTTACAACTGCTACCAGCTTATCATGTTCTTCCGGATTTAGTAAAAGGGGAATACCACCTACCATTTTAATTAGACCCCTTAATCTCTTGATAATCTCCGGAGGAATAATCTCTGTCGGAGTTAAAAGAAAAACCGCATTTTGAAAAAGAAAGGGGTCGGCAGCAAAGATTCCGGAACTCTCCGCACCGGTCATTGGATGCCCGCCAACATAATATACACCGGGGGGGAGGATTGAAGGTATAGTATGGGCCAGAAATCCTTTGGTACTACCTACATCCATGATCACACTCCCGGTTTTAAAATAGGGGGAAGACTCCTCTACAATCCCTTGAATTTTTTCTACTGGAACTGCTATTAAAACCAGTTCTGACTCTTTTACTGCATCTTCCAGACTAGAAGCAATCCGATGGACTGCCTTTCTTTCCAAAGCTTCCTTACAAGCCGATAATGAGCAATCATAACCTATAATTCTAAGCTTCGGATCGTATTGGCAAAGGGCCATCCCCAAAGAGCCACCAATTAAGCCTAAACCAATGATGGAGATTTTGCCTTGTTTCATAATCTTCTACCCATTGCTTGAAGAATAGGAGTTAGACCCGCGATCATTTTTTCAAACTGCGCAAAATTTAATGACTGTGGACCATCCGAAAGCGCATGTTCCGGATCCGGGTGAACCTCAACCATCAATCCATCAGCTCCGGCCGCGAGTGCCGCCCGAGCCAGCGGAAGAACCAAACTTCTTCGCCCGGAAGCATGGCTGGGATCAACAATCACCGGCAGGTGACTCCATTCTTTAATCAAGGGAACAGCACTAATATCCAGGGTATTCCTGGTTGCAGTCTCAAAAGTTCGAATACCCCGCTCACAGAGGACTACTTGATCATTACCTTCTTTAAGGATATACTCGGCTGCCATTAACCACTCTTCAATAGTAGCTGCAATTCCTCGTTTTAAAAGTACTGGAATTCCTGTTTTTCCTACTTCCTGTAAAAGCGAAAAATTCTGCATATTTCTGGCACCAATCTGCAACATCTGTGAATAACGGGCCACCAATTCCACTTCTTCAGGGGAAACCACTTCAGTGACTACTGGTAAACCAGTCTCATTGCTTACCTCTTTTAAAAGTTTTAATCCTTCTTCTTTAAGGCCCTGAAATGAATAAGGGGAAGTACGAGGTTTGTAAGCCCCTCCCCTTAAAATTTTTCCGCCAATGGCTTTTACCTCTTGAGCAGTCGAAAACAATTGTTCTCTATTTTCAATTGCGCAAGGACCTGCTATTATTACTGCCTCATTTGTTCCAAAAACTACATTCCCAACACGGACTTTAGTGGACTCCGGTTTAAAATCCCGGCCTGATAATTTAAAAGGTTTTAAGACTGGAATAACTTTTTCCACCCCATCCATTGCCTCAATGGAATGGATTAACTCCGGAGTTTTATCCCCAATCGCACCAATTATGGTTTTTTCTACTCCCCGTGAAATATGGACACCAAATCCTAATTTCTCTAATCTTTTTTGTATTCTCTCCAGTTGCTCCTCATGTGCTTGATGAGAAATAATAATAACCATATAGTTCATCCCTTTCTACCATTCTACTTTTATTTTTTACCGTCAGTAATCAGTAAATCCGGGGTTTTCAACAACCTTTCCATTTTTCCGTTCTACTATTTAACCACCTATTCCCGTAGCTCGTCACTGGTCAGGAGCTTGTCGACTCACCTGGTTTTGATTAGATCACTTCGTGATAGTTAGGAAACCAGCATGAGCAACCAATTAAAGTGCCTCTGGAGCCGGTCGGCTCACCCGGTTTTTGATTTAAAATCACTTCGTGATTACAGAGGTAACCAGCGTGAGCGACTACTAGAAAATAGCCCTAGTTGATTCATCTGGTTTTGATTAAATCACTTCGTGATAGTTAGGAAACCAGCATGAACAACCAATTAAAGTGCCTCTGGAGCCGGTCGGCTCACCCGGTTTTTGATTTAAAATCACTTCGTGATTACAGAGGTAACCGGCATGAGCGACTACTACCTTAGTTCAGTCAGAGCTTCTCTAAGTGAATGGAGAAATCTCTGATTCTGTTCTTCCGTACCCACAGTTACTCTAAGATGTTTAGGTAATCCAAAAATATCTGCTGAACGAATAATTACACCTTTTTTCAATAGTACCTGGAAAACACTTGTTGCCGAAAAGGGCGTGGAAAAAAGAATAAAATTGGTTTCACTAGGTAAAAAACCTAATCCCAGTTGCTCAAGTGTGGTATAAATTACCTGTTTTTCCTTATTATTTACCTTTTTGCTTAGTTCAAGGTGTTCCCGGTCATCAAGTGCGGCAATAGCAGCTGCCTGTGCAAGGCGGTTCACATTAAAAGGTTCCCGCACCCTCTCTAAATAAGAGATCAGTTCCCTTGAGCCTACCCCATAACCAACACGTAAAGCAGCAAGGCCATAAATTTTAGAAAATGTTCTTAAAACAAGGACCCTTCCATCAGATATATAATCAAGGCCATCAGGAAAATCCGGATTCTCTACATACTCTAGGTAAGCCTGGTCAATAACGACCAATATATCCGGGGGTAACTGTTGGAGGAATCGCTCTAATTCTTCCTGTGTATTCATTGTGCCTGTCGGATTATTCGGATTACAGATAAAAACAGCTTTAGTCCGGCTAGTAACTGCCTGGGCCATCTTTTCTAAATCATGACCCAAACCCTCTCCTTTTACTTTTATCAAACGTGCTCCCATTAAGCGGGTAGCATAAGCATATTCACCAAAAGTAGGATCAGCAACTACAATCTCATCTTCAGGTTGGAAAAAAGCCTCAGCAAAAAGTTTAATAATCTCATCAGAGCCATTACCAACAATAATCTGATCTGTTTTTACCCCTAATTCTTTACCCAGTGCTTCTTTTAAAGAAAAACAACCTCCATCCGGATAAAGATGGGCTTCGTCTAACATTTCCTGAACAGCCTTGATAGCCTTTGGAGAAGGTCCTAAAGGGTTTTCATTAGAAGCCAATTTAATAACATCCTGAATTCCAAATTCCCTTTTTACTTCTTCGATAGGTTTTCCAGGTACATAGGGGGCGATTGCCAAAATTTCTTTACGAATAAGCGATTGATAATCCACGTTTTTCTCCTCCCTATAATATATTCCATGATTCTTCCCATGTAATTTCAATCTTCTCTGCATTCCCCGGTGCTCCCCGGTTTAAACCCAAGCTTAAGAAAAAAGCACGGAAAAAGGCTCCATGAGAAACAATAATCATGCGGCGACCGGGGAAGAGAACCGCTAGGAGATTCATTACCTTTGAAGCTCGTTCATTTATTTCCTGACGAGATTCAAGCCCGGGCAGGAATAACTCTCTACTAGAGTCGGGATAGGCCTCCCTTATCTCCTGCCTGGTCATCCCCTCTAAAGGCCCAAACTTCCGTTCTTTAAGATCATCAAAAGAAAACACCGGAATATCCAGATGTTCACCGATTATCTTGCCAGTCTCTTTTGCCCTACTTAAATCACTGGTAATAATGAATTCCCAACCCTGCCCTTTTAAGGTTGTGGCTAAATCCTCCACTTCCCTTTTACCACGTAGGTTTAAAGGGATATCCGTGCAACCCTGGATTCGTCCCTCTATATTCCAATCAGTAGTTCCGTGCCTTACCAAACAAAACTCAGTCTTCATTGCTTACTCGATCCGGGCGCAAAACCTTTGCTCCCCTTATATAGACATGTTGGATTTTCTGAGAATCGTCCTGATAAATATGGAGCATCACCCGGATACAACGTTCCAACCCATCTGGTACAGACATTTCTATACTACCAATCGCCGGCCATTTATTATATCCTAATTGCCGAACAGCTTCTGCCGGAAAAGCAGCAGTTAAATCCGGAGTCACAGTAAAAAAAGCACTAATTACTTTCTCTGGTTCAAAGCAATTTCTATGTAAAATCTCGGTTATTAATTCTCTGGTAGCAGAGAGAATCTCTTCACGGGTATCATTAATAGCAGTAGTGGCACCACGTATTGCTTTTACTTTCTCCATTTTAACCTCCATCTAAAAAGCATATTTCATTTAACCGCCCGATGGCCAAGACCTACTGCCACCTCATCCAAATGTAAAAGGCCAACCGTACAGAAAACTGCCACACTCACGTGATCTCCCCGCCGAGCCAGACCGATCTTGCCACCAATATTTAAACCCATTGCCTTAGGAAGAATCTGTAATAAAGCCTCATGTGTAGCTCCAGCTACTGCTCCTTCTTCCGAATGACTATCATCAATCAAAAATTCACGTTTTCCCGCTACAACAGCCCGTTCTACAATAGTTTTTACCGCATAAGCTGCTTCGCCACCATAATCTACAGCCGCTGCCCGGATCTCTTGTTCACGAAATTTCCCTTTAAATAATCTTTCCTCTTCACGCGAAACTGTCATTGCCATCTGCAGGGCAGCTCTAGCCACTTCTTTACTACTTCCAACCATAAGCACACCTCCTCTAATATAAAAAAGCACTCAACGGAGTGCCTATGAGAAAATATTTTCTTTTGACTTGCCGCACTACCGTCCTACCCAGTTCTTTTATCAACAATCTAACATAATTTAATACTTTTAGCAAGAACCGTTTAATTATAAAAATTACTAGTGAGAGAATAGCCTTCTAATCTTTCTACTAAACAAAGAGCATATCTAATTTCAGGTATCAGCATCAGCAGCTGAATACCAATCAAAAGCAAAATAAGAAAGATAATTACTTTCCGGATTATACGATCCACCAATTACTGAATCACCTCAGGCGCCAAATTCAACTTGTTCTTTACTTTTTTGCTGAAACTCTGCCATTAATTTTCTGATTTTAGGTAAGGCTTCTCTGGCAGCAATTTCTCCTTTTTCAATACATTCTTCGGCTCGCTGAAAATGAACGGTTCCTACTTTTCCCACATCCGGGGTGATCACCAAATCGGCTTCTTTGGTCTGGATCTGGTCAAGACGTTTAGTCATAATATCCACAGTTCGATATAAAACCTCAAACAAATTTTTTGGGGGAACAGCATCAAATTCACTAGCAACACTAACCCCAATCACCAGATCCATCCCCATTTCTCCAGCTGCGGCTACAGGTACACCAGCAACCACACCACCATCAACAAAAACTTTTTCTTCATGAAGCACAGGGGTGAAGATTCCCGGAATAGAAATCGAAGCCCGTACAGCTAATTCAGTATCTCCTTGATCAAAGATCACTTCTTCCCCAGTTAAAAGATCTGTCGCAATAACACGGACTGGAACATTAAGTTCCTCTAATTTCTTCCCCTTGGTTAGTAAGCGCAAAAGTGGGGTAATCCGTTTTCCTTCTACTAAACCATACCGGGGAAAACGAAGATCAATAAATTTTTCCCAAGAAATACTGGTTGCCAATGAAGATAAATATTTTAGATCAGTCCCAGCGGCATAAAGAACTGACATTACTGCTCCCATACTTGTTCCAGCTAACGCATTTATCGGTATATTCTCTTCCTGTAAAACTTTTAATACACCCAGATGAGCAAATCCTCGTGCTCCTCCTCCACCTAATGCCCAGGCAATACGTGGCCTTTGTTCCGATGTCATAAATATAAATCCTCCTCAAATTAAAGAACAATAATATAAATTAAGGAATAGCAAAATTTGTCGATTTTTTATTGCTAATTCCCGCTGCCACAACCAATTCATCTTGTCCTCTATGGGTTTTTCGGCTTTGTTCCTCTGATGGGGTCCACTCTTTTCCTTTTAATTCATTATGGTCTAGTCCAATCAATGCCGATTGAATAACCTCTTCAATTCGTCGGACCGGAATAACCTCAATCTCGATCTCTTCTTCAAAAATGTCCTGCCAATTCTCGATCGGAATAATTACCCGCTTCGCCCCTGCTTCTTTAGCTGCCTTTATTTTGGGAATAATTCCTCCCACCGGTTTTATATGACCTAAAATTGAGATTTCACCAGTCATTGCAAGTAGATTATCAACTGGAAATCCGGTTATAGCGGAATAGATCGCTGTTACCAGAGTAACTCCGGCTGATGGACCATCAAGAGGAATTCCTCCGGGAAAATTAATATGTAAATCAAAGTTATCACAGTTTAAACCAAAATGTTTTTTTAGAATAGTAAGCACATTCTCAACCGAACCCCTGGCCGTACTTTTCCGGCGAATGGTTCTTCCATACTCCCCCATCTCCTCTTCATCAATCACTCCAGTAGTAATTACATTACCCTTCCCATCTTCCACTGGAATAGCAGTAACCTCCAGTTCTACTAAAGTTCCCATATTGGGGCCAAAAACCGCCAACCCATTTGCATATCCGATCTGCGGTTTTTCCGGAACTTTTTTATTGGGGCGCGGGGAATACTGACCAGTATTTACAACCCATTCAATATCTTTGCGGAATATTTTTTTCCTTCCTTCAACCAGAGCGATTCCAGCAGCTATCTGCACCATATTAACTGCATCCCGACCATTCGTAGCAAATTTAATTATAACATCAATCGCACCCTCTTCCAACTGAAAATCAATTTTTTTTACCGCGTTTAGAGTAATCTTTTTTATTTCCTCAGGGGTTAAAGCACGAAAAAAGATTTCGACGCACCGCGACCGGATCGCAGGTGGTATCTCATGGGGCATTCTGGTTGTAGCCCCAATCAACCGAAAATCAGCAGGAAGACCATTTTGGAAGATATCATGGATATGGGTGGGAATATTTTGATCATCTATACAATAATAGACACTCTCTAAAAAAACCTTCCGGTCTTCCAGGACTTTAAGCAGCTTATTTAGTTGAATTGGATGGAGTTCACCAATTTCATCAATAAATAATATTCCACCATGGGCCTTGGTTACAGCACCGGGTTTGGGTTGGGGAATTCCAGCCATTCCTAAAGGACCCGCACCCTGATAAATCGGATCATGAACAGAACCAATTAAAGGGTCCGCTATTCCTCTTTCATCAAACCGGGCGGTGGTAGCATCCAACTCGACAAATTTTGCATGACTTTTTAAAGGAGATAAGGGATTTCTTTTTGCTTCCTCCAGAACAACACGGGCAGCAGCAGTCTTCCCTACACCGGGTGGCCCATATAAGAGAATATGTTGCGGATTTGGTCCACAAAGTGCCGCCCGTAAAGTTTTTAACCCCTCTTCCTGGCCAACAATCTCTTCAAAACTAGATGGTCTTGTTTTTTCAGAAAGCGGTTCGGTAAGAGAGATTCTTCTAAGACGTTGCAGCCGTTCCATCTCCTTCTTTGATTCCTTATCCACCGCAGTTTTACTGCTTTGCTGAACTCTAAGTAAGTTCCAAAAATACATCCCAATTACAATCGCAAAAAAAAGGTTAATCAAACCTATAATATTTCCAGCAAAATCCATAGAATCTCCAACCTCCACTTCCCTACTTTTCTTCCAGGTTATTATCTCCATTTTTTGCTGTTTTCATTAGTTTGTTTGCTATTCTCTAATAAATTTTAATCGCCACCTACTTCAAAAAAAAACCCGCTTTAAAAAGCGGGTTTAAGCTGATTCTTCTTTCTTTTTCTTCCGTGGCTCAGAACTGGTAGAAAGAAGTGGTTCCTTGTTCTCTTCTACCATTTCTTTGGTTACTATGCATTTTTTCACATCCGACCGGGAAGGTATATCATACATTATATCTAAAAGCAGTTTTTCAATAATCGCCCTTAGACCCCTAGCCCCGGAATTTCTTTTAATGGTAAGTTTCGCTATGGCTTGTAAGGCTTCGGCAGTAAATTCAAGTTCAACGCCATCAATCTCCATAATCTTTCCATACTGCTTAACAAGAGCATTCTTAGGTTCAGTTAAAATCTTAATTAATGCCTCTTCATCAAGAGCATCTAAAGAAACAATTATTGGTAAACGGCCAATAAACTCTGGGATCAACCCAAACTTTAGCAGATCTTCAGGCATTACTTTTCTTAAAATTTCACCAATTGGTTTTTCTTGTTTACTCTGAATCTCTGCCCCGAAGCCCATAGTTTTTCTGCCTATTCTACTCTCAATAATTTTTTCCAACCCATCAAAGGCACCACCACAAATGAAAAGAATGTTAGTGGTATCAAGCTGAATAAACTCCTGGTGGGGATGTTTACGGCCACCTTGTGGTGGCACAGAAGCCATAGTTCCTTCTAAAATTTTTAAAAGAGCCTGTTGTACACCTTCTCCTGAAACATCGCGGGTAATTGATGGGTTATCAGATTTCCTGGCAATCTTATCTACTTCATCGATATAAACAATACCTCTTTCCGCTTTTTCCACATCATAATCAGCGGCTTGAATTAACTTCAAAAGAATATTTTCTACATCTTCACCTACATAACCAGCTTCAGTAAGAGAGGTGGCATCAGCTATTGCAAAAGGTACTTTCAAAATCTTGGCAAGGGTTTGGGCTAGTAAGGTTTTACCACTCCCGGTTGGCCCCATAATCAAGATATTACTCTTCTGTAGTTCAACATCATCAAAGAGTCCCTCGGAATTAATCCTTTTATAGTGATTATATACCGCTACCGCTAAAGTCTTCTTCGCATCCTCCTGCCCAATCACATATTGGTCAAGAATAGCTTTAATTTCAGCCGGTTTTGGTATATTTTCCAAATCGAAGGAGGTCTCATCATTCAATTCTTCGTCAATAATCTCGTTGCATAATTCAATACACTCATCGCAGATATAAACTCCGGGGCCGGCGATCAATTTTTTTACTTGTTCTTGAGCTTTTCCACAAAAGGAACATTTTAACAGTCCTTTATCATCGCCGAATTTAAACATCTTACCACCTCTTTCTTTTGGAATAAAGCCATAATACTTACTTTATGAAATTGCGTAATTAATTAAATTAAGATTTAGCCACAAATATTCATAGTCCACTAGGGTAGTTATATAATTTCCTTACTTTATTTTATGATGGTCAATAATCTCATCAATAATACCATACTCTACTGCCTCTTGTGCACTCATCCAGAAATTACGATCAACATCGTGGACAATTTTCTCCATTGGCTGGCCAGTATGATGAGCGAGAATTCCATTTGTAACCTCTCTGAGTCTTAAAATCTCCCTGGCCTGAATCTCAATATCAGTTGCCTGACCCTCAGCTCCGCCTAAAGGCTGGTGAATCATCACCCTGGAATTAGGAAGAGCATATCTTTTCCCTTTTGCCCCCGCAGTTAACAACAGCGCACCCATACTAGCCGCGAACCCAACACAAATGGTAGATACAGGAGGCTTAACATATTGCATAGCATCATAAATAGCTAACCCGGAATAGATTACACCACCAGGGCTATTAATATACACAGATATATCTTTATCAGGGTCTTCACTCTCCAAGTAAATAAGTTGGGCAACCACTAAGTTTGCCATCTGATCATTTATTGGGCCACCAATAAAAATAATTCTTTCTTTTAGTAAGCGGGAGAAAATATCATAAGCCCGCTCGCCACGGTTTGTCTGTTCAACAACCATTGGTACTAAATTCATTCTTCTTTCACCTCTTCTACTTTCTCTTCATCCTTGATTTTTTCAGAAGCTTCACCTTCCGGTTTGGCAGAATCCACCAAGAATTGTATAGCCTTTTCCTTCTCTAAAGAGGCTTTAATTCCCGCAATTAAATTGGGATTGTACATCTGTTCTTTAGTAGCGGGAGGGTAATATTGTAGTAAATACTCAAGTCTCTTATTTATTTCTTCCTCACTAACTGTAATTCCTTCTATTTTAACTATAGTAGAAAGAACCAAATCGGTTTTTACCTTCTCTTCCACCTGTGGTCTAAACTCTTCCTTTAAATCTTCCATGGTCTGATTTGTAGAATTAAGATACTCCTCTAATTTTAACCCTCTTTCTTCAAAATCATGCTCTAAATTATGAATTGAATGTTCTAATTCACGGTTAATAAGAGTATCTGTTAATTCAACATTACTATTGTCGACTACTTTTTTAACTACAGCATCTTCAAATGCCTTTTTAGCTTCTTGCTCTTTATATTCCTGAAGTTGCTTTTCAATATCACTTTTAAGTTCCTCCATGGTCTCAAAACGTCCTAAGCTTTGGGCAAATTCGTCATCCAAAATAGGTAGTTCTTTCACTTTGATCTCATGAAGCTTAACCTTAAAAACTACTTCTTTACCAGCCAAATCAGGTTGGTGGTATTCCTCTGGGAAAGTTGCATTAATATCCTTCTCCTCCCCAGGCGTCATCCCGATCATACCATCTTCGAAGCCAGGAATAAAGCCACCGGCCCCAATTTCTACAGTATAACCCTGGGCAGCTCCCCCAGGAAAAGGTTTTCCATCTAAGTAACCATCAAAATCAACAATGGCAAAGTCACCATTTTCTACAGCTTTTTTATCAGAACCCACTAATTCTGCATGACGTTCCTGTAAGGATTTAATTTCCTGATCAACATCTTCATCAGTAATCTGCGGGTCATCTTTAACCGCAGTTACCCCTTTATATTCACCTAATATGACTTCGGGTAAAACTTCAACTTCTGCTTGAAATGTAAAGGCTTTTCCATCCTCAATTTCATCCTCGAAATCGATCTTTGGATTGTCCACTGGTTCTAATTTATGCTTGTTCAATGCTTCGTAATAACCTTGAGACACCAAAATCTCTATCGCATCTTGGTATAATACTTCTTTACCAAATTGTTTTTCCAACATAAAACGAGGGACTTTACCTTTTCGAAACCCCGGTACATTTATTTTGTTCACTATTTTTTTGTAAGCCTGATTAAATGCCTCAGCCACCTCTTTAGGATCGGCTTCCATCTTTAATAAAACTCGATTATTTTCTAATTTATCAAGGTTAGACTGCATATATATGCTCCTCCTTACATTCAATATATGATACTGTAAACTGATCTTTGCTATGTTTAAGAATTACATAATTAATGATTTATGATTTTACCATAATTTTATGCAATTCCCTTATGTAAAAACCTTAAGCAATGAGGAGCCGATAAAACCTTAGGTTTTATCGGCTCTTTAAACATAATATAAAAAAGCCTTACTAATTTTACCCTTGAAGTAATTTAGTGTCAAGTAAATTAAATAGAAAAACGGCAAAATCGCCGCTATAAAATAATGGTGCGAGAGAGGGGACTTGAACCCCTACGGTTACCCACTAGATCCTAAGTCTAGCGCGTCTGCCATTCCGCCACTCTCGCCAAAACTTTACTTTAATATATTATCATAAACCTAATAGGTCGTCAATGGAATTTTGCCGTCCACCCTATTTTAAAAAGTTGTAGCAATGATGGTCATAATCAAACTCTAAGTACCATCATCATTCTTTTTAATCACACCTTAAACCGGAGCACCCCTAAAATATTTGACAATCGAAAACTTAATAAAAGAAGGGGGCCTCTTCAAAGGTTGCCAACCATATTTTTAACGGGCAAAAAGATGGCTCCCAATCTGAGTAGTTACCGGCCTGGACCAGATCCATGTGGATGAGGTTTTACCTGGATTGTAGAAATATAATGCTCCATATGTGGGATCCCAACCTGCTTTAGCTAATCGTGCCGCCCGATAGGCAGTAGCATCCGGCTGCAACCAGACCTGACCATCCCGTACAGTACAAAACTCGCCCTTTTTAAATACAATATTCCATAAATTGTTAGGGAAATTCTGGTTTGATAAACGGTTAAGGAGTACCGCCCCAACAGCTACCTGTCCTTCTAATGGCTCGCCCCGAGATTCAGCGTAAATAACCCGGGCCAATAGATCAATATCGACGTTACTCTGGTTCACTTGAGTAACTGATGGGGAAGCATCCCGCTGACCATCCTCAGTAGCAGTTTTTTGGCTAACCTGTTCCGCTGAACCCTTTCCAAAATTATTACTACTGCTATTTGCAGTGTAAGAAGTATTAGATTGACTAACCTTTTTAGAAACCAAATCTGTTCCTGACTTTTTTGTACCTGCTTTTTTAATATTCTGATCCTCTATCTTATTAACCACCTGTTTTCGGGTGGATACTTCATCTCCAGATTTCCCTAACATGGGACTGGTTGATAAGGTACTAAATCCAACCGCCCCAGCAAAAGGAATAAACCAAGATAATAATAAGATTAAAGCCGCCCATTGCTGATGAGCTGGTTTAACCAAGTCCCTCACCTTCATACTTATTCACCTCCACAGTATAAGAGTAATTTTCCATCTTCTATAAAGATGATAACATAAAACTGTGAAGGGCGTCAGGCCTTAATCTTTTGTATTTCAGTAAATAAAAACCCTGTTTGGTTAATTATAGGCTAAACCAAGTCCGATAAAGATTGAGTTGGTATATGTATCAAAACTTAAATTGACCAGCAATGGCGGTAATATCTGATAAAAACCTTCAATCTCATAAATTACTTGCTGCGCAGGGACTAAACACTTAACCCCTCCCGCTAATAGAAATGGGGAGTATCGATCCTTATAACTAAACCCAGCACCAAAGAGGAAATCAAACCGGCCATTAACTTTTGCCCCCAACATTGCATATAAACCACCAGAAGAGTAGCCAAAAGATGCTAAGGTACTACTTAAATCTATCTCACAAGAAAACTCCCCACCCACATTCTGTGATACTATTTTGGTAGAAACTTTTTCTTCATGAAAATACCCCATTCTCCTGGCTGTTTGATCAATATCAGTACCTAACCAGACAGCGTTTTCCCACACTCCATAGGAAACTGAAGATGCCAATAAAATCATAAAAAAAGCAATTATAACGGAATATAATGATTTTTTCTTCATTTTTTCTCCTCCTCTTTTTATTTATACTTTAACTAGTTACCAACCGGTAATATAATTGATAATGAGCTTTAGCCATCTTTTGCAGGGTAAAATTTTGTTCAATCTGTTGACATCCAGCTTTCCCCATTCTTTCTCTTGCTTTGGCATCAGATAGCAAATAATCAATTGCATTTGCCAGCTCGCCAGAATCTCCCGGATGAACTAAAATACCAGTCTCCCTGGTAACAACCTCAGGCACCCCACCGATCCTACTAGCGATCACCGGTTTACCGGCACACATTGCTTCCAGAATCGCCACTGACATCCCTTCTTCCAAGGTTGGTAAGACAAATAGTTCAATAGCAGCTAATATTCGAGGAATATCCGAACGAAACCCGGTAAAAATAATCTTTCCGCTGACGCCAGCGGAAACCGACAACTCTTCCAGTTCGCGCCGGAATGGACCATCACCTACCACAAGTATTCGAAAATCCGAAAACTTCTTCTTTATTATAGTCGCAGCTTGAATTAGATATTGTATCCCTTTTTGCGGAATCAGTCTAGCTATAGTGCCAATTAGTGGCACGCCGTCGGGAATACCCCATTCTCTTCTTAATTCTCCAGAATCAAAATTAATATGATAAACAGATGGATCTATCCCATTATAAATACAAGTGACTTTATTTTCCGGAACCCTTAGAAGATTAATTGTATCATCCCTAATAGAATTAGAGATTGTAATTAGATGATCAGAAACATATCCAATCCTGCTCGCAAGCAAGCGGCTGATAACATCATGCAAATGATTAGTAAAACGTCGTAGGGGATTATGAAAAGTACATAATAAACGGTAAGAGCGATGCTTATTTAAACCAGCACATAAAGTAAGTAAACCCGCCTTGTAACTGTGAGCATGAATAAGTTCCACTCCTAGGCTTTCTGCAAGCCGTAGCAGGGTTGTAGATACCTTCAAATCTTGCCAAGGGCTAATATTCCCCCGAATATCTAAAGGAAATATCGAAAGCCCCGGATTTTCCCGGTGAAAAACTCGAGCTTCTGATTCCGGACAAACTATAAAAGGCTTTACTAATCTATGATCAAGGTTTTGCCATAACCCATTTAGGTGTTGCCTTATACCTCCAGAAACTGGGCGTACTACATATAACACCTTAATCTGCTTAGGCAGTTCGCATGCGCTCCTTTCTTGTGGCTCTATCCAAGGAAACAACTTCTGAACTTGTGGAAATTATAACTTAAATAAATTTTCATCGTTCATGTACGCAGGCAGAAGCCTGCCTTACTATCTTTTTTAGCCACGAATATAAAACTCTTACTATATAAGATTAACTTTACTCATAAAAAATTTCGTGTCAATAATATCCAATCAAAATTCTAATCTATAATTCGGAAATAATAAGAGAATACCTTCTAAGCAACCTTTTTTATTGCAAATGCTTTTTCATTGGCTTTAATACTGAAAAACCTTTTTATTCCTACTACAAATCCGGCCAAAAGGCCAAAGAAAAAATACTGCCAAGAGGCGTGGAAATAACCTAAGACAAAGGGGGAAAAAGAACATGCTACAATAGCACTTTCATCGTGTTTTTTCATAATTAAAAAAGCCAGTCCCCAGATTCCGATTAAAATAAGGATAATCCACCACTTAGAAACTAGTAATAAACCTCCAATCATTGTAGCTAGGCCTCCACCCCCGTAAAAGCCCAGCCACACTGGCCAATTATGACCAATTACCGCAAGCAAAAGACCAATTAAGCCTCCTCCAGCCATCATGGAATCACCTATTAGGACCGCAAGAATCCCTTTAGAAGCATCACCAATAGCAGTAATTACCCCGGGAATTACACCTATATTTTTCATCACATTGGTAGTACCGACATTTTTTGAACCAATTTTACGAATATCAGCATTTTTAAATAATTTAGTTGATATATAAGCAAAAGGAATAGAGCCTAATAAATAAGAGTTAATTACAAGAAGTAACACTTATATCACCTCTCTACTTAGAAATTAACTTAAATTGAATTTTCATCCTTTCATTAAGAAACTCGCCCCATATTCTTTATATTTTTTAAATAATAGCTAAATCCTTTATCGCCCATGATTTTAACTCGAATTTAACACTATTTTAATTGCTACTAAAACCTCTATAACCCAAAATGTTTCTCCAGTAAAGTATAAATAGATACAATAAACAGAAGAATAATAGCAGCTTAAATCAGAAGGAAAGGATGTTTAAATGGCACGGTTTACTCTTCCCCGGGATATCTATTTTGGCAGGAATGCCCTTGAAGAACTGGGAAACCTAAAAGGATATAAAAAAGCTCTGATTGTAACTGGTGGTTCTTCGATGCAAAAATTTGGCTTTTTATCTAAGCTGGAGAAAATTTTAAATGAAGCTGGTTTAGAGACAAAAAAATTTGAAGGTGTGGAACCTGATCCCTCTGTTGAGACTGTAATGAAAGGGGCAAAAGCCATGCTTGAGTTTGAGCCCGATGTTATTGCCGCCATTGGCGGAGGTTCCCCCATCGACGCTGCTAAAGCCATGTGGGTTTTCTATGAATATCCGGAGCTGAATTTTGATGATATCAAAACCCCCTTTACTATGCCCAAGCTTAGAAAAAAAGCCATCTTTGTTGCCATCCCTTCAACCAGTGGAACAGCTACCGAAGTTACAGCTTTTTCTGTTATTACTGATTACTCCACAAAAATTAAGTATCCTCTGGCCGATTTTGAAATTACACCAGATATAGCTATTTTGGACAGTAGCATTCCTCAAACTATGCCTCCAAAATTAGTGGCCCATACCGGAATGGATGCTTTAACACATGCTATCGAAGCCTATGTTGCCTCTGCCCGTTCCCGATTCTCAAACCCTCTGGCTATAGAAGCAATTTCTATGGTTTTCGATTATTTACTGGATTCTTATCATGGTAATAAAGAGGCCCGAGGAGAGATGCATCTTGCTCAATGCCTCGCTGGAATGGCCTTCAGTAATGCTCTGCTCGGGATAACTCACAGCCTGGCACATAAAATCGGAGCTCAATACGGTATATCACATGGTTGCTGTAATGCCATTCTCCTTCCTTATGTGATAAAATATAATGCTAAAATATGTCAACATGAATATGGACAAATTGCCAGAGCTCTTAATCTTCCCGGTTCTACTAATAAACAACTGGTTGATTCCCTAATAACTAATATTAATGAACTTAACTTTAATCTGAATATTCCTGCCACGATAAAAGATTATGGGGTAACAGAAGAATTATTTAAATCTACTGTCAATTATGTCGCTGAAAACGCCGTTCTTGATCCTTGTACCGCGAGTAACCCGCGAAAAACCACTGCTACAGAGATGAAAAAGATTCTTGAATCTGCCTTCTACGGCCTGCCAATTAACTTCTAAACGAAAAAGGGCCCATACAATGGCCCTTTTTCTATTGACTATTCACCTTTATTCCCAAACCTAATTTTTTAATCTTAGACTACCATTAACTTCAACAACTTCAAAAAACAGCGGCCGCTCATTTGGGGTATCATTTGGGGAATGAATAGTTAACATCAGTTTACCAGCTAAAGTTTTAAAAACCATCCCATGTCCGCCATCTTTCTTAAAGATTGGTTCTTGTTCGTGAATCCAAGGTCCTAAAACCTTCCCTATTTGGCTTCTTGCCATTCCAATAGCATAACCTTCTTCTCCGATACTTGACCAAAGTAGCAAAAGTTCTTTATCCTCTGTTTCATAAATAAAAGGACCGTCTGTTACAAAACCTTCTTTCTCTACTCCATCAAATTTCCGTTTATGGGGTTTACTCCATGGTGCTTCCGAAGCACTAAAGAGTCGATATGGTTCACTTACAGCCTTTTCTAAGTTTTTATCAAGACGCATCGCACAAATTTCCCCATCAACAATCTGTACCCATTCATGGCAAAATATAATCCAGGGTTCTCCCTTATGATCTATATATAAAGTTCCATCCAGGCATTCCCAGTCCCTCGGCGTTACCGGGCCTTCACTATTCGGGAGAAAAGGGCCTTTAGGGTTATCTGCAACCAGGATTTGGGTACCCCTACAGACTTCATCCTTTTTGAAACTGGCAAACATATAATATTTTTCACCATAAAAGAAGACCTCGGGCGCCCAAAAATTCCGTTCCGCCCAGAAATCCTTTTCTGGTCGGAAAGCAGGATCCGGCCCATCCCACTCTTCTAAGTCTTTACTGGTATAAACATCAAATCCAACTGCCTTTCCTGACCAGCAATTTTTATCCGTTGTTCCATACAAGTAATATAAACCTTCCTCTTTTACTGGTAAGACAAAAGGATCGCGGATTTGAATCTCATTTCTTTTCATAATAAAAGTCCTCTCAATCTCATAGCTCGTCGCCGGTCGTTTAATATTCCAGTTCCTTAACAGATCCAACTACCTCAAACTCGGTTGCAAGCATCTCCTTACCTGTTAGCTCTCTACTTCGTGGATCAGGCTGTTGTCCTCCAATGTATATTTCAAACTTACCCGGTTCCAACAAACAGTTCCCCTCTTCATTGATGATTGCTAACTCTCTTATTGGCAGATTAAATTCTACCTGTTTTTTCTCTCCAGGTAACAGATGTAAACGTTTGAAACCTTTTAATTCCCACTTAGGTATAGAAACACTGGCTTCAACATCTTCAACATAAAATTGGACAACTTCTTCCCCTGCCCGTTCTCCGCTATTTTCCACCTCAACCGTAACTTTAAGATCTTGATCTTCGGTAGTATTTAATTTTGTATCACTAATTACTAAATTAGTATATTTAAACTCTGTATAACTTAATCCATAACCAAAAGGATATAGGGGATCTTCTTCCATATACCTATAAGTTCTACCCTTCATGTTATAATCTGTAAAAGGTGGTAATTGATCGGTCGATTTGACAAAGGTGACTGGTAACTTTCCAGCTGGATTGTAATCACCAAAAATAACCTCAGCCAGAGCTGTTCCTCCTTCTTCTCCCGGATACCAGGCCTCAATAATGGCAGGTAAATTATCCTGAGCCCAGTTTATTTCCACAGGACTGCCATTAAAAAGTACAAGAATTATTGGTTTCCCTGTAGTAGCAACAGCTTGTAACAATTCCTCTTGCATCCCTGGTAATTTAAGGCAATTACGGTCTCCTCCACCATCAGAATTGGCAACTGCCCCTTCTTCCCCTTCCAAATCAGGAGAAAGTCCCAGGCACATTATTACTACATCCGCCCGTTCTGCAGCTGCTAAAGCTTCGGCAAATCCGCTGGTTGGAGGTTCTCCCCAGGAACTTTTACGAGTATTATTAAGCTTGCACCCTTCAGCATAAATAACTTTAGTATTCTTGCCAACTGCTTCCCTGATCCCGGATAGCGGTGTAACATAATGAGAAGGTACTCCAAAGTAATTTCCTAATAACACCTTTTTATTATCGGCATTCGGACCAATAACAGCAATCGTTTTAATATATTCTTTGTTTAAAGGTAATATAGAATTCTCGTTTTTTAATAATACCATTGTTTTTCTGGCAGTCTCTAAAGCAAGCTGCCGGTGTTCTTCACAATCATTTATTTCGTATGGTATATTGGCAAATGGAACCACTTCCGGGGGATCAAACATCCCCAACTTTATACGTGTTTTCATTAACCTTGCTACAGACTTGTTAATAGTCTCCTCAGAAATTAAACCTTCTTTAACAGCTGTTTTTAGATGCTCATAAACCCAACCACAATTCAGATCACAACCATTATTAACAGCTAGTGCTGCAGACTCCTCAGGAGTAGAGGTAAGTTTATGATTCTCATGGATATCTTGAATCGCACCACAATCTGAAACTACATGCCCTTCAAAGCCCCATTCTTTTCTTAAGATATCTTCCAAAAGGGTTTTACTGGCACAAGCAGGCTCTCCATTGACCCGATTATAGGCTCCCATTACAGCTTCCACTTTAGCTTCTTTGACTGCATCACGAAAAGCCGGAAGATAGGTCTCTCGAAGATCCTTTTTACTTACCACTGCATCAAACTCATGACGAAGTGTTTCCGGTCCACTATGAACAGCATAATGTTTAGCACAAGCCGCTACCTTTAAATACTGGGGATGATCCCCCTGTAAGCCCCGGATAAAAGCCACCCCAAGTTTTCTGGTCAAGTAAGGATCTTCGCCATATGTTTCCTGCCCCCTACCCCAACGAGGATCACGGAAAATATTAATATTTGGGGTCCAAAATGTCAATCCTTTATAAATACCTCGGTCTTCATGTCGGGCAAACTCGTGATGTTTGGCTCTGGCTTCATCAGCAATAACAGAGGCAACCTGATAGAGTAGATCCTGATCAAAGGAAGCAGCCATCCCAATAGCCTGTGGGAATACGGTAGCCACTCCTGCCCTTGCGACTCCATGTAAACATTCATTCCACCAATTATACTCAGGTATTCCCAAATGACTAATTGCCGAAGAGTAAAACAACATCTGAGTAATTTTTTCTTCTAAAGTTAATCTGTTTAGTAAATCATTTACTCTTTCATCAATTGACTTGCTCGGATCGGTATAAATGGATTTTTCTTTTACTTCTTCCATAACTAAAACCTCCTTATTCTCTATATTATTAGATTAATAATAAATTTTCCTATTGAGAAGATCGGAAATACCTGTTTTTCGATAAAAATAAGTATTAATAACATCCCGCCATTCCTTCGCACTTTCTAGTTGTTCATATAATTTATCCAATATTTTTTGGAAACGTCTTTGATCAATTTTCCCCTTTAATTGTTCCCAACTTTTTATTAGCCCTTTTACCTGATCAACCCCGTCAAAATGTGCATCATATATATGTTGAATAATCGTTTTTCCGTTTTTAAGCCTGTAAGTATAGGGGAGATGATGGAAAAATAGTATTAATTCATCCGGGCAAGTCTCCGGGGTTTCATATTTTATCGAATTTTCTTCGTAATATTGTCCCGTATAACCGGTTCCTGTTCCGAGGGTCCGGTCAATGCCTATACCAAAACAATCTGCCCGGTGATATGTTCCCCAACGAGAATATTCATAACCATCAACATTCGGTCCATAATGATAACCGGGATTAACCATCCAACCTATTCCCAGGGGTGCAGTATAATTTTCATAGATTTCCCACGAATCATATAACATCCCAGAGATCGCTGCAATCACATTTTGGTCATTGCCAAAGGTGCATCTTACCCATTCCATAGTAATTTCCTTAGTAGAAAAGTCTGGATTCCAGGCTAGCCGTCCAAAGCCAAACATATTAGCTTGTGCAAGGATATGTCCGGTCCAATTTAGATCATCACCGATATTTGCAACCCCGGCAAAGCCGGAAAGTTTCCTGTTAAACAAAGAACCATCAATGATTCTTTTTACATATGAACCTTCTCCTTTGGCGAAAGTATCAAAATCAAGGACTTCCTTCCATTGGGGTACCAGATAACAAAGGTGTATTTGTTGACCGGTGTATTCCTGTGTAATCTGTAACTCTAGAAGCTGATTAGTCTCTTTCATTGCTCCAAAGAGGGGAGATACTGGCTCTCTTACCTGAAAATCCATTGGACCATTTTTAATCTGTAAAATTACATTATCTGCAAACTTGCCATCCAGAGGTTGAAAGTTTTCATAAGCCGCTTTTGCCCGATCCGTTGAATGATCTCTCCAATCCTGCTGGCAATTATAGACAAAGCATCTCCAGATTACCAGCCCTCCATAAGGTTTCAGTGCCTCCGCTAGCATATTAGCTCCTTCAGCATGATTACGATTATATGTAAATGGTCCGGGCCGGTGTTCGGAATCAGCTTTTACCAGAAAACCGCCAAAGTCCGGGATCTTTTGATAAATCTGTTCAACCCTTCTTTGCCACCACTCTTTCACCCTCTCATCCAGGGGATCGGCAGTTGATAAACCTCCCAATTGTATAGTGCTGGCAAAATTTATACTCAGAAACACTTTGATTCCATAGTTGCGGAAAATGTCTGCCAATTTTGCGGCTATTTCCAACCGGTCATCTATTAACCTGGTTTCCTCCTGATGTACGTTTACATTATTAATAGCAATACTGTTGATCCCAATTGAAACAAGCAAACGAGCATAATCTCGTACTCTTTCCAGATTACCAGTCAACTGATTATCTTGATAAAAGATAGAATTTCCAGCGTAACCCCGTTCAATGCTACCATCCATATTATCCCAATGGTTAATCATTCTTATGGGATTAACCGGTGCTTCATAAATATCGAGATTAGTAATATCCTGCTCTGTCTGGAGCAGCCTTAAAAAGTGGAAGGCTCCGTATAAAACGCCCTGATCAGTTTGAGCTAAAATCGCTATACAATCCTGCCCGGATTGATGAGTAGTTTTAATTATGTAACCCTCTTGATTAATCTTTTCATATTCATTTTTGTCAAAAATATTAGCCGGTAAAGAACTGCTTTCAAATTTCCCTAATAAAATGTATTTATCTTTCTGGGGAAAAGTTGTAACTAAAGGTTCCTGCGCAAGTAAATTTTTAATTCCATATCTCAGTTCATCTCTGGCTGAATGAATAACTGGTGTTTCATCAATCACCACTATATTCCCACACCACTGGCAATATTCATCAAAAAATTGTTTAGCATTTACTCTTTCATACCTAAGCCAGCACTGATATTCAAGTTCCAGCTTAAATGGGATCATTTTCTACCTCCTTCAGACTCCTGAGTAAGCCATAAATCCGCCATCAACGGGAATAACTACACCCGTAACAAAGCCTGATGCTTTTTCATCACAAAGCCAAAATAATGTCCCAAGCAGATCTTCCGGCTTTCCCAGACGACGCATAGGTGTTTGACTAATGATTTTCTGGCACCGCTCAGTAGGAGTACCATCTTCTTTTTGTAACAATTTTCTATTCTGTTCGGTTAAAAAAAACCCAGGTGCAATCGCATTAACTCTGATCCCTACTTCAGCTAAGTGAACAGCCATCCATTGTGTAAAATTACTGATCGCTGCTTTAGCCGCACTATAGGCTGGTACCTTTGTCATCGGAGCAAATGCACTCATGGAAGAGATATTAATAATCGTCGCTCCACTTTTCCCAACCATCTCACGGGCAAAAACTTGAGTCGGAATAAAAGTCCCCATAAAATTTAAATTAAATACAAACTCAAACCCTTTTTCTTCTAAATCAAAGAAAGTGATCAATTCCTGATCATAATTATTAAGATCAGCAAATTCTAAAACTTCTTTATTAGTAGTACCTTTAGGATGGTTACCACCAGCTCCATTAATCAACAGTTCATAACTACCGTATATAGCCAGGACTTCTTCTTTAGCCTTTATGACCTCCTCCTTATTTAAAACATTACACTTAATCGCAATAGCTTCTCCACCTTGTTCTTTTATTTCTTTTGCTAACCTATAGGCAGGCTCTTCTGCCAAATCCAGGATCGCAACTTTTACTCCAAGGGCAGCCAGTCCTCTAGCAAAGGTACTACATAACACTCCAGCCCCGCCTGTAATTACTGCTGTTTTTCCTTTTAAATTATTTTGCAAACTAATCACCTTTTCTCTCTATTATTTATTGGAATTATGTAACCAACATGGCATCCCTTTTAAAGCAATCAATATTTTATGTTGAAATCTTAAATTGAATTATGACTTTTTACTTTTAGAAACTGCTTCCCATAAACCGGTCAGATAAGCAATACCCAATGCCCGGTCGTATAAACCATATCCCGGTCTTGCCTCCTCATCCCAGATCATTCTTCCATGATCAGGACGGAGATAACCGGTAAATCCAACATCATGATAAGCCTTCATAATCTCGTACATGTCAAAAGAGCCATCATTGGAAAGATGTGAAGTTTCGTAAAATTTTCTTTCCGCTTGAATTTTAATATTTCTGACATGCCCAAAAAATATTTTTCCTCTTTTCCCAAAATACCTAATTATTTCGGGAATATCATTTTCTCTTTTTATACCAAGAGAACCACTACAAATAGTTAACCCATTAAACGGACTATCTACCAGATTAACTATCCGCTCTAGATTCTCTTTAGAACCTACAATCCTTGGCAATTCAAAAATTGGCCAGGGCGGATCATCCGGATGGATTGCCATTCTAACATTATATTCTGCACAAACCGGAATAATTTGTTCTAAAAAGTATTTAAGATTGGCAAATAGTTTTTCTTCATTGATCTCTTTATATTGCTGAAAAAGTTTTTTTAATTCCTTTAATTTCTCCGGTTCCCAGCCCGGTAAGGAAAATTCTTGAGAGCTACCAGTGACCTCGGCTACTAATTGAAGAGGATCGGTCTTTTCAATCCACTCTCCATCATAGGCCATAACAAATGAACCATCTGCCAGTTTCATAGACAAATCAGTACGGATCCAGTCAAAGACAGGCATAAAATTATAACAAACCACACGGATACCAGCTTTACCTAGATTCTTAATTGTTTCACAATAATTCTTAATATACTGTTCTCTACTGGGAATCCCCAATTTAATATCCTCATGTACATTAACGCTTTCAATAACCTCAAGCTCTAATCCGAACTGATTAATTTCATTTTTCAAATTCATAATACGGTCCAAAGGCCATACTTCACCCACTGGAATTTCCGGTAAAGAACTTACCACTCCAATAAGACCGGGAATTTGCCTAATCTTTTCTAATGTAACACTATCATCCCGCTCGCCAAACCAACGTAATGTCATCTTCATCTAGTATCACCTTTAAATTTAATATTTTGGAACTAAAGAACACCCAAGCAGTAATTTGTATAAAATTACAATGATTTTATATCATGTGAGGAAACCGGTTCACTTATTGGGTGATATCTTTATATTTTTCTACAAGTTTTACGTTCAATAAGTTTCGTCGGTAAAATCACTGGAGGAAAATTAGCTTTCTCAATAATTCTCAAAAGTAGTTTTGCTGCTGATTCTCCCAGGCCAATTATATCTTGACTAATTGTAGTTAAATCATAATGTCTACTCAATTCGATATCATCAAAACCAACTACTGAAAAATCCTCAGGTACACTAAATCCATTATCCTCTATTGCTTTGATCGCACCGATAGCCAGTATATCTTCACCAAAGATCGCTGTTGGTTTTTTAGGCATTTTTAAAATCTCTTGCATGGCATTATAGCCGGTTTCTATTTCATACTCCCCATTAAAAAGCCAATCCGGATTATATTCTATATTTAGTTCATTAACAGCGGTCTGAAATCCTAAGAGCCGATCATGAGCCACTCTAAAACCGGAAGGGCCCATTAACATGGCAATCTTTCTATGCCCTAAATTATAAAGATAATTAATTGCTGTTTTTGCTCCATTAATATTATCTGAAGTTACATAAGAGGCATTACGCCCAACCAAATCCAGATCAATAAAGACTGTTGGTATATCAGATTGTAATAAACTATCAAATTGAGAGCTATCAACTCTTCCAAAACCCATCATGATTATACCATCCACATTACGATCCTCGCACTTTTCCTTGTAACCATAATTCACCCATGAATTATCCCATTTTTTATTAGCAAAGTATAAAATATCGTACCCTTGTTCACCAAAAACGCTTTCTATCCCCTCAAATACCTCACGGAAGAAAAAGTTGTTTAAACGCATAGGATCGAAGATTCCAATTGTGTAAGATTTATTCGTAGATAGACTTCTAGCTATAGAATTAGGCCAATAATTATTCTGTTTCATGATTCTTAATATATTTTTTCTGGTTTCATCTTTCACTCCCGGATGACCATTTAAAACTTTTGACACTGTAGCTTTTGATACTTTAGCAAGTTTAGCTATATCATTTATGGTGGTCATTTATTTATCTCTCCCCTTGTATTTAAAAACCGGTTTATTTATGTTTTATAACAAGTTTGTAAATATACTATACTACAATAGTAATCTAAATCCTGCAGCTTACCTACTTTTTTAAAATTAGAGAAATAAGAGTATTTTTCAAATTCATGTAAAACATTTTTTTATCATTTGTGTGTATTTAAGCCAGCCAAAATCAGCATGATTACTGCTTGAATTCCCATTACTACTGGCATAAAGTCCTATATATGTATCAACAAAACCACCAGCGCAATCAGTACTTAAGATCCTTCCATCCACCTTTTCGACCAGCGTAAAAGCTCCTTGATCAGAATCGCTATAGCAAAAAGTATAATCCTACCCCTTACGGCACACGAAGTTTATAAAAAAATAGTTCCTCTTTTAAAAATCAAGCAGAACGTCTAATAATCAATTCAGTTGGGAAAGAAATATTTACCCCTTCTTCTTTTTGCTCACCATTAAGAAGAGCAATTAATACGCTTAAAGCCTTTTTACCTAATTCAAAGCGTGGTTGCTTAACAGTAGTTAATGGCGGGTTAGTAAGTAAAGAAAACTCCAAATCATCAAAACCAATCACTGCAATATCTTCAGGAACAGCTATACCAGCCTCAGATAAAGCCTGTAATGTCCCATAAGCCATAGTATCATTACTAGCAAAAATTGCAGTACAGCGTGTTTGAGAATGTAAAAGCTCCTTAGTAGCTTTATACCCATCTTGCCAAATAAAATTCCCTGTATTAACCAACTCTTTCGCAAAAGGGATTCCAGCATCAGCAAGGGCCCTTTTATAACCCTCCAAACGATCTAGAGCCACTTGAAAATCTAGAGTCCCAGTAATATGAGCAATCCTTTGATGTCCTTGCTTAATTAAATAGTTGGTAGCTTCATAAGCTCCTTGGATATTATCCACCCATAAGCAATTTACCCGTGGATCAAAAAATTTTCTTTCCACTAATACAAAGGGGACTTTCCTTTCCAGCAGATTTAAGGCAAAATTCTTTTCCCGTGTACTACTACCTACAATCACCAATCCATCAACCCGCTCCGAATCTACTAATGTCTGGAGGATATTAGTTTCTTCCAGGTTTTCGTATGAATTGGAAAACAATAAAGTATACCCGGATTTATCTGCAACCGTGTACATTCCTTTGATAATTTGCGAATAATACGGTTCAGAGATATCAGCCATAACTGCCCCTATAGTTTCTGTTTTTCTAGTAACCAAACTTCGGGCTAAAGCATTAGGGTAATATTTCATTTCTCTAGCAATCTTTAAGATTTTAGCTTTAGTCTCATCATTAACACCATATTTGTTATTAAGTGCCCTAGAAACTACACTTGGTGAAACTCCAGCTTTCCGGGCGATGTCTTTAATTGTAGCCATAATCTCTCCTACCTTTTAGTATCGTCACAAACGTTTGTTATAGTGTTCTCCAATAACTCTAAAAATCCTTTTTTTCTGAAAATGTTCTTTCAGTATTTTATATTTTCATTTATACTATTCCAATCTTCCCTCAAAATAGCATAATGAATAACATCATGGTAAGTTCCCTTAATCCTAACTTCCTGTAATCCCTTACCTTCGTATTTCATCCCGCATTTAGCCATAACACGGCCCGAGCCTTCGTTTCCAGAATAATGAGTAGATTCAACCCGATTTAATTCTAATTTAGAAAACGCAAGCTTTAATATTAACCTTAATGACTCGGACATATACCCTTGATTCCAGTAACCTCTATTCAATACATAGCCAAAACTTGCTTTATTATGCTCCATACACAATCTTAATTCGATACAGCCGATACATTTATGTTCTGATTTTAATTCAATCGCATAAATTCCAAGCTTTCCTATAAAGAGTTCCTTAACAATTTTTTCGGTTTGTATAATATCAATATGTGATGGCCAGGTTAAGTATTTTGTTACAAGATCATCACTGGCATACAAATACACATCATTGACATCTTCTAAAGAAAAAGGTCTTAAAATCAACCTTTCAGATTCTAACACTGCGTTTTCGATAAGTATCTTATTATAATCAATCATCTTAACTCTTCCCTTTAACCTCAATTTATCTTCTTCGGAAATGAATCTCGTAGCTCGGTGCTCACCATCGTATTGAAAAACAACCTTTGGAAGCTATGCATGAATCATCGTTTTATCCTTTCATGTACCACAGCTTACAGTGGTAGGGATTACTTCAAATTTCCAAAAGCAGGCGCAATCCGCTCAATACGATTTGTCCATATTCCACCGGTATAATTAGAAGGTAATTGCTTTAAATCTTCTACTGTATCAAATCCTTCAGACCATTTTCCCTCGCCTAAAACAAGAATGAATTGAGAATTAACCTTTCTCATCCGTCGGATAAAACGGTAGGGCCATCCCCACAAATACCGTGCATACTTTAGAGGTAGATGAAAATGGGCATTTCTCATTGCTTTTGGTACATACCCTGTCCACCCCAAGGCAAGATACGGAAGCAAGGCTTTCTTCATTGTTGCCATGGACATGGCCCTTAGATTTGGGAGTTTTTCCTGGAGAATGGCAATCGGTTCATCTCCTCCATACAAAGTTAGCTGGGATAAACGTTCTTCCGGTAAATTATTAAGATACTGAGCTAAAACTTCTCCCTCTTTCTGCCCATTACTTTTAATATGAATCAAAAAAGAACGGTCAGGAAAAGAAGCAAAGACTTCATCCATTGAAGGCATCATGCCTACACCCTGGCCCCGAAAAGGAAAGGTTTTTCCCTGGTCGGCAGTATAACCATACCCAATATCAAACCTCTTCAATTCTTCCATTGTATATTCTCTAATCGTACCTTTTCCATTCGTCCGATACTCGAGAAGTCTGTCATGGAAAACTGCAAATTGATTATCTTTAGTTAGCTGAATATCAAATTCTACAAGATCAGCTCCTACCTGAAAAGCTTTTTCCATCGATGAGATTGTATTCTCAAGATAAAAATGTTCCGGCTCATTTATACGCTGAGCAGTGTTGGTATCCCACTTAATCCCTTCCATCGAAAATGTTTGATGAACCCCGCGATGGGCTACAAGCAATGGTTTCCCTGTATCCTGTCGGGCAAAATAAGAATTATTATTTAAATAAATAAAAGCAAAAATAAAGATCAACACCCATATTATTTTCCTTTGCATTATCTTTTTTATCATATTCAATCTCCTTAAATGAAAGCTATTCTAAGAAGCTTTTCACTATTATGCTTAAGAATATCATTTTCTTCATCAAATTGACAAGAGTTTTCGTGATTTTAAATAACTTCCAGTTGATTGGTAAAATATATGTTAAATTGACAATTACATAAAACTTTTCTCAAACTGTTAATACGTTTTTTCGCAATAACGCATGGTCAAAACTAAAATAATAAATCAAATGAACCTTTTGCATACCTGATTCGTCATATTATTGAGGTGATTAAAATGGGGAAAGAGATCATCCTCCTAGAGGAGGTAAACAAATCCTTTTCCGGAACACAAGTTATTAATAAACTTTCATTTTCCGTACAAAAAGGAGAGATCCTAGGAATATTAGGACCAAATGGTTCTGGTAAGACTACGACTATCCGTCTGATCAATGGAGTGATCTACCCGGATTCTGGTCGTATTACCCTAGCAGGATATGATCCAATATCCGATGGAGATGAGGTCCGTAGAAGATGTGGAGTATTAACCGAGTCCGCCGGTCTATACGAGAATATGACTGCACTTGATAATCTCCTGTTCTTTGCTGACCTCTACTGTGTAAAAGATCCAATGCAGCGTGCCAAAAAACTACTTGCCGATTTCGGTCTGACCGGGGCGGCAGAAAAAAAGGTCGGAATCTTTAGTACAGGAATGAAAAAGCGACTGGGAATCGCCAAGGCTCTTCTGCACAACCCGGAGATTCTGTTTCTGGATGAGCCCACCACCGGCTTGGATCCTGAAGGTACTAGGGATTTAATTAAATATATTAAAGAGCTGAATCATAAGTATCAAGTGACCATCCTCCTTGCTACCCACCTGCTTAAACAGGTGCAAGATTTATGCCACCGCTTTATCTTTATTCATCATGGACAACTTCTCGAAACCGGCACCTTCCGTGAATTAGAAGCAAAATATTTAAAAGAGGTAAGCCTTAAAGTCGAGACCAATCTACAGATATCAGAGGAATATTTTTCCGGTTATCCAATCGAAAGTAAGGAGCCAGGTTATCTCCGTTTTCGGATCCAAAATAAAGCGGAAATCCCTCTCTTGCTAAAGAAAATTTTAGCCTTGGCACCCATCTACTCCGCAGAGATCATCGGAAGAGACCTGGAGACTTTATACTTTAAAATTAGGGAGGAAAAAGCATGAAAAATAGAGCAGTTCAGGCTATTATCAAGAAAGATATTATGGTCATCAGCAGCAATATCCAGATCTGGCTACCAATGCTCATAATACCAATAGTTTTTAGTCTAATCTTGCCAGGTGTGATAATTATCCCGGCCCGTTTTTATAATCTAAGTTCAATGGGGAATATGGATACCATTCTTAAAATTTTCGATAAATTACCACCGGGAGAATTGCGGAAGATGATTTTCTCTTTTAATACAGTAAATAAGAAGCTTATTTACTTTACTGTCAATTACCTTTTTGCCCCTTTTTTTCTGATTATACCTTTAATGGCGGCCAGTGTAATTGGCGCCAGTAGCTTTGCCGGAGAAAAAGAACGTAAAACAATGGAAAGTCTATTATTTGCTCCAGTTGATATTACTAGTCTCTTTTGGGCCAAGATTCTCTCTGCTTTTTTACCAGCTATAGTCCTGACCACTATTTGTTCCTTGTTATACGGAGTGATGGTGAACCTTACAGCTCACCCGCTCTTTGGAAAGATAATCTTTCCCCAGAAAAACTGGCTTATCCTCTTGTTCTGGGTAACTCCCTCCCTCAGCCTCGGTGCGGTCTTTATCAATGTATTTATCTCCGCAAAAGTGAAAGGTTTTCAAGAAGCCTATCAATTAGGAGGCCTTGTTATTCTACCCATCCTTGCTCTAGTCGTCGGCCAGATTACTGGCGTGCTCTTAGTAAACAACTTCTTTCTCTGGTGTCTGGGTGCCGGTTTATGGCTGATCGACCTGATTTTTATAAAAAGGGTTGGTAAGTACTTTAATCGAAATAAACTCTTTGAAAGTCAGGTTTTATAAAAGTAGGTGTAAATGTGAGTGAAACGGAACTGATAAAAGAAGCTTTGGCTGGCGAGGAAAAGGCTTTAGCAATCCTACTCCAAGAGAATTACCCGAAAATTCTAGGATATTTCATCAAAGTTACGCAAAACCCGGAGCTAGCTAAAGATTTAACCCAGGAGACGATGGTGAAAGCTATAAAAAGCCTCTGGAAGTACCGGGGAGAAGCTAAGTTCTCCTCCTGGTTAATTGCGATCGGTTCTAATTTATACCGGGATGAATTACGAAAGAGGAAGTCTGTCGAGAAGAATCTATATGCTGGCAATGAGGAGAGTAACCAACAAAATCCGGTTGAAGAAATAAAAGTAGATATTAAACGGGCTATGCTCCAGTTACCGAGGGAAAAACGGTTTCCTCTTATTCTCAAGTATTATTATGATTATACATACGAGGAGATCGCTATGACTTTAAAGATTCCGGTAGGAACAGTTCGTTCTCGTTTACATTCAGCTATCAATCAACTCCGCGAAGTCTTAAAGGAAAAACTACCTTCAGAAGGCCTTAACAAAAATTCGATCCAGAAGATTTCAAATCATGATTAATTCCGAAGGAGATGGTCACTTTGGTTCAATATAGGAATAAACAACAAAAAAAGAAAGATAAATCTTTACTCAAAAAGCATCCCATCGGCACTAATCTGCAAAAGACTGGCAATAAAAGAGAAGTACCAAACCACGAGCAATTATTGATTGATCTTTCCCTTAAAGAATCTTTGGATGCTTTTGGTCAGGAGGCTGAAGAAACCTTAGCAAAGTTGGAGACCCCCTCACTCTCCTATTTCTCCAATTTAGTACGCAAGACCAAGGCTACTAATAAAAAGGTAGCAATTATCGAAACCTTCTCCTTTATCGCTACCGCACTAACCTTTCTGATCGGAGTAGGATATCTGTTACAGGCAGGTTATCTTGAATCAATAGTTGTTTTTTTTAGTGCTGTTTCTTTCTTTCTGCCAATGGTTATTTTATTCGCCCCGAGCTATCAAAGAGAGGAGGTAAATCAAAGATGAAAACAATGGCTTGGTGGTTATATATTATCATAGCTGTTCTCCTTTTTAGTCAAGCCCTATGGATCTTTTTTGATGCCCGTAAACGAGGAGAAAACCCCTGGCTCTGGGGGCTCTTAGGTTTATTAAATGTCCCCTCCTCACTTATTGTTTATCTTTTGGTCACAAGAAGGAAAAGGAAATCGAATTAGCCTTGAAGCTAAACCAGCTTTTTAAATGAGGAAATTGAATAGACACTGTATTGTAATGGCAATTACATTTGCGGCATTATGTAATATGATCGGTATCAATAAACTTGTATTTTTCTGAAAAATTACTGCATAAAGTAGTCCATATCCAAAAGCAGCCAATAATTGCGTTGGATATAAATGATATATTTCAAAGGGGTAAAGCCCAAAAGATATATGTGCTAAGGCAAATAACAATGCAGCTATTATTCCTGCCGTGGAAAAATCTGTTTTATTGATTCTTATTTTACCTTTCCATGATTGAGCAAGTACTGTTATCGCAAAACCCCTAAACAAAGGTTCTTCGCATGTTCCTGACAAGAATGCTTGGAAACAATAATAGCCAAATATGTTTTTAAAATTCAATGGATATCCAAAACCAGGTACCTTACCTCCCAAAATTACAATTGTAACCATAATTTCAATTACAGAAGATAACATACGAATAGACTTATTTACCCTTTAATCGTCAAATAAGTCCGTTTTTCAACTGTGAATACTCTGTAATAAACTTGTTAATCGTCCTTACTAGCGACTCAACTTTACGGTCACGGGACCGCCGATTCAAAATGCTCTCCACCGAAACCAAACCGCCCCAGAATTTTTCATTAGCTTCGTTATCCGTAGCTATAATCGAACCTTCCAATGATACTCCAGCAAACAAACCCTTACTTCTGGAGTAATTATAAATCTCAGCCTTAAATCCCCCATCAGTTCCTACTCCGGTTTGCCGCCCAACCGGCCCGGCAGCAATGGCAATATCTCCACCGAGCGTTACTTTATCCCCAGTAAATCCTTTCATTCCCCGTTCATTCATAATAACCATTACCAGGGCAGTTTCCTGGAATCCGATTTGAAACCCCCAGGATGCACCTGATATACTTACAAAATGTGGCCCATACCAGATTCCTTTTTGCCGATCCCGCTTCAGAACAATACCATGTCCGTATCTCCCACCAAAAACCAACCCAGCCTTGATAACAGAAGGAAAGATTGCCACTCCCTCTGCCTCTTTAAGTAACCCCCCCATAACCTTAGTATCCTTATCTAGCAGCATTGCAAGCATAACTTCATTTGCCTTAGTAACCAGCATCCGGTGATCTTCAGCAGCAAACAAAGAAAATGGTTCCAAAGTCAAAAATACTAAGCAAATGAGTGTAATTATAATTAGATTCCTTTTCACAAACACACCTCACTTTTTCTTTATCTTTGATCTTACAAGTATATTATGAATATCTCTTTTCAATAATTAACTTCTTTTAAATCCTACCGAAATTTATTTTACCACGAAAGTTAAATAATAATATTAGAGTTCTTGATTACAAAAGCTCGTCTTCGCAAACAACAACATTAATTTGATCTTAATCCCCAATAAATTAACAGGAGCAAATACTTTATGCAATTCCTTAACTTAAAAAGGAGCGTATTTTGTAATAATCTTTTCCGCTGTTTTTACTCCATCAACTGCTGAGGACATTATCCCGCCGGCATACCCCGCACCTTCACCCATCGGATATAAACCTCTTATATTTGCCATGTGATTCTCATCTCTATTGATCCGAATTGGAGAAGAACTTCTGGTCTCCACACCTGTTAAAATTGCATCCGGCCTTGCAAACCCGTTTATTTTCCGTTCAAAGTAGACAAGCGCCTCTTTAATCGTTTCAATTACATAATCAGGTAGGCAGTTTTTAAGTTCTGCAAAGGAAACACCCGGTTTATATGTAGGTTTTACAGAACCAAACTGAGTACTTGGTTTATTCGCAAGAAAATCTCCGACCAATTGAACCGGGGCATTATAGTTCTCCCCAGCCACTTGATAGGCAAGTTGCTCCCATTTTCTCTGGAATTCAATACCGGCTAGTGGATGAGAACTCCCAAAGTCAGAAGGCATAACGCCTACTAGCAAAGCCGAATTAGCATTCTCTCCTTTTCGCCCATATTTACTCATCCCATTAATCGTAACACTTTTTCCTTCAGAAGCTGCAGCTATTACATAACCACCGGGGCACATACAAAATGTATAAGCCGATCTTCCATTCTTAGCATGGTAGGCTAATTTATAATCCGCTGCTCCCAAGGCAGGATGCCCGGCATAACTACCATATTGCGTCTTATTAATAAACTCCTGAGGATGTTCGATTCTCACCCCGATCGAAAAGGATTTTTGGCTAAGAGAAACACCACTTTGGTGTAACCTCTGAAAAGTATCACGAGCACTATGACCTGTTCCCAGCAAAACAGTTTCACAATTAAGCATCTCAGAGTCATTGATGACTAAGCCTGCAATTGTACCATTTTTAATAATAAAATCAGTTACTTTAGCTTGAAATCTTACTTCCCCTCCACAATCAATGATTTGCTCCCTGAGCTGTTTAACAACAGACTTTAACCGGTCAGTACCAATATGTGGTTTATTAAGATATAATATTTCTTCCGGTGCCCCGGCTTTTACAAATTCCTTAAGTATTATCCTGCACCTTGGATCATTAATTAGAGTAGTCAGTTTACCATCGGAAAAGGTACCTGCTCCACCCTCCCCAAATAATGCATTACTTTCGGAATCCAGAACCCTCTCTTCCCAAAACTTATTTACTTTGTTAGTTCTGGCCTCTACATGCTCTCCTCTTTCAAGAATTATTGGCCTATATCCACGCTTAGCAAGGGTTAACCCAGAAAAAAGACCTGCAGGTCCCATTCCGATGATTACGGGACGGCAAGTCTTTTTCTCTGTTCCCGAAGGAAAAATAACTTCCGGCAACTCCGGGGTTTTTGTTATTCCTTTATAATTCTGTTTTTTCAGTATCCTTTCTTCATTTGGTACTCCAATGTCAACTGTATAAACTAGATAAATCTCATCCTTCTTCCTAGCATCAATAGATTTTTTAAATATTTTATAATTAGTTACTTCCTTTTTACTAAGATGGAGTTTAGAGCTGATCTCTTTTTGCAAAACTTCAGCTTCACTCTGGTAATTTATAATTTTATTTATATTTATTCTTATATTTGACAACCTAAGCACTTAAACTTACCTCCAACTTATTGAATCGAATTCTTCACAATGCTGCATTCTGCCCAGCAATAAACCCGGAGGACCAGGCCCATTGAAGATTAAAACCACCACACAACCCATCAATATCTATTATTTCGCCGGTAAAATATAGGCCTTTAATAATTTTAGATTCCATGGTATCAGGATTAATTTCGCGAGAATCCACGCCCCCCGCCGTTACCTGCGCACTAGGCCAGCTTTTTGTTCCTCTGATCTTGAATCTCCAATCAGTTAGAATCGTAATGATCTTCTCCAGATCTTTACTTGCAAGATTACCTATCGGGCATTTTAAATCTCTGATTCCTACTTCCTTTAGTAAAACAGGGATTAGTCTTTTATTTACCAGGCCAACCAGACTAAATTCAACACTCTTTTTTGCTCCATTTTTTATCCGATCAAGCATCAGGTTTTTCAGTTCTGCTCTAGAGAGCATATCTATAATAGTTAGTTTTAAAAATACTTCTTGACTTTCTTGTAGAAGTTCTCCGGCTTTTCTACTAATTTGTAAAATCGGGGGGCCGGAAACCCCGTAATTAGCAAAGAGAATATCTCCTCGGTCTTTTGCCACCGGCCTATTATTATAAAGAAGTTCAGCCGTACCTACAAACTTAACTCCCTGGATTTGCTTGAAATACCCTCCTTCAAGCTTTAACTGAACAAGAGCCGGAAAGATTGGAATAATAGTATGTCCCAGTTTTCCTGCTAATTCATATCCATTTCCATCCGATCCTGTAGAAGGCATGGCTTTGCCCCCAGTAGCAATGATCACCCGATCCCCTTGGATAACTGAACCATCTTCCAATTCCAAAACAAACTGGGCATTCTCTTTCTTAATATTTCTCACATAAGCATTACAGATAATATTAATCTTCCTTTGATTAAGCTCATACAAAAGTACATCTAAAATACTGGAAGCTTGATCTGACATCGGAAAAACCTTCCCCACCTCTTCTACTTTATGTGCAACCCCCAACTGTTCAAAAAAATCTATCGTCTCCTTGCTCCCAAATTTCGAAAGTACATTATCGGCAAATTTAGGGTTACTCCCCTGGTAGCAGCTTATATCTGTATTGATGTTAGTAAAATTGCAACGGCCATTTCCGGTAACCAGTATTTTCTTACCAACACGGGGGTTTCTCTCTAAAATGGTAACATCAGCGCCCTGCCTTCGGGCCGAGATCGCTGCCACCATCCCGGAGGCACCACCCCCCACCACTATTACCCGATTTTCTGTTATTCCCATCTCTACATTACCTCAAATAGTTTTTAATATTTTTCTCTTAACAGACTATATCTTTCACATAATACTACCTAGAAAATAGCCCTGGTTGATTCATCTGGTCTTGATTAAATCACTTCGTGATAATTAGGGAAACCAGCATGAACAACTTGTTGATTCATCTGGTCTTGATTAAATCCTACAGGACAGTTGGTCGACTTACCCGCCTTTGATCTTAATCACTTTGTGATATTTAGGAAGCCGGCGTAAGCGACTCTAACCAGCATGAACAACCAATTAAAGCGCCTCTGGAGCTTGTCGGCTCACCTGGCTAATATTTTCATCATTTCATGTGTGCGGGCGGTAGCCAGCGTGAGCGACTACTTAGAAAATACTCTCGTTATTCTATTCCTAGCCTGGTCAGAATATTGTTTCGCAAATGAAATTGGATTTCTTCATTCAGTAGTTTCTCCAATCTTTCACCTTTTTCTTGACAACAACCTACTAATTTGTTACTTTACTTCAGAGAAGTAGGCAAAATAAAAAGCAAGGTCCCTAAACAATTCTACCCGGAAAAAAGGGGTTTGCAAGAAAGGGGATAGGAATATGCGTAAAAACAGTAACAATATAAAACCATTTTCAAACCGTGGGCTTGTATACATTCTACTCTCAATCCTCATTGTCCTGGTTGTACTCTTTAGTTATTCAAAACTCTACAACCTTAAAATAGAAAAGGAAGTGGCTGCCTTGAAGAAAACTGGTCAAGAAAACCTTGGAATTATAATAGAGACCTCTCTAGGAAACATTCAGCTTGAATTATTTGTAGATAAGGCTCCACAAACCGTGGTAAATTTTCTTCGTTACGTAGATAGTGGTTTTTACAATGGTACAATCTTCCACCGTGTTATCCCTAATTTCATGATTCAAGGTGGCGGTTTTAATTCAAATCTCGAAGCAAAACCAACTTTTCCCGCAATTAAGAATGAAGCAACAAACGGGCTGTCTAATCTCAGAGGAACGGTTGCTATGGCTCGAACACAGATTGTGGACAGTGCAACCTCCCAATTCTATATCAATCTAGTTGATAATCCCCATCTTGACCATATAAACAATACCTCCAATGGCTTTGGGTATTGTGTTTTCGGCCGGGTAACCAAAGGAATGGAAGTAGTAGATCAGATAAGTAAAGTTCCAACTGGAATGTTCGGAGGATTTTATGATGTGCCAATCAAAGAAGTTAAGATAATATCTATTAACGTAAATTGATTTTCATTCTTTCACGTGCCCCAGCAAATCTGGGTGGCGGGCTACCTAAAATTCTAGATCGTACCTAATAATACTACAAAGATCACCCCAATAATTAGGGCAAATACTGTACTATGGTTAGCTGTTTTCCCAGCAGAAGACGGAATTAATTCATCAGCACAAATATAAATCATCAGGCCGGCAGTTGCTCCTACTAACAAACCTACAAACTGTAAGGAAATAATAGAGTACAAAAATTTAGCTATAATAAAACCAATTATAATCGGTATTGCTGTAGCTGAAGAAACCAGAAACGATTTAAGTCTATTCTGCGTACAATGGTAAAATGGTGCCGAAGTACAGATTCCTTCAGGTATATTATGAATAGCAATGGCAAGTGCCACAATCAAGCTAGTCTTAGTTTGGGAAACAGTTCCCACCGCAATCGCCATTCCTTCTGGTAAATTGTGTAATCCAATCCCAGCAATCAGATAAATCGCAGTCTTATTAAGGTTTCTTCCCGCTTCCTGAGAACAATCCGGATGGATATGGGGTAAAATTCGATCCACAAAATACATTGCAATAGAACCAATGATTATTCCTACGACACAGATCCAAGAAGAAGAAAACTCAATACTTTCCGGGATTAATTCTAAAAAAGAAATACCTAGCATAACTCCAGCGGCAAAGGATAACATATCATACATAAATTTATCCGAAGGTTTTTTCATAACACCCAAAAAAGAACCTAGGACCGGGGCTAAAGCCGATAATATTAGAATAGTAATCGTCTCATCCATCTTTCTGCCTCCAATTATTAATAATATTCCAAATTAATTTTTTGTATTTCTACTAAAATTCTTAGTTATTAGTTAGTTACATGATTAATTATATGTTGATATTAATAATCATTATCAGTTATTAGCAGCACTAACCCCTTCTCTTCTATAAAGCACTACTTTCTTTACCCAGAGCAGATCTAAGAAGTATGATAACGCAGTTTTTGTCAAAATGCAAGGAAGTCCCAAGAAAAAAAGCAGCGAGCAAATTAGATACGTTCAACACTAATTGCCGCATCCGGACAGTACAAACCACAGATTTTACAAGTAACGCAGCCTTCCTTATTTACTTCTACTCGATTTGTTCCATATGCTCCAAGTTCTGAAGACCATCCGATAACGCCAACTGGACACTTTTCAATACAAAGGCCACACCCTTTACAGAGTCCGGGAAAAATAATCCATCTTCCGCGGGTAGTCTTATGCACTACCCCCTCAAACTCATTTGTATTCCCATTATCAACGGTCTGCTGGTAACCCCGTTCTTCTTCCCTTGTACTTTCTTTTATTACTTTCAAACCTGTCATCCTTTCAGCTTTTTAGTTCCCTCAGTTCTTTACTTTGTCCTTGAAATGAATCTAACCCCATTCGCATTCCGGTTTCCAGAGCATTAAAGTTTAACTCCCGTAGTTTCGGATTAAGCTTAAACTTCTCACCTAATTTTCGTTCCAAAGCTTCTTTTATTTTTTCCGGATCCATAACCTTACTGACACTTACTAATGCTCCTAAAATAATAATATTAAAAACTCTAGGAGTTAGTTGTTCTTTAGCAACTTTTGCCGCCGGGATCCCAAGTTGGATTAGACCTTTTTTGGGAGGGAGAATTGCCTCCCCTTCCCCAGTTCCTACCATTTTGGCAAATGCCTCAGGAGCAACAGTATCATATCCATGAACCCCTACTGCCTGATCATCAATGAGCGGGGCTTGAATGTTTGATTCATCATAAAGATAGATCGAATCTTGTTTAAGATAATCTTTTGTTCTCTCTACTGACCTTTGACTTAATACAACTAATAAATCGGCTTTTTGAAATTTAGGCGAACCTATCTTTCCTTCTGCAATCTGAACAAAAGCAATCGAAACACCCCCACGTTGTTCCACTCCGAAATTGGGAATATAGAGTGCCTGTTTTCCAGAGATATAGGCAGTCTCAGCCAGTAATTCCCCAATAGTCTGAACCCCTTGTCCCCCTTCTCCGGCAATGATAATTTTAACCAGTCTATCCTTATTATCCAACATCATGCTAACCCTCCTCTTCTGAACGGTTCCCCTTGGATACTCGCAATTCTCCGACTTTAAAATAGTTTTCCATTTTTCCCTGGAGAAACCCCCAAGTTTCTTTAGCTCCAGTCCGCCAATTTGTCGGGCAAGTGGATAGGACTTCAACAAAGGAAAAACCTTTACCTTCCATCTGGTTAAGTAAGGCCTTTTTTAAATAAAGTTTTAGTTTATTGTAATCTCCTACAGTTGCTCTGGCTACATACGAACCTTCCGAAGCAATAGCTGCCACTAATTCCGGTCCCAGTGTCGGTGAACCTGTTTTTCCTGAATCCCGCCCATAAGGAGTAGTACTCGTCTTTTGCTCCGGTAAAGTAGTCGGCGCCATCTGTCCCCCAGTCATCGCATATAAGGTGTTATTCGCAACAATCGCCGTAATCCGATCTCCTCGGGTTGCCGCATTCACGAGATGTTGAGCACCGATTGCATACCCCCCGCCATCGCCCATATAGGCGATCCCTACTATTTCTGGTCTCGCTCTTTTAGCACCTACAATTACTGGGATGGTTCTCCCATGATGGGTCTGAACACTGTCAAAATTAAAAAAATCCCAACTTAGAAGAGAACAACCGATATCGCAACCATAAAGAACCCGATCTAAAATACCTAGTTCATCCACAACATCCCCCAAAGCTTTCAAGGCAATACCATGACCACAACCCGGACAAAAACGGTGAGGTTTGGTCTCTTTTCTCCAGGAACGAGGCATATTTCTGTTTTCTGTTATTCCCCGGAAAACTTCCTGTTTCTTCTCTACCACCAATTAACCCTCCCCCTTGCCTATTTTGATAATCCTCTCTTCTATTTCCTCCGCAGTAATGCCAAGGCCCGGTTTTAAGTAAGATTCAATAGTATTTGAGAAACCATACAGTTCTTCCTTAACTACCGAAAGTAGCTGCCCGTAAGCCGATTCCGTTACTAGTATTTTGATCTCAGGTTTTCCAGATACTATCTTCCGTAAGGCTTCACCGGGAAACGGCCTAACTGTAATCGGCCGGAAGTATCTTACTTTTAATCCTTGGCTATTTACAGTTTTCACGGCACTAATCGCAGCTCTGGCTACAATCCCATGGGCCACCACTAAAATATCAGCCTCTTCGCTTCCGCCTTCATCCCACTCTACTACTTCCTGTTTCATACGCTCATAATCAACAATATGTCCCATTAAAATATCGTAGAGTTCTTCTTCGATATTGAAAGTATTACGCAGATGGACCGGATCCCGATCTAAGTAGGGAACCCCGGGTTTCATAAGGATTGGTTCTGCTGCTAGCATCTCCCACTGCCTAAGTTCAGGATTAAAAAGCCTCACCGTCTCTCTCATCTTCGCCTGGTAACCATCACCTAGGACAAAAGTAGGAAAACGATATTTCCAAGCGGAATTAAAAGCCTTAATTGTATATTCAAAGAGTTCCTGATGGGATGAAGTAGAATAAACAAGCCGCATTCCTTCCCCATTTCCACCTGCTGTCGTAAGTCTGAACTCTTGCTGGGAATAGATAACCGTGGCTGTAGAAGGCCCACCCCGCTGCTGGACAATCCATACTCCAGGGAGTCTCATCATCTCCGCCATCGAGATCGATTCTTGCATTAAAATATTCCCCGGACCGGCAGTAGCCGAAAAAGTTTTCTTACCAACTAAAGCTCCACCTAGCATCGTAAAACCTGCAGAAATCTCATCTTCAGTCTGGAGAAAACCCCGTCCAAAAGCGGGGGCCAGTTTTGCCCAATAATACATAATTTCGTTTTGAGGGGTAATCGGGTATCCATACATAAAATCTGCTTTAGCCGCCAATGCAGCCCAAGCTACAACTTCATTACCAGTCATAAACATTTCGTTTTCATCGTTTAAAATCTTCTGATATTCACTGGCTAATGCTTCTTTAGCCATTTTTTCACCCCACTTTCACTAATCACCAGATCGCTTTTGACATATATCTCTCAATCGGCCAAACCTTATTCCCCATTACATCAAACTCTCCGATTTGACTTGCTAAATCCTTTAAAGCAGCTGTTGCCAGTACAGGTATACCCATTTTTCTTGCCGCCTCGGTAACCATAATTGCTCCTTTTTCAATTAATTCAATCGTAGTCTTTTCCCCAAGATGAGTATTATTGATTAAACCATCTACTTCACCAAATTCTTTGACCTTTTTCAAGATCAAAGGAAGAGAAGAAGTTAATGGCCTAGTGATATTTATCACCATAATAATACTAATCTTCTCTTTCACCTCTTCCTCTGGTCGATCCTGGACTAATTTTAGTATGTTACAACCATCTATCCCGTATCCTAAATCAAAAATAACATCCCCATCAAACTCCAATGCCGTAATTGTTTCATTTTTAAGTGGTATTCCGGCCTCACCCAAACCAATTGTTTCAGCAGTCTCCCAGGCCAATACATTAATTCCCATCTGTTCCAGGAACTTTTTTATAGGCCTAAGAGTGTAAAATGGTTCCACCACATCTAAATCAACCAATCTAACCTTTCTTCCTTTCTTAATCAGCTGTAAACTTCTGTTTACTGCACTTTCACTCTTCCCACTGGCATACTCCCCTACATAAGCTTCGAGTATCCTCTGCAAATCTTTACACCACCCAACCTATAATGAATTTTTTGATTTACCGTTTTAACAAAGTCCCCCCACCCCGGCAAGCAAGCTAAGGCACACAAAAGGGTGAAATTTAGCCATCATCTGGAACTTACAAAGGCTATCATTCCAACGCGAGTAACGAGTAATCTCACGAAAGGCCAAATGTTAGATGACCGGCAACTAGTTTTGACATTTTAGAGAGCATAAAACATACTTCCACGGAAAAACTATATAAGAGGTGAACGAAATGGCCAAAAGAAAACTAACCCCGGCCCAGAGAAAATACCAAAACAAGGTTAAAAAAGCAGAACCCAAGCCTAAACTTCTACGTAATGCTATGTTAGCTTTCCTAAGTGGGGGATTAGTATGCACCATCGGACAAGGCTTCATTGATTTTTATAGTAGAATAATGAATCTGCCTCCGGAAAAAGCTGGAGACCCGGCAGCCGCTACCATGATTTTAATTGGTGCTTTATTAACCGGTTTTGGGGTTTTTGATGATATTGCAAAATACGCTGGTGCAGGTGTAGCTGTCCCGGTAACTGGATTTGCTAATTCAGTAGTCTCCTCGGCTTTGGAGTTCCGAGAAGAAGGCCTAATTTATGGGGTTAGCGCTAAAATGTTTACTCTAGCTGGTTCAGTCATCACTTTTGGGGTTGTAACCGCCTTTGTGGTTGGATTAATCCATGCCCTTTTCCATTAAGAACAGATTTATGACTAGGCTATAAAAGAAGTTTTCACTCAGTTTTGCCTTTTTGTTCTCAATTTAAGGAATTACATAATTCGCTTATTTTAAATTTGGTCACAATATATTGATGGTCCCACCAGTAATTGTCTAAGTTTAGACAATCACCTTGAACAAAAGCTAAACACTATATATTGTAATCACATGGCACTGTAGGTAATTATGCAATTCCCTCAACTAATTATTAATCATAAGAAAAATTAACAGGAGAGAAGTATGGGGAAGAAAATTGGAAAACAAACTTACGAGATTGCCAACCCTCCAATAATTACTAGTACCGGAACGGTGGTAGGCCCATTCGAGGGTTTAGGCCCTTTAGCTCAAGATTTTGATGAAGTTCTAACCGATGCCCGGAATGAACAAAGCTCCTTTGAAAAGGCTGAACGTTCTATGTTAATCAAAGCTTGCCGGCTGGCACTAGATCATGCCAGTTTTTCTTCAGCAGAGGTTGACCTCTTTTTATCCGGCGATCTATTAAACCAGATCATCACCTCTACTTTTTCCGCCGTATCACTTGGCATCCCTTTTATTGGCCTTTATGGTGCCTGTTCAACAGCAGCCATGGGCCTGGGTTTAGGAGCTTTAATTCTCGATGGCGGTTTTGCTGGCTCCGTATTAACTGCCACTTCCAGCCATAATTCTGCTGCTGAAAGACAATACCGGTACCCCACGGAATATGGTGGGCAACGCCGTACATACCAACAATGGACCGTTACTGGTGCCGGAGCGGCCCTTCTTAGTTATACTGGTGAAGGTCCGCGGGTAACAGGCGTTACCTTTGGTAAAGTGCTTGATATGGGGTGCACAGATCCCTTAAATATGGGGGCTGCAATGGCTCCTGCGGCTGCGGAAACCATTGCCCAGCATTTCCAGGATACCGGATGGGATCCGAATTCCTTTGATCTCATTGTTACTGGGGATCTTGGAACAGTCGGACTAAATCTCTGCCGTCAAGAACTTGCTGAACGTGGTTTAAACCTTAGCAATAATTTTAATGATTGCGGAATAATGATTTACGATCTTAAGAAACAAGATGTCCATGCTGGGGGAAGCGGTTGTGCTGCCTCAGCAGTTGTTGTTTATGGTCATCTTTACCGCCGGCTAAAGAAAAAAGAGATTAACCGGATTCTCTTGATCGGAACAGGGGCACTTCATAGTCCCACCTCATACATGCAGGGAGAAAATATCCCTTGTATTGCACACGCCGTAAGAATAGAAGTGTAAAGGATCAAAGTTTAAATCACCGCCCAGTCAGAAGTTGATCTTGCCTTAAGCAAATTTCTTCAAGCATTCTAAGGTTCAGCTCCGGCTGAAACAACATTCTTACTAGTCGAGAATAAATAACGAGAGTATTTCGAGGTAGTGAAAAAATGTCTGGAAAAACAGTAGCACAATGGGTCGCCGACCAACTAGCCGCTTGGGGAGTAAAATATGTTTTTGGGGTACCTGGAGATACGATTTTGCCTTTTCTTGATGCGATCTCCCGCCATCAAAATCTCCAGTTTTATAGTGTAATCCATGAGTCGACAGCAGCCTTTATGGCTTCAGCCCAGGCTAAACTAACCGGAAATTTTGGGGTCTGCGTGGCAACTGGTGGACCGGGGGCAGCTAATTTACTAAATGGACTTCTGGATGCTAAAAAAGATCAAGCACCGGTTTTAGCTCTTACCGGACAGGTAGAAAGCTATAACCTAAGTACCGATTATAAACAGTATATCAGCGAAAACTTTCTTCTAGGTTCAGCTGTAGGTTTTTCCGGCTTGGTTACAACCCCCGAATCCTGTAATGATATCTTAATTAAAGCTATCCGGTCTACTATGGTAAAAGGTATTCCAATGCATGTAGCTTTTACTAAAGAGGTTTGGTTAGAAGAAACCGAGGAGCCAATCCGTCCTCCTGAGCCTTATTTAAACACGCAGCCTCAATCATCTCCTGAAGTCATCGGGCAAGCGATTAATCTTCTTAATAGAGCAGAAAGGCCTGCAATTTTAGCCGGAAGAGGAGTAAGCAGTAATGGCCCAATTCTCCTTGAACTAGCAGAAAAATGGCAGAGCGGAGTCACTCTCACTTTGCCTGCTAAGGGTATAGTACCAGGGGATCATCCTTTAGTAATGGGTGGTCTTGGTGAAGGGGGAAGTGAGGCCTCCACCAACATGTTATCCGAGGCTGATCTGCTATTAATTGCTGGTGCCACATGGTGGCCTGAGTTATACCTCCCAGAAAAAATGGAAATCATCCAAATCGATGTTGTACCGGAAAATATTGGCGGAAAGATCCCGGTTGATTTTGGAGTTGTAGGTGAGCTCGCAGTTTTACTTCCTCTACTTCGCGATGGAATCATACAAAAAGAGAAACCTGCTTGGAAAGAGCGGCTCCGGGGTTTTAAAGAAACCTGGATAAATCAACTTCTCCCGGAAATCAAAGCAGAAGGTTCTCCAGTACCCCCCGGGCGGTTAATCAAAGCAGTTGAAAACGTAATAAAAGAAGATGCTATTATCTGTTTAGATGTGGGAAATCATACAATCTGGTTTAATCGGATCTTCTCTGGTTCTAAACAAAAAATATTGATCTCTGGAAACTGGCGTTCAATGGGGTTTGGTCTCCCTGCCGCCCTCGCAGCTAAACTCTCTTCTCCAGAACAACAAGTAATCGCCATTGTAGGTGATGGTGGTTTTGCTCAATGTTTAGCCGATTTTTCAACAGCGGTCCGTTACCAATTGCCTATATCTATAATTCTTCTCAACAATGGTTATCTTGCCATGGAAAAAGATCGGATGCAATTACAAGGGATGAATTATGAAGTAACCAGTCTTACTCTTCCTGATTTTGCCGGTTTTGCCGAATTATGCGGAGGCGCAGGATTCAAGATAGAATCCTCTCATCAATTGGAAGATGCTTTAAAAGAAGCTCTTAACCAAAATACACCCACGATTATAGATATCCAAACCATGGCCCCGGTTTTTCCTGGTCTCATTGATCAGGCGCAAAAGAAAAATATGATATAGAAAGGAAGTTAATGGATTGAGCATAATCGAAGATATTAGCCGCAAATTTCTTGATGGTATGATGGACCAGTTTCTCCTGCGTTTAATGCGTGATCCCTATGTGGAAAATTTATGGGAATTAATCTCAACGACTATGAAAGTTACCCCTCTTCACCTAATGGAAGTAGTGCTCCGAGCAGAAAAAGGGAAGCCTCTGGGGCGCCCCTTTGGTAGCGTTTATCATTTCTCCCCTTGGCAAGATTTATTGTTTAACCCCGTTCATCTGTTTCGTCTGCCTACAATAGATCAGAATTCTGTCAAAACCAATATTGTACTTGGGCCTAATGCCAAAAGGCCTTTGGAACTACAGATCCCAATCATCATTTCCGGGATGTCCTATGGGGGGGCATTAAGTAAAGAGGCCCGTCTTGCTCTGGCTAAAGCTTCAACTAAAGCAGGAACAGCCATTAATACCGGAGAAGGAGCTTATATCCCGGAGGAAAGGGAAACAGCCGCCAAGTACATATATCAATACCACCGAGGCTTATGGCCTCATGGTAATAAACCTGAATTTTACACCATGGCCGATATGATCGAGATTCAACTGGGTCAAGGAGCACAAGCTTCCGCACCCCAGACCACTAAAGCAGAGAAGATTGATGAAGAATTCCGGCATATCTACGGTCTAGCAAAAGGTGAAGATATGATTATCTCTTCCCGCTTACCAGGACTAGAATCTCCTGATGACCTTAAGAAACTGGTATTTCAATTAAAGGAAGAAACTAGTGGCGTTCCCATCTCCTTTAAATTCGCTGCCAGTCACTATTTGGAAGAGGAAATTGAGATTGCCCTTGATGCTGGTATTGATGTAATTGTCATCGATGGTGCTGAGGCCGGAACTCATGCCGGCCAACCATTACTTGAAGATGATTTTGGTCTTCCTACTATGCACGCTCTGGTAAGAGCAGTAGATTTTCTAGAGGGAAAAGGGGTAAAAGATCAAGTTTCAATCATCGCTAGTGGAGGCTTTTTCTCTCCCGGACACTTTTTAAAAGCCATGGCTTTAGGAGCAGATGCAGTGTATATCGGAACAGCTGCCGTAATGGCGATGATCCACACGCAAATGGTGGAAACCGCTCCTTTTGAGCCTCCCACCCAACTTGCTTTACATTCCGGCCGGCTTAAAGATAAGCTTGATATCGAACTTGCGGCAAAAAGCCTTACTAATTACTTGAACTCCTGCGTTGCTGAGATGGTTTTAGGTGTAGTCGCACTAGGAAAAGATTCTCTCGCGGCAGTAGACCGTCATGACCTCTGTGCCCTTACCCCGGAGGTTGCCGATCTAACTGGCGTAGAGCTGGCATATAAGAGAAAGCTCCATGATTACTCTCAGCAAATGGAGTTACGGGAAGATACAGAAATAAGGGAGTTTCAATAAACTATTCTGATCACCCGTTTCACATACCCCACGTTGGAAAAATGCCTCTAAAAAATGGGCTGTCCCTTTTTGGACAGCCCATTAAAATTTTTAAATTTTACTAGGTATTTAATTTAGAATTTAACCAAAGAATCTACCTTAATCGGCATTCCGGTGGCAATCGACTTGTTAGCAGCAACACCAGTCAGAATTGACATTGCACCATCAACATGTGATGCTGCCCGGTTAAACCGATCTGGCTCTGGAATTCCAAACAGATCATTGAGGAGAATTGGGTCTCCACCGCCATGTCCACCCTCGGATTCGATAACAGGAACCTCATAGGGTTCACCAAACATTGGGAAGACTTCAATTTTCTTTCTATTAACTGCGCCTTCCAAATCAGCGTTCCCGCCGGCATTTACGTATGATTTCTCAACTACAGAAACCTGGATCCGGCCTTTACTACCATTAAAAGCTACTCTAAAGCCTTCCCACGGCAGATAAGCATTGAGTGAATAAGTCATAATCGCATTATTTTTATATTTGACCAATACGCCCATGGTATCTTCAATGCTAATTCCGTCACCAAAAACGCTTTGATCGCGGATATACCCATCTTCCTTCTCAGCATCCAAATACATCGCTTTTAGCTGTTCTTTCTCTTCCAAATGTAAAGCAAAGAAATCATCTTTGGCATTTTCACTACCATGTGCTCGTGAATAGAATTTAGTTACCCCACGTTTTTCCGCATTTTCCCGTCCATAGAATCTTAAATCACCTAAGGCAAAAACTGTATCCGGCTGGGTAGCTAACCAGAAATTGACTAAGTCAAAATGGTGAGTAGCTTTGTGAACTAAAAGCCCACCGCTGTTCCTTTTATCCCGATGCCAACGACGGAAATAGTCCGCACCATGCTTGGTGTTAAGCAACCATTCAAAATGTACGGAAAAGACTTCACCGATGGTTCCATCGGCTATCAATTCCCTAATTTTGGTATTATGAGGAGCATAACGATAGTTAAAGGAGACCCTTAACTTTCGCCCTGTTCTCTTTACTGCATCTAAAATTGCTTGAGCTTTAACCTCATCTGTAGTCATTGGTTTTTCTGTAAGTACATCACAACCAAGTTCCATTGCCCTTATAATATAGGTATGATGAGTCCGATCTACGGAAGTAACAATAACAATATCCGGTTTTTCATTTTTTATCATCTCATCAAACTGAGTATAATTATAAGTGGGAAGTGGTTTGTAATTGTATTTCTCCTGAAGAACTTTATTTGCGTAATCCATCCGTGTCTGATTAACATCGCAAAAACCAACTAATTCTGATGTTTCATTGAATCTTCCAGCAATTGCTTCGTAGAAAAAGCGGGCTCTGCCTCCTACACCTACTTGTACATATCTCTTTTTCTGTGCCATATTAATTCCTCCATTCTCTTGTTGGTTACCACCTTTATTATATCCAATGATTTGATGAATGTCTGCCCATATCTTGTCCATTTATTTAATTTTCTACATTTCTTGTCCTTTTTTCTTGGTAATTAGCCCCTTTTACATAGATTTAATTTTTCAAACTGCCCTTAAATTGTTCCTTATTCACTACATATTTAGGGGTAATTCCTGCAAAATAATTACAAATATTTTCCGCAGCAGTCATTGCCATCTGAACCCGAGCCTCAATCGCTTCTGTTCCAATATGAGGCCCCAGCACTACGTGATCCATGGCTAATAGTTCCGGTGGAATATAAGGTTCTTGCTCAAAAACATCCAATCCAGCGCCGGCAATCTTTTTCGCTTGCAAAATCTTAATCAAAGCAGCTTCATCCAGTACCGCACCGCGGGAAGTATTAATAAGGTAAGCTGAAGGTTTCATTAATTCTAATTCCTCTTTGCCGATTAAATGATATGTTTCTTTGGTCAAAGGAGTACTGATTGAAACTACATCAGCCTCTTGCAATAGCTCTTTAAGAGACCTATATTTGGCATGATAAGTAGATTCTGTTTCCTCATCCAACCGGTTACGATTATGGTAAATAATTTGCATCCCGGAAGCAAGGCCTCTTCGAGCAATAGCCTTTCCAATCCGTCCCATCCCAATAATCCCCAATACTTTTCCGTATAAAACATGACCGAGATTATTCATCATGCCCCATTTTAAAACCCCTACCCGTAATTTCCGGTCACATTCCGCAATCCTCCGCATTACACCAAGCATTAAGCCAAATGCAATCTCCGCAGTGGCTTCGGTTACTGCATCAGGTGTGTTAGTAACAGTGATTCCTTTTGCCGTCGCACTTTTTATATCAATATTATCATAACCTGCCCCATACCCACTGATAATCTTTAAATTTTTCGCTTGCTCAATAATCTCGGCATCTATTTTCACACCAGCAGCGAGAATGCCATCCACCTCCGGAACCAAAGAGAGGATCTCCTCTTTCGTCAGCACCCTTTTGTCAGGGTAGATTACATTGTAATCAGAAAACAAACTTGCAAGCCCTTCCTTGGGAATCTGGTATGTTACTAGAATTTTTCGCACGATAATTCTCCTTCTCACCATAAATAGTTGTAGCTCAATTATTGTACTATATAAGAAATACTACAGTTTGTAAATCATAACCGCTTGTACAGGAGTAAGAGAGCTTACAAATTGAAGACTTTAATATTTCACAGGTAACTACAAAAAGAGCAGTTTATTTAAGAAGCAGATGATAAACTGCCTTAGTCATTTTACTGTTGTCTGATCTCTCTTTCGTATTATTACTAGTTATTAATCTCGGTCTTCACTTCATTAGGCAAATTTTTCCCGCACTGGCTACAGAATCTAGCATCAACAGGGATTTCAAACTCGCAATAAGGGCAAAACCTTTTACCCCTTGCTTCCTGGGAATCACGGTAGATTCGCTTTAGTTCATTCTCTTTCTGTTTAATCTGTTCATCTAGAGCTGCGATCTCTCTACAGACTTCATCTATTTTTCCTTGGTCAATATTCCCCTCACGATACATATGATAGGTTACTTCGCCCAGTGCTGGAAAATGTGCTTGCATTTTATTTTTTAATTCATCAATCTCTTTTTTCACCTTTGAAACTTGTACTACCTCTTTTGATTTTACATTAATCGTTGTTGTTAATTTATCAACGCTCTTTTTTACATCTTGCCATAAATCCGCCACATTACACACCCCCATAAATTTTTCCTACCTTAAGAAATTGCATAATTCAATTAGCCACCATAGGTTCAATCACAATTTTTATATACTGGTTAAATGGATACCAAATAAAATTATGTAATTCCCTCACCTATCAATAGACTTCGTAACAAAAGTTATATTTATGGGAAACTTAGAAGTAACTAACTCATTTTACCTTAACTCATTAATAATAAACAAGTAAATTATGCCGTTTCTTAACCCAACTTAGAAAATAAATCTCGATACTCGTCGCTCGGTTGAATGACCGCCTTTGTAAGCTTTATAAGCTTTTGATGAAAATTCAATTTTCATCCTTTCGCTTGCTCCAGCTTGCCGGGGTGAGCGACTACCAAGTATTAATTTAGATGAAAAAAGACCGGTAATTGCTAAATAACCGATCCTTTTTCATCATCTTCTTCTACAGATTATCTACATTTAATTCTACTTATCCTAGTATTATTTATTCTACGTCCTTGGCAAATATCCCCTTATTTCTGGTCTACTTTAGCCATATGACAAATTAAATCCACTACCTTGTTGGAATAACCCCATTCATTATCATACCAGGCTACTAATTTTACAAAATTATCATTTAAGGCAATACCAGCCTTGGCATCAAAGATTGAAGTATGGGGATCATGAATAAAGTCTGAAGAAACTACATCATCTTCAGTATAATCAAGAATGCCTTTAAGTTCATTTTCGGAAGCCTTCTTAATTGCAGCTTTAATCTCTTCGTAAGTAGCAGCTTTTTCTAAGCGGCAGGTAAGATCAACAACCGAAACATCAATCGTTGGAACACGGAAAGACATACCGGTTAATTTACCATTAAGCTCGGGGATAACCTTACCCACAGCCTTGGCCGCACCAGTAGAAGAAGGAATAATATTAGCCGCTGCTGCCCGCCCACCTCTCCAGTCTTTCTTGGAGGGCCCATCAACAGTTTTCTGAGTAGCAGTAATCGAATGCACCGTAGTCATTAAACCTTCGACAATACCGAAATTATCATGTATTACTTTTGCCAAAGGAGCCAAGCAGTTGGTAGTACAAGAAGCATTAGATACAACATTCATATCCTTGGTATATTTGTCGTGGTTGACACCCATTACAAACATTGGTGCATCAGCTGAAGGAGCACTGACTACAACCTTTTTGGCACCACCTTTAAAGTGAGCTGATGCTTTTTCAATTGTTTTAAAGACACCGGTAGATTCAACTATGTACTCTGCCCCACATGAATTCCAAGGAATTTCAGCAGGATCCATACAACCGAAGACACTAATTTTTTCCCCATTGACCACTAGTTTATCATCTTCGATCCTGACTTCTCCCTCAAACCGGCCATGAACAGTATCATACTTTAACATATAAACCATGTAATCAAGATCAATAAAAGGATCATTAATCCCTACGATCTCCACTTCCGGGTTATCAACTGCTGCTCTGAAAACGAGCCGCCCGATACGTCCGAACCCATTAATTCCTACTTTTACTGACATCTTAAGTACCTCCTTTTAATCCTACCCGGTTAAACCCGGGGACAGCTAATATTTTTAAGCCGTCCTCAAAAACCGTTACTTCTAATTGTATATAAGTTTTTTTTATTCTTCAATAACAAAAAAGAAAAACTGGTGAATTTTTAATAATTGTTAATATATTATTCGTTTCCATTAAGCATACTTAACTAATAAAAATATTTATTGCTCTTTACAAAAACGCATAAATTACTTAGAAAATAGCCTTAGTTGATTCGCCCGACCTTTATTAAAACACTAGCGTGTACTAGCAGAAGTCGGCGTGAGCAAATAATTAAAGATACCTTTGGGTCTTATCGACTCACCTGGCTTTGATTTTCATCGTACAGGATAGCCGGTCGACTCACCCGGTTTTTGATTTAAAATCGCTTCGTGATTACAGAGGTAACTGGCGTGAGCGACTACTTAGTTCGTATCAACTATTACATATTCCTTAAGCGCAAACATATCAATCACTTTGTTTAAACAACTTTTTCTTATTACTACATACGCATTAACTCCCGCATCAAGAGTATCTTTAAAAACTCCACAAAATCCTTTACCTTGCAATTCCAATGGGCCCACTTCATCAATAAACAATGGTTCGATATAGTAAGCAAGAGCATTTTTGATAATGTTTCGACCGAATTCTAAGCCCTTCTTGGAAAAACTAAAGTTCTTAAAACGCCCCTCTTCTCGCCAATTATCAGGAATAAATCCTTCTCGATAAGAAAACTCCCTACTTTCCCCGGTGGTTAACCGGATAATCTTCTGTCCAACGTAAAATCCATCCCGAAAAATTTTGTAATTATAAAACCCTTCTCCCTTTTGCCCCTCCCGATAGAAGGAGAGAAGTTTTCTACTTTTTCCTTGATTTATTTCGCCTGTTATTATATAAATCATTAATAAAAACACCCGACTATTTGCCGATAATCCTCTTTAGTATCAATATCTATTAATACACCGGGATCAGCTACTTCCACAATTGTTTTTTCACGGGAAGCAATAAACTCTCTTAAATTTAGGTACTTAGGTGAGTCCAATAATAATTTTACTACCTTGGTCTGGAAAAGCACCGGATGCCCGGTAATTCCTTGAAAAGCCGGAATAACTATTTCCTCATCCTGTTTGAGTAATGTTTCATAAACAGTTTGCGAAATTAGTGGATAGTCCCCCGGTAGATAAAAAAATCTGGGACCCCGAATCTGACCAAACCCTTTTAGGACAGAAGAAAGCATCCCTTCTTCGTAATCCTGATTATATACTAATTCTACCTTCTCATATTTTTCTAAGATCTTTACCAAAGAGTCGAAACGATAACCCCCTACCACCACAATACGGGAACAATATTGATACATCCCCAAAAGGCACCGTTCAATAACAGTTAGTCCACCTAAATCAAAGGCCGGTTTCCATCCACCTGCCCGCGATGATAAGCCGGCAGCAACTACTACTGCCTCTACCATTAAAACTTCCACTGGAGTAAAAACGCCAATAACAATGTGGTTAGAGATAAAGTAGGATAAGGTGTGAAATTCCAGAAGTTAAAGCTTTTTCTTATTTTTGCTCCCACTTTAGATACGAAACAAATCATCAGTATATTAGCGACATTTTCTATAACTAAGAACTTTAAAAGCGGCTGAATTCCTGCAGCCGGAGAAATTACAAAAAATTTCCGGGGTAAAAAATGTACATAAATAAGATAGAAAGCGCGCCACAAAACACTAATCATCGCCACTCCACTATAAGAAAAAATGCGTTTTCCTTCTTCTTTCCTCGTAACAAATATCTTATAAACCACTAAAACAGCTAAAGCTTCAAGAATAATAGAAACCGCTGGATTAATCACATAATCAATCCGTACCGGCATTAACAAGTCACTAAGTTTAATACTTGACGCCACCAAAGCGGTGCAAAAAACAGCACTAGCATTTTTGGTTTGTTGATATACGATTCTCATAAAGCCAAAAGCTATAGGAAACCAGAACAACCATCCAATTGGCAAGGCTAAAAGATGTAAAAAATAACCCACAGTAGCTTCTACAATCCCCCAAAGAGCCCCCCAAAAAATAATATGATGCCAATTTTTCAACTATACCATCACCGCTTTCTTCTTATTTTCCCCATATAACCAATTTATTTCAATAACGGTGGGTTTATACTTAGGAAATACTCTTAAATTATCTCTTATTATTCTTTGCCCAGCCAGGTCAGAATGTTGTTTCGCAAGTGATATTGGATTTCTTCATTTGGTTTTCTTGATGAAGCGGAAGCTGAAATTGGGTCGAGCGACAGGAGGTCGCGAGCCGCTTTTTGTCCAGGATGGACTATAAAGCGGACTTCATTGCTTGTTGATTCACCTGGCTTTAATTCAGTTCACTTCGTAATGTCTGTAGGTAGCCAGCGTGAACAACTACCCGATTACAGCCTAAGCTGAACCTTAGAATGCCTGAAGAAATTCACCTGAACCAAGAAACAA
>DAIOHK010000002.1:109324-130781 GCA_036744795.1 Bacillota bacterium | reverse complement strand
TTGGTGGTACACTTTTCGATTAGCAGGGTGGTACACTTTTCACTTGACAAAAGCAATCTCTGGCTTCAATAATTTATTTAGTGAAAACTTTCAATAAGGAGAGATAGAGAATGCAAAAAGCGATTGAATTAGTGGTTAAGGGTAAGACATTACGTGGAATGTATCACTACACAGATCAACAGGGGAAACATCCAACAGTAATTCTGTTTCACGGTTTTACCGGAAACAAGCTTGAACCGCATAGGATCTTTCTTAAATTATCCCGCTTATTAGAGGCCGAGGGTTTGGCTGTAATTAGATTCGATTTTTCTGGTTCTGGTGAAAGTGATGGCGATTTTGAGGAGATGACCTTTAGCAGTGAGGTTTTTGAGGCCCAGCAGATACTGGAGTTTGTCAGTAAATTACCAGCAACAGATCCGGAAAGAATCGGTGTGCTTGGCTTAAGTATGGGAGGGGCAGTAGCTTCGGTACTAGCGGGAAACAACCCTTCAATGATCAAAGCTTTGGTCCTATGGTCAGCAGCGGGGATCGATACGATTGCTGGTATTTACAAGAACAAAGAAGATCGTGATGTTTTTCCACGTAATCAAAGGGGAGATATTGATATCGGAGGATTATGGTTAAACCATAATTTTTATGATGATTTGAAAGACTGGGATACATACGAGACAATAAAAAAATATCCAGGGCCAGTCTTGATCATACATGGGACCGGAGATCAGGTCGTCCCGTCAAATACAGCAGAAAATTATCAAGCGGCACTTTCCGGGCGGGCAAAGCTTGTTTATGTGGAGGAAGCGGATCATACTTATAACCGCTATGATTGGGAAGAGAAAGTTTTATCGGAGACAACGGCTTTCTTAAAGAATGAGTTGTCTGGGATCAAATGAAGCTAGATGGGTTGTTATAGTATATTGATCAATTAGTTTATATCGGAGTTTTTCAGTTTTTAATATCGATCCCTCCGAAAGCAACAAAGGCATTGATGAGCAGCTTGGAACCAGCTTCTTCTAGCCTTAGTTGTTTATTTCTTTGATCCTCTATACCTCCGAAGATGGGAACTCCTCTGATCTCTACTGACCAGCCCTCCGGAAGGATAAGCTCAACTCCACCAAAAAACGCTCTGATATTGAGAATCTGTACTCCTTCGGCCAGTTGGGAGCTTATAACTCTATAGTCTTACGTATTTGCCTGATCTCATCATCATGATCAGCGGATTTGCGGACAAGGAAAGAGACATCACCGGCTAGACGCTCTATGGTCTTCTCTATATTATCAAGGCGGCTTATGCGTTTTTCCATTTGATCAAGACGACCTTCGATATGGGATGTAGTAATCAAGATATGATCATACTGGGCATGAAGAATTTCTTTAGAATGGAGAAGAGCCTTGATCATAGTTGTATTTTCTTTTTGCTGAGTCTCGATGGTGTCTAAACGGGAGTCCATTTGATCCAGCCGAGAATCCATACTGTCCAAGCGGGAGTCCACTTGATCCAGCCGAGAATCCATACTGTCCAAGCGGGAGCCTACTTGATCCAGTCGAGAATCCATACTGTCCAAACGAGAGTCCACTTTTTCAAATTGTAAATCTACATTATCGAATCGTGAATCCACTTGATCCAAACGACCGTGGATGTTCTTAATTTCGTCTAAGATTTGGGTAAGGATATGATTCATAGCTTAATATTCCTCCTTTTCCTTTATTCAATAATAAGGGCTCTTTTAATGAGATTTTTTACTAAAGAGCAGAAATAAAAGCTTGCTAAACAATAATATCATATTTTGTCACAAAAAGTAAATTATAATTAGTGATATAATAGAGTAATTGCTTAAGAGAGATGATACAAGTACCTATCTTTAAGAGAACAACAAAACTTGGATAATGTTCACTTAAACAAGTTAGGCATGAATAATAGATTTTGGAGGATTTACTTTGAGTTTTTTAAACTTCGCTACTGAGAAATACGATCTAAATGATCAGCAGCAAAAGGCTGTTTCAGAGATCCATGGGCCCATATTATTACTTGCTGTTCCTGGGGCAGGGAAGACAACGGTAATCGTAACAAGGTGTGCAAATATGGTATTTAACCATCAGATCCCTCCCGGTAGTATATTATCATTGACTTTTAGCAGAGCTTCAGCAAAAGATATGAAAACTAGGTTTCAAAAGCTTTTTGGCCATTATAAAGAGGAAAATATCCAATTTGCTACGATCCATAGTTTTTGTTATTCGGTACTACGGAGATATTATAATCGAGCAAGATTACAAGTTCCTATATTGCTAGAAGGAAATAAATCCCTTATTTCAAAGAATCAAATATTGAGAAAACTCTACACACAGTTTAATAATGATTATCTTGGGGATGACCTTCTTGAGGAACTCTCGAATGCGATTGGCTATGTAAAGAATATGCTATATACTACCGAGCAAATTGCCGCATTTAAAACCAAGATCAAAAACTTTCCCGAAGTTTTTATGGCCTATGAGGAGCAGAAAAAGTTACTTAATTGTATTGATTTTGATGATATGCTGGTCCAGACCCTTAGAATTTTTGACCAAGAGAAAAGTATCTTAAATAGATATCGTCATCAGTATCAATATATTAATGTAGATGAAGCCCAAGACCTCTCCTATTTACAGCATGAAATTATTAAAAGACTGGCTTATCCCAGAAAGAATATATTTATGGTTGGTGATGAAGACCAGAGTATTTACGCATTCCGCGGGGCTTTTCCCCAAGCGCTACTGAACTTTGAAAAAGCTTATCCTGGAGCCCGGGTTTATCTTTTGGAAAGAAATTATCGTTCTACTAAGAGTATTGTAGATCTTGCTAACCGCTTTATTAAAGTAAACAAAAAACGGCGGAATAAGGAGATGTTTTCAGAGCACCCCGATGGGCTGCCGGTTAAGATCAGACATTTATCAGACCAGGAAGAAGAAATGGAGTATTTAGTTTCTCAACTTCAAAAAGGGGAACGGTATTCAGATCAAGCTGTTTTATATAGGAATAATGTATCATCAATTCCTGTTATTGATATTTTGGATCGGAACAGAATTCCATTGTATGTCCGGGAATTTAGAAATTCACCTTTTAAACACTGGGTGATGTATGATATCATTTCTTTTTTAAAGTTTTCTTTAAATCCATTAGATTCGGAGGCTTTTAAACAAATATATTATAAGATGGATGCTTATATTTCTAAGGTGGTATTTGAACGAGCTGTTAGTAGTGATTCATCTAATAATAATCTATTGTATCGGGTATTAGATACTCCAGGGATTTCTCAGCGGAGCCAAAAGAAACTTGTGGAAAGGGGTTACTGTTTACAAAAGATCGCAAAGATGAAACCGCTGGAGGCAATTGAAACAATTGAAAAAGAGCTAGGCTATATAAAGTATTTAAAAAGAATTAGTAAATCAGAAGAAGGATATACCTTTGAAAGCTTGGTGCAGAATATTGAGAGTTTAAAGAGTATAGCTTTGCATACTAAGACTATTAAAGGTTTTTTACAGCGCCTAGAAGAATTACAAGATATTATTGAGACTTCGAAGTATAATCGGGGAAAAAATGCGGTTACACTTTCAACTATTCATTCTAGTAAAGGCTTGGAGTTTAAGAAGGTAATAATTATTGATTTGATTGAAGGACAGTTTCCTTCCAGACTGTGTATCGATGAAACAAACAAGGGAAATACAGATTCAATGGCAGAAGAAGCCAGGCTTTTTTATGTAGGTATTACTAGGGCAAAGGAAGAGCTGGAACTGTTAACAGTAAATACGATTAATAATCTTCCGGTTAAACCTTCCAGGTTTTTGAATCAAGTATTAGAGCTTAAAGCGAATATTGATCAGTATATCGATCCGAAGAAAAAGATAGTAGATGAAGATATTTGTATTGGGGATACGGTAGTTCATCGTAAATTCGGTCAAGGGGTTGTCCTTAGTATGGATATAGATAAAGATATGCTTGAAATAGATTTTTATGAAGCTGGACCAAAAACATTATCATTAAAAATTTGTGGGGAAAGTGGGTTGCTGATCAAGAGTGCCTGAAGATAAGCCAGGGATTTAAAAGGTAAGGAATTGAATAATTTGTCACATGAAGGAATTGCAATTTCCCTCTGGCATCCATTCAACCACAATATATGGTGGTTGAATATTAAATAATTGAATTATGCAATTTCTTATAGAACTTTAAGGTACAAAAGAGGATTAGAAATTACATAAATCCCTTTTGGAGTCTAACCGTGCTTTTATAGGGGTAGAGATGATAGAGGATTTAAAATAAAAAATGCTTCTTCGTATATGAAGAAGCATTTTAATAGATGTTTTAATAGCTATTTCTTTGTTTTGCAAAGCATTCTCTACAATAAACAGGCCGGTCACCGCTTGGCTTAAATGGAACTTCAGTCTCAATTCCACAGGCAGCACAAGTAGCAGGGTGCATTTCTCTTTGGTAACCATTGTTGCGCTTTCTAGCTGCTCTACACTCAGGACAACGGCCAGGCTCGTTGGTAAATCCTTTTTCCGCATAGAATTCTTGCTCAGAAGCGGTGAAAACAAAATCTTTTTCACAATCACGACAGGTTAATGTTTTGTCTTGGTACATAAAAAATCCTCCTCAAATTTATTGCTTAAAAGGGATAAGAGTTCCATTCATACTCTCCCAACAATAAAAGTTTGAGAAGGGACAATAATCATGAATCACTACATCTAATTTCTTAAGCTAACTAACTATAGTACTTTGGGGTGCAATTGTCAAGAGCGTAAAAGGGCTTTTAACTTCTAAGTTACTTATCAAGAGATTACTTTTCTAACAGTTGTTTACCTTTATCAGTAATAATGATCGATTTTGTTAAAAATTTACTGGTACAGCTATTACCTAAGAAACATCCACTACAATTAGAATTACAATTATCTATATTATTCACTCGGATATAACCCATCCTAATTAATTGAGAAAAGGCATCTTCAATTAAATCTACGCTTTTATTTAGATTCATGGCAATCTTCGATTTCGAGATATAATCAGAATCTTTGATTTGGCTTAAAACTTCTTTTAACAAGAGTCTGCTCTCCTTTCAAAACTTAACTAAAGCCTAAAAGCTGACCTATTTGGAATACCAAAACTGCACCTACCCATCCGATCGCAAACGTATATAAGGCCGTAAATATTGCCCACTTATATGAATTGGTTTCTTTTCTGATGGTACCGATTACTGCGGCACACGGAGTATAAAGCAAGGTCATAACCATAAACGAGACAGCTGTTAAGGGAGTGAAGGCATTCTGTATTGCAGTTACCAGAGCTGCCCCTTCTTCTACACCTGCATAGACCATACCTAAGGTAGCTATTACCCCTTCTTTAGCAGCTATTCCAGCAAACAATCCAATAGCAGCTTGCCAGGTGCCGAATCCAGCAGGTTTAAAAATTGGTGCGATTAATAGGCCGATTTGTCCCAGAATACTATTTTTGCTACAAGGTTCGACGCCAAAAGGTAGGATAGCTAGTATCCAAAGTATAGTTACTACAGCAAAGATGATAGTTCCAGCTCGCTTTAAAAATCCAGAGACATTATCCCACATATTTCTTAAAACATTTCTGAGTGTAGGCCATCGGTAAGGTGGAAGTTCCATAATAAAATAGGAAGATTCACCTTTGAAAAGCGTTTTACTAAAGATTTTACCCATCAATAGAGCGACCAGTGTTCCTAAAAGATAAAGGGAGAAGAGGACCAATCCACCCCGCTTAGGGAAAAAGGCAGCAATAAACACTAGATAAATCGGGATTCTGGCACCACAAGACATAAACGGATTAATTAGGGTAGCAATCATTCGGTCTTTTTTGTTTTCTAAAGTTCTGGTTGCCATTACTCCTGGTACATTACAACCAAAACCTACGATCATCGAGATGAAAGTTTTCCCTTGCAAGCCTAAAGCTCTCATAATACTATCCATCACATAGGCCGCCCTAGCCATATAGCCGCTATCTTCTAAGATTCCCATCAGTAAGTATAAAACCAAGATTAACGGAATAAACTCAACAACTGCTCCTACCCCGCCAATTATTCCTTCAGTAACAAAGGAAACTAGCAGTTCAGGTGAGTTTATCGTAATAAGGTAGTTTTCTATAACTTTACCGAGAGCTTCAATCCCACTAGCCATCAGTCCACCAAGCAAATCTTCGCCAACCGTAAAAGTTAACTGGAAGACCAGGAGCATAATAAGGAAGAAAATAGGCAGCCCCAGCCATTTATTGGTAATAATCTTATCGATTTTATCAGTTTTAGTTTCGACTATTACTTCTGGCATAGTTACACTATTTTCTACGATTTTGCTGGCAAACTCATACCTTTTATTGACAATTTCTAATTCATAATCTTCGGTTCTATTTTTTAACTGATGAAGAGTATTGATGAATTCATCAGAAGAGCTTAAATCTTTATTATTAGTAACTAATTCATAAATGTATTGGTCACTTTCAAGAAGTTTGATTGCAATCCATTGAGAGGGATATTCTAAGTTTTTATCACTTAAAAATGCTTTGAGTTTTTTTAATTCTTGATCAATCTTTTCTCCATAGCTGATCTGAGTTTTAGGTTTGACATCTTGATTAATCAATTTAACAGACTGTTTAATTAGTTCGTTAATCCCTTTTCTTTTTGCAGCAATAGTGGGAATAACAGGAGCACCTAATTCTTTAGAAAGGCGATTAAGATCAAATTTTATCTTTCTTTTTTCAGCTTCATCAATCATATTTAAGGCCACAACTACTTTGGCTCCCATTTCTAATAATTGAGTAGTTAAATATAAATTACGTTCAATATTAGTAGCATCAACTACATTGATTACTATGTCGGGATTACTCTTAAGGATAAAATCTCTGGCGACGATTTCATCTTCAGAAAAGGCGCCTAGACTATAAGTGCCTGGCAGGTCTACAACATTATATTTATTTCCTTTGAATTCAAATTTGCCTTCTTTTTTTTCTACAGTAACCCCAGGCCAATTACCTACATGTTGATTAGCCCCGGTAAGGGCATTAAAGATAGTAGTTTTACCACTATTGGGATTACCGACTAAAGCTATAGTATTCATAAAAACGCTCCTTCCAAGTTATTGAGAACCATTATCAATAACAAACAAAAAATAAAAACTTCTTATATATCTCTATTTATCATTACCTTGTAGGCTAATCCACGACCTAAAGCAATCTTATTTCCAGACAAGGAGACGATTAAAGGTCCAGCATCGTTTTTTATAACTTTAATTTTAGCTCCTGTATTAAAACCCATTTCGTATAAGCGTTTAGTGGCACAGCCTCCAGCATGTATTTTTTGAACACTTCCACTTTCTCCGGGATGTAGCATAACTAGTGGTGTACTTGTCATGACTAGGCTCCTTTCTGTTATTAAAATTATTAGATTTATTTAAAAGGTAGATATAATAAATGAGAACCATTATCAATAAGATAATACAATTTCATTAAAAAAGCAAGAGTTTAGGGTAAAAAGATCAGAATTTAACGAAGCGGAAAAGGGAAGTACAAACTATTGTCATAAATTAGTTACCTTTGCTGGAGTTTACCTTCATAAAGTTTATATAAAAAAAGTACAGAAAATAATTGAGGGAATTGCATAATTACCTTAATCGTATATTTGACCAATACGGGAAATACCTATGGGGCTTGTCGATTCACCCGCTTTTGATTTACATTACTTCGTATGCTGTGGGTAGGCGGCATGAACGACCATATAGTGTTTAACTAATATTCGAGGTAATTGTCCAAGACTAGACAACTACTAGTGGGCTATCAATATATTAGTCTGAATTCGTGACATCATCAGACCCCCTGGAAAATCGTGAAAGCTTGCGATAGCGTTTTCCATGGTATAGATTAATAAGTCACGAATTCAGAACTACAGAACTACAGAACTACAGAACTACAGATATGTGGTCGAATTTTAAATAATTGAATTATTCAATTCCTTAATTTTGTGATAATATGTTTTAGGGAATTAATTTTACAAAAAAGAAAGGGATTAAAAAACCATAAGATTGAAGTGTAAAAAATTGTCTTTTTATTTTTATTTAAAAACCATCTGTTTATGGTAAAATGTCTATAAAACAATCATTCAATTGTTGTTCTTCTGTTATTAGTCCTCATATTAATTTTCTATTACTTTATAGGGCTTTTTGCGTTGTCATTGATTATTTCTGTCCCTGCACAATATATTGATAGCCTATACAAGCCCAACACTATATATTGTGTTGGGACCTTTTAAAAAGGACACAACGTAAAAAAGCTTTTATAAAGAATATCTAGATCTGAATTTAAAGAGGGGTATTGTTAATGATAAAAAAGAAAATAATTGCTCTGTTATTAGCTGGAGTTATGGTGACATCAATTTACACTCTTTCTTGGGCTGCACCTAAACGAGGTTTGCAAATGAGGGAAGAGGTAATTCAAGAGTTACAGAAAGACGTAAATGGAGATCAAGTAAAGGATAGAATCTTGTTAATAGGAGAGAAGGAAAACAAGGATGCTATCTTTAACATGCGTTTTATGATAAAAGTGATTGATGGAAAAACTAATAAAGAAACAACGATAAAGTTGGAAGATTTTGCTGGTTATGGGGGAGAAATATTCTTAGCTGATTTTACCGGAGACCAGGTAGCAGATATTATGGTGACTACAAACTCTGGAGGCAGTGGAGGGATTATATTTTCAAGGATTATTACTTTCGAGGATCATGAGATAAAGATAATTTTTAATGAAAAAGATAATCAAGGATTGAATTTTGAGGGCAAATTTGTTGATGGATTTAAAGTAGAATTACAGGAAGTGAATTTCAAAAAAGAGATAACTATCGATTTATCAGCTTTTAAGGATCTATATATAGAAAGTAAAATTTATGATAGCAATGGAAAAATCCTTGAAAAAGTTGAACCATGGACTGATCCCTTCTCGGCCTTAGAACCTATAGATTTCGATGGAGATGGCGTTTATGAGTTAAAAGGATTTCAAGCGATATCCGGAGCGTTTCACGCCAATAGGATCTCTGATCTTATAAGTTTATGGAAATATGAAAATGGAAAATGGAAGATCAAAGAAGCTAAATACTCAACAGCCTTGGAATTTTAAGATAAGACACCCCGGATCAGGAAGTAGAATATAAAAATAGCCCTCGGGATTCTCGAGGGCTATTTTTATATTATTTTGCTTGCTTGGTAATGAAAGTAAAGCTAGGAAGTTGTTTATCCATACAATGTTTCCAATTTTAATCATAATTAGTTACGACCCCCTTGTTAAAAGGACCTTCTCTTCGTATGTTTTAACCTTCTGCAACCAGTCGGCGCCAATAGGTGCATTTTGTTCAAGACAGTATTTGTTCCAGACAGCTCCGAAGGGTAGTGTTTTGAATTCTTCCATCAAGGCCAGTCTTCTCCCAAAATCTCCTTTTTTTTCGGCTTCGATAAGGAGGGGTGTTGGTTCGAGGAGGGCATAGAGAATAGATTTCAGGGTAGCCCTAGCCCCGGTTACCCAGGCGGTAATCCTATTGATACTGGCATCAAAGAAATCCAGTGCTAGATAGATTCGGTCAAAAGCCTCACATCTTTTAATCTCCTGCATCAGGGAGATTATTTCATCATTGAGAACAACAACGTGATCACTATCCCAGCGGACTCCTCTGCTGACATGGAGGAGAAGTGCATCTTTGAAGGCTAAAATTGCAGAAAGTTTATCGGCAATGCTCTCTGTGGGGTGGAAATGCCCTAGATCCAAACAGAGGAGGAGATCCTCTTTTTTCATTACATAAGCAAGGTAAAAATCGTGAGAGCCAACCACGTAAGCCTCGGAACCGATCCCAAAGAGCTTGCTTTCAACCGCATCTAGTAAATGATCGGAATCATAATTTTTGGTGAAAATCTCATCCAGGGATTTCTTGAGAATTCTTCGATGTTCCATCCTAGCAACAGGTAGATCCTTAGAACCGTCGGGGATCCATATATTGTTTACACATGCAGTACCGAGCTGGCGACCAATTTCAGCAGCAATCTCTCTACTTCTTTTAGCATGTTCGATCCAGAACTGGCGTATGTTTCTGTCTTTACTGGCCAGGGTAAAACCGGAAGCCGCCAGGGGATGAGAGAAGAAAGTCGGGTTAAAATCAAGACCAAGCTTCTTCTCTTTGGCCCAGTCAATCCAATTCTGGAAATACTCTGGTGCCAGTTGGTCGCGGTCGACAATTTTCTCTCCAGTCTCGGCGTAAATGGCGTGCAGATTAATACGGTGTTGGCCGGGAATGAGGCTAAGGGCAGTATCTAAGTCTGCTCTAAGTTCTTCTCCGTTTCTTGCCTTTCCTGGATAATTGCCAGTAGCCAGGATGCCACCATCAGAGAGTCCCTCCTTCCCGGCTTCAAAACCAGTAACATCATCTCCCTGCCAGCAGTGGAGGGAAATTTTATTTTTAGTCATCTGTTTTAAGACTTTATCTGTATCTACACCATACTCGGCATAAACCTCCCGGGCCAGTTCGTAACTTTTTTCTACTATTTGCAGATTCTTCATTATTAACACCTCCATAAGATGTTTCTTTTTTCGGTTAAAATTAATGGAATTCATAATTAAAGCTCAAAGACTTACTTTTGAAGTAGATCTTTAGTTTAGTGTAGCAAAGTAGTCAGTTAATAATCTTAATCTTCTTAAAAGTAAACCCAATTTTACTTAAGGGGATAACCCATGGTAGTCATTAGTGCCATTTCAGCCTGGGTGGTATCCATCCTGCTATACTGGACGATAATTTCAGTATTGGAAACCACCACCATTGCATAAGGAACTCCAGGCGGGACTCCGTCTCCTTTTTCATTCTTAAGCTGATCCATTCTGATATGGTTTGTTCTTTCGGCAGGACAGATTACCCAAAAGTTCCCCATCTTCTTCCTATCTTCGAAATAGAGGGTAATTTCGATTTTGGCATCGTGTTTCCCTGGGTTTAAGACACAGATTGCCTCATGACTTGGAAACTGACCGGAGCTATGAATAGGATAATAACCATCAGCAATAAACCAGACCTTAGAACCATAACCTTCACTCAGCATTCTATTTTAACACCTCCTTATGTTCTAAATGTAGTATTTTAGATTAAACTAAAATTTCCTGTTTATTAAAAAAACATTCACAGTAAAAAAACCATGTTTTTATTAAGAAAAATGGTTACCGAAAAAATCCAATCGATGGGTTGATTAAATACGGGCAGGGGTTCATTGAAAATTATAGAAATAGAACAAATAATAAAACGAGAAATTAACCTGTAACAAAAGGAGAGAACTATGCTTAGCTTGATTAATAAATTCAAAGCACGATATATTAATTGGCCGATTAAAGATAAACTATTTTCGATCCACTTTTTGCTTGTCTTGATTGTTTGTTCAATTAGCTTAATTGCAATTCAAATTGCTTTAAATATTTATCAAGAGATTTTATCTGTGGAAGCGGCTAAGGTGTTAAACTTTTCAACTAGAAGTATTGAAGATGAATTAAGACAAATTGAAAAGTATTCATATAATATTATAACCAACCCGGAGATTCAAGAAACCTTAGAAAAACTGAATAATGGACTTTCAGTTTATGAAAGAGGAATATTAGGACGGGAATTAACTGAACGTTTATGGACACTTCGGTTTGAACGAAATATTATCTCTGTTAATTTGATTGATGCTAATGGAAATCAGTATGCGGGCGGTGATTTAATACCTGGAGAATTAGTGGAACCCATCATTTCCCAGGCAGCAGAGAAAGAAGGTTCAATGGTATTTATAGAACCTTTTGATGGAGATCAGGCAATAATTGGTGCCCGGGTAATTAGAAAGGTGCGGGAATTAAGCTTAGCCCCGTTAGGAACATTGATTATCCGGGTGAATACTGGAAATTTAATTCAACAACTTTCTGATTCAGCGACAAATAATGAATATCTTCTGATTACTTCTGAAGCTAAAGCAGTATATTCTTCTTTTCCTGATTTGAGTATAACAACAGTGTTTGCTGATTATCAAGAAAACAATGGCAACTACAGGGTGAAGAAGATCAAGGGTAAAAATTACTTTATGGTTTATAACAAATCAGCTTATACGGATTGGCTATTTGTTAATATTCTGCCGTACGATACTATTTTTAAGCAAGTGCTCCGGATGCGAAATATTCTGTTATTAATCTTTTTAGCTCTTTTTTTCTTTACGATCGTAATTAGTCTGAAGATGGCTAGTAACTTGACTAAACCCATAGAAAGCCTGATCAGAAAAATGAAACGGGTGGAAAGTGGGGAGTTTGAGATTATACAGGAAGAACCTGCGGTATTCGAAAGAACAGATGAGATTGGTATTTTACAGAAAGATTTTATGATTATGGTTAGAAAGATTAATACTTTAATCCAAGAAAACTATACAAAACAGCTTTTAGTTAAAGATGCTCATCTTAAAGCATTACAAGCCCAGATTAATCCGCATTTTCTCTACAATGCCCTGGAATCGATTAACTGGCGGGCTAAGATTAATCAGCAAAAGGATATTTCCCAAATGATCGAATCTTTAGGAAATTTACTAAGAAATGCGATAAATGATAAGAAACAGTTGGTGAAGGTTAGGGAGGAGATTAATCTAATCCAGGATTATATTAATATTCAAAAAGTAAGATTTGGTGCGCGGTTAGATTTTACTCTGGAGATTGATGAGAAGTGGGATGAACTTTTAATTCCTAAACTTACCCTCCAGCCTCTGGTGGAAAACTCCATCAATTACGGGCTGGAGAAGATGTTGGAAACCTGTAGAATAAAAATTACAGCAACAGAAAGCGGAGAATGCTTATTAATTACTGTAGAAGATAATGGTCCGGGGATTCCCCCCACTATTCTTAAACAACTCCAACAGGGCGAAGTAAAACGTAATGGTTCGGGAATTGGATTAAAGAATATTGATGAACGGCTAAAACTTATTTATGGCAAAGAATACGGGATTATAATTGCTAGTAGGTTGGGGGAAGGCACTAAGGTAATGATAAAAATTCCAAAGGAGAAGGTTCGGAATGTATAAGGTCTTACTGGTTGATGATGAGGAAGTGATCAGAGAAGGAATGAGTAGAATTATTGACTGGGAGGCAGAGGGGTTTCAGTTTATGGGTGCAGCCCAAAATGGGATTGAGGCGTATGAATGCATCATGCAAGACCCAGTCGATATTGTAATTACTGATATTAAAATGCCGGTTTTTGATGGACTGGAACTAATTGCTAAAGTAAAAGAGGAACATCCTGAGATTGTATTTGTGGTACTGTCGGGATATAACGAATTTGAACTTGCCAAGGAAGCGATGAGACATGGAGTTAAACATTATCTTTTGAAACCATGTAATGAGAATAAGATTATTGATGTTTTAAATGAGATCAAAAATGAATTTATCCAGAAAGAAGCTAAGGAAAAACAGTTTATCAGGGAGAACCGCGAGCATTTGGAGAAAGTCATTCCATTGGTACGGGAGCAATTTTTACGTGATTTTTTAACAAATAGGACTTATACACAGCGCGAATATGAGTATTATTCTAAATTACTCAATATTGGCGAGGAATCGCTCCGTTTGGTCTTGTACCAACCGGATGGGGAATATGGATTTGAAGAGCTTTTTGGGCTAATTAAAATTGTTAATGAGGTATTCGGTAATAAAAGATATCTTACTACCAATATTAAAAATCAAGTATTGATGCTAATTGAAGCACTTGATGATCATGAGTTAATCCAGCTGATTACCCAAGTAAGAGAGATGTTTGCAGCTTATCATCATTTGGAAGTAAGTATTGCCTATAGTGGTGAAAGTAGTTTTGCCGATGCTCCTGCACTCTATCAGGAGGTATGGGAATGTTTGAAATATACTTTTTACCTTGGCACGGGAAGTATCATCACTAAAAAAGATATTGAATTAAGTAGAAATAAAAAAGATAATCAAGCCTTTATCTTTAATTATGATGCAGTAGCGGTGGCAGTAAAAAGCGGTAATTTAGAAGTAGCGCTGAAAGAAATCGAAGAATTTTTCCAGCAACTACATTTAAAGATGTATGAGATGAGTGTTAGTAAAACTTATGCGCTGGAATTGTTTATGGTTGTCATCAGGCAATGTAAAATTGAAGAGATGGATAATTATATTTATAAACTTAAAGAACTTTCAAAAATGATTTACCTTGAGCAGATTGAAGAGTTTATCAAGGAGACTACCTGTCAGGTGACAAGGGGAAATTATGATAATATAATTACCACACATAATAAACTGATCAAAAAAATTATCGAATATATTAAGGGGCATATTGCTGATGCAAATCTTTCGCTTAAGTGGATCGCCAATGAGGTTTTATATATGAATGTTGGTTATTTAAGCAAACTATTTATTCGGGAGACTGGGGAAAAATTCTCTCATTACCTGATGAGAGTACGCATGGAAAAAGCCAAGGAACTGATAGAAGAGGATGATGAAGAACTGGTGTATGAAGTTGCAGAGAGAGTTGGTTTTGGGAATAATCCCCAGTACTTTAGTCAACTCTTTAAGAAGTACACGGGGTATACTCCTACGGAGTATAAAAAAGCGGTTTCTTACATAGAAGAGGATGAAAAAAGTGTCTTTTTAAACTAAAAAGACGCTTTTTTATATTAACATAGTGGTAAATAAAGATTAATATTAATATAGAGTTAAATCATAAAGGAGGAAGGAAAAAGTGAAGAAGGTTTTATCTATTATTTTAGTAGTGGTAGTTCTTTTGTCACTCACTGTAACTACCCTTGGTGCTCCGCGGAAAATTACCTTAAGGTTGGCTTGGTGGGGAAATCCTACGCGTGATGAGCGTACGATTAAAGCTGTGGAATTGTATACGAAAAAATATCCGAATATTGTTATTGAGACTGAGACCACAGGCTGGGCAGGTTACTGGGATAAGTTGGCTTCCCAGGCGGCTGCTAATAATCTTCCGGATATTATCCAACAGGACTATGCTTATATTACACAATATGCAAATAAAAATTTGCTCTTGGATTTAACTCCCTATGTAAAAGCCAAAAAACTAGACTTGATTGATGTTGCTGAAACCTTTACCTCTGGTGGTATAGTTGATGGCAAGTTTGTCGGAGTTAGCCTTGGTACTAATGCCTTTAGTATGGTTTATGATCCTGCTGTTTTAGAAAAAGCCGGGATTAAAAAACCCTCTTCCACTTGGACCTGGGCTGATTTTGAGAAGATGGCGGTTGAGATCTACAATAAAACTGGCGTATTAACACCTGTTTTTTGTAGTACGGATCCTAAAGTAGCATTTGATAATATGATTCGCCAGACCGGGCAACCCTTCTTTGACAAGAGTGGTACCAAGCTTGGATTTACTGATACAAAGCTTCTAATCGAATTTTATAATCTTCAGTTAAGGCTGTTAAAGGCTGGGATGATGACAAAACCGGAAGTAGGTTTCTTAACGGTTACACCTCAGGAGAGTGAGTTTACAAAAGGAAATGAATGGGTTGGTTTCATTTGGAGTAACCAATTTGTCATGACTCAGGAAGCTGCGAACCGGCCTCTAGAACTCACTTTGATGCCACGCATTGCTGATGCTAAAAGGCCAGGTACCTTCTTAAAACCATCGATGTTTTTTTCGGTAGCTAGATCATCAAAGAATAAAGATGAAGCTGTTAAATTTGTCGACTTCTTCCTCAATGATATTGAAGCTAACAAAGCTTTACTTGCAGAACGGGGAATTCCGATTGTTCCCGAGGTACGTAATACCTTAAAAGAGATGGTAAGCCCGGTAAATAGGCAAATTTTCGAATTTATTGACCTGGCAGGTCAGTACTCCAGTCCAATTGATCCGGCTGATCCTCCGGGAGCAGGCGAAGTCCTTAAATTATTCCGTACTATCGATCAAGAAGTACTATATGGAGCAATTTCACCGGAAAATGCTGCTGCTAAATTTATAAGACAAGCCGATGAGATTCTTACTAGAAATAAATAACTGAAGATATTACATAATTTTTAGCATCTATTTACCACAAGTCTTTATCAAATTTTGTGCATCAATCTTGAATTAATGAATGTAATTTCTTGAAGAACAAAGCTAAAAAAATTTAAGGAAGAAAAAACCGGCCGTTAGTGAAGGAGTGCAAAATAACACTAACGGCCGATTTAAAATCAAAGGGAGGGAGCTTAACCATGGTGGTGCTGAGAAAAAATCATGGTAATGTATTAAACTCAGAGAAACGCAAATTCAAAAAAAGGCTTTGGGATCAGATCGTGGGCTATCTTTTTATCTCACCCTGGCTGATTGGCTTTCTAGTTTTTACTATTGTTCCGATTCTAGCTTCTATCTATTTCTCGTTTTCCCAGTATGATTTATTCTCTCCCCCAAAGTTTAACGGATTTGTTAATTTTATAAAGATGGCTAAAGATGAAGTCTTTTGGAAATCACTAAAGGTTACCTTTTTTTATGCATTTGTCTCGGTTCCACTCCGACTTTTGTTTGCCTTGATGATTGCCATGCTTTTTCAGAAGAAGGCTAAAATGCTCCGGCTTTATCAGACTGTTTACTATCTTCCATCTGTAGTTGGAGGAAGTATCGCTGTAGCCGTGATGTGGCGAAGGCTTTTTATGGCTGATGGTGCGGTTAATGCGGCACTGAAATTTGTTGGTATCGAGTCGAACACTTCCTGGATTGGTAATCCAAAGACAGCAATCTGGACATTGATTATTCTGGCGGTTTGGCAGTTTGGCTCCTCAATGCTAATTTTTTTGGCAGGTTTAAAACAGATTCCAGTGAGTTATTATGAAGCAGCTGAGATTGATGGGGCTAATTCATGGCAAAGGTTTATCAAGATTACCATTCCTCACCTAACCCCGGTTATTTTCTTTAATTTAGTGATGCAATTGATTAATGGTTTTACTGTCTTTACCCAAGCTTTTGTGGTCTCAAGTGGGACTGGAGATCCGATGAATAGTACATTGGTTTATGCACTTTATTTATATAAAAAGGCTTTTGAATATACGCAGATGGGTTATGGTTCAGCTATGGCCTGGGTATTGGTGGTAATTATTGGTGTTTTGACCGCATTTCTCTTCAAATCCTCTACTTTTTGGGTTTATTACGAAGCAAAGGAGGATTCGCTATGAAAAAGGCTAAAAAGCGGTTACAAGGTTTCTTCTACCATTTATTCATCATTGCTTTTGGATTTTTAATGCTTTATCCGATTTTATGGATGGTAAGTAGTTCATTTAAAGATAATTTAGAGATTTTTGGGACGGCCTCATTAATTCCGAAAAACTTTAAATTCGATAATTACATTAATGGTTGGAAAGGGGTTGGCGGTGTTCCCTTTGTAGTCTTTTTCCGGAATTCCTTTTATTATACAATTCTAGCGACAATCGGAACGGTGTTTTCTTCCGCGCTAGTGGCATATGGATTTGCCCGGAATAAATTCTTCGGGCGCAAATTCTGGTTTGTTTGTATGTTGCTAACTATGATGCTCCCTTATCAGGTAGTAATGATCCCGCAGTTTATTATCTTTTTTAAACTTGGCTGGGTAAATTCCTTTAAGCCTTTAATTATCCCGATGTTTGCAGGGCAGCCTTTCTTTATCTTTTTAATGATGCAGTTTATCCGGGGGCTACCGATTGAACTAGATGAGTCTGCCAAGATTGATGGGTGCAACCGGTTTCAGATTTTTACTCGAGTTATCTTTCCCTTGATTACTCCGGTACTGATTACTTCGACTATTTTCCAATTTTACTGGAAATGGGATGATTTTATTGGACCACTACTATTTTTAAACTCTCCAAAGCTTTATACTGTATCATTAGCCTTAAGAATGTTTTCAGATCCGATGACTTCAACAGATTGGGGAGCAATCTTTGCCATGGGAACCTTATCTTTATTACCGATTCTTTTGGTTTTTCTGATTTTCCAGAAACATTTAGTTGAAGGGATTAGTACTACCGGCTTAAAAGGTTAGGTTAATGCTAGTATAGAAAGAAAAAATTATTATAAAAAGCGAAGGGATTTTATTATTGCTTTATGGTTTTATTATTAAGAAAGCTTTAAAGGTCGCGGCAAGTCCTAATATCATTCCTACTAGTACTTGTTTAAAGTCATGTTCTTTGGTGGTAACACGAGCCCAGGTTATTAGGGCTAGAAGGGGGATAGATAATAACCCCCAGCAACTAGGTAAGAATATATTTAAGGCCATAACCGGTCCAGCAACTGCGCTTGCATGACCACTAGCTTTATAAAAGAGATTAACGATAATTAAAAGAACGACAGTGAGGAAGTAGGAAAGAGCGATGGCCTTTAAGAGTGGATGAATTTCTTTGCTTAAAGCATAAACAAGAAAAATTGTGTAAGAAAAAAAGAAACTGATAAAGGAGATCTTTCTCCTGGTGCCCAAAGGAAGCTTGCGCAGGATTATGCTATCCTGGGCAGTAAGTGAAGGGCAGAATCCCAAAAGAAACGCGGCCATCAAAAGAGCTCCCTTGTTAGTACCCCGTATTAGTTCCGGTTTTGCTAATACAGCACATCCTAAAACCAGAAAAGCCAGATACGGTGGACTACAAATAAAGCTAATAACTCGGGCTAGTATTTGTTTGGATTTATTTGACATTTTCATCACCTCGCCCTATTAGACAAAGGTTTTGTTAATAAGTTGCAGAATTTTGATGCAACTTATTATTTATATTCGCGTCAAACAAATGAATGAATGGAACCGGGGGAAATTAATTTGAATGAAGAGCAATTAATAATGATGGCTAAAACAGGAGATGAAGGGGCTTTTAAGGAATTGGTGGAAACCCATCAATCAAAAGTTTATCATCTATTGCTAGGCATATTAAGAGACGAATATGCGGCCGAAGAAGTAGCAGTAGAGACTTTTGTCAAAGCCTGGAGGAACATTTCCGGTTTCCGGCTGGAAGCGACCTTTTGGACCTGGTTGTATCGGATTGCCTATCGTTCTGCTATTGATTATCTACGACTTAAGGAACGGGAAAAAAACTTTTGTGTATTGTCAGAAAATATGATTTCGGAGTTAGATGAACCTTTAGAACTAATGATAAAAAAAAAGCGGAATATGGATTTAATGCAAAATCTGCAAAAATTACCATTCCATCAGAGGACCGCGATAATTCTTTATTATTTTCAAGGTTTATCTTATCAGGAAATTGTTCAAGTTACGCATCGTCCACTAGGTACCATTCGTTCCGACTTACATCGGGGGAAACGGAGATTAAAAGAGTTGCTCATGGAGAAATGGGGGGAAGATGATGAGGTCGAAAGAAGAGCAGATAAAAGGGGAAAAGCTTGTCCAATCGCCGGAAGAGCTAAATCTACTTTTGACTGAACTTCATAAAAGTCAATATCCGGATGTTTTTTCGGATTTAGCACAATCTTTTGGCTGGTCTCCTCAGCAGGTGCCAGAGATGCTTACCGCAAAAGTGATGAAAGGGATTAAAGAGGAACAAGGATACCGACTATTCAATCCTAAGATAATCTGGTCAGCAAGTTTCATATTAGTCTGTATGCTATTTACTATATTTTATTCTTTAGTAGGATTTAAAAAACCTATTGAGTTTGAAAGTACGGTCCGGATGGAAATTGGTCTTTTTTGGTTGGTAGTCAGTTTAGGAGTTACTCTTTTCGTTATAACTATATCATTTTTTGCAGGAGAACGATTTTTTGAGAAACGACTGGGGTAAAGGGGAGGTAATTAAATGGACTGGATTATGCTAATGGTGACAATAATGGTATTGGTAATGTTACTTATCTCTTTTGCTATGAGATATTTTATCCATTTGGAGCGTATGGCCTTACTAAGACAGGGTATAATCCCTCCAGCACTGGTTAATCCAATACTTAAACGGGGCTCTTTTGGTTTATTGCTGGCCGGTTTGATTACTACTTTAAGCGGTGTTGGGCTTTCAATCGGACTTTATTTAGGACTGGGAACGGGGTTTTGGTTAATTGGAGGTTTTATACCGATTGGTGTAGGTTTAGCATTGGTATTGGGTTATATGTTAAGTGGAGGACAGGTTAATAGTGGGGAGACAGATCAAGAAAAAGAAGGGGAGAACTCCAATATTGTGGAGACTAATCCATTAAACCACAAAATATAGTGTTTGATTAAAATTAGGTGATCAATGTTTTGTGATTAAATTTTAAATTATGCAATGATGCAATATCTTTAATAAGGAAACTTCGTATTTGACTTTCTTTGAACAAGATAATCAAATATTTTGGCGAATTGTTTAAACTGGCTAATTTTATTTATAAAATCAAAGCCGCTTTTAAGCGGCCTTGATTTTTATGATCTCTACTTACCTGCATGCTGAGGCTGGCGGGATACAGATTACTTGGCCAGGGAAAATAAGGTTCGGGTTAGGAATCTGCGGATTAAATCTGATCAGACAGTCTAATGGAATTCCATTGCGATTAGCGATATTAAAAAGTGTGTCTCCGGAACGGATTGTATATAGTGTTCCTCCTGGCGGGCAGGGTACTGTTGTAGGTACGCATGCTGAGGCTGGTGGTATACAGATGACTTGACCCGGGAAAATGACGTCAGGGTTGGTAATCTGTGGGTTAAATCTGATCAAACAGTCTAATGGAATCCCATTGCGATTTGCGATATTAAAAAGTGTGTCTCCGGAACGGATCGTATATAGTGTTCCTCCTGGTGGGCAGGGTACTGGTGTAGGTACGCAAGCTGAAGCTGGCGGAACACAGATGACCTGGCCCGGGGAAATAACGTTTGGATCGGTAATCTGGGGATTAAACCGGAGCAAGCAATCTACAGTGATTCCAAAACGACTGGCAATACTGAACAAGGTATCTCCCGGTCTAACGGTGTAAAGAATACCTCCTGGTGGGCAGGGTACTGGCGTAGGTACGCAAGCTGAAGCTGGCGGTATACAGATGACCTGGCCCGGGAAAATAACGTTTGGATCGGTAATCTGTGGGTTAAACCGGAGCAAGCAATCTACAGTGATTCCAAAACGACTGGCAATACTGAACAAGGTATCTCCCGGTCTAACGGTGTAAAGAATACCTCCCGGTGGGCAGGGCACTGGTGTGGGTACGCATGCTGAAGCTGGCGGAACACAGATGACCTGACCCGGGAAAATAACGTTTGGATCGGTAATCTGTGGGTTAAACCGGAGTAAGCAATCTAAAGGAATACCGAATCGACTGGCAATACCTGATAAAGTATCCCCCTGTCTAACCGTATAAAGAATACCTCCAGGCGGGCATGTTGGTGTAGGTACGCAAGCTGAAGCCGGTGGTATGCAGATGACTTGGCCTGGGAAGATGAGATCGCCAGTAATCTGCGGATTAAATCGACGTAAGCAATCTAAAGGAATACCGAATCGACTGGCAATACCTGATAAAGTATCCCC
>DAIOHK010000002.1:0-109224 GCA_036744795.1 Bacillota bacterium | reverse complement strand
CTGTCTAACCGTATAAAGAATACCTCCAGGCGGGCATGTTGGTATTTGTACACATGCTGATGCCGGTGGTATACAGATGACTTGGCCCGGAAAAATAACGTTTGGGTTGGTGATCTGCGGATTAAACCGGAGCAAGCAATCTAAAGGAATACCGAACCGACTAGCAATACCTGATAAAGTATCTCCCTGTCTAACCGTATAAAGAATACCTCCCGGCGGGCATGCAGGCTGGTTAACTTCAGCGACTTCTGTTTTCTCTACAATTTTTTCGTCTTTTCTTTCAATGTTTTCGGACATGTAGGCACCTCCTTATGGTTGAGTACTTATAAATCCTGATATAAAATATTCATAGGCTTGACTGGAGGCACCAAGATTTCAGCATAAAAGTCTATTACTTATGAATAAAATCCTCTTCTATAAAGAAATTCTCAGAAAATAAGCTTTAGGAACAAGTCGCTCACGTCGGTTACCTTAATATCACGAAGTGATTAAAATCGAAAACCGGGTGAGTCGACCAGATTATTTTCACCAAGAATGCTAAGTGAAGAAATCCAATATCACTTGCGAAACAATATTCTGCCCAGGTAGGTATATTATAGATTACAAAGGCTATCATTCAACACGAGCAGCTAGTAGGCAATCTGCTTTATTATTTAATTAATAAAAAGAGTAAACAAAAGCTCCGGATTAACCGGAGCTTTTGTTTTTTGCTCGAACTATTTTAAGATATGTCAGCTTTCATCTTTAGGTTCGTGGCTGTGTTTCCATTGTGGTTTTTATGTTTTGAGTAAGGTTATTCAACCATTTCCCGGAGACCAATCGTCCTACCCCTATGAAAACTTTAACAATACCCTCGATGGATGAGACTAAGTAAACAATATGTGGGGGGAGATGCCAGATGAGACCGGCGATAAAGGAAAGTGGCACAGCAATAAACCAAAGGGCTCCTGTGTCCAAAAGCAGGCTAAATTTAGTGTCACCGCCACTTCTCAAAATACCTACAATATTAATTAGATTAAAGACCCTAATAGGTAAGATGAAAGCAAACGCAATTATAGTTAAACGGGCTATCTCTAGCACTTCGTCAGAGACCTTATAGATAGAGAGGATTGGGTTTGCAAGGGCAAGGATTATTACTCCGATAACAACTGCGATTAATGGGCTAATAATGGAATAGCGCCGGGCATATAAACGGGCTTGATCTTCTTCACCTGCTCCGATCTTATTACCTACAGTTACTGCACAGGCTTGAGCCAGACCATAAAAAAGCACCATACCCAGTCCTTCGATAGTTTTAAAGATATTAATACCAGCAATAACATCGGTACCCATCCGGGCGTAAATTAAAGTAAACATTGTAAAACCTAAGGCCCAAAGAGTTTCATTAATAATTACCGGGATCGTGGTTTGAAAAAATTTTCGGATAAAGTTTAGATTAAAATCAGTTAACTCTGATATCTTAGCTGCGGCAACCAATTGCTTTCGATAAATAATAAAAAGAAGCAAAACCATTTCTACAATACGGGCAATTACAGTAGCTAATGCTGCTCCCCTTACGGCTAGACGGGGGAACCCGTAATGGCCATATATTAGTAAGTAATTTAGGGTTGTATTAACTAACAAGGCAATAATGCTAATAATTACTGGTAACATAACGTCACCAGTACATCTTAGGCTAAAGGCAAAACAAAAGGTAATCGCGGTTATGATGTAGCTGACAGCTACCACTCGTAAGTATTGTCCACCAGCAATAATAACTTGGGAATCGGAGGTGAAAATACTTAATACAAATTGGGGAAAGATTATTGATACCAGAGAAAAGATGAGACTTATACTTATACCGGTAAATAATGCTACCCCTAAAATCCGCCGGATGTTCTTAGTATCTTTTTCTCCCCAAAATTGGGCAATGAAGATATTAGCTCCGGTGTATGTACCAAAAAGGAAAAAATTAAACAAAAAAAAGACCTGATTTGCCAAGCCTACGCCAGCGATCTCTACTTCTCCCAACTTTCCAATCATTACTGTATCGATCATATTTAAAAGCGAGGCAATGAGGTTTTGGAGAGCAGTGGGAAGTGCAATCGAGAGCATAGGTCCAAAAAAGTCTCGATCTTTAGTGAGTTTTTTTATCATAACTAAATCTCCAATTTTTTATTTGATTGAAGTTGTCTAATTTCTAAAGACCTTCAATCAAAATATATTGTTAGACAATTCCTTAATTTATTCATCTATACTTAATTATATAATTTATTAGTTTAAGATAAAGAACAAAAAAGTTAAATAAATACTAAAGTAAAAGGTATAAGTTGGATACTATGGCAAAATTCTTATTGCACTGGAAAGAGGGGAGATTACGCCAACAGAAGCTGCGTGACGTTTAAGCGGGGGCTAGGTAACACTCCCAAAATTTTTCCTTAAAATATTTGCCGTCGGTGGAAGAAACTAACGGAGATAACCATAGAAACTAGATAGACGATTAACGAGATGATCGGCAAAATGATCATAAATAGATTATACGGAATATTTTCTAAGGATGAGATAATATTTTGGAATGTCTGGAATGGAACTAAGTTTTTGAGAAAATTTAATAAAACTGGAATTGCAATAAAAAAGCCCATAAAAATAAACCTGTTAATGGAGGCGGCTTTTATATACCCCAATTTAAAATTGATCGGCAAAAAGACGGCGCATAATATCATATATAGTGATAGATAAAAGGGTAGAGAATAAAGAAACGCTAGAGCTTCTCCGGGCGCTAATAATATATTATAGTTTTTCATTGCCACAGCGGCTAGAGCAAAGACAAGGGTTATTACCAAATTAACGACTAAAACCGCAAAATATCTGGCATAGACAATTGTTTTTTTCTTCAAAGGCAAAGAAACTAATAGTCTGAGTGTGTTGTTCTTATCATCTTCATAAAAGGCACGCATGGCAAAGGAGTAGATAAAAATAAAGGTGGCACTCCCTAGCATAATACCGATGGCATTTGAACTAAGGCTAAATAGGATTACCATGAAAACAAAGATAATAATGTTTTGGGGGAAATATTTTTTCTGTAAAATTAAATCCTTAACTAATAATTGCCACATTTTCCTCACTGTCCTTTACAATTCTTAATAAAAGCTCATCAAGGGTTATTCTTTCTACTATATATTTACCTTGGGGAAAGATTTTTCTAAACAACACTCCAAAGGTTTCTAAGTCCGGTGTGGCCCCACTGTAGCCAAAATCACCTTTATTTAAACCTACAAGTTTATTAGCTATTTCCTGATGAAAATATGAGTTTTCCGCTTTAATAATTCTCCAATTTTCTAAGATCCAGTGCTTATCTTTACTGATAATTACCTGACCATCATTGATGATTGTAATATAATCCGCCACCTTTTCAATATCAGAAGTGATATGGGATGAAAAAAGGATAGAAGTCTTCTCATCCTGAATCAGATCCAGAAATAATTCCAATAGCTCGTTTCTGATCACTGGATCCAGACCAGAAGTAGGCTCATCCAGTATAAGAAGTTTAGGATGATGCGCCAAAGCTAAGGCTATGGAAAGTTTTACTTTCATCCCTTTAGAAAGCTCTTTTATCTTTTTGGTTTTCTCCACCTTAAATTGATTAAGTAATTTTTCAAAATAATGCTCATCCCAATTTGGATAAAAACTACTGATAAACTTACCTGTCCAGTCTACTGACATTTGTTCATAGAAATATTGTTCTTCACTCACATACCCTATTTTGTTCCGTAATTCAACCGTGTGTTCCTTATTATCCAAGCCAAAAATCTTTATATCTCCAGCCTCGAAAGGAACTAGGTTCATTATCGCTTTAATAGTAGTACTTTTCCCAGCACCGTTTTGACCAATAAAACCCATAATATAACCTTCTGGCAAACTAAAAGTCCCCTTTTCCAAAGAGAAATCTTTATACCTCTTCACTAACCCGTTTACTTCTAATATATACTGCTCCAATCCTCGAACCTCCTAACTCATCTCTTTTAAAATAACTTGAAACGCTTTTTTGATCTCCGTGTCACTCATGTTGAGCTCTTGACAAATTTTAATCCCCTCAGTCAACTTCTCTTCTACCATCTTTAGTTTTTCTTCCCTAGCAAACTCCATACTAGCCTCGGCAACGAACGAACCTTTACCAGCTCTGGTAATGATATAACCTGCGTTTTCCAGATCCTCGTAAGCCTTTTTCACGGTAATGACACTTACTTTTAATTCTCGAGCAAGAGCACGAATCGATGGAAGAGGATAACCTGAACGTATTTTACCCTCAATAATTCCATTAATGACTTTTTTTTAATTTGTTTATATAAAGGCGTAGGGTCGCTATTGGAAATGACAATATACAAGAAATCACCTCTTAATATTGTCTATACTGTACACATAACAATATACACAGCTAATTTAAGAATGTCAGCCTCTTTTTTCCGACCGTTACTGTTTTTATTAACCTTTGGTCTTTTACACTTATTTTAAATACTTGGATGGTGATTTTGGTTAATAAACTAACCCTAGGGTTGACCACTGATGGCTTCTGACCTTCTCTTACCACATATTAGGGCATGTAAAATGAATAAAAAAATATTTATAAAAAAAGGCCGCCGAGAATGGCGGCTATTCAACGTGATAGGATGTAAGTCTTTAAATAGTTTTTGGATAATATGTATGTAATTTTTAGGATTATGAATCTGGGTTAAAGTTTTCTATAAAATTTACTAGTTCATCAATGGCTTCTTTGGCATCAGGACCTTGAGCAGAAATTTCGATAATGCTTCCTTTATTGACACCCAAAGAAAGGATTCCTAGAATGCTTTTAGCATTAACTTGTATGCCATCGGGTTTAGCTACAAATACTTCGCTGGAAAAGCTTTTGGCATGCTCGACAAATAAAGATGCTGGGCGTGCATGAAGGCCTGATTTATTATGAATGGTTACAGCCTTTTTATACATCTATAAACACTCCAAATTTGGCGGGCAGGAAACCCGCCCGCCATGATACTAATAATATGTTCGATGGTGATTATAAGGCGACACCTTTGCTGCCTTCAACTGTATCTTTGCTTTCGGTAACAGTTTGTTTTAAGGAGTTTACAAGTAATGCAGTAACTACAGTACCAGCAGCCAAAGCAAGCAAATACAACCCAAAATTACCTATCATCGGGATGACAAAAATACCACCATGGGGGGCTCGAAGAGTACATTTAAAGAGCATGGATAAGGCACCCGCTGTGGCAGAACCAATCATTATGGAAGGAATAACTCGTAATGGATCAGCAGCGGCAAATGGAATTGCACCTTCGGTAATAAAGGAGGCTCCCATGATCCAGGCGGCTTTACCTGCTTCGATTTCCCGTTTGGAATATTTGTGGGGAGCAAGCAGTGTAGCTAAAGCCAAACCAAGGGGTGGCGTCATTCCTGCTGCCATGATTGCAGCGTGGGGTTCTAAAATGTTTTCTGAGATCATTGCCAACCCGAAAGTATAAGCTACTTTATTAACCGGTCCTCCCATATCAAAGGCCATCATTAATCCTAGGACAATACCAAGAATAACATAACTGCCTGTACTAAGTCCTCGTAACCAATCGGACAAACCATCCATTATAGATTTAATAGGTGTTCCAATTACAATAACCATTAACAATCCGACAATTGCTGAGCTGAGTAAAGGTATAATCAATACTGGCATAAGTTTGGCAAGAGACTTAGGAACTGGCCAGTTTTTAATCCAGAGAGCAATATAACCAGCAAGCAACCCACCGATTATTCCGCCTAAAAAGCCAGCACCAATTGTTGAAGCCAGCATTCCGGCGATCATTCCCGGAGCGATTCCCGGACGGTCGGCGATAGCAAAAGCAATAAATCCCGCCAAAACTGGTACCATTAGACCAAAGGCGGTACCACCAACTGTATGTAGATATTGAGCAAGTGATCCGGTTTCCTTAAATCCTTCGTAACCTCCGATAGCAAAAGATAAGGCAATTAAAATACCACCAGCGGTAACAAAAGGTATCATGTAGGAAACACCAGTCATTAGGCTAGTTCTTAGATTTACTTTTGTTTTAGCCATCCAAATAACCCCTTTCTTTTTTCCTCATTTTTCCCTTCACTCTGAGTTTTTTCTCCCGAAAGATTTTCCTCTGGAATATCCTCCCCCTTTTCTACTAGTCTAACTGCCTGAGCAATTATTGCCGAAGGATTTTTAATTGCTTCAGAAACCCCTCGTTTGAGAATCGGCTTTCCGGAAAACCTATCTGCACCGGAAATTGACATATCTACAGCCAAGATAATAGCATCTGCTGAAGCGATCTCTCCAATAGTCAGTTCATTTTCTATTCCCATGGAACCTTGAGTTTCCACTTTTATTTCGTAACCAAGTTCTTTAGCAGCTTCTTCTAAAGCTTCTGCTGCCATATATGTATGGGCGATCCCTGTAGGGCAGGCTGTTACACCAACAAATTTCATCCGGGTCACCTCCTTTCGGAAATGTTATTTATGTGAATTTATTACTTGCATCACTTCTTCTAATGAATTAGTCTGTAAAAGATCTTCCCGAAATTCCTGATGAATTAACATCCGTGAGAGAGTGGCAAGAATTTTTAAATGCTGGTTATCGGTATCTTCTGGAACAGCAATTAAAAAGATAAGATGGGCAAGGGAACCATCAGATGAACCAAAATTAATGCCTTTTTGTGATTTTCCAAAAGCAACACAAGCTTCTTTAACAAACCTAGATTTTCCGTGGGGAATGGCTACCCCCATACCAACCCCGGTACTACCTAAAGCTTCTCTTTTAATGACTTCTTTAATATAATGATCTTTGTCAAAAAGAAACCCGTTTTCATCAATTAATTCTGCTAATTCATTGATGACTTCCTCTTTAGAAGAAGCATTTAAATTCATTTTAATCAGACTTGGATAAAAAATATCTGTGATTTTCATTAGCCCCTCCAAAAGTAAAATTTAAGTTGTGATCAAAATTAAAATATGCAATTCATTAAATTAATTATTAATCGAGACGCCTAATAACAATTGATTTCATGAAGTTTGAGACTTTTTTTACATCAGGACTTAGTACAGAAGTTCCCAGTTCAGTAACTGCTAAAGTCCCAGAGGCGACGCCAAAACGTAAAGATTCGATCAGCGGATATCCGGAAATAAGTCCGTAAATGATTCCTGCTACCAGACTATCACCTGCTCCTACTGTGTTTTTGGGTTTAATTTCTGGCGGTATGGCATGGAAAGTGCCTTCCTTACAAGCGAGGACAGCACCCTTTCCGCCCAAAGAGACAACAATAACTTCAATTTTATAAGCTTGCCGAAATTCTTCTGCTACTGTAGCGGCTGTAGTTTCTGTAGAGATTTCGCGACCCCAAATCGCTGAAAGCTCGTGATGATTAGGTTTAATCATATAGGGAGAAAAGCGTAAGCTTTCTTTTAAAGCAGCTTCGGAAGTATCCAGGATACTTCGGCAACCGTATTTTTTAGCAAGAAGAATTAAATCTCCGTAGTACTCGGCTTGACATCCTTCAGGGAGGCTACCAGCGAACACCAGAAATTTACTTTTAGGCGCATAATGTTCAATTTTTTGCCGCATAAGATTTTTTTCTTTTTCTGTTATAAAGGGTCCGGGTTCGTTTATTTCGGTTTCATCTTCTAACTTCCAGTCAATAATTTTAATATTTGTTCTGGTTTCACCTTTTACAAAGATGGGTTCAATTGTTAAATTATCACCTTCAAGCATCTTTAGTAGTTCTCTACCACTGTTACCACCGAAAAATCCTAAAGCCTTTACATTAATGCCAAATCCTCCAAGAATTCTGGCAATATTAATCGCTTTACCGCCGGGATCAATTCTTAACCGGTTTACTCGGTTGTTTATGCCTTTAGTAAACCCCGGGATCCAATAAGTCTTATCAATAGCGGGATTAGGGGTAATGGTTGCGACCAACCGGTTATCCATTTTGACCCTCCTTAAATAAATTGATATTTTACTCAGCAACAATTACTTGTATTCCATAGCTTTCTATTTCCCTTTTCATTTGTTGATTAATTCCTGAATCTGTTATTAAAATATCTACATCTGATGGAGGAACAATTGTAGTTAAACTTGTTTTGCCAAATTTACTATGATCTAAGACAGCTATTGCTTTTGATGCTCCTTGAACCATTGCCCGTTTGGTGTAGGCTTCAGTAATATCAGGGGTGGTAAATCCTTTTTCTAAGGTAAATCCATTGGCAGCGATAAAGACTTTATCTGCATAGAAATTCTTTAAGTTTTCTTGGACCAAAGGTCCTACAAGAGCCTGGGTATTAAATTTGACATTGCCGCCAATGATCACCATTTCAATATCATTATTAATATCGATTTCTTGGGCAAAATTTACAGCATTCGTAATTACAGTGATATTTTGTTTGCCTTTTAAATGTTTAAGTACTTGCAGAGTAGTTGTGCCTGAATCAAGAATAATTGTTTCTCCATTTTCAATAAGACTTGCTGCTACTGCGCCAATTTTTTGCTTTTGCTCCAAAAATTTATCTGTTTTATCAATATATGCCGGTTCAAACTTACTTAAAGTAGCTAGAAGGGCACCCCCATGTGTTCGTTCGATCATTCCTAACTCCTGAAGCTCATTAAGATCCCTTCGAATTGTTGCTTCACTTACGGTTAGGAGCTTTGCCAGGTCAGTAACGGACATACTTGAATGTAGCTTTAAAACTTCAAATAATTTTTGTCGTCTTTCTTCTGGAAACAACTGTGTACGCTCCCTTCAAACAGATACAAAACTTTAACCTTACACTTACAATACAACATAAATGGGCAGAATCCTTCATAAATGACAAAATAATTTGATTGATTTTGTTTATAATCCTCTCAAAATAGCAGAGCGAATTGCATGATTACCTTAAGGCCTTATTTATCACAATAAACGTTTGGCTTTAAATAGATTGTGGCGTAATAGTTAATTGTAGGGCAACGCGATTAGCCAAGACTATACTGTGGTTAAATCTTAAATCAACTAATTATTCAATTCCTTAACAAGATTAAACTCATATGATGTAAAAAAACAGGGCTTAAACAATGAATTATTTGTAGAGAAGAATTAAAATAATTTAGGAGGCAATCAAGGAAAAACTGGAGTGTAACATAAATAAGCCGCCTTTAATTAGACGGCTTGTTTGTATTTAGAAGTAAAAAAATTGCATAATTACCTTTAGATTTATTTAACTAATTAAACGATTCCTTAAAAATTCCTTAAAGTAGGTAAGGTTTAAAAATCAATTTAATACAATCTAAAAACTAAAGCTATTTTAGCCCAGTAATTTTTCTCTGTCTCAGATTTTAGCAAATGATGATTATATTCAAAACGAATATAATTATCTTCTCTGGGCTGCCATTCATAACTAATTGTCAAAGGTAGATTCGTTCTCCCATCAGTTTCATCCATTAACTTGGCATCAATGGGACTTAGATAATTAATGCCTAACCATAAGTTGTCTCTTCTAATTGCTCCCCCATAATCAGGGGTAATTCCATTTTGGTTTGCCTTGATCCCTAGCTTAAGGTGAAACTGGTATTTATCATTGATACGAAAAATATTATTATGAGAAAAATTGTATGTATAAGAGCGTTTATTATTAATAATATCACTGACTAGTACAGTATTAAACTCATATTGATCTTTGACGATCATGATTTGCCAGGGGGTGATCTCATGAGCTGAGATACTACTGGTAACATTATCACACCAGTTATATATAAATTTAATGAAAAAGTTCTCCCAAAACTGATAATTAAGATCAAGTTGATGATATCTCCGGAAGGTTTCAGTGGTAAAAACATTAGGATCTTTATTGAAAAAATCAAGTTCAAAAGTGGCAGAAAAGTTACTGGCGGTAACTTCTTGAGAGGGAAACAAAGGTAGAAGCAGGATCATAATAATAAATAATATTACTTTTTTCATTACATTTTCCCCTTTATATTTATTATTAGATATACGGACTTCTTAAACTTTTAGGTCTTGAATAAAAAGTGTAGTATAATTTGCCTATTAAAATTATTATATTCTTATTTGTAAATAAGAGTCAAGCGTTTGGGTGCTTATAAGTACTATTTTGTTACTTTTGGGTTAATTTAAGTAATATGCATTTTCTAAGTAGTCGCTTACGCTGGCTACCGTCCACACACATGAAATAAGGAAAATATAAGCCAGGTGAGTCGACAAGCCGTCCAGAAGGTGTAAATCAAAGGCGGATGAATCGACAATCTTCAAAGGCATTTTCTAGAGAGAATATTACGTAATTAAGAAGAATATGTTTACGTGCACGCAATTAAATGAAGAAGGATAACCAAAAGTAAGAGAGAAAGTTTAAGTGGATAAACAGGATTTATTTCTAAATTCTAGACAAGACAAAGGAGTGACTGACCTAATGCATGCACTAGAAAAGATACTGGCTTCTCATGCTGGTATGGAAAGCGTCAAAGCAGGAGAGATAGTAACAGCAGAAGTTGATTTGGCGGAGATTAATGATCTTTATCTCCAGGTATTAAAGTCTTTTAAAGATATGGGGGGTAAGAAAGTCTGGGATCCGGAGAAAATTATTTTTATCTTTGATCACTTCAGCCCGGCACCTTCCATTAAAGCTGCGGAAAATCATCGAAAAATGAGGGAGTTTTGTTTTGAACAGAAAATACCTCATCTGGCTGATATAAACAGCGGGGTTTGCCATCAGGTTATGCCGGAAAAAGGATTAGTAAGACCGGGAATGATTCTGGTGGCTACAGATTCTCATACTACTACCCATGGTGCCTTTGGAGCTTTTGGTACGGGGGTGGGCTCAACGGATCTTGCAACTATCCTGATTACCGGAAAGTTGTGGTTTAGAGTTCCTGAAATCATTAAGATTAATATTGAAGGTAAAATGATGCCGGGTGTGATGGCTAAAGATGTCATCTTAAAGGTACTTGGGGAACTTGGTCAGGATGTAGCGGTTTATAAAGCTATTGAATTTGCCGGAACAGCTATAGAGACTATGTCTGTGGCAGAACGCATGGTTATTTGTAATATGTCTGTTGAGATGGGTGCTAAAACTTCATATATTCAACCTTCGGATGAGGTCTTATCGTATGTTAGAGAACGTTACGGAAATGACTTTACTGTTCATACTACGGATCCCGATTATGAATATGTAGAATCTTATAATTTTGAGATTAATAACTTACCTCCGCTGGTGGCTGTCCCCCATAGTATTGATCATGTTTTGCCGGTAAATGAGGTGGAGGGAGTAAAAGTTGATCAGGTTTTAATTGGAACTTGTACCGGTGGACGGGTAGAAGATATTGAAATAGCGGCAAAGATTTTAAAGGGACGAAAGATAGCTCCTCATACAAGACTAGTGGTTCTTCCCGCATCTAATGAGGTGTTTAAAGAATCAATCCGGCGTGGATATATTCAAGAACTTTTGGATAGTGGTGCTACGGTATCCGCACCCGGATGTGGCCCTTGTCTAGGTGTTCATCAAGGATTGCTCTCCGCAGGTGAAAGATGTGTTACAACTTCGAGTAGGAATTTTCCTGGCCGAATGGGAAGTGCTGAGGCAGAAATTTATGCTGCTTCCCCGGTTACGGCAGCAGCAACTGCCCTTGAAGGGAAATTAGTGGATCCAAGAAAATATTTATAAACTAGTCGCTCACGCTCGCTACCACCCGCGCACACGAAATGGTGAAAATATAAGCCAGGTGAGTCGACTAGCAAGTCGTTCATGCTGCCTACCTAATCGCTCATGCCGGTTACCTTAACATCACGAAGTGATTAAATCAAAAACCGGGTGAGTCGACAAGCCGTCCAGAAGATGTAAATCAAAGGCGGGAGAATCGACAATCTTCGAAGGCATTTTCTAAACTAGAAAGGAGATACAAAATGCAACAGATTAAAGGAAAAGTTTTCAAGTTTGGAGATAATATAGATACGGATCAAATTTACCCCGGGCGTTACCTTGACCTTAGTGAACATAGTGAGATCGCACTTCATGTAATGGAAGGGGCAGATCCAATGTTTCGTCATAATTATCGTCCCGGAGATATAATTGTTGCAGGAAGAAACTTTGGTTGCGGGTCAAGTAGGGAACACGCGGTAATTACTCTAAAAACGGCTGGGATTGGTCTTGTAATTGCTGAATCTTTTGCTCGGATTTTTTACCGGAATGCGATTAATGCTGCTTTTCCAGTTCTAATAGCCCCCGGGGCGGCAGCTGTTTTACAAGCGGGTGAAGAGATTGGGGCTGATTTATTCTCCGGAAGGATTAAAAGTTCGTCTGGTAAAATAATTCAGGCGGAAAAACTTTCCGATTATATCTTGCAGATTTATAGGAGTGGTGGAGTTATTCCTATGTTTCAATCTGGATCTTACCAGAGCATTATTGGATGATACTTTCAGAAGAACGGAAGGGTGGTGCAGTTGGAAATTCAGGCGGTAATCTTTGATTATGGGTGTGTTATTAGCTTAGCTCAGAATCAACAAGAAATTAATGCCATGCTAGATTTAACTGGCATTAAGGAAGATATTTTCACAACTAATTATTATAAATACAGGCTAGAATATGATTCGGGTATTTCAGGAGAGGAGTATTGGGGAAAGGTACTTTCTGCTTGTCATGTAAATTACGATCGTGAAATGATCATAAAATTAATAGAGCATGATAAGAAAAGTTGGATTTCCATCAACCAAGAAGTACTGGATTTAGCTAAGGATTTAAAAAATGGTGGTTATAAATTAGGGATAATCTCTAATATGCCAGTGGATATTCTGAGCTATATGAAGGAAAACTTTCCCTGGTTAAAGAATAATTTTTTTGATACCACGGTTTTTTCCTGCGATCTAATGGTATGCAAACCGGATCCAATTATTTATAAAAAGTGTCTTGAAAGATTACATCTTCGTCCGGCTGAATGCCTATTTATTGATGATGTAGAGGCTAATATACAAGCGGCGCAGAAATTGGGATTAGAAACTTTTCATTACCGAGATCAGGAAGCTTTCAAGATATTAAGGCGGCGCTTATTAAAAAAATAAGTAACTAGTACCTGGCAAAAGGAGTCTTATAAATGATGAAAAAGATCCGAAAATTCTTTTTCCGATTATTCTTGGTCATAATGGTAATTGGCTTTATATATTTTGCTTTTGAGATGATAAAAGCCTGCCTTATTACGCCCAGAATGATTGGAAAGGCCTTAGAAAATTCGGATTTGAAAGTTAGCGATTTGAGCCAGTGGCAATTGGATGCTTTACTTGCGGTAGAAGATCCTAATTTTTACGATCATAATGGAGTTGATCTAAAGACTCCTGGAGCTGGTATTACTACAATTACTCAAGGTTTAGTGAAGATATTTTATTTTGATGAATTTAAATCGGGCTTTGCTAAAATTAAACAAACTTTGATCGCAAGGTATGTGATGGATCGGTTGGTAAATAAAGATGATCAACTTACCCTCTTTTTAAATTACGTTTATTTAGGCAACATAAAGGGGGAACCTGTAATAGGTTTTGAACAGGCAGCCAAAGTTTATTTTAATAAAACAGTAAGTAAGTTAAGTAAAGATGAGTATTTATCAATTGTGGCGATGATTATTGCCCCTAATAATTTTCATATTCTAAATCATCGGGAAGCGAATGCGGAGCGAACCAACAGAATAAAGAAATTAGTTTCGGGGGAGTACAAACCCAAGAAGCTTATGGATTTATATTATGGAGAACTTGATGAAGAAACCCAGAAAGGACTACCACCTGCTTCCTATTTTCCCTCTTTAATAAAGGCTAAATGTGTAGAAAGTTTACGGCTGATCAAAGCTGAAATAAATAGCTTGTCTTGGCGGGGACTTCAATCGCTAAGTCGACTTTTTGCGGCCGGAAAAAACGGCTTATTACAAAGGTTAAAGGAATTGTAGTGATTACTAAGGAGGGAATAAAAAAATGAAGTTTACTGATGGTCAGTGGCTGGTTAGAAAAGGGATAAAGATCTTTAACCCGATTGAGGTCCATGATCTAGATATTGATTCCAATTCGCTGACTGTTTATGCACCATGCCGGCATATCGGGCACCGGGGAGCAACCCTTGATGGGGCGCTGCTTGCAATTAGATTTTATTCACCAATGCCTGATGTAATTGGCGTGCAAATGGAACATTTTAAAGGAATAAGCAAAAAGGGTCCGGAGTTTAGTGTTAATGTGAGTGAAAATAACAAAGTTAAAATTATTAATAATGAGCAAGAGGTTATATTGAAGAGTGGTAATTTGAGCGTGGTGATCAGAAAGGACCGCTGGGAACTTAAATTCCTTAATAATTCATCTCTGTTAACTGGGAGTAGCTTTCGGAATGCGGGTTATATAACTAACGATGCTGGAGATACATATCTGCGAGAACAGTTGGATTTAAAAGTGGGAGAAGCTGTTTATGGGTTTGGTGAACGGTTTACACCGTTTGTAAAGAATGGTCAGGTTATTGACATCTGGAATCAAGATGGGGGGACCAATACTGAACAGGCTTATAAGAATATCCCCTTTTATTTGACTAATAATGGTTATGGAGTTCTAGTTAATCATCCGGAGGAAGTCTCCTTTGAGGTGGCATCCGAGCGGGTATCATCTGTCCAATTTAGCGTACCGGGAGAATCTTTGGAGTATTTTATCATTAATGGTCCAACACCGAAAGAAGTACTAAAAAGATATACGGCACTCACCGGAAGACCCTTCCTCCCGCCGGTCTGGTCATTTGGCTTGTGGCTTACTACTTCCTTTACTACCGAATATGATGAAGAAACAGTCAATAGTTTTATTGATGGTATGGCCCAACGCGACTTACCCCTGTCGGTCTTTCATTTTGATTGTTTCTGGATGAAAGAATACCACTGGTGCAATTTTGAATGGGATGATCGTGTTTTCCCGGAACCGGCGAGGATGCTGAAAAGATTAAAAGCTAAAGGGTTGAAGATCTGTGTCTGGATCAATCCTTATATTGCTCAGCGTTCTAAATTGTTTGCTGAAGGATTAAAACATGGTTATCTGCTGAAAAAACCTAATGGCGATCTCTGGCAATGGGATAAATGGCAAGCCGGAATGGGAATTGTTGATTTTACTAATCCTGCTGCTTGCGATTGGTATACTGGATATCTGGAAAAACTGTTAGATATAGGTGTAGACTGTTTTAAAACTGACTTTGGGGAGCGAATTCCCACGGATGTAGTGTATGATGATGGTTCTGATCCGGTAAAGATGCATAACTATTATTCGTATTTGTATAATAAAGTAGTTTTTGACTTGTTGGAAAAAAAGTTAGGTAAAGGGCAGGCGGTGGTTTTTGCCCGCTCGGCTACTGTTGGAAGTCAAAAGTTTCCTGTACATTGGGGTGGAGATTGCCGAGCAAATTATGAATCAATGGCCGAAAGCTTACGTGGAGGTTTGTCACTGTGTTTATCCGGATTTGGTTTTTGGAGCCATGATATTGGTGGCTTTGAAGATACTGCAACTCCTGATTTATATAAACGCTGGGTGGCATTTGGTTTATTATCATCTCACAGCCGGTTGCACGGGAATAGTTCATACCGGGCTCCCTGGTTATTTGATGAGGAAGCAGTAGATGTTTTACGTTTCTTTACTAAGCTAAAATGCAGTTTAATGCCGTATATCTTTGCTAAAGCTTACGAGGCCTCGGCTGAAGGGGTACCAGTAATGCGTGCGATGTTCTTAGAATTCTCGGATGATCCGGCTTGTATTTATTTAGATCGTCAATATATGCTGGGTGAGGCCCTACTGGTAGCTCCTGTTTTTAGTAGTGATGGTCAGGTTTCTTATTATTTGCCTAAAGGGCAATGGACGAATTATCTAACCGGGGAAAAAGTGGTTGGCGGATGTTGGCGGCAAGAGAAGCATGATTATTTGAGTATTCCGTTGATGGTCCGCCCCAATACTATACTGGCGGTGGGGAAGGTAGATAATAAACCGGATTATGATTATGCGGATCACGTAAATCTCCAAGTCTTTGAGTTGGAAGAGGGAAAACAGGTTTCTACAAAGGTTTATAATCCTAAAGGTCAATCGGAATTGGAGATGACAATCGAGCGCTGCAGTAATAAAATTATTATAGTAACAAATTGTACAGGTAAATCTTGGAGCGTATTACTAAGAGGTGTTTTTACTGTGAAAAAAGTAAATGGTGGCTCTTATACTACAAATCAGATGGGTACTTTGCTCAACCCTGATACCTACCAAGGTAGATTAGAAGTGGAATTAGATTAAAAGTATCTTAACTACTGGAGCTTTGTATAACTTTTTTTATTTCTTTCATATATAGGACATACATATCAATTGTTTTTTCTATACTATTATAGACAATTTGGTTATTTATCTCTTCGTATTCGTGTACTAGTCTGTTTCTTAATCCACTTGAAGGTGCTATTTGTGTTGCAAAAGCAGGCTCTAAAACATTACAATCCGTGAGATCAATAAATGAGTTAAAGTAATCGGCAGCCGCTGGTTTTCCTTTATATGATAATATTATATTATTAATATCAAGTGCTAAATCAACGATTAATTGCAGCAATCTCTCAACAGCGTACTTTGTGGTTAGGCTTTGCAAATATTCTTCATAACTAGCGGGCCGGATTACTTTTAACTGATGGATGTATTCTTTCATTTTGAGTAGTTTTTCTACTATTATCTCTTGGGCCGGCATTTGCATCACTCCGATACTTACTTTTTATATGGATTTCTCCAAAAAGTCTCTCCTCATATCTCGTAAAAATTTAGTTTCTGTATACCTAGCAAAGGCTTTAATTTTAAACCGCAGAAAACTATCATCTTTTTCGTAAAGGACTTTTGCTTTATTAGCAGCTTCAAACAACAAAAGAGGAGTGGCACTATTCATATTGACTAAATCAATTAGATCCCGTTTAAAGAAAAAAACCAATTCTGTCAGAAGGTTAACTTCTTCTTCGTTGTTCAAAGTCTTCTTTGCTATATATCCCACATCAATGTCACTGTTATTGTTGAAGCGTTCGGTATCAAATGAGCCAAAAACAAATAGAAGCACTAAATGGTATTTTTCAACAATTTTCACTAAATTCATCCATTAACCCTCCTGCTTTTATTATATCTTGTACAAGGGAAATTTACCATATTTTAAATACCCAAAAAATAAACCGGCTACTAGCCGGAATAGATCTGGTTGCTAAGATTCTGCAGAAGTATTACTTTTTTTTCTGAATTTCTTTAGCTAATCTCTTAATCTCTTGTAACGACTTTGATTTTGTCGGTTTATTTAAACTTGATTTCATTCCATTAGCAGTTTTTTTAATGCCGAACAACAAATGCTATCACCCCTCTTGGTGGGTAGCATTCCTTATTCTCTTTAATTTATTCAAGTTTAAGACTTTTCTTGTTTGTCTGGTGGGGGCTTTTGTCTTGATCGAAAGTTCTTTGGTGACAGAAACTTCTGTTTTTGCATATAAATTGTCAGCTAATTTATGGGCTGTTTCTCTTGTTTCTACGATGTAGGATGGAATTTTGGGACCACGGAAATCGATGGTTTGTCCTTTTTCAATAGTAAACATTTTTATATCACATCCTTCAATACTATTATATTAACTTTCTAAGTTATTTGCAAATTTTTTACTTCTTACAGCCCAATGTATGGAAGTAGCGATGGAAACAAAAAAAGTGCCCGCTAAACAAATCTCTGCATCAGAAATCTCATAATTTTGGTCAGTGGTATCGATTATAATTGCTGAACTGAGATCACCTGTACCTGAAATAATGCAAATTCCAACTGTTTTATTTTCAATGGTAGTTAAAGTTCTATTTTCCATGGCTAAAGGTCTAACAAAGGCTGCTAACTTATGCCCAAGGGTAGTGAAACCTTTTTCAGTAGTTGGAATAACATGTATTTTTACTCTAGGTAAATTGGCGTAAGATTTTATTAAAATATCTTTTACTAAAAGACGAATAGTATCGGTTTTTTTCTCTGATGAAATAATACTATTCTCAAATGGCTTTAATAAAAAATCGAAGACATTTCGATTTAAATCAACAATTAAATTCAATTGATTTTCTGCTTTATTCGCGTTGATCTCAATTTTTTTAGCGATCTCGGCATATTCATTATAAACTTCTAAGCCTAAAAATTTTGCTCCGTATTTTGAAATCCTTTCCGGGTTAATCATACCTGAAGCAATAGCAACAATCCAATAAAAGATTAGAAATTTAATTAATACATTAATGAAGAAGATTAGTTGTGGATTTAATAAGGTCTGAGATAAATTTTCTGGTTCAAGCTGTTGAAACAAAAGTCCGTACGAACTAATCAAAGATAGGGTCAAAGCAATAATACAAATACTTAGGGTAAATAATTTCAACTTATTTTTTATAGTTTTTAATAAATAGGACAAAACACCTACCGATAAGATAATCGTGCCGATGGTTAGATATTTCATAATTTACTTTCCCCCCTTATATTTTGAGAGGATAAAAAGTAAACCAAGTATTTATGCAATTCCATAAGCTGTATGGTAATTATAACATATAAAGGGAAAATATGAAAGAAAAGATAGCATATGGCCAATATTTTATTTCAGACCGTGAAGCGATATACGTGCTAGAATTTTACTTTGCTTTATGAGTTGAATTGCGGTCAAAAAAGGGGACCGGATTTTGTAACCCGGTCCGTTTTATTTGCCCGTTTTTAATTGTGATTTGATTATTGAACTATTATTACCTTGGAGCTACTGGAATACAGACATTTTGGCCAACCTGCAATCTATTGGGATCAATACCAGGATTTGCTGCAGTAATAGCGGCTACCGTAGTACCAAAACGTTGGGCTAAACTAAATAAGGTATCTCCGCTTTGAATAATGTAGATAAAACCTGGACAAGTAACGGGCGTTGGTACTGGTGCCGGAGCTGGGATACAGACTTGTTGTCCGATTTGTAACCTGTTAGGATCAACTCCGGGGTTAGCTGAAATTAAAGCTTGCAGGGTGACTCCAAACCGTGAAGCTAGGCTAAAGAAGGTGTCACCCGAACGGATGGTGTAAAGAAAACCACCGGGGCAAGTTCCGGGTGCCGGAGCTGGAGCCGGAACACAAATTTGTTGCCCGATTTGTAGCCGGTTGGGATCTACACCGGGGTTGGCTGCTTGTAAAGCGCTAACAGTGGTCCCAAAACGCCTAGCAATGCTAAAAAAGGTATCTCCAGCTCTAACAGCATAAATGAATCCGCCGGGACAAGTGCCCGGGGCAGGGGCAACAGGGATACAGATCTGTTGCCCGATTTGTAGTGAGTTAGGGTCAATACCTGGATTTGCATTAGTGATAGCTTGAACAGTGGTATTAAACCGTCTAGCAAGGGCAAATAGGGTATCACCAGCGACAATAGTATAAACTGTGCCACCGGGGCAAGAAATCTGGCTGATGGTAACATTTTGGTTTAAATTCATGCCCATTTTCTGATTCCTCCATTAGTTATATACTACAAATTATGCTACTGCTATAAAAAAGGTAAGAGGTCAAAGTAATTACTTGTTAGGATTAAGGTTCAAATAAAATAATTCTGTTGACCGATTAGCTATATAATAGAGGGGGATAGGGAAAGAGGCTATGAATTAAGGGAGCTTTGGGAAGTTGAAAGAGGTGAAAGCAACTTGTTTAAAGGGTGGGAAAAGGTGAGGGTTAAGACAAAAAATGGTGAGCAGGAAGCGGTTGCCCCGGTAATTATTTCTGCCAGCCGTGCAACTGATATTCCAGCATTTTATGGGGATTGGTTTATCAAGCGTTGGCGTGCCGGGTATAGCAAATGGATTAATCCTTTTAATCAACGAGTACAGTACATATCGTTTGCCAAGACGCGGGTGATCGTCTTTTGGACTAAAAATCCCCAGCCATTTTTAAAACATCTTCCAGAGCTGGATCATACTGATGTAAATTACTACTTTACCTTTACAGTCAATGATTATGAAGCGGAAGGCTTAGAACCTAATCTTCCACCGCTAGAGAAGCGGATTGAAACTTTTAAATGTTTATCAGAAAACCTTGGTTCTGAACGGGTAATCTGGAGGTTTGATCCACTAATATTAAGTATAGATCTTAATATTGAACGATTATTAGGAAAGATTAGCCGGGTGGGTGAAGAACTGTACAATTATACCAGGAAACTGGTAATCAGTTTTGCTGATATTTCTGTTTATAGTAAAGTCCGTCGTAATCTTGCTAAATTCATTGACTGGCGGGAATTTGATCAGCAAAGCATGATTAAGATAGCCTGGGGTTTGCAAAGCTTAAATAAGAAGTGGGGGCTTACCATTGCTTCTTGTGGGGAGAAAATAGACTTATCGGAATATGGAATTTATCATAATAAATGTATTGATAACGAGTTAATGATTAAATTATTCCGAAAAGATCAGGTATTGATGGATTTTTTAGTTGATCAGAAATCAGAAGAACAAGGAATTGTTTTTCCCTTAGAGGGGAAGGAAACAATTCCCAAGTACCACTACTTAAAAGATAAGGGTCAACGTAAGACATGTGGGTGTATTGTCAGTAAAGACATTGGCCAGTATAATACTTGTATGCATCTATGCCGGTATTGTTATGCTAATTTTTCCGGAAAGGTGGTAAAGGCAAATTATGCCAGACGGACTGAAGATGAATCAATAATTTGATTTATCTAGGGGAATTCTAAAATAATGCATCTCGTAGCTTGTCATTCACGCTAAATGCCAGGCATGCAAGTTAGTTCCGATATTTTCTCCCTTTGGCAATATATTCATCCCAGTGTTTCCCTAACTCCAGCCTAGGTGAGAGTTGATGGTTGGGGGTAAAGAAAACTTCCAGTGCTCCAAATGCTGAAATTATAGCGGTTACTCCGGTAGCTGCTGCGATCATTAGCATAACTACGATTTGATAACGAACAGCATCAACCGGGTTGGCACCGGAGATTATCTGGCCGGTCATCATCCCAGGAAGTTGCACCAGGCCAACAGTCATCATTGAGTTGATCGTGGGCATCATTGCTGTGCGGAGTGATTCGCGAAGAGCTCCTTCTGCCGCTTGTTTTGTTGTGGCTCCCAAGGCTAACATTGCTTCGACTTCACTCCGGCGTAGTGTAAGCTCAGAATGTAACCTATTAACAACAAGTGCTGCTCCATTCATAGAATTTCCAATAATCATTCCAGCGATGGGAATAATGTATTGCGGCTGATACCAAGGGCGGACGTGGAGAATTACTCCGATAACTAGAAGTAAGGTGATGGATCCAGCTATGGCAATTGCAATGGCCATGATTATGAATAATCCTTGTTTGGATCCAGCTTGACGTTTTACTGCATTATGAGAGGCAACGGTGGTCATAATTGCTAAGGCTAGAATAACCCAAGCCCAGTGCGCGGCATTAAAGATTTGTTGTAGAACGAAGCCAACGGTAAGTAGTTGAAGAAAAGTTCTTACTGTACCAATGGTAATGTCCCGTTCAAGGCCTAACCGCTGCCAGTATGAAACTATGATGGTTATGGCGACAAAAATCAGAGCGATAACAAGATCAAGGTTTGAAATGTGAATATATGAATTAGTCCCCAACTTCAAATAACTCCCCTCTTAAAAACTTTTGGCCTGCTTCAGTAACCGGACCTGCAAAAAATTTGTAAGCTTCGCTTTCTTCTACCAAAGAACCATGAACCAGTAAGGATATACGAGTAGCTACCGCTTTTGCGTGTTCCATTACGTGTGTTACCATGATCACAGTTAGTGCTAATTTGTGGGAAAGGTTACTAATTAGATGAATAATGTTATGAGCAGCTGTCTGATCCAATGCTGAAGTAGGTTCATCCAGTAATAATACCTCCGGATTATTGGCAAGTGCTCTTGCAATAGACATTCTTTGCTGCTGACCAATGGAAAGAGCAGATGCAGGCCGTTGCAGTAAGTCTTCATCTAAGCCCACCAGGTCAAGAAAGTGAGCAGCATCACAGGGCTCACCTCTTAACTTTGGCCCATAAGTGATATTTTCTCCAACAGTGCCTGGTAGAAGAGCTGGAGTTTGTGATACCATTCCTACGCGGCGGCGAAGTTCTCGTACATTCATATTTTGAATATCTGAGCCATAAAGAAGAATAGACCCTGAAGTCGGCTCTTCCATGCGGTTGATCATACGAAGAAGTGTTGATTTACCCGAGCCTGAAGGCCCGATCAAGGCCAGAACTTCTCCTTTTGGAATAACTAAAGACAGGTCGTTGATTACCTCAAGCTCGGTTAGCGTATCACCAAGCAAAACTGGCTTTACTTTGTTTAGATGGGAAAGTTCAATTGCTGGTAAGTCTGTTACTTCATCCATTTACTTAATGCCTCCGATTAAAATTTAACTAAAACCCGGAATCAAAGGGGTTTATAGTCTAGGTCGACAGTCTAGACTAAAGAGTATATTGTGATTGAATAAAAATAGAGATTAGAGAATTCCTAGTTAAGTGGTTAATTTTAAAAATTGAATTGTGAAATTCTTTAACCTATAGAGAAGTATAGCCATCTTTATCATGTTTATCTTCTTTCTTGAAATTAAAAATCCTTGGTTTATCTTAAAAATACATTATTATTCTGGGCTAGGGAAAAATATTTTAAGCTTATGAAAGGCGGGGATTTAATGAAAGAAGAGCTTTATATAAAAAAGAACACAAATTTGGCACAACGAGTCTTGAGGATTATCGTTGGAATTGTTTTAATAGGATGGCCTGCTTCGGTTGGATGGTCACCGAGGGCGATTGCACTTAGTAGTGCGGCTGGAGGAGGATTAATTTTTGAAGGGATCACCGGTTATTGTTTATTATATGGTTTATTCGGATGGTCTACATTACCAAAAGAGAAAGTATAAAACTAAAGAAGTCTATTTTTTAAACCGATTAAAAAAGTGAGATGGTTGATGAATTAGACAACAATAACTAATTTAAAGGGAAGTCGGGAATTTCCTCTATGGGTATTAGCTGTATTTGTAATAAATAAAATGAATCTTTAGCTAACATTTATACAGTTATTTAAGAAAGGAAGTGCTTGAGACGAAAATTACCTAATAAGAAATTAATATAAGGAGGAAGAACTGATGATTAAAACTGAACAGATCATTGAAATCACTCTAAAGGAGTTACCCCATTTTGAGGTAGAAGAAATACCCCCTGTAATATCCGCGGCAGAGTATGAATCACGCTTAACAAGGGTAAGAGAGAAGATGCAGGATCGAAATTTGACTCATTTAGTCATTTATGCGGATCGGGAATACTTTTCTAATGTAGAGTTTTTTACCGGATTTGACCCGCGTTTTGAAGAAGCCTTGTTAATAATAGAGAAAGAAGATTTACCAACACTGGTAGCAGGTAATGAAGGGCTTTGGTATGCCGAGGCTTGTCCACTTGAATTAAAGAAAGAGTTGTATCAAGATTTTAGTTTGCAAGGACAACCAAGGAGTAAAAGCCAGATCTTAGAGCAGATCTTTGCTCAGACTGGGATTAAAGAAAATAGTAAGGTAGGGGTTATCGGCCTCAAATATTACGGTACAGGTAGAGCAGAGGATAAATATATTATTGATATCCCTGCTTACATAGTCGATGTATTGCGGACAATAGCAGGAAAAGAAAATGTTATCAATACGGCAGATATAATGAAAGATCCGGAAGAAGGGCTTAGAGCGGTAGGATTATCCAGTACGGAAATCGCTCTTGCAGAGATTGCAAGTACAGAAGCTTCACTTGGTTTGGAAAACTTCCTTATTAATTTCCGTGTAGGCATGACAGAAATGGAAGCCTCTAAACTGTTAAAATTAGATGGTAGTCCCTTACCGGTTCATCCTAATGTTAATTTTGGCGAAAAAAATGTTTTATTGGGAGTAGCCAGTCCTACTTATACTCAGAAAGCTGAATTAGGCGAGGTAATGAATGTTAGTAATAATCGAAGAAGAGCTTTGGTAGCTCGTTTAGGGGTAATAGCCTCAAAGCCGGAAGAATTAAAGCCGGAGATGAAAGGGATTGTTGAGAGTTTTTACAAACCATACTTTGCAGCACTGGTTAACTGGTATGAGACAATTGGTATTGGAGTAACAGGGGGAGAAGTCTACGCTAAGACAATGGCTTTGATCGGAGATGAAAAGTTCGGGGTGGGACTGAATCCCGGTCATTTGATTCATACTGATGAATGGGTGAATACGCCATTCTTTAAAGATTCGCCTTATGTTTTAAAATCGGGGATGTTGATTCAATGTGATATCATTGCCATGCCAGGAGGAGAGTATGTTGGAGTTCATATCGAGGATGGGATTGCTTTGGCCGATGCTTCGCTTCGAGAGGAGATAAAATTAAAGTATCCTGAAAGCTGGCAGCGGATATTAGCAAGAAGAAAATTTATGCAGGGAATTTTGGGCGTAAAAATACGGGAAGAAGTTTTACCGCTTTCTAACTGGCAATTGATGCTCAATCCATATATGTTAAACCCCAAAGTAGTTTTGGCAGTTGAGAGATAAAACCTTAATATATTAGTTATGCACCTAATGGCGAATTTACAGTGGTCTATAGTTGTCGGTTTTAGAGGATGGTGTATTACTTAATCTAAGTAAAAAGCCCCCGAAGAATTTCGGGGGCTTTTAAGTTTCGTATGGTAGGTTTTCTTAAAGCAGGTTAATGTTAAACCCTTTTTGTTGTAAAAGATTGATTATGCCTTTCTCACCAACCAAAAGTCCGGCTTCAATTATAGTAAAATAGGTATCCCCGGTTTTTATGTATTCAGCAATTTTTTCCGCTATTATTCTACTTCTTCGGAAACAGACTTTTTCGTATACTCCAAGATAAGCAGGGTCTTTTAGTAAATCCTGATAAACTATATTTTCAATAGTTCTTAAGTCCCCGGATAACCAGGCGGCAACTAAGTCCCTTGTTCTTTTCTCTAGATCTGAGGTTAAGGTATCTATTAATAACATTTTTTCTGTTTCCTCAGAAAACTGAGCAAAGAGAGTGGCTTGAAACTCTGCAGTTTCCAGACTTAGAATTTCTTTGTCTCCAGCTTGATTTAGAAAATATAAATCCAAACCTAATTCTGAATTGAAACCAAGGATTTGATATTGGATAGACTCAATCATTATATTTAAAAACCAGGGACGAAATTTAATTAGATCGATAGCTGGTATACCAAATCCGGCTAAGGTTGCTTCAAGAAGAGCAAATTCTTCTTCGGAAAGATGTTGCTCAATCGTATCTTCGCCGGGATATAAAGCTTCTCCTAAGATGGATAAATTTAGAGCTTCTGCATCTACCTTTGTCAAATCAACTTCAACAACCAGTTTATCAGATTTTTGAAATAAGGCTTCGATTTTATCATTAAGAGGGTAAAACTTCTCGTTTCCAAAGGGTATGGCTCCTATTAGATAGACAGTGCCGGTATCTGAAGTAACCTCCCAGATCGCAGGGTTGGGTGGAGGTAAAGTATTTCCTCGGGTCCCAGTGGTAAAGAAAAATAAAGTAGTAAGGATCAACAAAAGAAAGAAAAGACGATTCATTTTGTATCTCTTATTGGATGGGCTTTTCTTCATATTTATTCCCTCCTCAATCTTAGATTAAAGCTAATTGCGTTGCTTTTACCAATTAATGTTTCTGTTTAGAACTGTTAATTCCTGCCACAAAATTATTGTAAAATGCCAAGATTTTATTATATTAACTCTAAACGAGACTTAGAATTACCAAAAAGCAAAATATATAAACAAAAATGTAGCCACATAGGTGCAGGATGGTATATATAAAGGAGGAAAACTTTCCGGGTAGAGGTGAATCAGAACAGGATGCCCATTTTTCTCTATATCTCCTTGACAAAAAAGCCCTCCGCTTAGCGGGGGGCTTTTACTACGATCATCATATTAATTGTAACGATTTATTTCTTAAATACTTCTGGCGCAGCTACATCACCAAATTTAGCCTGGGCATCTTTAAGCCGTGCAATTTGGTTGTTAAGCTCGGTAGCAAAGGTGGCAGGCACTTTGAATTTACTAAACACCTGGATCATGCGATCCATCTTTGCAAGGTATTTGGCAATTCTAATAGAGAACTGCTCTTTATATTCTTTTTCGGTGTAATCATAGTCAAGGTGCTTTTTGAATAAGACCTTCAAATCCTCGTATTCTGGAATCTTTCCGACTGGAGTATCAATGGCTTCAAATTCTCCATTTACGCGGCCCTCAGCCCAGAGAATCCAGATTTTTTTATCCAATTTTCCATTGCAGAATTTGCCTTCATCATTTTTAAGGAAGTAGTTAACTGAATAAATAGTTGGTACTTCCGACAATCCTTTAGGAAATTGCAGATGATTCTCTAGATAGGTAGCAAAAGGTACTGAAATAAAGTCTAGGTTAGCCATAGGGTTGTGCAGACGGACTCCTTCTTTACCAAGGGTAGCAGCGGTAGTCTCAGATTCAATGGTTGCACCAAGGAAAACTCCATGTTCCCAGGTTAGGGATTCAACAACCGGGACGGTGGTATCAGAGTCGCGGCCGCCATAGACAATAGCTTTAACCGGAACACCTTCGGGGTTATCCAGCTCTGGATCGGCATTTTCCAGTTCATTAATTGCTATGGTATAGCGGGCATTTTTATTGGCATAAGGAATATCATTACCTTTTTCATCCTTTTTCCCTTTATACCATTGTCCGGAGAAGTTTTCACCTTCGGCTGGGACTTCTTTGCCCATACCTAGCCAGTAAGGCATACCATCATTAATCAAAACATTAGAGAAGATGACTTCCCTTGGTGTGGTCAACGCATCATAGATTAGAGGATCATCTTTAGGATTAACATCTTGGATAATACCGAAGATTCCCTTTTCAACGTTAACAGCCTGTACTTTACCATTAAATTTTCGCAAATAAGCAATATCATCACCAATGATGCTTTGTCCGGGAAGCATGGCGGTACTGGTTTTTCCGCAAGCGCTCGGGAAAGCACCGGTGAAGTAGGTGGTACGGCCTGGTTTGCCATGAACTCCCATTAAGAACATATGCTCAGCCAACCAGCCTTCTTTTTGAGCTTTTTGAATAGCTAATCTAAAAGCTAACTTTTTCAGGCCGACGCTATTACCGGCGTATTGATTATTAACAGTATAGACTCGATTTTCATCAAGATCGATATAAATCCGCCTTTTATCAACATCAATAGTAACACCGTTATCCAAACGGCCAGCAGAATGTAGGAAATAAAAGAAATCAGGGGCACCGTTTAAGCGTTTAAATTCTTCATAGCCACTACGATATAGTATTTGTTCGCTATGGGTAACATAAGCGGAATCGGTAACCTGCATGGCACGTAGAGAGAATGGGGAGTTAGTAGGGCCTAAGCAGTAGAAACTGATGATCATTTCTTTTCCTTCCATGATACCATCAAAATAGGAAATGACTTCGGGTAGGCCTTCTTTTTTCAAAATATAATTTATATTTATTCCCCAATCGACTTCTTTTTCAAGTAAATATTTGGTGTGTGCCTTATCCCGAGCTTGATCTTTGGGGCCGTCAAAATGAATAGTATGTCCATCTGTTTTTAAGAGCCTTTCTTCCCCATTTTTTTTGGCCAGTTGCCGGACATACTCAATGTCCTCCTTGGAGTCAGTAATTACCGTTACTTTGTCAGGTCGGCAAAGCTTAATAGCTTCTTCGACATACTCCATTACTTTAGGATTGTTTAATGCTTCTAGTTTCTGTTTACTAATACTATCCATGATTATTCCTCCTTAAATAATATGTTTTTTATCACAAATTCTCGAGATTTTAGTATAAAAAAATAAGCATAAGCGTTGTTTGGAACACATGAGGAAATTGCATAATTACCTCCGCTATCCTTGACCACAATTGAACGTTTAACTTTAATTTGAAGGAATGGACTAATTTACGAAACATTACTAGTTCTAAGAAAACCAAGGTGTGTCAAGCCAAAATTCGGAAAACTCTAACTTTCAATAGTAGCTTTGAAAATTTTCACCCATTATGTTATTAATTTACCATACCAGTTACGAAAAGTAAAACAAATTACATGAATATCACGTTAATGTATGATATTATTTTTGTTTCATATATTATCAAAATTTGGAGATATTAAGAGAAAATCGGCGGAAGCTAGATAACAATTAACTGTTATTTACTTTAAATATTAAGATGAAGTTTAAAAGGATATTCGACATAAAGGGAAAAGGCAAATTAAAAACGAGGCTATCCTTAATAGAGTAACCTCGTTTTCTAGGTAGTCGCACATGCCGGCTACCTTAACATCAAGAAGTGATTAAAATCAAAAACCGGGTGAGTCGACAAGCTCCAGAGGCAACTTAATTGGTTGTTTATGCTGGTTTCATAATTATCACGAAGTGATTTAATCAAGACCAGATGAATCAACTAGGGCTATTTTCTAAGGTAGTAATTGTTTTTATATAATATTAAGATCATCAAGAATTGCTTAAACCTGGGGGTTGCTTTCTGTTACAGCAGTGGTAGAAGTTATTCTCCACTTCAGATCTGGGTAGATAGGGGAAGAATTCCCCTATTGAGTAAATTTTTTGACTTCGACTCCGCAGAGGGTATCGGAAACCGGACAACGTTCTTCGATAATTGATAGGAGTTTATCGATATTCTCTTGTGGTGAGGGGGAATCAATATTAATTTTAAACCTTATTTCCTGGTATCCTTTGCGGGTATTGGGGTTTTTCCCCAAGAATCCGTCAGGATCAAGATCACCTTCTAGATCTACAGAGACCCCTTTTAAATCTACTCGGCATTTTTGGGCAAAAGCAGCGGCACAGATACACATACAACCACCAAGAGAACAAAGGAGTAATTCAACAGGGTTCATAGCTCTGTCATCCCCTCCTAGTTCCTTTGGTTCATCAGTAGCTACTTTAAAACCCCGGGTTCCCCCTTCGCAGTAAACTCCCTGACCGGACCAAGCCATGGTGGCTTTAAAGGTTTGTTTAGCCAAAATTATTACCTCCTGTTCTGATAATTTTTCAAAAGTTTATCTGAACAGGAATAGTATCTCCAAGATTTGGGGGGGAAATCTTGGTTAAGAATGGATTACAGTTATAAGTTTGGAGGAAAGGAACTTTTTTGTTTATTTCGGACTAATTCTTCGTATTCCCCGGCTTTTTTATCTTAATGCGGAAAAATTGTCTTGTGGAAAATAAAAATTGCTGTATTTTGGTACAGAGATTAACTATTCCAGGGAAAAACCGAATGGCCACATCAATGAGGAAAAGATATAAAATAAAAAGTAGAATCCAAGGTCCAAGATTAATGGTCCTATTAGTAACTCCGGTTACCGGTTGAAAGACTTCGTCCGGTGAGGAAAGAATTTTACCGCCTGTAAAAGCAGCAAGTTTTGGTAGTAATCGGTTATCATCAACAAAAAACCGGTACTCCGGGGAGTAGGGTACTGAGAGGCTAGCCAGAATCGGTCCTTCTTCAGTTTCTGCTCCGTTTTGCTTCCAGGTAACAGCTACTAAATAGTCTCCAGCTTTTTCGATTGGAAAACTACCCTGGTATTCTCCAGGACCTGTTTGTGTAAGGGGAATAGTAGTTGCTACTTGATGATCGGGACCGGTAATCCGAGCTTTTACTGTAAGGAAATTCATAAAATTACCCTTATGGTCGAGGGCATCTACTTTAATTATTCCCAGGTCATTTTCAGCAAAGACTTGGGGAAAGAGTGTACTATGTTGCTGGGAAGGGATTACCCAGTTTATGACTTGAGACCAGAATTTTTCATAATCCTTCCATTCCAGCCAGTCACGGGCCCAATCTTGTCCTAAATCCGACAGAAAGCTGACTGTTCTGCCCAGACCATATCTCCAGCCGGACAATAAAGGAGAATGATCTGGAGTTGTAAGAAAAGTAGTGGCCAGATCACGGGGAGTAGAAGCAACAAAACCATGGAGCTTAGGTGCTTGTTGCCAATCAATCCCGGAAATTGGTGGAATTAAACTTTGCAGAGTAGGTTGGAAACTTTCTTCCCTGACTGCTGGACGGAGCAGCCGGCTGGTTTCTGTGATAAAAACCTGTGGGATAGAGCTAAAGTCTTCTGTATAATAAGTTTTTCCCCCGCCCCAGACTGCTAAATCGGCCAGAAGTTTTCGGTCGGCATCTTTACCAATCCCTACAGTACTGATTGTAATACCATTACTAGTTATTGCTGAGGCAAGTTGTTTAAAATCACCGGGTTCTGAGATTCCATCAGAAAGGAGTAGAATATGGCGGATAGAAGTTTTTTCTCGGGATAAAGCCCGGTATGCTTCTTCTAGAGCTGGGTAGAGGTTAGTGTTCCCACCAGCTTGTAAGGGAGCAATCCTCTGAATTATCCTTTCTTTATCTTCGGCATTTTGAATCGGGACCACCCACCGGGGTCTATTACTAAAAGCTAAAATCCCGATGCGTTCTTCATTGATCAGTAGATCTAGTGCGGCTATGGTGGCCTCTTTGGCCAGACGTATCTTGGTTACACCGCTTTCATCCTGCTCTTCATCCATGCTTCCGGAAACATCGATCACTGGAAGTAGGGTGAGAGTAGGGAAAAGGATCCTTTGTTCTAAAGAAGAATGGATGGGAAGCATTGCTTCGAAACTGGATTGAGACTGATGGCCTTGGCTATAATTAGCTCTCCCGGCAATTGTGATTATTCCTCCGCCTAAATCATAGACATAAGTTTGGAGTTGGTCTATTTGTCCCGGAGTAAGTTGGGAATAAGGGATATTATTCAAAATAATTGCAGCATAGGAAGAGAGTTCTGTAAAATTTTCATAAAAATTATTTAGAGATTTTTGTTTAATAGAAAAACCATTGGTAGACAAAAGGTTAATAAAATTTTGGGTTTCCGGGTCATCTTTTCCGACAATAAGCAGACGTTTTTCTCCTGATACCATAATTAAGCCTGTTCCCTGATTATTTAAAAGGTAAGTATCCGGCTCTGCTTCAATCTCCGCTCGATAGAGGTAAGTTCCTCCCACGGATAGTGATTGTAAAAATAGAAAAAGATTCTTTCCTGGGTGTAAAGTAATAGGTTCGGCTTTAACAAGAAGGTCGTTGCAGTAAAGACGAAGAACACCTTCAGCCTCTTGAGAACTGTAACAGAGAATTCTTACTGAAAATTCCTCATCAATTTTTACAGTTGAAGGAAGAAATAACTCTTCTAATTGGACCTCCGGCCCGGTCTGGTTCTTTAAAGGAAAAACATCGATTGGTATGCCTTGATCTTTGAATTTTAAGGCAACAAGAGCAGCCTGACCGGAGTTTTCTTGCCCATCACTAATCAGTACAACTCTCCGATTGCCGTCAACTGGCAGATTAGACAGGGCTAATTCCAGACCTGATTCTATATTAGTAAAATATTCCGGAGGTGCGGATTCAAATTCAGAAAAATACAGATCTTCGGCGGGGGGTATTTCTATTGAGGGAGATGCGCCAAAGGTGATAATTCCGGCTTTGTCTGTCTTCTTTTTCCAAGTAAGAGCATTATGAATAAACTCCCGGCTCCGTTCGTACTCTTCCGGGAGAATACTCTCCGAGTGGTCAACAAGAAAGATAATGGTCTGTCCCGGTAGGGGAATTTTTAAACCAGGCTGAGCTAAAGCTAAAACCAGGAGGGTAAAAAGTAAAATACGGATAAGCAAGGCTACTTTTTCCCTGGCTTTTTTTATCTGGCGGGAACTTTTTTTATAGATAAAATATGTGAGCGGGAGGATTAAGAGTAAAACTAGAAAATAAGGCCAGGTGAAGTTTAATATCAATTTCATTGTTTATTCCTCCCCCAAATAAATCTTACTGGACGATGGTATAGATAGTATTCGATGATCAATAACATGAGAATTATTAAGTTCAGTAAGGGCCATAATTCTTTATAACACAAACTTGTATTCTGGCTATTACTATTTGAAAGTGCGTTAGGTGTGGTAAAACTACGGGGGGTAAGATTAGATTCATTCGATGACAATAGATTAACGGCATAATAGTCTGAGCTACCATCTTCCATAATGATCTGGTAAATACCCTGTTGCTTAGTGGCAGTAATGGCATAGCCCTTTAATCCCTGGTGGAGTTTTTCTTCTTTACCATCAGGTGATAATGCTTTAATAGGTTGTTTTCGTGGCCCGGCTGCAACGATTAAGATCTTACCGGTCTTATCATGGTTAATTTCCGGATCTGAATATTCAGGATAATACCAGGAAACAAGGTTAGATAGCATAATGGGGAATCCTACCTGGATTGGGAGATTAGATTGTTCTAAATCAAAATGAAAGACCAGTATTCTACCAGTGGGATTTTCGATCATAGTGACTAGAGCTCCTTTGGATGATGAAACCAGGGTTTCACTTTCGATCTCCGAAGGGATGAGCGTAGAGTATTCTTTAACTTTTAAGGCACTAAGATCGACAAAACGAAATAGAGGGTGAGAGGTCTTCCACCAGCTAAACTCCGCTTTACTCAGGACATTTTTGGTAGGTTCTATTTCCCATTCGGGTAGGGAGGTATTGATCAAGACTAAATTTCCCTCCATTCCATAAGGGGGGGTAAAGCCGTCAAAGATAACTAAGTCAAAGCGGGCGGCTTCTTGAGGCGTAATTGTTGCCCTGGTAAACAGCTCCAGATGGGGTAAACAGCGGAGCCCTCTTTCTAAAAAGAAGTTGCCTGGTCCTACCAGTAAAACCCGGAGGTTAACTGGACCAAGAATAAAATCGGCATAATTATCGATTGCTAAAGCATCATTGGTCTCTAATGTAAGGCGAAAAGGTAACCGTTGGGATGTGAAAAGATTATAGGTTAGGGTCTTTTCTTCCCAGGGTTCAAAAGCCAGAGTATCCCGGATGATTAATCCTTCCGGATTATTAATTTTAAGCGGGACGGTATGCATAGCTGGAGAAAAGTTCCCTATTTTCACCATAATCTGATATTCGCCGGCCTGGCCGGAGGATGCGGTTTTAAGTTCGATTATCCCCAGATTATCAGTGGAGCTTCCAATTTGAATAATCTTAAATGCTGGCTGCATTTGATCTTTAGATTGGGGAAAAGCGCCATCAGTAAAAAAGAAGATCTCTGCACTTGTATCATTCTTTACTAGTGATGAAGCCAGGTTTAGGACAGCTTCAGGATCATCGGCAGCATCGGATGGCTGGAGGGATCGTAGTACTTTTATTATTTGTTGGTGATCAAGTGTAAAATTAGATAAAACCCGAGGTTCAGAATCAGCTACCAGAAGAGCAATCTCCCGGGAACTATTCTTTTGGATCATTTTAATAGCTTTATTGATAGCATGTTGAAAACGATTGGGAAGAAGTTCGGTACTTTGCATGCTGGCGGAAGAATCAATAATCAGAACAAGCCGGTTTGTATTAGACCTTCCTCCCGGTATAACTGGATCTAGCAGAGAAAAGACGAGTAAGGCAGTGATTAATAGATGAATAAAAAGGAGAAGAGTAGGTTTTAAACGCCATTTTATTTTTGAAGTACGGTTTTCTTCTTGATCTTCCCAAAGCAGGAGCGAAGGAACGACCAGCTCTTTTCTTCCTTGTTGCAGGAGATGAAAAAGGAGAATCAATCCCAGGGTAAAAAGATGATAAAGGGCAGAAAAATTCAGGAACTTCACTTATCTGATCAGCCTTTCTTTATATAAAGTTTCGATCAGCACCTCTTCTACAGGCTGGGCTGTAGATAGAGTAAGAAAGCTAAACCCGTAGTGCCGGGCTAAATCTAAAGTTCGGGTCTGCATTGCTTTAAAATTATCAAGATAACTCTTGATGGCTTCCTGATTAAGAATCACTTCTTTAGTACGGCCGGTTTCTGCATCGATCAGATAAACTTCTTGATCAGCGGTGGGTTTAAGTTCCCATTGGTCAAGAATCTGAAAAATCCAGATCTCCCAACCGCGTTTTTTAAGGATTTTAAGACCATCTTCATAATCTTTCTCTGTATGAAGATCAGATAAAATTACTACCAGTCCAGGCTTTTTATATTTTTGGCCAAGGAATGACAACGAATAATTTAAGTCGGTCCGGCCGCCGGCTTGAGCCTGTTCGAGAAAAGTAAACAGTTGTTCGAACCGATTTTTCCCTTTAATTGGTTTTAACTCGGTCTCAGGATAGGTAGAGAAAAATGCTCCTCCTACCTGATCCGCACCAGCCAAAGCGATATAGCCCAAAGCAGCGGCTAGTTTTATCGCAAACTCAAGTTTAGATGGTGTTCCTAATCCCATAGAACTGCTTTTATCAATAAGCAGATACACAAGAAAGTCTCGTTCCTCAACAAATTCTTTTAAAAAGAGCTGCTCTAAACGGGAGAACAAATTCCAGTCTATGTAACGGAAATCATCGCCTCTTTGATACGAGCGGTAATCTTTGAATTCCAGCCCATTTCCCGGTTTATGGCTGGAAAGCTGACCCATAAAAAGAGTATGTCTGGTTTTTGCCGCGATGAGCTCAAGTTTTTCCAAGAAACGCAGAAAATCGCTCTCCCAAAGCATTAAAGCTCCTCCTTTAGTAGATGAATCCTAAGAACAAGGAAGTGTATAATTTAAATTGATCGATTTAAGATTTGACTACATACTATTGATAGCTCCACTAAAAATTAGATCTTTTCCGGTACCTCATTAATGATCTCCTTGATCAAATCTTCTACTTTGATTCCGGATGCTTCACCTTCAAAATTAAGAATGATCCGGTGGCGAAGAGCAGGAATGGCAACTTTTCTGATATCATCAAAATTTACATAATAGTTTCCTTGCATAAAAGAACGGGCTTTTCCACCTAGAATCAAGGCTTGCCCCCCGCGGGGACTGGCTCCATAGCGAATAAATTTTCTTACCCTTGGGCTTGCTTCCGGCATTTCAGGGTGAGTAGCAAGGATCATGCGGGCGGCATAGTCGAGAACATCAGAGGAGATTGGAACCTCCCGAATCAGAATCTGAATTTTTTGTAACTCATTAGTTTCGATTATATGGTTCAGCGTAACCTTCGTATTACTGGTAGTATTCTCTAAAATTACCTTTAGTTCTTCAAGGTGAGGAAAGCCAAACTTGAGCTTGAAGAAAAACCTGTCGAGCTGGGCTTCAGGCAAGGGATAAGTTCCTTCCAATTCCAATGGGTTTTGCGTAGCTAACACAAAAAAAGGGTTCTGTAAATGGTAGGTTTCCCCCGCAATTGTAATACTCTGTTCCTGCATTGCTTCGAGGAGAGCGGATTGAGTTTTGGCTGTAGCACGGTTAATCTCATCTGCCAAGATAATTTGGGCAAAAAGTGGTCCCTTTTTAAACTCAAAATAGCGCCGGCCATTTGTATCTTCCATTAAAATATTGGTTCCGGTAATATCAGCGGGCATTAAGTCGGGTGTAAACTGAATGCGGGAATATTTCAAAGCAAAAACTTGACTTAAAGTACGGACCAGTAAGGTCTTGCCTAAACCCGGTAAACCTTCCAGTAGGACATGACCATTATTCAGAATAGAAACTAACAGATCATCAATAATTTCTTCTAAGCCGATGATAACTTTACTAATTTCTTTTTTGGCTGCAGACAAAAGCTGCTGATATTCTTCAATTCTCTTTTTATCCATCATATCTCCTCTTTTAAGTTGTATTGTTAGTAGTAACTTTTTGCTTTAGGCTTTATTTAACCTAAGGAATTGCATAATTTAATTATTTAAGATTTAACCACATATCTGAAGTTCTGTAGTTCTGAATCCGTGACTCATTGATCTATACCATGGAAAACGCTATCGCAGGCTTCCACGATTTCCCATGGTGTCTTAAGATGTCACGAATTCAAATTAATTTATTGCGAAAAGTACTCTTTAATTAGTTCCCGATGAAAAATTGGGATCTCCTCGCTAATCATGCCAGGTATAAGATGTGTATTATACTTTAAAAGCCGCTGGTAAAAATCGTTGTTTTGAACTCCAGGTTCCGGAGGAAAAAGTTCCTCTAAATAAGTGGAAAGATAGGAATCATTAACTTGTAATGAATCGATCCCGGTAGGTTTATATCCTGCTGATTCCGGGGAGGTTTTCTCCTCCTCGGGTTTAACAGAGGAGTGGTCTCCATAAGAGCCTCTTGGGTGAGAATCATCATCATCCTCCGGATTTAGCTGCTGCCTACTATCCTTATCTTTCTGAGTTGTTTCTTTTTTGGAATCTTGAATTTCCTCTCCAGGTAATTCTCCAGGAGAGTCAGGATTTACCCCTTCTTCACTTGCTACTCTAGTCGGTCGCTCTTTTTCCTCCTGTTCTCCAGGGGCGGATCCAGATTCATGTAGATTATCAGGGAAAGGAGATTTTTCTCCTTTTTGTTCATGGCGGAAGTCTCTTACCTCACTATGTTCTGATAAACGTTGTTCTAATTTTTCTTGTTCAGAAGCATAAAAATGATTTATCCCAGGATCTTGCTGAGGTCGGGAAGAGATATCCTCAGGTTTTTCTAGATTGCGATTTTGATTTTTGCCAGAGATTTGAGGAAAGAACTGGTTGTTGGTGGGAGTTTCATCATCCCCTGTTTGGTTTACTTGACCTAGTTCTAATCTAGGAGAACTAGGAGTAGTAAAAAAAAGAAGGGTGCGTCCTGGGAGTAACACTAGGATTAAAAGTAAGAATGAAACCAGAGTTATATTCATAAGTAGTGAATTTTTGAGCGGAAAGACCTGTTTGAGTGGGAGAAATTCTAGTTGCTCTGCTAAAGTCGTCTGTAAAAAAGGGAGAAAGGGGTTCTCCGGTTCTTTTTTCAAATATTGATAGACGGTGCTGAGCATCTCTTTTAAACCAAGTCGCCTGTCGGCTTCTGGGATTAAAATTTCTAGATTACAAGGTTGAATGAGATTAATAAATAAGGCTAATACCGGACAGCTTAATGCTAAAAAGAAATAAGAGCGGTTAAGATTAGGATAAAAGAACTTTTTGCACAAGACTAGGCAGAAGATTAGGATAAGAGTGGCTAAAATTCCTTGCATAAACGCGGATAAAATTTTGAATTTCCGATATTCCTGTTTCAAGTTTTCCAGGGTTTGCATTATTATTTTGTTATGATCATTAAGTTCGCTTTTTTGCTTCATTTAAAAAACAGCCCCATGATATTAGTAACTAAAGCCAGAAAAAGCAGGCCAGCAAAGCAGAAGAGGCCGATTTGAAAAGGAATATTAACCCGTAGGTAAGGAGGGGAAAAGAAACTAGAGACGATTGTTCCCAACAGGTAACAAGCAACAACAGTAATATTAGTTTTCAAAGATTTATGGGGGTAACTTTCCAGTAGATAAAGACCAATCCAATTACCGGCAATGGCAATTAAAGCTGATAACAGGTATAGAAGACCTAAGCCATAAGCAGAAAAGCCTCCGGCAAAAAAAACCATTAATCCCAGGGGTAGGGTAGAAAAAAGGATCAAAAAACCTTGTAGGGTAAGAGAAAAAACTTTTCCGAGTACAACTTTACTACGTGAAAGATAAGCATTAAAAACCCATTCCTGTATCGTGAGCATCCGGGGGAACTTATTTTTCTGATTTAGCAGGATTAGATTTACTACAAATATCGATATTAAGAGGGTATTAGCAAAGAATCCCCCTAATAACGGCCGGTGAAAACCAGCAACTACTCCGGTAGGCCAGAACAAGATGAGGATTAAACTAAGAATAATTATCACCAAAAGTATGATATGAAGAAAATAATCTTCCCGAAGATGGGCTTTAAGATCACTGATAAAGATATTTTCAATTGCCTCAAAACCCTCAGACATGATAAAAACCCCTTTCTTAAAAGGCCGGTACTATCCAAAATCCGAACAATTCTCTGGTTCCAGCTTTGCTCAACTGTGCTCCTTCAGGTAGATTTCGGCCCCTAATTAAGCATAAGATATAAGTATGGTTTTCGCTTAGTTCATTACCAGCGATTTGCCGGATTGTATCTTGGAAGAGTCTCCCGGCTACCCGGTTGAGAAATTCTTGGCGTAATAAATAATGTTCATTTAATCTGCCCCACTTTTTAAGGGGGTAAAGAGGAATTCCGCGGGTACTATCAGCTTCGGGCGTAGTTGAATCGATCTCGAAAGTATTTGTATCTCCGGGATTGACCGGTCCAAGCTCAAACCAATTATTATTCTGATAAAGTAAAAGCCTTTCCACAGATAATTTACTGGAATTTGCTAGTCTGATCTGGAGTCTTTCCCCTGTTTTTTTAGTCTCTAGAAACAAAGGGAATTTAGTAAAGTAATTTTCCCGGAAACCCAGGCTTGACCAGTTGTCATTCTGATTGCTAAATTTAATCTTCGTCTGTTGGTCATCACTGATGGTAACTTTTAATACTTCGTTAAGATTAGAACCGGCTTGGGGTGAAAGTGAAGTTACAGCACCAGTTCGACGATCACAAATTACTTCTAGGCCAGAGGTTTCACGGGAGAAAAGAGCATAATAACTTTCTACAGCTGCGTATGAACCCAAAGGAGATTTATTAATTACCGCAATTTCAGAGAGAACCTGTTTATTTGGTCTCATCTCTAAATTGAAAAAAAGTACGATAAAACCGGAGTAAAATAGAGTAAACAGGATGAAAACCGTATATTTTAAGAAAAGATTAATCTTTCGTGTTTTACATCGTATGGAAAAGAAATATAACAAGCAACTAAAAGCTATGGTTAATCCCAGAACCCAAAATCTGGAAGGTAGGGAATATGGTACTGAACGAAGAAGATCAGGGACCATGTAATCTAAAATTCCGTGGTTGATCTTTGTCTCCATTATACTTAAGGAAAGAAGTGAAGAAAAGAGTTGCTCTCTTTCCGGTCTGGAATACAGGTTAGGAGCGTAGGGATCAAAGGTTAGAAAATAAAGGATACCATCATGAATCTGCTCTTTGATTAGAAGGGGTTTTCCCTTTTTTTCGATCAGGGTTCTACCGGCTGATGGTTTTTCTAGTTGGTAAATTTCAATAAATTCATTATTTCCCGCAAAAAGTAGCTCTTCTTTGTCAAATCCGTTTAAGCGTAAAACTTCTTTTCCTCCGATCTTCCCGCTAAATAAGCGGGAAACTAAGGGTGAACTAAGAGAAGCTCTGCTATTTCCGCCAGTCAAAACAATCGTTTTTCCCTGAGCAACCCAAGTAAGAATCGCATCTACTTGATGGCTGTTTAATCGAGTTAGATCAGCCCGATCAATAATGATCGCTTCAATTCCCCAGTAGGCGATAGGATCTACGGGTAAAAGTTCGGGGGTAAGATAGAAGACTGACCAGAGACTAGTATTGGTAAATTCATACCCGGAACTTAAATTAGTTATTACTAGAAGATTCTGCTCACTAAGAACTTGTTTGAGAAAAAGATCTTTGCTGAATAAAATTTTATCTTGGGAAGAAAATTCACAACGCAGTGGGGTATCTGAAGCAGGAGGATTAAAAATAGTTGTCCTATATATTCTTTGTGAAGAAGAAGGGAGTGCAATTGGGATAAGATATTCAGTTTCCTTTGATTCTCCAGTTAAAACAAATTCCTGTTTTAATTTTAGCACTAATTCACCACTAACTTCTTCTCCGGAATTAGATATTTGAATAGTAACTGGGATCCAGGTTTTTGGTGCTAAATCATACCTAAATCCAGCAGTAATATTAATTTCTAGCCCCTCGGAGTTAAATGCCAAACTTTGCTGAGTAAAGAATAAAGAAAAAAGCAGAGAGAGCAAAAGGATTTGTTTAATATTCTTCATTCTAACCTCCGGAAAGATTTCTAGAAACATAATTATTAAGGCAATTTTTTTAACACTTTAACATAAGAAACTTACTAGATTAATTCTTTCTATAACAAAATTATCCTCTTTTAATTATGTTAAATGGATACCTAGGATAATTATGCATTTCTAATAAAAAAAAAGTGCTCAAAAAAGCACTTTAGCAATTCTCTCAGATGTTAATCATCTTTTGGTTTAAAGAGCGGGAAAGGTTTTCCAAAGAAATACTCCCAAAGATTCCGGGGTGCCTGACATTCTTCGCAGGTAGTATTAGGATGCTTTTCCCAGGTAAATTCCTGTTCTTCCACCTCCCGGCAGTTAGGATTAGGTAAGAGTCCACTTTTAGTACAGACTCTTAATTTAATCCGCCGGTGTTTTGCACAATAAACCGTTGGTTCCCGCCCGAAAAGGAAATACTCATTTAAACCGGGGCATTCTGGAGTGGCAAGCAGCCCCGTTTCCCGGCAGATTTTCCGGGAAATAATTCCTTCGGGTATTAGAAATTGTTGGGCAGGAGTATCTGCTAGAGCCTGGTTGAGAAAATTCACCCAGATGGGGGCGGCTAGGGACCCGCCTCCGGCTGGTAGAGGTTTATTCTGATCATCACCAATATATACTATGGCAGCTAATTGGGGGGTGTAGCCAACGAACCAGGCATCTCTATTATCTTGAGTGGTTCCGGTTTTACCGGCAGCTTGATGGCGGAGACTGTTACCGGCTACAGCTGCCGTACCTCCAGGATGGAGAGTACCTTTGAGAACTGAAGTAATTAAATAAGCTAACCTAGGATCAAGAACCTGACGGGAACGGGGTTTTCGTTCCCAGATTAATTTCCCTTTATCATTATAGATTCGTTTTACCGCCCAGAGGGGTACAGATCTTCCACCATTAGCAATCGGAGCATAGGCTTGGAGTAGTTCAATAGGGGTTACTTCTGAGGATCCTAAAGCTAGTGAGAGATTTTCTTTTAATGGTGAAGTGATCCCCAGACGGCGGGCCATGTTAATAGTTGGGGTAATATCCAGACGATGGTGGAGAGAAACAGCTACAAGATTACAGGAGACTGTTAAAGCTTCCCGGAGTGTTAGATCCCTTTGGTGATAAGGTTTGGCCCCATAGTCCCGCGGTTCATATGACCCTGAATCAGTAGAGAAGGAAAGAGCATGGCAGGGAATAGTTGAAGCTAGGGTATATCCAGCTTCTAGTGCTGCAAGGTAAACAAAGGGCTTAAAGGCGGATCCGGGTTGCCGATAGGCTTTTAATGCCCGATTAAAAGGAGTTTTATAGTAATCTGTCCCCCCGACTAAAGCTTTAATCTCACCTGTTCTGGGATTAGCGGCGATGATAGCCCCTTGTGGCTGAAGATTATGTTGATATGGGCTAAGACCATTCTTTAAAGCAGTTTCAGCTGCTTTTTGCATTGGTAATGAAAGTGAGGTTTCAATCTTTAAGCCCAGTCCCGGTATTTGGTCCTTGGGGAGATGTAAAATCTTTTCCGCTTCATCTAGTGCATAATCAAGAAAATAATGGGCTTGTTTGGGAGAGTTTTGTAACCCGGGAAGCCTCATCTGTTCGTTTAAGATTTCTTCCTTTTCTTCTTCTGTAATGTAACCAACGGTTACCATCCGCTGGAGTACTGTTTTAATTCGGTTTAAGGCAGCTTCACGGTTAAGGTATGGAGAATAAAGGGCAGGACCTTTAGGAATTCCCGCCAGTAGTGCCCATTCGATTCTATTTAGCTCCGGAAGGGGTTTCCCAAAATACGTGAGGGCGGCAGTCTTTATTCCATAGGCACCGTGGCCAAAATAAATTTGATTTAAATACATTTCCAGGATCTGCTCTTTGCTATAGTGCAGTTCCAGGCGGAAAGCCAGGAACAATTCTTTGATCTTCCGAATTAATGTTTTTTCTGCAGATAAGTAGCAATTTTTTGCTACTTGTTGAGTAATGGTGCTGAAACCTTGTAATCCCTTACGAACAAACAGGTTATGATAGGCTGCCCGGAAGAAACTAACCGGACTAAAACCATTATGCTGATAAAAACGGTGATCCTCGACTGCCAGAAAAGCCTGTTGTAAAAAATCAGGAACTACCGAGAGAAGAACCGGTTGCCGGTTTTCCCGGTATAAAAAACTGATTACCTCTCCATTATCACTTAAAATTTGCGTAGTAATAGGTTGAACAGGGGGGGCTAATGGCAGGCAAAGAATGATTAGTAGTACTCCAGCTATGCCGATCAGCAATTTCTGGAGTAACAGCCGCCACTCTGTTTTTAGTTTAGCAAAACCTTCTTTTTTTACTTCTTTTTCACTTGTCCGGTTCATTAAATTTCACACCTATTATTTAAGGTATTTTAAATTTTGTCGACTAAAAGAAAAGAAAACGCCCTTATTTGTCGGGCGGTTTTTCCTTATTATACTCTGGGGTAAGCTTCAGATTTTTTCTTGATACATGATGGTAGTTAAGAGGTTTTTTCCCCCACACCCTAAGATTGATCTGAGCCAGTTTTTTTAAAAACTTTTTTACCATCTTTCCTCTTCCTAAATTAAAGTGCCTCTGGAGCTTGTCGACTCACCCGGTTTTTGATTTTAATCACTTCTTGATGTTAAGGTAACCGGCATGAGCGACTACCTATAAAGCCATGGCTAGATCTTCGACACTTCTTTTAGTCCGTTCGGAGGAAGAGTAGATCCGGTAATCCAGCTCAGGAAATATATTATCTTTATACTCGAGCTCTCTTAACCATTCTTCATCAATACGGTTATTGGTAATCTGCTCAAAAAGACTAAAGAACCGTCCAACATGATCTTTGGTTCTCTTAATAGCGTATGGGACTACGGTACCGGTTTTCATAATGAATGCCCAGTCACTACTTTGAGCCAGTAAAACTTCACGGGCGGCTTGATTTAATGCTCTTTTTAACAGACCAGAGGCATCAGGATAGGAATTGGCCAGTTCTACCATCTGCCTGGCAATCTGGTGGAGATGACGGTAGATCCAATCATTACTGCCTTCCAGCCATACCTCATTATAGCCTTTATATCCCCAGCTGGAGAGGGAAGGAGTGCTGACTTGATTTTTAGGATACATGGCTAGATAATCACTTGGTGTAATCATTTTTATGGTCTTCTGATCATAATAAATTTTTCGTATCAAGTAGTCCAGCCATTGTGGTCCTTCAAACCACCAGTGTCCGAAGAGTTCTGCATCATAAGGCGAGACCAGGATGGGTTTACGGTCAAGGATGGTTGAAAGATATTCAATCTGTTTTTCCCGGTTAAACATAAAATTACCGGCATGAAGAGCAGCTTTTTCCCGTGCCCAGTAGGGATTATACGGCTGTTTATTATGAGTTTTTCCTGTAATCCGATAATACTTAATTCCTGTATTAATTCTGATCCCGCTGGGATGGATATAGGGCCTAATATAATCATATTCAAGATCATAACCAATATCACGATAAAATTCGCGGTAATCATAGTCCCCGGGATAACCTTCATTGGCACTCCATACTTGTTTGGATGATTCCAGATCCCGGCCAAAAGCTGCTACTCCGGAAGGACAATATACAGGAGCAAAATTCCCATATTTCGGCCGGGGAGAGGCATGGAGAAGCCCATGGGCATCTGTAAAGAAATATCTGATTCCATAATCCCGTAGAATGGTATCATCTCCGGGATTATAGCCACATTCGGGCAACCAGATTCCCCGCGGGGGGCGGCCAAAGGCTTTGGTGTAATATTCCACTGCATAGTGGATTTGTGCTCTTACAGGTTCTCTTTGCACCATTAAGGGAAGATATCCATGTGTGGCTCCACAGGTAACAATCTCCAAGTATCCTTCATCCTGTAATCGCCGGAAAGAAGAGATCAAATTTTTACCACATTTCTCAATAAAATACCAATGTGAATAGGAAAACATATCCCGATAAATATGAGCCATTTGGTTAAATTCCGGAAGCCAACGAGTGCGTTCAATCTCTTTCTCTGACAACTCAATGAGTTTTTCAAGATGCCGTATATATCTATCCTGGAGTAAAGGATCTACTAACATAGATAGCAATGGTGGTGTTATGCTCATAGTTAAACGATACTTTACTCCATCTTCAGCTAGTTTTTCAAAAACTTTTAATAAAGGGATATAAGTTTCAGTGATCGCCTCAAAAAGCCAGTTCTCTTCGAGAAAATTCTCATGTTCCGGGTGACGGACATACGGAAGGTGAGCATGTAATACTAAAGCCAGATAACCTTTTTCCATTAAATTACCTCCAATTTCAACCTGCTTGCGAAAATAAAGAAACATTAACGAGTTTCTTTAGAGACAACTGGCGTGATTGTAATCTCATCTTTGCCATCGTTAGACTGAGCAGTTACCGGAATAATTTTTAGCCCATCAGGAAGAGCCATTCTTAAAGTAAAAGAACCATCTGGGCGTAAAACAACGGGTTGGCCATCAATAGTAAGATGAGCATCGGGTTCTGTTGCTCCGTAAACAATTAACTCCGTATCAAGAACCAGCCAGAACTGGCGTTTTTCTCGAGGGACTCCTGCCGGACTGCTAATGCTACTAATGGCGGCAGAGCCCATCTCTCGTTCTAGCCTTTTCACTAGAGATTCAACAATTTCAACTGAATCAGCAGTAGGAAAACCACCGGCCAACTGGTAAAGACGACGAAAGTCTTCTTCAATAATCATCCATTCCTCATCAATAACACTAGAAATACCATCACGGGGGGTAGTGACCGTATTGGAACAGGCAAGGGTAATGAATTCTCCGGATGGGGCAAAGTATCCTAAATGAACTGTGTATTTATGATTGGGTTTGACATTAATATACCAGTTACTTGTATGAGGAGAGACCGCGACATCAAAAAATTCCGGTTGGCCGCTACCGGATTCTTCTTCTCCATATACCCTTAGACCAAAGGGGATCCGCTCCCAGCCATTATATTCATTTCTAAGTTTTTCTTTTACTTCCTGATGAAGATCCCAGTAGGTAAAGAGCCAATATGGGTCACGGACCAGTAGAGTGATTTTTGTCTGGTTGTAAAAGGGCGGAAGTACAAACTCTTCAAATTTAATCTGTTCTTTACCGTCTCTTTCTTCATCAACCGTAATTCCTGAAGTGTAAATTGGTTCCGGTGCTTCTTCTGTTGGTTTAGTGATATCTGGTTTTGTTTCGCCCTGGACTGTGATGGCTCTAAGATTCTCAATTAGTTCGGATTTTGTCAATCTTGATCTGTTTTTTATCTGTTTTTCTCTGGCTAAATCAAGGAGCTCCTTTCTGGTCATACTAGCCAGTTCTTCTAGAGTCATTCCAATCCCCCTTCCGTTGAACATTATTGAAGCCAAGTTATTTTCCATAATAGAGGAATTGCATAATTACCCATCTCATTTCGGACCCTTTAAGCAAGACAAGCTAAATCAAATTTCCAAATAATGAATGAAAAATGAAAGCTCAGCCAATTAAGAAGGTGCTAAAAGTGAGATTTATGGCGTTATTTAACCAACCATGCAATTCTTAAATCCATGGAATTTCTTAATAATAAAGTACTTCTTATAATATGGCTTAGTGTTTATGGGAATATACTATACTTATTTAAAGAAAAAATTATAAAAACTCAAGTGGCAGGAAAAAAACATTAACATCAAGAATAAGATGGATGATAATTTAAAGGGGAGGAAAAAAATGCTTTTTTTTAGAAAAATGGCGATTATCCTTTTTTGTGTGTTGATGATTTTTTCCCCCTCCTACTCTGCACTTCCTTCTGATATCCTGACCAAAAAAGATTACCTGTATGAATCCATTTTTAGAGTAGAATTAGCGGACTTAATGGGCCAAGGATACAACCAGTTAGTGGTTTTAGGACGGGATTATACTGATCACTTGATCTCGGTTCAGGTATTAAGATGGTCCGAAGGGGAATTAAATACAGTTTGGGAAAGTTCCAATTTACTAAAAGAAGGACTCCCAGTCATGACTACGGGGAAACTATTACCCTCCGGAGAAGAGGCAATTATTATTTTTACCGAAAAATGCCTTTATCTTTATACATACGAAAATGAGAGAATTACCCTTACTTCCCAGATTTATCATTCCCTATCTCCTTATGAATTATCCGCTGCAGATCTTGATGGGGATGGTATTGATGAATTACTAGTTGTTCGCTTAGGAAAACGAATGGACAAATATGATGAGAAGGTTGTGGATGTTTATCGTTTGCTGGGAGAAGAATTATTAAAAATCGGTACTAGCCCATTACTAGGAAATATCCGGAGTATAACTGGTGGGGATTTGGATGGTGATGGTTATGCCGAAGTAATAACCGAGTCTGGTTTAAGTAGTCGCTCTGGAACTATTACTTTCCTCCGCTGGGATCAGGAAGAAGAAATGTTAGTTCCGGAGTTTAAAAGCGAAAAACTTCTTCCAGCTGTTGCTTTTGGAATGCAGGTCGGTACGATTGACAAGAGGTCTATTCTTTATACTGCCGATGGATGGGGGAGACTAAATTTTTTTACTTTAGAAGAGAAAGGTTTTAAGGCGATTAGAAAAGAACGTTCATTTCCAAGTGGTCTTGTTACTGTCGCAACTGGTGATATTAATGGCGATGGGGAGCAAGAAGTAGTGGTTGTCGGGCATCCGAATAATCTTCATATTTGTCGTTTAGGGGAGGAGTAGAAACTATCTTGGCTTGGTTAATTATGATAAACAATCTTCTTTAGGAACCTAAAAAGGTTAAAGGAAAAAGAGATTCTAGAGTAAGGGGTGTTCTAGCCGAAGCGAAATGCTTCGGCTTTTTACGTGTTGTTTATCTTTTTTTAATATATTATAGAGAGGTTTATATAGCCGAATGGTTAATAATAACAGAGACTGCGTGTATTTGGAGGTTTAATGATGAAAAAGTTAATTATTGGGGTGATGGGGGGCGGAGAAGGAGCGCCTCCTGAAGTCTGTGAAATGGCTTATAAACTTGGGGGACTAATTGCTAAAGAGGGTTGGGTTTTGTTAAATGGCGGCCGTGGAGTTGGCGTAATGGAAGCATCAGCCCGCGGAGCAAAAGAACAAGGCGGACTAACCGTGGGCATTTTGCCTGATCGTAATACGGAACTGGCTTCCCCTTTCATCGACATCCCGATCTTGACTGGAATGGGAGATGGTCGGAATTTCATCAATATCCTTAGTAGCGATATAGTGGTAGCTTTACCTGGACGTTCGGGGACAATCTCTGAGATCGCATTAGCTTTAAAAAATGGAAAGAATGTTATATTACTCAATTTTTCTCTTGAAAATTTATTTATCGAATATCAAAAAGCTGGTATTATGATCCTTGTAAATAAGCCCGAGGAGGTAATTGAGGAGATAAAAAAGCTTTTTCTCTGAGCATTAAAATTAAAAAAGAACGCCCACCTTAAAAGGGAGGCGTTCTTTTTTTTAGAGCAGAGGTAAGACTTTATTTTCGACATCAGTTTCAGTTTTAATGGTTCCCACCTTACGGAATAATTTCCATTTCTCCTGATAACAGGTTGTTTCTCCGGGAGGCAATGTAACTAGGGAACCAAGGGATTCTAATTCCAGAAACAGATTGTTAGTATATACTTCTACATTGACGCCGTAATCTGGGTAAGCCGCTTTGGAGTTGAAATCAAACTTTTTAATAAATAGGTATCCATTATTGGCATAAGCCGCCCAGCCCTCAGGAACCGACAACCCAAATTTGAAGGGCTTTTCTATAGTCGGGTCCTGGTTAAGCAGTATAAAACGGGAGCCCCAAATTATACGAGGATCATTCATGTCAGTATAAGGCCATAAGGATAGTACCCGGTTAGGTAAAAGTCCTTCCTGATCAGCAAGGCGGAACTGGGGTAAGATTGCCGTTCCACCAATATTCATAACACTCAAGGCCCAGGGAGCAAGGGTGACAGGCCAATTACCATGATTGGTCAGCTGATGCTCGACAATCAAACTGTTAGTGCCGGCATTAAGGATCAAAGAGATCCTTTTTTCAATTCCAGTATTAGGTTCTTCTGGTTGGTCTAAACGGCATCCATCAGGAAGAACCTCAATTTTAATCGGGAAATTATCTGGATGATAACAGCGTTTGCGGGTTTCCGGGCTATGCCAGAGACGGTGCCCACCATAAGTTCTCCACTCATCGCCACCAGTCAGGCCTATATGTTCTGGTATTTTACCAAAAAGATTGGGTTCATTAACAAAACCACAATGGATTAGGCGGGGACCAACATCAGTAGTGGCAATGACTTCAATTATCCCATCACTAATCCGGAAACAATTAGGCCATCCGCCGTAAGTTACCTTTTCGACTGTTACCGTCATTTTTTTCTCCTCCTTTATAAATTTTTATTTATGAAATTGCATAATGCATTTAATTAATTACTTTTTAGTTGTTCAATTATTTCCAGCGCTTCATGGATTTTGTTTTCAAGTTTCATTAATGCTTCCGGATTAATGCCTTTGTTTTTTTGAAGCTCGGCTTCCTCAGTTACCGGGCTCTGGGGTTCATCAACGGCTGGTTGAGGTGGAGAAATATCCATTTTAAGCTGGGCAAAGGCTTCTTTAACGCTATCTCCAGTCACCACTTGATCTCTATATACCATTACTATTTTCTTTAATTCCGGGATCTCTCCCTGTTCAGATACGATATAAAAAGGTTCGGCATAAAGAATAGTATTTTCGAGTGGAACTACCATGAGATTCCCCCGGATTAAACGTGATTGGTTTTGGTTCCAAAGGGAGATCATCTCTGAGATCTGGGGATTCTGTCCGATTCTCGCTTCTACTTGCATTGGCCCGTAAGTATTTGTTCCTTTGGGAAGGTGATAAAGAATCAATTGGCCGTAGTTAGGTTGGTCACAGCGGGCTACTAACCAAGCGATCATATTTTGTTTCCCGTGGGGAGTGAAGGTTTGCATCAATAGAAATTCTTCCTGCTCTTTTCCGGGAAGGAGAAGGGTAACATAGGATGGTTTTACTTCTTCTTCGCTACTATCATAGATTTGTGTGGGAAGATTCCAATAATCTTCTTTTTCATAAAATGATTTAGGATCTGTCATATGATAATTTAATAGCATATCCTGTTGTATAGAGAAGAGGAACTCCGGATACCGGATATGCTTTTTGAGTGTTTCAGGCATGGCGGTAAAAGGTTTGAATAGTCCGGGAAAAACCTTCTCCCAGGTTTTAATAAGCGGATCATTCTCATCGATGATATAAAAATCTACTGTGCCATGGTAAGCATCGACTATGATTTTGACAGAGTTCCGGATGTAGTTGAATCCATTTTGATGTTTCTTGGAGTAGGGAAAATACTGGGAATTGGTATAGGCATCTATCATCCAAAATAATCTTCCATCAGCCACTACTAAATAAGGATCCGAATCAAGACTGAGGAAGGGTGCCAGTTTAGTAACCCGCTCCTGAATATTCCGGTATAATAGTATTTTACTTTTTTCTTGAATATATCCGGAGAGAATTAGGTTGCTCTCGCGTAGTTTAGCAGCAAAAAGTAGTCTGATGGGTGGTCGCCGCAGAGAGATTCCGTCTCGCCCCTGATAGGTAGTTGTTATGCTTTTTCCAGTACCTAACGGGTAATCAAATTCTTTTTCTTTAGTTCGGACAATGATATAATCCTTTTTTCCTTCACCAAAGTAGATCTCAGGACGGGTTAATTTAAGCTCTGAAAAATCAGGATTAACTACTGGTGGAAGATCTTTAATGATAAAGAGCGGTTGTCCTCCTTTGTTTGCTTTACTAATTTCATTTACAGCCAGACCATAACCATGCGTATAGGTAAGGTGACTGTTTAGCCAATTGTATCTTCCGATTTGCTCAGGGTCGAGTTCGCGGGCGGCGATCATTACTTGTTTTTCTCCGGTAGATGTAGAATAACGATCAATATCAAGATCCCTGAAAGCATAATATGAACGGATTGATTGTAATTGATTGTAGGTAGGAAGTAGTGGTCGCCAATCCCAAATTCGGAGGTTTTCTAGAGATGGATGATTATCTTCTACCAGTTTCAAGTCGGCGTTTTGATCTATATTATAAGGTTCTTCTTTAATCCGGTTAAGGCCAAATCCCAGCCGGGTAAATTGAATATGGTAATCAAGATATTTTTCTTCTACAATGAACTGGTTAGGTTTGACCAATAAAGAATCAACGACTGGGGGAAGAACAAGACCAAATAGAATAGAAGTTCCCAGCCATAAACCGATACCAGTTAGGAGCAGACGATAAGGGCGCTTATTAAAGATCGACCAGATAAAAAAGATTCCGGCAGCTATAGCCGTTATTGTCAAAAGGTTGCAACCGAGAATTTTGATATAATTAGCAGTAAAATTTACCCCTGTCAAAAGGGAGTGCTCTTCGTAGAGTAAACCAAATTTACTTAAGTGATGATCCCAGGCTTTAACAAGAAAAAACAAAGTTCCAAGCAGAGTAAGGTGGATACGAGCCCGGGGCCAGAATTGAAATTTATTATCCTTGGTCCAGTAAGCCTGGGCTAATAGGTAAAACAAAGCCGTGCTTAAGAAAGAAAGAATAATTAAGCCAAGGAAGGAAAGGGCTACCTTTTGATATAATGGATAAGAAAACAAGTAAAACCCTAAATCTTTGTTGAAAATCGGATCAAACTCTCCATAGCTGGTTTTATGTAAAAACTGCTGTACTATACTCCAGTCTAAAGAGAAACCGGGCAATAAGAAAAAGGTTAATCCCAAGGCTGATAAAGCCGAGATCAAAAAGTGTTTCCCCGAGGTAAAATCAACTCCGGTTGAAAGTTCTGAAAAAGCTTTTCTTGTTTGCCGGAGATTGATAAAGAGAAAAACGAAAAAGAAAAATCCTGTAGTAAGCCGAAAAAAAGCAGTTGTCAGTAAGGGGATCCAGAACACCTGGGTTTGGCCGAGACTTCTATACCATAACCAATCTAGAGCCTGATCAGAAAAGAATGTAAATAAAGCGATTCCAGCCACGAATAAGAGGATGATTGAGATAAAAACCTTTTTTTTCAAAAGTGGCTCACCTCCATTTGGTGAAATATTCTTTCTGATACAGTAAAATCCTTCAAGAAGAATATTTAACCTTTTTTAAAGAGGTTTTTTACTTCAATTTGTCAAAACATAAACAAAAGTCTTGATGAGAACAGGGAAAGCTCTTAAGCAGTTTTTATTTGATTAATCATAATGCAAACCCTTAACATGGGAAAATATTGTATACACTCCAGAATTCGTTGACTCCGCCAAAAAACAACGGAAGGAAAGTAATAGATGTTACAGAATATATGGCTTTATGTAAAATAATCATCCAAAGTGAGGTTGCTTAGGAAGGCCATATTATATTTAGGTTGTTAGTTATTAAATGTTGATGAAGCTTATTATGAATAATATTATTCATTTTTAAGTTTTTTGGCATCATATGATTTTTATGGAGGTGTGTAGCCGTGGCGGCGGCAGCTGCAATTAATTGGCGAAAGTTTATAGGAAATGAGAATCAAATGGATTTGCCGCTTCTTCCTTTAAGGGGCGTTATTGTTTTTCCCTATGTTATTATCCATCTTGATGTGGGAAGGGAGAAATCTATAAGTGCTTTAGAAGAAGCGATGGTTAATGATAGAATGATTGTTCTTGCTACTCAGCATCAGGCCAAGACGAATGAACCAGATCCCCAAGATATTTATCGGACGGGAACTTTAGCTGAAATCAAGCAATTATTAAAATTGCCTGATAATACGATCCGTGTTTTGGTGGAAGGTATCAGCCGGGTAAAAATAAAGGATTTTCCCCAGACTGACCCATATTATCGGGTAAAAGTAGAAAAGATTGAAGAAGCTCAGGAGAAAAGTGCTGAACTTGAGGCTTTAATGAGGACTACTCTTTACCAGTTTGAACAGTATATTAAAACCAGTAAGAAGATACAACCTGATGTGCTGATCGCAGTCTCCAGTGTTGAGGAACCCGGGAGACTGGCTGATATTATAGCTTCTCATCTTAATCTGAAAGTGGAAGAAAAACAGATACTCCTTGAAGCAATTGCTCCTGAGGAACGGTTGGAGAAACTCTGTTCTATCCTTTTAAAAGAGTTGGAGATTATACAGATGGAACGGAAGATCCAACTTCGAGTCAGGAGGCAAATGGAGGAAACTCAGAAGGAATATTACCTGAAAGAACAGATGAAGGCTATTCAGAAAGAGTTAGGTGAAAAAGATGAAAGAATAGCTGAAATTGAGGAACTCCGTGAGCGTCTTAATAAACTGGAACTTCCCGAGGAAGTAAGAGAGAAAGTAGAGAAAGAGATTGACCGACTGGAGAAGATGCCACCAATGGTAGCAGAGGCGGTAGTTGTCCGAAATTACCTTGATTGGCTTCTTTCCTTGCCGTGGAATATTTGTACAGAGGATTATTTGGATCTGGACTCTGCCGAGCAGATTCTGAATGAAGACCATTATGGTTTGGATAAAGTCAAGGAAAGAATTCTCGAATTTCTAGCCGTACGTAAATTAACAAAAGAACTAAAAGGGCCGATTCTATGCCTGGTAGGCCCTCCTGGAGTGGGGAAAACCTCTCTAGCCCGTTCTATTGCCCGGGCTATGAACCGGAAATTTATCCGTTTCTCACTTGGAGGAGTGAGGGATGAAGCGGAAATCAGGGGACACCGCCGTACTTATGTAGGGGCGATGCCTGGTAAGATAATCCAATTAATGAAGCAGGTTGGAGCAAAAAACCCTGTATTTCTTCTAGATGAGATTGATAAGATGAGTACGGACTTTAGGGGAGATCCTTCCTCCGCATTACTAGAAGTTTTAGATCCGGAACAGAATAATTCCTTTGGGGATCATTATCTTGAGGTTCCTTTTGATCTTTCTAAGGTATTTTTTATTACTACTGCCAATACCATGTATAATATTCCCCGTCCGCTACTTGACCGGATGGAAATTATTCATATTGCTGGATATACCGATGATGAGAAAGTAGCGATTGCTAAAAATCACCTTCTTCCTAAACAGATTAAACAGCATGGTTTAAGTGAGAAGGATCTGCTCTTGAATGATACGGTCCTGTCGGAAGTAATCAGATCATATACGCGGGAATCAGGGGTTAGAAACCTTGAACGGGAATTGGCGACGATTTGTCGGAAGACAGCTCGGAAACTAGTAAGTGGCTCTTCCCAGACGGTTAGACTGACCAAACAGAATCTCCAAAAATTCCTGGGGATTCCTAAGTATCGGTATGGGGTACGGGAAGAGGATGACCGGGTAGGGGTAGCTACCGGACTGGCTTGGACCGAGGTGGGCGGAGAAATTCTGAATGTTGAGGTGGCAGCGGTTAATGGAAAAGGTAACTTACTGCTTACAGGGAAATTAGGTGATGTGATGAAAGAGTCAGCGCAAGCAGCAGTTAGTTATATTCGTTCGCGGGCCTCAGTTCTGGATGTTCCTGAGGATTTCCATGAAAAATATGATTTGCATATCCATGTTCCTGAAGGAGCAATTCCTAAAGATGGTCCTTCGGCTGGGATTACCATAGCTACAGCATTAGTTTCGGCTTTATCCGGTGTTCCAGTCCGGAGCGATGTGGCGATGACTGGTGAAATTACTCTGAGGGGTAGGGTATTGCCAATTGGCGGCCTGAAAGAAAAAGTACTAGCTGCTCACCGGGCCGGTATAAAAAAAGTGTTAATTCCGGTTGAAAATCAGAAAGATATGGAAGAGATCCCGGCAAATGTAGCTAATGAACTTAAGTTCGTATTGGTGGGAGAAATGGATACTGTGCTCAAAGAGGCCCTGGTAGGAAGTAATATTCCCAATGCAAAAGAATTTGCCGGATAAGATTTAAAACAGGCTCAAGGAGGCGATCCTGTTGAATGATAAGACCTTCCGGGTACTAGAATTTAATAAAATTCTTACCCGGTTGTCTTCTTATGCGAGTAGTGAATTAGGAAAAAGGCTTGCTCTTGCCCTTAAACCCTCTACTAATCAGGAGGAGATTAAAAACTGGCAGGCTCAGACGACTGAAGCAAAAGATTTATGGCAGAATTCCCAAAGGGTTCCATTAGGGGGAAGCGCCGATATCAGTCAGGCATTAAGCAGAGCCGGAATTGGCAGTATCTTAACTCCGGAGGAACTATTATTAGTAGGTGAGACCTTAAGGGCTTGCCGGTTAATGAATAATTTTTTTGCCGGAGAGAGGGAAGAAAACTTTCCTGTTCTCTCGGCACTAGCCACTAATCTAGAAGTTTTTCCAGAGGTCGAAAAGGCGATAGAGAAAGCGATTGAACCCGAAGGTATTGTGGGGGATAATGCTAGCCCCAAATTATCCAGTCTTCGGAAGCAGATTAGGACTCTGCAGAATCGGAGTAAAGATAAACTGGAATCGATTATTCACGGACCTAATGCCAATAAGTATCTCCAGGAAACATTGGTTACACTCAGAAATGGCCGTTATGTGATTCCAGTCAAACAAGAATATAAATCGATTTACCCTGGAATCATTCACGATCAATCAGCTAGTGGAGCAACTTTATTTATTGAACCTATGGCAGTAGTGGAGATTAATAATCAGTTACGACAGGTAGAAGCAGAAGAGGAAAAAGAGGTAGCTAGGATTTTGGCTCTGCTCAGTGCTTTAGTAGGGGAAGTTACTACTCCTGCTCTGGCTAATCTTAAAATTCTTGCCCGTTTGGATTTGGCATTTGCCAAAGCCCGCTTTAGTATTGAAATCATGGGAACTGAGCCGGTAATTAATGATCAGGGCTATATACGCCTGATTGCCGCTCGTCACCCCTTACTTGAAGGGGAAGTAGTACCTATTGATCTGGAGTTAGGTAGAGACTTCCATACTATGGTCATTACCGGACCGAATACAGGGGGGAAAACTGTAAGCCTCAAGACTGCTGGTTTATTAAATTTGATGGGCCAGTCTGGCTTGCATTTACCGGCAAGATCCGGCTCGGAAATTGGGATTTTTACCGGAATTTACTGCGATATTGGTGATGAACAGAGCATCGAACAGAATCTTAGTACCTTCTCTTCCCATATGACGAATATTATTTCAATCTTAGAAGATGTCCAGGATGAAAAAAGCCTGGTTCTTTTAGATGAATTGGGGGCAGGTACAGACCCAGCAGAAGGAGCAACCCTTGCAACTGCTCTTTTGGAAGAACTTCATGGGCGGAAAGTGCGAACGATAGCAACTACTCATTATGGTGATCTGAAACTTTTTGCCTATAATACACCTGGGGTTCAGAATGCGTCGGTTGAATTTGATCCGGATACGCTACGTCCAACTTATCGCCTATTGATGGGGTTACCCGGACGGAGTAATGCACTAGCTATTGCTTCCCGATTAGGGCTTGATCAATCAATAATTGAGAATGCCCGAAAAATGCTTGCACCTGGCGAAAGAAGGGTAGAGGATTTAATCGGCGAGATTATGAAAGAACGGAACTTATTAGAGCAAGAGCGAAGAGATGCCTCTTCCCTCCGCATCCGGCTCCAGAACGAGGAAAAGGAGCTAAATGCAGAACTGACTAGACTCAAAGCCGAACGGGAAACTTTATTGAAGAAAGCCCGAGAAGAAGCCCGTAATATGGTCAAAGAAACTAGACGGGAGATGGAGAACTTACTTAAGAGTCTTCGTGAGGCCCCGCCTGTAGAACAGAATAAACTGGCCAATGCAGCTCGTGAAGATTTGGAGTTAAGACTGGTTGAATTAGAAGAAACATCTGAAGAACCAAGCACGGAATATCAAGGAGAATTGGCTTTAGATATGCGGGTTCTGGTTGCTTCCTTAAAGCAAGAAGGATTGATCCTTGATTTAAATCAGGATTCTGCTCTTGTACAGGTCGGTCCTCTCCGGGTCTGGGTGGAAAAAGACCAATTGTCACCGGTAGCTTTGCCAAAAGACAAGCAGCAGGAGGAAATCGGGACGACATATGCTAATCTTAGTAGAAATAAAGCCCAGAGGATCTCTCCGGAATTGGATTTAAGGGGTCTAACAGTGGAGGAAGCTTTAAATGCAACAGATAAATATTTGGATGAAGCCTTGTTGGTTGGTTTACCTTGGGTTCGCCTGATCCATGGAAAAGGAACCGGAGCATTAAGATCAGCGATCAATGATTTTGTGAAGAAACATCCGGGAGTACGTAATTATCGGTGGGGCGAATTTGGGGAAGGCGGGATGGGTGTTACGGTGGTGGAATTAGATCGGTAGCAAGTATTATCTCCTCTCCATCCTCCCTTCGCGCCTTGTCCTGCTTGCTTCTGACACCGCAAGTGGATTCGAGGAAGACCACCTCAAATAATCCGGTTAAGGCGCCGGATTTAAGTAAAGGTTAGATCAGAATTGATAAGCACTACTTTTAAATCAAAGTCAAGAGTACGATGTAAATTATTCTTTTTATTTTTAAAAGTGACGTGATACGATTGTGATTACTATGTTCATAATATTAACTGAAAGATAAGTGGGATGGAGATAGATTAATAAAAAAAAAGAACCCCCCCGCTTTGCGGGGGGAAAGGATAGCGCGTATCAAAGATTGTATCCCGTTAAAGAAGTTCCCGCAACGATTCGTTTATAGGCACCAACATCTTTGGAATCACTTTTTACTTTTACATAAAACCCGTTATCAGTCCCGCTTAAATCTAAATCTCCATGAACAGCAATGCCTATTTTACCGGTCTCTCCGTGGAGGACCGTTAAATTTAACAAGCCCCATCCGTTTTTATAGGCAATCCTAACATATTGGTTCTTGTGTGGTTGGCGCGGAAGTGTATTGGTAAAGGTGATCTCTCCTGGATTATCGGGATCAAAGTCAACCTTAATGCTGGAGTCCCATTCCGAGAAATTAATAATTTGGTCAGGATTGATTGAATAAGCACCTGCATATTTTTCTTCTATAGTATCAGCTTTAAAATCCGCTGTATAACGAGAATCGATCTTAATCATATCTTTAGAATCCGGTGGGGGTGTTTTTTTACTACGGCAACCAACGAATAAACAAATGATCAGCAGCAAAACTACCACATAAACCCAAGAACTTTTCTTCATAATTATCCTCCCTCCTATAGTAATAATTAACCAATATTAACTATTATTTCTTTTCTCATCTTATTTTATGGACATGTTAATGTCAAGACTTGGTAAGGGGTTTCATCAATAGTCTAGAAAATGTTTAGATAACTCGTATGTAGTAGTTAATTTAAGGAATTGCATAATTGTTTGAATTAAGAATTAACCACAATATATTGATTGCGTAATCCAGTGTTTTTGGAAAAAAAGTGAGTGCAAAGCAAAAAAGCAATAAAATTATCCTTGACATACACTAATAATCTGTGGTAATATAATTTTTGCAAGAGCCAAGAGCGGAAATAGCTCAGCGGTAGAGCATCGCCTTGCCAAGGCGAGGGTCGCGGGTTCAAATCCCGTTTTCCGCTCCAGTTTTATTTGGCGGCATAGCCAAGTGGTAAGGCAGAGGTCTGCAAAACCTTTATCCCCAGTTCAAATCTGGGTGCCGCCTCCAAAGTAAACAAATGGGAGAGTGGCGGAATCGGCAGACGCTACGGACTTAAAATCCGTTGTCCCAAAAGGACGTGGGGGTTCAATTCCCCCCTTTCCCACCATATAAAATATATTTCCGGGTAACCGGAATTTTTTATTTTTGCTCAATACATAAATATTAATGTAGATAGTAACATCCCGACTATGAAAGTCGGGTTTTTTATTTATGTTATTAAAACCGGTGTTCCTGATAATTTTCGATTCTTTAAGCTTCATTTTACATCATTTTTAAACCTTTGCCGTATATTCAGTGTACAATTAAATTGGCTAATTAAGAGGTTGATTATCTTGCCAGGTAAATAAGGAGGTCTTTTAACATAATGCAACAAGTAAAACCAGCATTAAACAGAAAATTTTTAGAAGATAAACTCCTCGGGACTGAAATTGCTAATTACCACCGGGAGATTCTGGATTACCCGGAAAAGGTAATACAATTTGGGGAAGGAAATTTTCTCCGGGCTTTTGTGGAATGGATGTTCCATAATATGAACAAACAAGGGTTATTTAAGGGACGGGTAGTAGTTGTTCAACCAATCCCGCAGGGAAGAGTAGCTAATCTTAATGAACAAGATGGGCTGTATACACTGATTCTCCGGGGATTGCAGGGAGGCAACTTAATAGATAAAAAAGAGGTAATTCCTACGATTAGCAGAGGGTTAGAAGCATATAGCCAGTGGGAAGAGGTTCTAAAATGTGCTGAAAATCCGGAGATTGAATATTTAATCTCTAATACTACTGAAGCGGGAATTTCTTATAATCCAGAAGATCAGTTGAATGATGCACCACCAGCCTCATACCCAGGTAAAGTAACGATCTACCTTTACCATCGTTATCAGTATTTTAGTGGAGATTCTTCAAAAGGTATGGTTATCATTCCCTGCGAACTAATTGACCGTAATGGTGACAACTTGAAACGGATCGTTCTTCGCTTAGCCAATGAATGGGGACTTCCCCAGGGCTTTATTGATTGGATTAATAATGCTAACTATTTTTTAAATACCTTAGTTGATCGGATTGTTACTGGATATCCCTTTAATGAAGTAGAAAATATAGAAAAAGAACTAGGTTATAAAGATCAGAATTTAAATACCGGAGAGATTTTCCATTTATGGGTAATTGAGGGGGACAAGTCATTAAGTCAACGCCTACCATTTACGGAGGCTGGATTAAATGTAAAATGGGTTGATGATCTTACTCCTTATCGTACAAGAAAAGTACGGATCCTTAATGGTGCTCATACTTCCTCTTATGCTCTTTCATTTCTTTCCGGAATTGATCTGGTAAGAGATGCGGTTAAGGATGGGATTGTTGGTGAATTTATGAGAGAAACAATCTTTGAAGAGATTATTCCCACCCTAGATCTGGATACCGAGGAATTAAAGGATTTTGCAGGGAATGTTCTCGAAAGATTTGAAAATCCATTTATTGCTCATAAATGGCAGGATATTGCCTTGAATGCTACATCCAAATTTAAGGCCCGGGTTCTCCCTTCTTTGCAGGGATATATAAAACAAGAAGGGGTTGTCCCTAAGAAACTAGCTTTTTCCCTGGCTGCTTTAATCGCTTTTTATCGCGGAACTGAAATTAGGAATAATAAACTTGTTGCCCACCGGGAGAATTCGGAGTATCTCATCTCAGATGATCTATCTGCTTTAGATTTTTTCCAGAAGTTATGGCGTGAGTTTGATGCAGGTAAAAGTGATCCTATTACTTTGTCTCGAAAAGTTTTAGCGAACATTGACTTTTGGGGAGAGGATCTTAATAACCTCCCTGGCCTGGCAGTTACAGTTGGAGCTTATCTCCAAGAGATCTTGATTGAAGGTATGGGTAAGAGTGTAGAAAATTTGGTTCGTACTCCGATTCCTGTAGTCTGAAAAAATTTTAAATGAACTGGTCATAAAACTGGAGGTGTTGGCGATCAAGACTCTTCATATTAGACCCGAAGATAATGTGGTAGTGACACTCAAACCCTTAAAAAAGGGAGAGGAAACGATAATTGATAAACTTACTTTAAAACCCGTTGAGGATATTCCGGAAGGACATAAGATGGCAATTAAGCGGATTGCTACTGGAGAAAAAGTATTTAAGTATGGATATCCGATTGGGGTAGCTACGAGGGAGATCAGGGTTGGGGAATGGGTTCACAGCCATAATTTAGCTACCGGTCTAAAAGGTAAATTAGAATATACTTATAATCCACAGAAAACCTTCTTGCAAAAGAGTGACAAAATTCCTAGCTTTCCCGGTTACCGAAGAGAAAATGGTAAAGTAGGGATTAGAAATGAGATATGGATTATCCCGACCGTAGGTTGTGTGAATAAACGATGTGAAAAACTGGCTTTACTGGCACGAGAAAAATTTAAGGAAGTAATAGATTCTGGGGAAATTGGGGGTATCTATACTTTCTCCCATCCCTACGGTTGTTCGCAATTGGGAGATGATCATGAAAATACCCAGAAAATCTTGGCGGGTTTAGTTAAACATCCAAATGCTGGTGGGGTCTTAGTGGTTGGCTTGGGATGTGAGAATAACCAGATTAGCGAGTTCAAAAAGTTTCTGGATACTGAAGCTTCTGCCCGTCTCCGTTTTATGGTTATGCAGGAAGTTGAAGATGAGATTGCTACCGGAATAGAACTCCTTAGTGAACTGGTGAATTATGCGGGAAGCTTTCAACGGGAGGAGATCCCGGTTTCTGAATTAAAGATTGGCCTGAAATGTGGCGGTTCAGATGGTTTCTCAGGGATTACTGGTAATCCCTTAGTTGGGAGGGTAGCGGATCTACTTACTTCTTACGGGGGGACCTGTATACTAACCGAAGTACCTGAGATGTTTGGTGCGGAGACAATTTTGATGAACAGAGCCAGGGACGAAAAGGTTTTTAACCGGGTTGTAGAATTGGTTAATGGATTTAAAGATTATTTTATCCGCAATGGTCAGGAAGTTTATGAAAATCCCTCTCCAGGGAATAAAAAGGGTGGAATTACTACTCTAGAGGAGAAATCTTTGGGCTGTACGCAAAAAGGAGGTACCGGTACGGTTGTTGATGTCTTACGTTATGGAGAGCAAATAAAGACCAAAGGCCTGAATTTGCTAGAGGGGCCAGGGAATGATATTGTTTCGACTACTGCGATGACTGCTGCTGGTGTACACTTGATTCTTTTTACAACGGGCCGAGGGACACCACTTGGAGCTCCGGTTCCGACGATTAAAATTTCGACAAATTCAATGCTGGCAGAGAAGAAAGCACAATGGATTGATTTTGATGCTGGCCGTCTCCTTTTCGGAGAGAAAATGGATAATCTAGCTCAGGAATTATTTACTTATATTCTTCAAGTAGCTAATGGAGATCAAAAGAGCAGGAATGAGGAGAATGACTATCGGGACATTGCGATTTTTAAAACCGGAGTTACGCTTTAAGTGCTAAAAAAAGTTAGATAAACCTTTCTTTAGAATTAGTAAATCCCCCCGCGTTGGCGAGGGGATTTAGTTATTTATGGATTTCATAACTTTTCATTGGCCTTTAACATAAGATGAAGCGGTACAAGTGGGTTTGTTGTGGGTATCCTATTTTTGCCGCTGCTTTTTCTTTCGGGATTTTTGCCGGAAGGCGTAGATAAATCGGCGGGTTTTATCATGAGAAATTTCCTTGATCGTATATTTATATTTTTTCAGAAATTTATACAGCTGTTGCTCTTTAATTAAGCACTGGTGAACTTCTATGATTAGCTTAGGTTTTTTCGATTTTAAGAGACCTGCCATTCCTTTTAATACTTGAAGTTCATAGCCTTCAACATCAATTTTTACCAGGTCAGGGGATGGGACTTTTTTTATTCTTACATAAGTATCAAGGTCCCAAACTTCAATTGGAGTATAAAGCTTGCTCACTGGGTTAACTAGAGAGTGTTCCCCCTGGCCGGGTAATTCACCTTGCAAGTACAAAGAACCGATTTTTCTTTCTTCTCCGGCCGCGATTAGATGGGCAGTTACATTTTTCAAGAGATTAAGTTCTATGTTTCTTATTAATTTAAAAAAGTTTTGTCTCTCCGGTTCAAAAGCATGGATTTGGGAAGAAGGGTATTCCCGGGCTAAAATTAAGCTATATAAACCAATATTAGCACCTATATCATAAATAACCATCGGGGTGGTGATTAAATTATTGAGATAGGCTAGAATCTTCTTTTCATATACCTTTTTCGCTCGTTGACTCTCAACATTATTATCTATATAGACTAGGACATTATGTTTTCCATAGTTAATAGGTCTAATTTGTTCAAGCCCTTCGTAGGTAATCTGTTTGATTGATTCTTCCCGTAGGCCAAAAAAAATAGGGAGATACTCCGAATCCAAGATCGTTATAATCTTTTTTTCTGGGAATTTCCGGGCTAGATCTTCTTTAATCTCCACGGCCAGCGGCATGGTATCGACTCCTACCATTACTCCTTCTGTAATTGCTAAAATATCTAAAGGTAAGGCTGGAATTTCCTTATAAACTTTAAATTTTTCATTAAGCGGGAGATCAATTAATTTTCCGGAACTTTCTATAAACCCCAAGACGTTGTGGGCATCTTTGAGCAGAAGATTAAAAGCAACAATTCCGGCAAGCTTTCCACCGTAGATTAGATAGTTCACCATTTTGGCACGTCCTTTGCTTTTTTGTTAATTAATCTTATTCATCGGAGCATAAACTGTAACTAGGATTTCGGTGATAAAAATCTTTGGTGGTTAAAGGGGGATCTTAATGGATAACTCCGAGAGGGAAAAAAACTATCCGGAGATTAGTGTAATTATTCCGTGCTTTAATATCAGGGAAGAACTGGCATTAAACCTGGCTTCTTTTGCCATCCAGGACTATCCGCCTAGCCGCTTTGAATTAATAGTAATTAATGATGGTTCCACAGATGGAACAGAAGAGTTTCTTAAGAATTCTGGTCTGGAATTAAATATAAAAGGGATTAACCTGAAGCGGAAAGAGGATCGGACTATTGCCCGGAATTCCGGGCTTGAACAGGCCGAGGGAGAAATTATTATCTTCTGTGATGGAGATACCATCTGTTATCCTCGGTTCCTGGAGAGTCACGCCGAATTACATAATAGGTATACAAATGCTGTAGTCAGCGGGATGTCCGCAGCCCATTCAATTTTTACCATGGCTCGGCCGGATTATGATCGAAACACCAATATAAATTTCCGTAGATTTCTGAATCGGTATGATGCTCTCCGTCAAAGACTCCCCAAAAAGTTAAAAGGGAAAAAACCCCTTTTTTCTGTCTCCGAAGTTTTGGACAAATCGATTTATAAGTATGTCTTTTCAGATATTTACTCGAAGAATCTACAAAAAGTAATTAGAAAGTATGGGTTGGGTCTAGAAAGGTGCCCTGTTCCGTGGATATTTTTTATTACCCGAAATTGTTCAGTTCGTAAAGCAGCCTTAGGCCGGATGAAATTTGATCAGGAATTAAGCAGATGGGGGATGGATGATTGGCAATTAGGCTACCGCTTATATCGTAAGGGGTTAAAATTCATGTGTAATAAACCTACAAATATTCATCAGGTGCACCCAAGGAATTTAAAGGAGAGAAGGCAGAACCGGACTACAAATTATGCTATTTTTTCCCGGCAATATCCCGAGATTGATGTTTATCTGTCAGGGATTAAGAAAAAAGGTTGGGATTATTTGCGCCTCTGCAAAGTGGTAGAGGAGTTTTTGGCGATTAAAGCAAGCGGAGATTCGAATTTACTTTTATATGCCAGATACTTTGCCAGACTGGCCAAAGAACAACGGGATCTGATCATTGGCAAATATAAAGGATATTCTAGGCCTAATTGGGAGCACCGGAGATACCAGTGGGGACGGACAAAATATTCCCGGCTGGTCAAAGTAGATAAAAAATTAACTGCTAATAAAAAGTACCCCCATTTAACCAGGACCTTTAGGGAATTTGCCCGAATAAAAAGAGTTTAAAAAAGGGGGACTAACTGTTATTTTGTAAGAAGTAGATGGTTTTTTTTAAGCCGGTAACTAAGTTAACCTGCGGTTTCCAAGCAAGAAGAGCTCTTATCCGGGTAATATCCGGGCATCTCTTCTCCGGATCATCTTCTACCTGTTTAGTGTAATGACACTGGCTGAAGGAGTCGGTAAGCTTAATAACCAGATTAGCCAGATCGTTGATCCTAATTTCTTCCGGATTACCAATATTAACTATTTCTCCGCTTAGACTGGGTTTAACAGCTAACAAGTGGATCCCTTCCACTGTATCATCAATATAACAGAAACTACGGGTCTGGGTTCCATCCCCATAAATTGTTAGATCTTCCCCTTGTAATGCTTGGCTAATAAAATTGGCAACCACCCTTCCGTCATCCCGACGCATACCTGGACCATAAGTATTAAATATTCGGCAGATGCGTGTGTCTACTTTATACTCTCGGTGATAGATCATTGCCAACATTTCACTAAAACGCTTGCTTTCATCGTAACAACTTCGGGGGCCTACCGGATTAACATAGCCCCAGTATTCTTCCTTCTGAGGGTTTTGTTTCGGGTCCCCGTAAATTTCTGAAGTGGATGCCAGAACAAATCTTTTATTACCGGACCGGGCTAAATCAAGCAGGTATTTAGTCCCGATACTATTAACCAGGGCAGTTTCTAATGGAAGACGATAGTAATCTTTAGGACTGGCTGGACTGGCTAAATGAATAATGATTTGACTTGTCATAATTATAGTGGATAGTTTTTTTGTAAAAGGAATGGTGATATCATGTTTAACTAAAGTAAAATCAGGATTCTTAAGCATATTGGTAATATTATCTCTAGAACCGGTGGAAAAATTATCGATGCAGATAACTTTGGCCTTCTTATTTAAAAATTTTTGACATAAATGTGAACCAATGAAACCAGCACCCCCGGTGATTGTTACTACCATTGCCTTCACCCTTTTTGCCAATTTAAAGAGAAGAAGGGGCTGTTGATAGGGAGAAACAACCCCGACTAATTATTTTATCCCCTACCGATTCCCTCGTAGATAAACCCATGTTCTCGAACTTTCTCCGGAGAGAAGAGGTTACGGAGGTCAATTAGTATAGCTTGGTTCATTTTTTCCTTCAGAAGTTTAAAATCAAGATTAAGATAGGATCCCCATTCGGTGAGTATTACTAGAGCATCAGCACCAGTAACTGTTTCATATTCATTATCAAAGCACGAAATTTTATTGCCAAAGATCTTTTCTCCTTCTTGAAGTGCCTGAGGATCATGAGCTCTGATCTGGGCTCCTGCATCCAGTAGATCCCAAATGATCGGAATAGCAGGTGATTCCCTCATATCATCGGTATTGGCTTTAAAGGCAAGCCCTAAAATGGCAATCGTTTTTTCTGCTGGATTACCTAAGACTCTAATAATTTTCTCGCTCATTCGTTTTTTTGTCCGTTCATTAACTTTTTCAGTAGCTTCAACAATGGAGAGGCTTTTTCCATGTTCCCGTGCAATATGAATTAAAGCTTTGGTATCCTTAGGAAAACATGAACCACCATAACCAGGGCCGGCAGAGAGAAACTCAGGTCCAATCCGTTTATCCAGCCCCATACCTTTGGCTACAATAGGAAGATCTGCTTTGACTACCTCGCATAAGTCGGCAATTTCATTGATAAATGAAATTTTGGTTGCTAAAAAGGCATTGGAGGCGTATTTTACCATTTCGGCGGTTTCAAGATTAGTTCGGATTATTGGAACTTTCTGCTCGATAAAACGGGAATAGATGGTCTTCATAATTTCTAATGCTTTTGGGCTTTCGGTTCCGATTACGATCCGGTCGGGAAACATAAAATCATGAACAGCACTACCTTCCCGCAGAAATTCAGGATTGCTGACTACATCGAAGTTAAGAGGGGAGATTAAATTTTGCCGGATTATTTTTTTGACCCGTAGGCCAGTGCCGATCGGGACAGTTGATTTATTGACAATGACAGTATAATCCCGGATATAGCTGGCGATCTCCTTGGCTACGGCTTCCACTTGGCTTAGATCAGCCGAACCATCAGCATTGGTGGGTGTTCCGACCGCAATAAATACTACTTGGGCGTTTCTCATCCCAAGCCCTAAACTACTTGTAAAGTTAAGGCGTTTGGCTTTTAAATTATTACCGACCAGTTCTTCCAGGCCTTTTTCATAGAAGGGGATCTTTTTTCGCCGTAATTTATCTATTTTTCCCCGATCTCGATCCACACCTGTTACATAGAAACCGGAAGCAGCAAGGCCGGCAGCGGTAACAAGTCCTACATATCCACAGCCGACAACTGTTATTTTCATTATTATCTCCTCCGGATTTTCAATCCATATATTTTAAGGGATTGCTTTATTTAGGAGTCCATTAAGCAATTCCCTCACTTTTTTAAATTAGGCGCATGTTATGGAATAACCGGTATCAGATTAATACCGGCTAAACGCAGATTATCTATTTCATCCTATTTTTTTAAGCAGGCAAAGGAGTTAGGAAAAAGAAACATTTTATAATTGTTTATTTTTTCCACTTACTTTTAAGAAGCCGGGCACTTGTATTCCGGAGCATCGATCTTTCCTGGGAAGAAATATCAGACCCATGCTTAAAATGATAGATAGGAACTGGGGAATATAAGACATGAAAACCTGCTTTTCGGACCCGCCGGCAAAAATCAGCTTCTTCACCATAGACGAAAAAATTTTCATCAAATTTTCCTACTTTAGTAAAGATCCAGCGTTTGACAAGAAAACAGCTGCCCTGAATTAAACGGACCTTTTTTTCTTTATTAAATAAATTAGGTTTATTCTGTAGGCCTTTCCCACGTGGTCTTGAGATGGCTCCGGCATGGTAGATTGTATGATCAGGATTTAAAATCTTAACTCCGACAATTCCCGCTTTCCGGTGCTTATCAGCACTTTTTACCATCTTAGTAAGCCAGTTTTTAGTAAACTTAGTATCCGGGTTTAGAAATACTACATATTTACTGTTTCCCAATTTTATCCCTTGGTTCCAAGCTTTAGCCAAACCAATATTTTTACGGTTTAGAATTAATTTCATCTTGTTTTTAAAAAGTTTATTCTTTTGAATAGATTTGAGATACTCTTTACTCCGATCTGTGCTGTTATTATCAATGACAAACAGGTGAAAAGGGTGTTTGGTATTCTTTTGCAAAGATTTAAAAAAACCGGGTAGAAAGCGACGGCTATTAAAAGAGACCATAATCAGATCAACATGTTTTTTGGCCAAAAGAAATCACCTTCCAAACCGGGATATTAGGAACCCCAGCCTTTAATAGGTCCGGGGTTCGAAAATCAGATTTATTACCGGGAGAAAATTTGCATTGTCCATGTAAACATACCGGGGTTATTCTGAGTTGTTCCGCTGTTAAAACCTATATTGGTTGCCGTAGTTATTAATCTTAGAACTGGTGTTGGTATTGAACTGGTGGGGACTAAATTTACTAGGTAACGGTATGTTTTTACATTTCGCCAGGGATGTGATGAAGGAGTGGAGATGTTTACCCCTTGAGGATTTTGAGTTACGCCATTCAGGGTTAAACGCATATTATATCGATCATCGGCGGCATGGGCAATGACAAGATCATGGGTACCAAAGGGGATTACCCGGTCGGTAAAACTACTGGTTGAACTGCCATTCCAGCGCCGGATAAAAGTAAAGGTAGTAGTATTCACCGGATCCGCTGTAGGAGTTGCCCATAAATACTGGGGACCTCCCTCTTGATAAAAAACAGGATTGATGTTATTACCTTGCCAATTTAAGCTGGGCCAAAATTTGAAGGGGTTTGTTACTTTAACCGGTAATGTTCCTTCAGTCCAGTTGCCTACGGAAGCATTACTTACGTAAATTGCTAATGGTTGTGACAAATTACCTCACCCCTTTTTATTTTATAGATTATTTTATGTTTAGAAAGCTGGGAGGTGCTGTTTTTATTAATGATAGACATTTAACATCTTATTAATAAGTCACTAAAATTTCTTTTTAAGATGGTTTTTCTTTGTTACTTTTCGGGAATTTTGCTGGGCTGCCAGAAGTGGCCAACCATGTGCTACCAGCCATTTTAAAACTTTTGTTCGCTCTTTCCAGACTCCCCGCTGATTTTTCAGAGCTTTTTCCGGAGCTTCTTCCGGCAGTTGAATATAGCCTTTACCCTTGGTAGGAACTACTGCCGGATAATTTCTGGTAAGATTCCAGAGCGCACAGCTTACTGCTAAATCTGTAGAAAAAGTACCGGGACTGAGGACCTTAAGGGAACCCCAAGCCCAATGGCTGGTAAGACTGCGATAGAGTTTAGTTTTGAGCATCAGGCCCCTGCTAGGGATTACTAGATCAACAACTTTCGGGGATTTAAGCTTATGGGAAAAATATTTATCTTTTTTCCGGTAACTATTGAAGGGCGGCTTAAAGATACATCCGAATTGAGTAACAGCGGGAAAGAATGGAGCCCACTTGCGGAAGGCGGATAATCCCTTTTCATTTAAGAGATAATCATCATCAACAATTAGAACATAATCCTTTCGACTTTGAAGTGCAGCATAGTATTTTCCGATAGGACCAATGTTTTTTTTTGAATTAATATTTTTGGTTGCTTCAGGGATTGGCTTGGCTCCATTATTCCAGACTAAAATTTCTTTGATTCCCAGTTTTCTTAAATTTTGAACAACGGCACGTGCATTCTTGGGGCGGGCAAAATTGCACATTACAGCAGTAATAGATTCTAAAGGCACCATTTTTTTGGCTTTCTTAGTTTGACTCATTTTCTTTCCCCGCTTATTTATTTTTTAGAAAATCCTAGACTTTAAGATTCCAAGGTTTAATTCGTTTTGACGGGCGAACTGTATACATCATGGTCTTTCCAAAATCAATTGCCACTTTTCTATATTTCTCGGCAATGGCCGGTGCTAAAATTACGGCATTAACCCCGGAAGAAATTAAGGCAAGATCAAAATTGAATTCCTCGACTTTTTTTAAGGTGGCGGGAAGCTCTTTATAATGGCTAAAATTAATACATCCTACTATATTAGGTTTTAAACTGGAGTAATTTTTTTGGATAATTTTAGCATACTGGTCCGCCCATTTGGAAATTAGTAAGGTGCGGTATTGGTGAATTATTTTCCAAAAATAGCGGTAGGAGACCATCTTTCGGTTAACAAAGACATAACAAAGATTAGTCGGTTTTATTTTATAATGATCAAAAATTTTATTAGTTAATGACCGTTTATACTTGCTGGGAGCAGCAACCTGATCTTTATTACTACGGCAAATACCTACAATGTCAGCTTTACGAATACCGTTAAGCATTTTATTACGTAAAGGGCGACAGGGGAGAGTAACGCCTTTTCCATTGCTTTTTTTACCTTGTCTAACCCAATAAGTCTTTTCGATCTCTTCATCAGTGAGAAACTTTCCCTGTGAAAGTACAATATTTTCACCATCACCAATTCTTACTAAGGAAAAAGGTTTCTTAACCCTTAAAGCACCGTGTATTCTTCGTAATACCTCCAGTTCAGAGAGAAGTTTACGGTCAGGGAAGTTTTTAAGTGACATTCACTAACCCTCCTTATTATGGGATCGATTCTCATAATCTGACTCCGGAAGGCTTTTATTTTGATTTTTGGCTAACAAGTATCTAACCTCTTCAATTTGTTTTTCCGGGTAACCAAAGTTTCTCATGATCTCGGCTTCTTTAGGGCCAAAGGTAAAGCTTTCTTTCCATTTTTTAAACTCGCTTCTTTGATCCTTCATTTTAACATAAAAAAGCTTCCAAGCCCCATAGAGTGGATCGGATTCTTCGGTCCGTCCCAAACTGGTACAAACATGGGAAGTGATATAGGCTTTTTTCATCTTCAGTTTGTTTGCTTTACGTTCGTAATCTCGTTCGCCTACACCATATAGAGGTAGATTAGTCATGATAAAATGTTTTTTCCATAATTGTTTTTTAATCATCATGCACCAAAAAAGAACTGTGTTCCGTCGGAATTCAAGGGTGTATTTAGGCCTTTTCACACGATTGTTCATTCCAGTTTTAACCACGGAGGGTTGCAATGCGACATAGGCTAAATCGGGAAAATCTTTTAATGCCTGATACATAGCACCAGTCCAGTCCTTACGGGGAACAATTACATCATCATCCAGTTTCACAATATATTCCCCTTTGGCACGTTCAGCACCGTATTGAAAACCTGGCATACAACCGATATTTCGTCCGGGATCAAACTTTCTAACCTGTGGATGTTTGAAAGTTGCCAAAAATTCCATGGCTTCATTATAAGGAGGATGATTGTTAATCAGTATAATTTCACTATTTTTATCAATTGTCTGAAGCGCGGCATCAATACACTTTTTGATTAAAGGAAAAGTATTATAGCAATTAATGATAACCGAGAATCTCACCAGGATCACCCTTTCAGACATGCTGTTAATCTAGTTTACGGTCAAAAGATGGTTATGGTGCTGTTTCTGAGGCATTTTCCTTAAGACTAGTGATAAACTCCCATTATCTTAGTAGAAGAGACTTTCCGCTTATGTAAGCGGTCCTCTGAAAAGCTAGAAGTCATATAATGATTAATAGACTCAAAGCTCGTCGCTGATCGTCCGTATTGAATGTTAGCCTTTGGTGCTTTTTGGTTTCGAAGGCTTTCTGCTTACCGGGTAACGAAAGATGAGTATCGAGCCACGAGAGGCGTTGAACCCGGTACGTCTGAGGTTAAGCTCTGGATTTAAGGGTTAGTCGAAGGTAATTATGTAATTCTCACAGATAAAAACTTCAAAGGCATTTTTCCAATGCGAGTAACGAGCGATGAGTATTGAAAAGGAAAATGTTAGGGAGGAAAGAGCATGAGGGTTCTATTTGTTGATTCCGGCGCCGGAGGATTTCATTACCGGTATGCTTTTGATATTTTTACCACTTTAAAGGATAAGCTGCGCTATAAAGTTAAGCAGGTTAATCCGAAAAGACTTTCTTCCAGAGTAATCCGGGAATATCGTCCGGATGTCCTATTAGTAGTTCACGGTAACCGGACCCCGTGTGAACATATACGTTTTGCCCGTTCTTTGGGGACAAAAACTGTATTATGGTTAGTAGAAGATCCTTATGAGATTGACTTACACCGCGGGGAGATGGTAAATTCTTATGATGTAGTCTTTACTAACGAACGTCAAGCAGTTAGGGAGTACCAACACCCCAGAGCCTATTATCTTCCTTGGTGTTGTAACCCGGAGGTTCATCGCCGGCGTTCTGTTTCTAAACAGTATCAGAGTGATCTATGTTTTGTGGGTATGGGGTTTCCCAATCGACTGCGGGTAATAAACTCTCTTGCCCCATTGTTAAAAAGATTAAATGTAAAGCTAATCGGTGAATGGAACAGGTGGGGAGAATTGCACCCTGATTTACGAAAGTTTGTTATGCCGGTGGTTAATGATTTTTATGAGGTACAAAAATATTTTAATGGTGCTAAAATTAATCTAAATATTCATCGTGATCCCGTTGAACCTCCCTCTGGTAATAGTAAAGGTGTTGGTGCAACAAGCCCAAATGATCGAGCATTTGCTCTAGCCGGATGCGGAGCTTTTCAAATTATCGATTCGACCCGACCGGATCTGTTAAAATGTTTCGAAGATGAGAAAGAGATAATTAGTTTTTCAAATCCCGATGATTTAGGTAAAAAAATTGAGTATTATCTTGCAAGACCGGGATTACGTGGAAAGATCGGGTCTGCAGCTCAAAAAAGGGCTTATGGTGAACATACCTATAAACATCGATTTATTGAAATGTTTGGTAGAATTGGCGCCTTACCTAAGAGAAGAGAGGATAGGGTTTCTAGAAAACCAGTTTCTTATGTCTTTAATACTGATTTTGTAATTAAGGATGAAATCTGGTCTTTTCAGGAACCTGGCAGGTGGAGGTAGCCAGCGTGAGTGACTGCCTAGAAAAACTTTATGTTTTGTTCTTGAGGGAAAACAGGAAGAGGATCTTCAAATAATCTCTCCCAACCATACTTTTGTAATTCTTTTCTCCATTTCTGGCGGAAATGATCCCAGCTGGCATTAGCTAGTCTTTCGTTTTTCGCTGGATCACTCCGCTCAAAAGAAGCATGAATAGTATGTTCGATTAGAACATCCTTAGCAATTCTTAATTCATAGCCATGTTTTCGGATCCGGAGAGCGAGATCAAAGTCATCTGCTCCCAAGAGAAGGTTTTCATCAAAATAACCGATGTAATTTAGCAATCGCCGGTCAAAAAGGATAAGACAGCCAATGAGAAATTTTGCTGGTTTGGATTGACGATGATTAAGTGCAGCAAATTTACGATTAGCTGCTTCCAGTTTTCGGGGGAAAGCTAAAGGACCGGCCCATTGTTTTCCGCCAATACCCATACTTTTAGGGCCAATCATTAGAGATTTCGGGTTGTTTGTCAGGTGCCAGGAAAGTCTAGACAACCAATCGGGAGGAACAATAACATCCGGGTTCATGGTTACCAGGACTTTTCCTGAGGCTACCTTTAACCCCTGGTTACAAGCTTTAGCATAACCGAAGTTTTCCGGGTTTAAGATTACACGGAGATTAGGGTTTTTTATCTTCTTGAGAAATGATACCGATTCATCCCTTGAATAATTATCTATGATGATTACTTCGTAGTTAGCATTTGTGTTTTTGACAATGGATTCAAGACATTTTTCCAGATAAGGTTGGGAGTTATAATTGACAATGATTATGCTTGCTTCCATAAAAGCACCTCCAGGTTTTCTCCATACCATTTTCTTAAACGAGGTTTGGGGTTAAGGATTGATCGGTAATGAGATAGGGGACAGAATTTCCCCTGCGGATCAAGGGAGAGGTATCGATGATATTTTTGGGGATGTTCCTTTTTAGCGGCATATCCTAAGTGGAGAAGACGGATATTCGAAGGATATCTTGGGGTAAGGTAAGCTTCTTCCGGAAAACGTCCACAGTGCAATTTACGGGAAGGCCAGCGATAAGAGAGGCTTTTTTGGTACCGGAATAAACAGGCGGCACGAGAAAGAGAAGGGTTCCAGTAATCATCAATGCGATAATGAAGAAGATCTCCCCAAAAGTGGTATACAGAGAAAGTAATGAGGTCAAACTTTTTTTGCTCTGTTAAAACAGGTAATTCTTTGATAATTCTTCTTTCCAACAGTTCATCTGCATCTAAAGCCAGAATCCAAGTGGGGTCAAGCTCTATTGTCATTTCCCAGAGTATAGTTCTTAGTGTGGCTTCGTCTTGTTCAAAGAGAGGATCTTCCAACTGTTGAAAGCGGATTACTTTTTGATGGGAACGGCAAAGTTCAGGAGTTTGGTCAGTGGAAGCATCATCCAGAATTACAATCCCATCCACATATGAAGCCAATTGGTTTAAGACCGGAAGAAGGTAACGGCTGGCTTCATTCCGGACAACCATCATGGCCAAGATGAATTGTTTATTAAGTTTATGCATTATACCACCTATTTCTGAGAGAGTTCGTTATTCCCATTAGCGTAAATCAGAACAGTCCAAAGTTTGGGTGGATTTTGCATCAAGCCTCTCCTCTTGTATTAGTTCCCGCCATTTTTGTTCAAAATAAGTTTTGCTTTTGTAAAAGTACTGATTTAAACGCCGGCGATTACGGCAACTCCCATTTACTAAGTGAATTACCTTACTTTCCGGGATATAAAGTACTTTGTACCCGTGGCTGTGAGCATTGTAGCAATAATCGGTCTCTTCAAAATAATGGAAGTAATTTTCATCAAAATATCCTAGTTCCGGCAGGAGTTCTCTTTTAATTCCCATACAGGCCCCGCAAATACTAATACATTCAGTGGTTTGGTTATATAAATCCGGTTGATCCGGCTCTCCCCAACCCCGGATTACAGGTTGGGCATAGGTTCCTATTACTCCTACGCCAACTAGAAATCCATCCGGACTGACCAGTCTGGGCCCGACGACTGCTACTTTTGGAGATTCCAATGCTTTGATCAGCGGAGAAAGCCATCCATGAGTAAAAATAAGATCACTATTTAATAATATGATATACTTGCCGGTGCCCGCTTTAATCCCTTGATTACAAGCTCTGGCATAGCCGAGGTTTTCTCGGTTGAAGATGCCATTGACCCACTGGAGGCTACGGACTAAAGAGACGCTCCCATCGGTACTGCCATTGTCAACCACCCAGATTCTATAATCTTTAGCTGATCCGGTGTATTTCCGGATACTTTCTAAACAGGTAGCAAGGTGAGCTTTAGTATTGAAATTAACAATAATAAGATCGGTTTGATAAGTCATCCGTAATCCTCCTGATTGTTTTCTAATTAAGGGTCACTTTCTGCTAATTTATCTAACTTTGCTAGGGCAGATAAAAGGATGTAAATAGCAAGATTAGTTCCAAGGGTTAAATTTACTGGTTCTTAAAAGCTTGCGAGTAAAAAAGAAGCTGCAGAGGCTGAGTGATGGCTACGAGCCATGAGACTATAGTTTGATTATAGAGTCATCACCTACCAAGAGAGAGTAGGGAACTTTTCTCGTTTTTGCTCCTCCGCTAATCCGCGCCCTTTCTCCAAGGATGCTTTTGGTGAGCGTAATATCTTTTAATTCCCCACCCGGTAGAATAATTGAGTTATTGAGCATACAATTAACTATTTCCGTTCCTTCACCCACCGAAAGGTAGGGACCAAGTATCGAACCGGTAATTTTACACCCGGCTCCGATTGCAACAGGGCCTTTTACCTGACAATTTTTAAGGATAGAACCTTTCATTATCTCCAGGTTGCCGGAAATGTAGGATTTTTTGATCTCCCCGGATTGGGAGGGTACAAGCTTTTTTAAAAGGTATTTATTGGCCTCTAAAAGTTCTGCAGTGTTTCCTGTATCCTTCCACCAACTAGATAACTTTTTATAATGAACGGTTTTTCCTCGTTCAATTAGATCCTGAATCGCATCAGTAATCTCGAGTTCCCCGCGCCAGGAAGGTTTAATCCTGCGGACCGACTGGTGTATCTCTTCAGAAAAAAAGTAAATTCCGATTAAAGCCAGGTTACTTAAGGGAATTTTCGGCTTTTCCTCTACTTTAATTACCTGATCTCCTTCAATTACTGCTACACCGAAATCTTTAGGATTATTTACCTTGCGGACCAGTACAAGACTATCGGGTTTTTCGCGGTGGAAAGTTTCTACCATCGGTAAAAGAGGTTCATCCAGAATATTATCTCCCAGGTACATTAAAAAAGGGCTATATTCTAAAGCCTCACTGGCAACTAAAACGGCATGGGCCAGACCTAAAGGTTCGGGCTGATCAACAAATATAAATTTTAGACCCCAAGGGTTATCGTTTTGGAGTAAATCTCTAATTAAACTCCCGTTCTTACCGACTATTAGGACAATTTCTTTGATTGATGCTTTAGCAAGTGAATCGAGGATATGAAATAAAATGGGCATGTTTACTAGCGGGAGGAGAACTTTTGGTTTACTGTAAGTAAATGGACGGAGACGGGTACCATCACCGCCACAAAGGAGAAGAGCCTTCAAAACTCATCCCTCTTTCTATTGAAAATAAAAAAGGACCGGGCTACACTAAAATTGCCTTTAGCCTGGTAATATCTTATGCAAAAGCAACTTACGGGGTGATCCAGTTGCTTGTTGCTGATCGCTGTAGAAGAGGCTTTTGAGGTACGGTTGAAAAGAGCCCTTAGGTTCTGGTAGAACGTAAAGTTATATCAATGTTCTTTCTCGAGATGGTAGAGCATTTAAGCACGTTTGAAAGGAAGCCTCATATTGACGAGAGACGAGTCTTAAGCAACGTGATGGAATCCTGTATTTTTTTGCCGGAGAAAGTGAATAATAAGCATCGAAACCTGCTTTATAGTCCATTCTTGGACGGAAGCGGCTCGTGAAATTCCTGACGTTTAAAACAAATCAGCTACTTAGAAAATACAGCTAAACTCGTGTTGATATTCCACCCACCTGATCAGGATGTTGTTTCAGCAGTAAAAACAGTTTTCAAAGATGTTTTTTCTTTATAGCCGAACATAGCCTTATAAAACAAATGGGGGAGATAGTTTGAAATATAAGTTACGATCAAGGTGGTCGGAGACACCTTTTTCTCGGGAATTTGTTCGTGGGCAAGAGGTCCCGGATCCTAAGGAGGATCCTGAAGCAGAAGGGAAACGCACTTCGCCACGGAGGCAGAGAGTTACACTCCGAAGCTTGAAGCAGCTAGGGCAGATTGCCCCTGCCGAACAACCTAGTTCAGATATTCATACCATGGTTATTATCGGCCAGATTGAAGGGCATCTGATTCTGCCAACAAAAAACAAAACCACTAAATATGAACATATAATCCCTCAATTAGTAGCTATTGAACAGAACCCCAGAATAAAAGGGTTATTAATTATTCTTAATACAGTAGGTGGAGATGTAGAAGCTGGCCTGGCAATCGCTGAGATGATTGAGAGTCTATCAAAAATTACGGTCTCTCTAGTTTTAGGCGGAGGCCATTCAATCGGTGTACCGGTGGCGGTGGCAACAGATTATTCTTACATTGCTGAAACGGCCACCATGACTATTCATCCAATTAGACTTAGTGGGATGGTGATTGGGGTTCCGCAAACCTATGAATATTTAGAGAAAATGCAGGATCGAGTAATTAAGTTTGTTACTGCTCATTCCCGGATAACGGAAGATAAATTCCGGGAGTTAATGTTCAGGACAGGAGATCTAGTCCGGGATGTTGGTACTGTTTTAGTAGGGAAAGATGCAGTAGAATCCGGTTTGATCAATGAGATTGGGGGGATTAATAAAGCACTAGCTAAATTAAGAGAATTAATAAATTTAAAAGAAAATCTCCTCAATAATGGGGTGAAAAAATGATTCTTTATTCCATATACCCAGTAGAACTGGTCATGGGTGAAGGAGAGGAAGGTGAAGAATCTTATCGGGAAGTTGAATATGAGGGTAGAAAAATTGTTGTCAAAGTAGATGGTAGAGGAGAACAAAGAATTTCCCGTTTGATTAGTACCGATCCCAATGACTTTCTTGACCCCCGTTGGAGCCCGGGAAATATTATCTTTTAGTTAAAAACCGTTTAAAACCTCTTTAATAGGGGTTTTTTCTTTGATTTATCTCATTTTTTATGGGAGGAGAAACTAAGATTGAAAACGAAATAAAGAAGACACGTTAAATTGTAATATAATCCGTAAAGGCGGGAGGCATCCATGCATCCATGTCTATTCCAATGCAAAATTTGATCTTTGGACTTATCGGGGGATTGGGGCTCTTTCTCTTTGGATTCTCCTTAATGGGACAGGGTTTTCAGAAGATTGCCGGGGAAAAGATCCGCCGGGTTTTGGAGAATACTCGCAATCCTATTTTGTCCATGTTTACCGGGTTGCTACTTACCATTATTCTTCAGGATGGGGGAGCGGCTACGGTATTATTAATTGGGCTTTTGAGTTCTGGTTTAATTCAGCTGAAACAGGCAATCAGTATGATGTTAGGTATTAACCTTGGCATCACAATCATTATCCATTTGATTGCATTCCGTTTGGGGAATTTTCCGTTGCTGGCAGTAGGGCTTGGCTTTTTCCTTTATTCTCTGGGTAAGAAAAGATTTACCCGTTATTTTGGTTATACCATCCTTGGTTTTGGGTTGGTGTTTGTTGGTTTAAATACCCTTAACGCGGCGATGAGGCCACTTGCTGAGGGATTACTTTTTCAAGGAGTATTCTCTCATTCTAATGTACTACCTTTATGGGGGTATTTCTTTGGCTTTTTATCAACTGCACTGGTACAAAACAGTGCGGCGACTATTGGTCTCTTACAGGTCGTAGCCGGGCAAACTGTAATTTACAATAATGGAGCTTTTTGCCTTCAATTAAATTCGGTCTTGCCTTTTCTACTTGGTACCGGATTAGGAATTTGTACAACTGCTACTTTAGCATCGATTGAAGGTAATATCCTTAGTAAAAGAGCAGTTTTAGCCCAATGGATTTTTGTGATCTTAACTACTTTGCTCTTCCTTTTATTTCTTAATCCTTTTGCCAATTTAGTACATATGGTCACGATTAAGCTTTGGGATTTTGCTGATAATCTCAAAGAACTTTTCTTTTCTCTACCAGCTGGCCAGAGACCTTTAGAATCAGCTTTAATCTCTAGAGAGATTGCAGTTGCGCATAGTATTTATAATTTAGTAATGGTGATGATCTGGTTACCATTGGCTTCTTCACTAGCGAACTTTTTGGAAGAACGTTTTCATCCTCATTTCTACTTTCAAGAAGAGGAGCTGGGGAATCTGGAATACCTTAGCGAAAAGACGCTGGGCACTCCAGCCTTGGCTTTAAGAATGGCTGCCAAAGAAATTATACGAACTGCAGAGATTGCAACAGATATGTTATATCTAGCAAGGATTGCTTTTATCAAGGGGCAAGATTCAGCAATTAAAGATATCCAGAAAAAAGAGGACCTGGTTGATGGTCTCCAAAGTAAAATTACAATGTATCTTTCTGCTCTTCTATCCCGAAGTATATTGACAACTTCTCAGTCACGTTATCTGGCTGGCCTGATTCATGTAATTAATGATGTGGAGCGGATTGCTGATCATGCCGAAAACATAAGTGAGTTTGCTAAGGCGAAGTTAGATGAGAAGCTGCCTTTTTCCGAGCTAGCTATAAATGAATTAGAACTTCTTTATGAAAAAGTATTGGATATTTGTAAAAAAGCCTTTGTTACCTTAGAAGAAGATGATCCGGTTTTAGCTAAACAAGTTCTGGAAAGGGAAGTGGCTATTGACCGAATTCAGGAAGAGATGCGCCAGAATCATATTAACCGCTTAAACCAGGGAAGGTGTTGGCCGGGATCGGGTATTATCTATTTAGAGATTATTGCCAATTTGGAGAGAGTGGCAGATCATGCTGCAAATATTGCCCAGGTAGTACTGGAGGGGAAGGAGGAGATGATCTAAAGATGGTAAGAAAACGGGTTCCTACAGATAAAAAGGTGAAGAAGCGATCGAAACCTACAGAAAGACAACTGGAATTGAAAAAAGAGATCCTTGGTATTTTCCACCTTGGACTTGCGGTCCTACTTTTATTATCTCTAACCTTAGAAGAGACTGGAAGCTTCGGCCGTGCGGTGCGTTTAGTTTTACATAATGTTACTGGAGAAAAGGGTTCTCTTCTTCTTCCTGTTCTTTTTGCGGTTCAGGGTTGGCAATTAATAAAGAATCACCGTAATTTTACTCTGACTTACCGGTTTTTTGGTCTGGTTTTGGGTTGCCTTTTAGGGATCGTTCTTTTACACATGATCTATGCAGGTATACCAGAGGAACCATTACCTTTAGGGTATATGGATGGTGGAGGTTTTATCGGAAGTATTATTCTTTATAGCTTAAACCGAGTTTTTTCTTATTTAGGAACCATCGTTGTATTAAATCTTTTTTTTATGATTTCCCTAATTTTAGTATTGGACCGGCCCTTAGTCCAGATCTTTGAAGAGATAAAGAACTTTTTTAAAAGTCTTACTGTAAACTTTAGCAAAAAAAAACCCGGTTTTGGTTCTGATCTCCATTATGACCAGGCTTCGGCTACTAAAGAAGAAAGAAGGATGCTACCATCACCGGAACCTTTGAAAGAGAAGTTCCCAAGAAGAAGAGGACGGGAAACGGAGAAAAGCATCACCAAGAAAGACACTCCGGCGATTGTGGCAGGAAAAAGTGGGATAAAGTTAGGACTATATCAACTTCCGCCCCTTGATTTTCTGCAAAATACACGTCAAAAACGGAATCTTAAATTACAGGACCAATCAGTTCAACTTGAAGATACCTTGGCTTCTTTTGGAGTCAATGCTCAAGTAATTGAGGTTCATCAAGGTCCAGTAATTACTAGATATGATATCCAACCTGCTCCGGGGGTAAAAGTTAGTAGAATTGTAAATTTGGCCAATGATTTAGCTTTGGCATTAGCTGCTAGAGGCCTAAGAATTGAGGCTCCAATTCCAGGAAAAGCTGCGATCGGTATTGAGGTACCGAACAAAGAAACCAGAACTGTAACTATCCGGGAGGTTTTGGAATCACGTCAGTTTTGGGAAGCCGGGAAATTAGGGATGGCACTAGGAGTAGATATTGCTGGGGAACCGGTAGTGGCGGATCTTAGTAAGATGCCACATTTACTAATTGCTGGAGCCACGGGTTCTGGTAAGAGTGTTTGCCTTAATACTTTAATCCTTTCATTATTATATCGGGCTTCTCCAGCGGAGGTTAAAATGATTATGATTGATCCTAAGATGGTAGAACTCTCAGTTTATGATGGAATTCCTCATCTTTCGGCTCCGGTAGTAACAGATCCTAAGAAAGCGGCGGCTGTACTCCGGGCAGTAGTTGCGGAAATGGAGACCAGATATAAGGTTTTTGCTTCAAAAGGGGTAAGGGATTTGGCTCGTTATAACCAAGTTCTTGATCAGGATGAATTGCCTATGCCTTATGTAGTTGTCTTCATCGATGAGTTGGCAGACCTGATGATGGTGGCTCCGGTGGAGGTGGAAGATTCTATTTGCCGCTTGGCACAGATGGCTAGAGCGACCGGAATTCATTTAGTGGTTGCTACTCAACGTCCGTCGGTTGATGTAATAACCGGTTTAATTAAGGCTAATATTCCTTCACGAATTGCCTTTGCCGTCTCTTCCCAGGTTGATTCTAGAACTATTCTTGATACCTCTGGTGCAGAACAGTTGTTAGGACGGGGCGATATGCTTTTCTCTCCGGCTGGTTCTTTAAAACCTTTGCGATTACAAGGTGCCCTTGTTCTTGATCAAGAGATTAAGGCTGTGACAGACCATTGGAAGAAACAGGGTACCCCTGATTATGTAGAAGCTTTTGTTAATGCTCAGGAAGAGAAAGTAAATAGTGATGATCCAGCGGAGGAAGATGAATTATTCTGGGAGGCGGTTAAAATGCTAATCGATAGTGGACAAGCTTCTGCTTCCTCTTTACAACGTAGGTTTAGAATTGGATATAATCGAGCGGCGCGGCTGATTGATATGATGGAAGCCCGAAGGATTGTCGGTCCCCATAATGGAAGTAAACCACGTGAAATACTAATTTCTACCAGGCAATTGGAAGAGATGCAAAAAACAGGCAAGGAACTCTCTTAATATTATAGAAGGATATCTCATAGTTTTTACAGAATTATTATTAAAAGCAAAAGCATAGTCTCATCTTTTGTCGCTGGCTGCTTGTTAGATGTTTAGCCTTTGGTGTTTTGATTAACTCACAAAAATAAAGGGTGAGATTTTAATTTTTTATAGGCCAAATAAAATTTAAGAAATTTTTGTAATTTTCTTTGACTAAAGTTAGGGCTTTTAAACCCGAGCGACGAGAGACGAGTATCAGCTACGCGATGTATCAGGACGTATGTTATTGAATTCTTTATGCTTTGGGGAGGTGCTAGTAAAATGAAGGAAATAGGGGAATTATTAAAAGCTGCACGAGAAGAAAAAGGGCTATCCCTTGAAGAGATACAAATGATCACGAAAATACGTCTAAAACACCTAAAGGCTTTAGAAACTGGTGATTTCGATCAAATTCCGGGAGAGGTATATGTAAAAGGGTTTATGGTTAATTTTGCCAAAACAGTAGGTTTAGATGGTGAGAAAATACTGGAAAAATATTATGAATTAAAAAATCAGGAGGCCGTGGTTTCCCAGGAGGAAGAATTAGTTTTTCCGGAAATACCTAATGTTCCGGAGGAAGTCCGGGGCAAAACAAGGAAAAAGCCAGTAGTTACTATTGGCATAGTAAGTGGAATTCTAATCATTGCCGGAGCATTATTTTTTATTTTTAATAGACCTCAATCTTCTGTTCTAGTTACTGAGCAGGAACCAGTTATTGATCAAACAGAAGTGGAAATAAAAGAGGAACCAGTACTACCTTTAGAGAAACAGGACGAGGTTGTCAAGGAAGTAGAGCCGATTTTGATAGCTGAAGCTAAAGAGGTTGTTTGGCTAGGGCTCTATAAGAAAAACTCCGGTGAGATAATCTTTGAAGGAACATTATATCCTAATGATCGCCAGGAATGGCTTCTTACAGAAGATGTTTTAATGAGGATTGGAAATGCCGGGGGTTTGAAACTCATATATAAAGAAAAGGATCTGGGTGAACTTGGTTACTCAGGACAGGTATTAGAGAAGGTGTTTTTTTATACTGACTGAGAAAAAACTGTCCGAAATATTGTTTCACAACAATAGCTTTCAGAGGACGGTTATTCAAGATGAGTGATGAGCAACCAGCGACGAGTTATGAGAAGCATTATTTATTTCCTTTATTGTTTAAGGTTATGTGAAACTTCATAAATATTGGAGTTTAGAATCTCTTCTAAAGAGGAAACCCGGGAGTTAGAGCGAATTAGCTATTAGGTGAGAAAATTGGAACGGGTAAAACAGGAACAATTTATCGGAGAAGTCAAACAGAATAATGATATCATTTCTGTGATTTCTGAATATGTTAATCTTAAAAGAAGGGGCAGTTCTTATACTGGTCTTTGTCCCTTCCATGCGGAAAAGTCTCCTTCTTTTACGGTCAGTCAGGAGAAACAACTTTTTCACTGTTTTGGTTGTGGCGCTGGGGGAGATGTCATAAACTTCATAATGAGGATAGAAAGCTTAAATTTCCCTGAAACCATACGGCTTTTGGCTGAACGGGCTAATCTACCTCTTCCTAATGGCCATTCTTCTTCGAATTTTGATCAAAGAAGAAGAGAAAGAGAACGTATATATCAATTGAATGCTTTAGCGGCAGCTTTTTATCAGAAGGTTTTACTTCAGACTGATGCAGGGAAAAATGGTTTGAATTATCTAGGGAAAAGGGGTATTAATCCGGAAGCAGTAAAAAGCTTTCGCTTAGGATATGCTCCACCACATTGGACCGGACTGGTAGAGATTTTAAGAAAAAAAGGAATTTCTTTAATTGAGGCAGAGAAAGCTGGTCTAGTTCGTGGTGGTGCCAGTGGGTTTTATGATCGTTTTCGTGATCGGCTAATTTTTCCTATTCTTAATTCACGGGGAAAGATTGTTGGTTTCGGAGGACGATTAATGGATGAGGGCGAACCAAAATACTTAAATTCCCCGGAAACTTTAATCTTTCAAAAAGGTCGTTATCTATATGGACTTTTCCAAGCAAGAGAAGCGATTCGAAAAAGAAAAAAGGCAATTATTGTTGAAGGTTATATGGATGTGATTCAAGCTCATCAACTGGGGATACTTAATGTAGTTGCTTCTCTTGGAACGGCACTCACTACAGAACAGGTTAAAACCTTAAAAAGATACACCGGGGAAGTGATTATTGCGTATGATGCTGATGCTGCAGGTCAATCAGCAACTATTCGCGGCTTGGATCTTCTATATGAAGCTGGAGTAAAAGTTAGTGTTGCTACACTTCCAGAGGGGGAGGATCCCGATTCTCTGATTAAAAACCAGGGTGCGGAAGTATTTTTAGACTTGGTGGAAAAAAATGTTGATCTTTTTATGTATCAATTAACTTATGTTTTAAATAGGGAAGATTTATCTACGCCGGAAGGGAAAGCTCAAGCTGTTGAAAAAACTTTTGACTTACTAAGTCAAGTTAAAAATAAAATAGCCCGTGAGGCCTATATAAAACAGATTGCTGCTGTTGTTGGTGTTTCTGAAACGACTTTTTATGATCAATGGAGAACTTACCAGTATAATTTAAGTAGAAGTAACCAGCGTTTGGATATAAAAAAACAGTTGCGGCATACTAATGATAATATCCATACTCAACAGATTTTGTCTGAAAAGGAAAAAAATATTTTACAGCCAGAACGGGAAGTTTTACGAGGCTGTTTGCAGGAAAAAAACAACTTAGAGAGAATAAAAGAAGCGTTAGCAGGGATTAAGTGGTCATCTCCGGTCTATTCTAATATCTTTCAAAAACTGATTGAATGGGATGACTCTAAAGAATGGCCGCCTCCAGCAAGTGCTTTTTCCCCGGAAAATCAGATATTATATGTTGAACTTATTACGGAGAACGAAATGAATCCACTTCCGATCGATTTGCATGGTTGTTGTGATCGAATTCGGCAAAAATATTTAATAAATGAGATTCAGCGTTTGCAGAAAGAAGTAGCGGTAAGCGCGGAAGGACAAGAAGATAATACCCTATCGGCAGAGAAATTACAAGAGAATTTAGCTTTATTAAATAAACTTCATAAAAAATTACGTGATGAATTTCCAACGTTTTCCGGTTTAATATAGATTAGGATAAATAATCATTTTCGGCTTTCTCTGGGAAGGATGATTGTAAAAGTGAGTAAAGAAAAAGAGGTTAATAGGGCTCAAACAGTCTGCATTGAGCGGAAAAATGCCAAAAAAAGCGGCAGCTCAAAAAGTGCAGCTATTAAAGAGATCCTGGCAATTGGTAAGAAAGATGGTGTTATCACTTATAGGGATATAATGGATAAGTTCGAGCAGATCGACCTTGACCCGGAGGAAATCGATGAGATCTACGAGTTGTTAATCGGAAAAGGGATCGAAATCATCGATGGCGATAGTGATAGTGAAGAAGTATCTAAGAAAGATAAAGCACAGTCTGATGATGATGATGACGATGACCTATCTCTACCCGAGGGTATTGCTTTGGATGATCCAGTACGAATGTATCTGAAAGAGATTGGCCGGGTAGATCTGCTTACTCCTGAAGAAGAAGTGGAACTTGCCCGTAGAGCTAGAAATGGAGATGAGAAAGCTAAACGAGAATTAGCTGAAGCTAATTTACGTTTAGTTGTGAGTATTGCTAAGCGATATGTTGGCCGGGGAATGCTCTTTCTTGATTTAATTCAGGAGGGAAATCTGGGTTTAATCAAGGCAGTGGAGAAGTTTGATTATCGTAAAGGTTTTAAATTTAGCACTTATGCTACTTGGTGGATCAGGCAGGCTATTACTAGGGCAATTGCGGATCAGGCAAGAACGATCCGGATCCCTGTTCATATGGTAGAGACAATTAATAAACTAATTCGTGTTTCTCGTCAACTTTTACAAACCTTGGGGCGTGATCCTACAGCTGAGGAGATTGCTGAGGAGATGGGAATGGATGTTGAACGGGTTAGGGAGATTATTAAGATTTCCCAGGATCCTGTCTCTTTAGAGACGCCGATTGGCGAAGAGGAAGATAGCCATTTAGGGGATTTTATTGAAGATCAAGATGCTCCTGCTCCGGCTGAAGCTGCTTCTTTCATGCTTTTAAAGGAACAATTGGAAGAGGTGCTAGATACCCTTACGCCTAGAGAAGAGAAGGTTCTTCGGCTCCGTTTTGGACTGGAAGATGGAAGAGCAAGAACTTTAGAAGAAGTAGGAAAGGTCTTTGGAGTAACCAGAGAACGAATTCGTCAGATTGAAGCAAAAGCTCTGCGAAAACTCCGCCATCCTAGTCGTAGCAAGAAACTTAAAGATTTCCTGGAATAAAAAATATAGATTTTGCCTTGACTTGGACCTTAAAAGGAGGTATAATAAACTTTGCTAGCGATGTTCCTCGATAGCTCAACGGTAGAGCACCCGGCTGTTAACCGGGTGGTTGTTGGTTCGAATCCAACTCGGGGAGCCAATTTATTTTGGGCCCATAGCTCAGCGGTAGAGCAGTCGGCTCATAACCGATCGGTCCCTGGTTCAAACCCAGGTGGGCCCACCATATTTTCAGTTAAAGAGTGGATGTTTCCACTTTTTTTGTTTATTCGGTAGTCGCTCACGCTGACTACTACCCGTACACATGAAATGATAAAAATATAAGCCAAGTGAGTCGACCAACTGTCCTGTAGGTTTTATCAAGACCAGATGAATCAACTAGAACTATTTTCTAGGTAGGGTTAAGGGAAATGTAGACTATTTATCTTTAAGCAGAGGCAGGAGAATACGGGTAGAACCTAGAAATTATTAAAATAAAGTTATTATGTACAGTCCTACTCTTATATTATATAAAAGAAGAGGTACCTTGGTAATATTTGCTCGACTGCTTCACCAAGAATGCTGAATGAAGAAATCCAATTTCACTTACGAAATGACATTCTAACCGGGTTAGGTGGAATATCAATTTGGGCAGGGTGATTAAAGAGTGCTGACAATAAAGGATATAGCTATTATCTTAGAAAGACTAGCCCCTCCGGGATTAGCAGAGGAATGGGATAATGTGGGCTTGCAGGTAGGTCGTTTTGATTGCGAAGTTTCCGGAGTTTTGTTGGCCTTGGATTTAACAAAGGAAGTTCTGGAAGAAGCGCAAAAATTACAGGCTAATCTGATAGTTACACATCACCCTCTGATTTTTAAACCATTGAGTAGCCTCCGTTTTGACCGCCCGGGAGGGGAACTTTGGGAGGCACTTTTGGTTGGGGGGTTCAATATTTATACTCTCCATACCAATTTTGACCGTTCCCCGAACGGTCTTAATAACTATTTAGCTGGTCAATTAAGACTGGAAAATACGGTTCCGGTAGAAGAAGGAGCAGAGGAATTTTTTAAACTGGTAGTCTTTGTACCGGAAAACCATGTAGATAAGGTCTTCTCTGCCTTGACTGTTGCTGGGGCAGGATGGATTGGAAATTATAGTCACTGTACTTTTCGTACTAAGGGGATTGGAACTTTTCTTCCGCGGGAAGGTACCAATCCTTTTATTGGAGAGCAAGGGGAAATAGAACAGGTCAATGAGGTTCGACTGGAAACTATTATTCCAGCTAGAATTAGAAATAAAGTTATTAATGCTTTAATAGCTGCTCATCCTTATGAAGAAGTGGCCTATGATCTTTATCCAGTGGTTCAAGGGGGCGGAGGAGCGGGGCTGGGCCGGTTTGGTACTCTTCCGGTGAAAGTACAATTGAAGGAGTTTTTAACTTTTATCAAAGACTTGTTTGCGGGCGAACCTATTCGTTGGGGTGGCTATCATCGAGACCAAGTTCAGAGAGTAGCAGTTATTGGTGGTAGCGGGAGAAAATTTATTCATCAGGTTAAACGGATGGGGGCAGATTTATTTATTACCTCTGATCTTGGTTACCATGATTTTCTTTTGGCCGAGCAAATTGGCTTAACTTTGGTAGAGGTAGGCCATCATCTAATTGAGGCCTGTGCTCTTGAAAGAATAAGGGATTATTTAAGGCAAGACCCGTTGTTGGCTAAAGAAGAGAAGCAAAGAATCTATATAAGTCAAAGTAAGATTAAACCCTATAGCCTATTTTAGTCTGAAAGGTTTGTCAATGGTTAGTTTTTATAGCTTTTACGACCGGTTAGAGACTATGAAGGAGGGTTTCTTATCATGAGAAGAAAATGTGAGCTGTGTGGAAAGGAAATTTCCTCTGAAAGGCTTGAAGCATTACCGGAAACCAAACGATGCGTCAAGTGTGCTAAGGAAAAAGGCTCGGATATTGTAGCACGAAGATCTGAGATCGGGATGGATATCGATACCTACAAAGATCTTCTCGGCGCGATCCGTAGTTAGTGAAAGACATGTTTACAAATAATGAGATTTTTTTACTATACCAGTACCAGGAAGGTTACCGTGAACTTATATCTATTCAGGAACAATCGGCTGATTCTGCTTTTACCCTTAAAATAAAATCCCTTTCAAATAATCTGGCATTATTAATTCGAAAAATAAATATACTTAAAGATAAGATTGATCAATTACGGACTAAAATAAAAAAGCTTGAAGATGAATGCCATGAATTTGAGTATCAAGTTAGCCAGACTGAGGAGAATCTATATAGTGGGAGGATCTCTTCACCAAAAGAGCTCTCTCAATTACAAAAGAAAAGTGCGGAGTATAAGAATTCCAAGGAGAGCAGGGAAGAGAAGATTATTAACCTACTCTATCTGGTGGAAGAGGATGAAAATAAACTTGTAGTATACAGAAAACAGATGAAGAATCTAAAGCAGGATTTGGAATCCTTTAAAAGGAAAGAGAAGACAAGGATAGCTGAGCTTCGTTCTAAAGCAGATGAGATTCAAAATAAAGTTAATGAATTGGACGAATCTCTTCCAGAAGGTTTAAAAGAGTTCTTTAAGCGTTCTGTTAAAGTAATGAAAGGAATTGTGGTTGCACCAGTAAAAGAAGGAACCTGTGGTTCTTGTCATATTATTCTCTCCCAGGCTTTACTGGAAACGATTAAAAAAGGAGATACAGGTAGTATTCCGATCTGTGAAAACTGTGGTAGGGGTTTGTTCTTCCCTCCGCCAAAAATTTCTAAATGATAGTAAATGAGGGGGAAAGGATTTGAAAAGGTATACTTATCAAATTCGGCGCTTTCTTAATAGAGAATTTATTCCAGTGACTAAAGGATTGATTGTATTAACAGGTGGAGTATTTTTGCTTTTTCATCTTCTACTTTTGAGTAGGATTAACTTATATGGTTTTTTCCAGCTATCTACCTATCGTTTTTATCTTCGTCCCTGGACCTTATTAACTTATCCTTTGGTTAATTATAACTTGCTTTCTTTAGTCTTTGCCCTACTCTGGTTCTGGTATATCGGAGGAAGCCTAGAACGAAGCTGGGGAAAGCAGACCTATGGGTTTTTCGTATTTTTAGTCACCTTAGTTACTAGTTTGGCTTTTATCCTGGTCTCGATTTTTTTCGGTAATACGTTAGTTGCAGGATTATGGATTCCTCTTACTGGGATAACCTGGGCTTGGGCCAAATTATATCCTGATCGGGAGATGTTATTTTGGGGATTATTTCCGATTAAAGCAGAGTGGCTAGCTTGGGTACAAGCAGGATTTACTTTTTATCAGTATTTGGTAGGATATAATATTCTGTTTGCTTTAGCTTCTGTCAGTAGTATCGGTGTGGTCTATCTATTTACCGGCCAAGGACCGTTTTCCCGTGGCTTTAGATATTGGGCTTGGAATCGGGGCTTTTCTTTCAAAGGCTGGTGGCAAGGCTGGCGTGATAAGATTAGAAGGAGGAGACTGAAGGTAGTAAAGTAAGCAGATTCAAGATGGTAAGTAGTCCCCGCAGTGCGGGGATTTTTTTTCGAAGCCGTTACTTGTTGATGGTTACTCGTGTGATGTTTGCATTTGGAAGGTGTTTATTGTTTTTGCCGGATTCTTTGAGTGCGGTGTGATAAGCTGCGCATTGCGGCGTTGCTTGGTGCGGGTGGTGCTCGATATACATAAAGTATTATCTCCGCTCCATCCTCCCTACGCGCCTTGCCCTGCTTGTTTCTGACACCGCAAGCCAAATCAATGATGTTTACTCTCAAATAATCCGGCAAGGTTGCACCCGGCGCGTTGGGGTTAAGCGCCGGATTTATGTTAAATTAAGTTATATTAGCATCGCAAATAGTTTAGATCAAAGTCGGGATAGGATTAATAGTAACATGTTTTATAATCTCTGCAAGTTTTGAATATGGTGTGATACGATTTGAAACTGGTACTTGCAGTTAGCTATTTGTGTGAATGTTAGACTTTAGATTATTTTTATTGTTTTTGCCGGATTCTTTGAGTACGATAAGCAAAAAAGAGACCGATTTTATTTTCGATCTCTTTTTAGTATTAAATATCTTATTTAGAATTGTTTAGAAGTGCAAAGCTGCCATCGCAGAGGCGGTAAGGCCACCAATATCATTAGTCCAGCCTAGTTTTAGGTTAGCCCAGAGGAAAAAGAGGCGCAATTCCAAAAGTGCACTGTAACTTAGTTGTTTTTCATGGTAGGAGATATCTCCGGCCAACCGGATAAAACGTGGTTTCCAGTCAACTCCGGTCCAGATACGTGGAGAACTGGAATAACCCCACCCATCAGTTAATCCTGTTTCTATACCCAGATTGCAGTAGAGGGATTTGAAGAACCGGTAAGAACCTTGGGTTTGAAGAACTAAAGGCAAGCGCTGAGTGTAATCATATATTACACTTTCTGTAGTTACAGGTTCACTATCGGATGATTCCGGGCCATCGGGTCCAGCTGTAACTGTACCTTGATAAGTATATGTTCCCTGACAAACCTCTTCCCACTTAATGGTACCGATATTTTTCAGGACTAAACCAGCACGCCAACGATCTTTTCCGTATACAGCACCTATATCGGCTAATACGCCGCTTCCGGGAAAAAGCTGATTAAAGGAGATGTTATCATCGTAATTCTCTCCAACATTCGTATATAGATATTTTCCTTCAGTATTAATTGTTGCTTCGCCCATTTCATTGACTGTTATTGTACCGGAAGTCACTTCAGAATCAGCCATTGCCATTCCTTTAACATAGCGGAAGGTAACACCCACTCCTAGTTTTGAGTCTTCACTCAGGCGAATAGGATGACCGTATTTAAAGTCTAAAGAGACAGCAGCAAGACCATTTACTTTTGTACCTGCCAGGTCGTAGGTTTTTGTAGAACCGTCATCATTAGGACCGTAGCCTACAAAGATTAATTCCGGGATTCCGGGTGCCAGTCTGAAAGACCCCGTAGCCCAGGGATGAAGATGTAAAGAGAAACGGCCAATAGTTAGGCCAGACTTGAGTTCTGCAGAAAAGTCGGTTGTAAAGCGGTCATCTTTCATTTGGGCAAGGAACTCCTCTGTAGCTCCGGCAGGGGTAAGGTCAATATTGATATTACCGAGATTAAAAAGATTATTCTTGGCACCCAGAGTAATCTGGGGGATTAGTAATTCAAAATGAGTTTTAGAAAAAGCCTCTTCTCCCGGGTTATCATAGTAAGAACCCATGACAACTGCAGGAAAAAGGGTGAGCATTAATATTACAAAGATCAAAGAGAAAGATATATATTTTTTACGCACTAATATTACCTCCTTTCTCATTGTTTATTAATTAAGCATTGGGCTTCTATCCAAGCTTTTATTTCCAAGAAGTGTTGATCAGTAATTGTTTCTTTGCTTACCGAGTTGTTTGTGATAGATATTTGATAATAAATCATTCCCGTTTCTGTATCTGTTAAATAATAATATTCTTTTTCATCGAGACCTATCACCGTTCTTTTAGACTCATTTTGGGGTGGGATTATTAACGTATTATAGACTGAAGGTTGATTTCCAAGATCATCAAAATTTGGTGATAACCAAATATCAATTGTAAGCTCGACCGGACTATTATTAGTAATATCTAAGTAAAGATAGCCACTTTTAAAATCAACAGGTACATCCTTCGGTAATTTAACCTCTCCGATTTCGATTCCTTCTGATGGAGAGTAAGTCAATTTTTCCAGCCCTATTTCCAAGCTATAATCTAAAGTAACCGTACTGGGGTAGGATACTTCTAGATCTCCGGTTGCTTCTATCTGGTAGTTTTCAATTCGCAAGTTTATACTATGGGGTTTGGTTTTTAGTAAGTCATTAAGGATTTCTGTTAGATCTAATTCAGATTCCTTATTACTGATCAGATTTAAAGTTTTAGGAGCGATCTGGTCTATAGGATATACTTTTGTTCCGGAATCATCTAACCCCTCAATTATCAAATCTGCACTAAGCTGTAGGTTTGGAATTAAAGTCGGGGTAAAAATAATTTTAGCTGTTTTTAAAGTAATATCTAAATCATCAAATTCGGCGGGAAGTTTAAAGGATGATTCCACGGGTTCAGTATTAAAAGAATCTTTAACTGTGTTACTTAATGATTCTGCAGAAACAGTGAAAGATTCGATCTCTACTAGAGTAGGGGTAAAGGATAAACTGACTTCGGTAGCTCCGGGTTCTACGGAGAGTGTACCGGAAGCTTCAACTGACAGAGAAGTGCTGGGGGTGAGATTCAACCCATTAATATACAACCGGCCACTATTCTCTCCGGGGGGAATGAGGGCTGTATCTTTAACAGTTTCTCCTGCCTTCAAAATTATGCTAAATCCTTCTCCCGAAGCCATCGCGCCGTTCATATTGATATCAATGTAGTTATAGTTAGTTGTATCATTACTAAGGGTAAAATTTAAATATTCTCCTAAACCAGACATAGAGAAATCAATGGTTTTTGGAGGATCGACCAAGTATTCCCCGCCACTCGAAAGGAGCTCGGGAGGAACACCCTCAACCTGGATACTACCAATTGTTCCCAGTTCAACGGTGATTCGTTCGGTAAGGAGATCGACCTCGATAGGATCACCTGAGATGGATTGTGAAAGATCAGCACTTTCCCCGGTTAGCCCTAATTTGATTTCATCCGAACAGTTTTCGTTTGATCCTAAATACATGTTAGTTTTAATCACAGGAATCGTATACTTTGTTGCTACTGTTGGCCCGGTGATTTTATCAGGTATTTTATTAGGTAGACAGCCGGTCATAAAGAAAATAAGAATAAATAAAGAAATTATTAAAAACGAATTTCTTTTCATCGACAAGCCTCCTTTACTATTGATACTTAAATTATCGGCAATACTCTTGAAAAATCTTATAGTTTTTTAGAGGCAAGTTAAAATATTTATAAAATACTCATAATAATAATTCTAGTGGAAGTTCCTGTTGGATGGAGAGTAAAGGGGCAAAAAGGTCACCGATTGCTGTCAGTCGTGCTTGTGCGGTTTTAATGGTGAAGCTTCCGGGCTTCATTTTGGGGAGTTCTCTCCAGGTAACTGGCATCGAAACCGGGGCACCGGGGAATGGTCGGAGGCTATATACAGAGGCAATGGTTTTACCCTTTAAGTTCTGCAGGTGGTCAATGTAGACCTTACCGGTACGGTCTTGTACCCGCCGTTCATTAGTGGCTAGTTCGGGAAGGACCTTGATGACGGCTTCCCCTAAATGTTTGACAAAAGTACTGGTTTCCTGATAAGTATATAAAGGTTTAATTGGAAGGTAGATGTGAATACCTGTTGCTCCGGAGATTTTAGGAAAAGTCTGTAAGTTCAGGTGATCCGTTAGTGATTTTAAAGCCAGGGCAACCTGGACACCGTCGTTAAAGGTGGCTGGTGCCATAGGGTCGAGATCAAAGATAATATAAGTTGGGAAATCAAGGTTCTCCCGGGTAGAGAGCCAGGGGTGGATCTCGATACATCCCAGATTCACGCTCCAGATTAGAGTCTCAAGATTATTAGCCATTACATAATTAACAACCCGTTCTTCTGATTCGACCGGGATAGTTTCTACCCATGCCGGGGGATTAGAAAAGTTTTTCTGATAAAAGAACTGACCTTCAATTCCTTCCGGGTAGCGGACCAGGGAGAGTGGACGGTTTTTTAGATGAGGGGCCAAATAAGGCCAAATACTTATATAAAACTCCATAATATCGCCCTTTGTAAACCCATCTGCAGGCCAGAAAGGTTTATCAAGATTTTTAACCGGAATTTGATGGTTATTAATTAATAAGCTTTGACTGATAGCAGTTGGCACAGTTAAACCTCCTTGTATAACATTCCTTTATATTCTTTGCCGGATGGGGATTTTATAATCAGGTAAAAGGAGAAAACAGATTAAAAACGAAATAAAATAATAAGTGCTTATTTATGCCTCAAATTACTAGGGTAAAATTGATTAGGCTTTGGGAGGGAGATAAATATGAGAAACAAGCGGTTATCTTTTATTTTGTTACTCTTCTTTATAATGACTGGTTTACTTTGTACTCCAGCTAATGCGTTTTGGGATTTGAATTCATGGGAAATTAAACCTGACCTTAGAATCTGGGGGTTTGACCTTGCTCTGCGACGTACTGGCTCTCCCTTATTTTCCGGAGTTGATACCGGATATTTTATGGGTTTGGGTGGGGGCTTCCAGACTTTTGGTTTGTATCGGGAGATAGATGGTACAGCATACAACCCTTTGGATGGAAGGAAAAATCTGGCGTTGTATAAAAATGCTAATCTTACTTGGAGTCTAGGGTTAAAACAGGGCCTGATTTACGATCTAAGTAGACGGCGGAATAGTTTAGAGTTGGTTCTTTTCTATAATGGTAGGTATGATTATCAACGAACTGATCGTACTCCTGATGCCCTATTCTTTATTTCTGATTTACCAGATTGTAAAGGAGGAGTCCAAAATTCGATCTTCACAGGTCTGGTCTATAATGGGGTAGATTTTAATTCTGAATGTTTAGTTAAACAAGGGCTACATGTAGAGGCGTCTTTGGAATTTGCTCCCCTTTTCCTGTTTAATAATGCTACAGGTGCAAATTATACAAGATTTAATGGAACACTCCTCGGTTTTATTACTTTGCTAGAAGATAAGGATCTTAGTCTTTATTTAGCTGAGCGGTTTATGATCGATAATCTTACTGGTGCTTACATACCAGTTAGAGCTAGAACCACCTTTGGAGGTTACAGTAAATATCCTGTAGTTACCAGAGGACTGGGGGGAGGAGTAAGAGGGGTAGAGGCTGACCGGTTTGATGGTTATGTAAAAGCCCTGAATAATCTGGAGCTCCGCTTAATCTTTCCCCGCTGGAGTGAGTATAATGTGGTTCCGGAGATGATCTTCTATTTAGATACCGGAGTATATGATGATCTCAGTTACAGGTTAGATTTTGATCATCTCCTGGCTTCGGTAGGGGTCGGGGTGGGGGTATCGGATATAATTTTATATGTAAATTATTTTCTTAATGAACACCGACTTTCTTTTGATTTAGGTTTAGGCATTCATTTCTAACGTGAGTTAGCATAAATATCTTAGGTATGTCTTGCTACTTATCACTGGTCGTCCGTATGAAACTTAGCCTTTGTGTTTTTTGGCTGCAAAGGCTTTCTTCCAATCGAGAAGCGAGAGACGAGTTTCGAGCTACGAGTAGTATGTAGTAGTATGTTATAATAATATAAAAAAAGTAAGGAAGGGTTTTAAAATGCGTAATAAAGAATTTGGAAATCTTGGTTTTAAAACTTCAACTTTTGGTATGGGTTGTATGCGTCTACCTCAGGTTAAAACGGCAGATGGTCACAGGATTGATGAAGCTGAAGCAATCAAAATGATTAGATATGCTATTGACCACGGAGTTAATTACATTGATACAGCCTATGGCTATCATAATGGTGAGAGTGAAGTTGTAGTTGGGAAGGCATTAAAAGATGGTTACAGAGAGAAAACCAAACTTACAACAAAGTTACCGGTGTGGCTGGTTAAGACTTATGAGGATTTTGGCAGGCTTCTAGATGAACAACTTGCAAGATTGCAAGTAGAGTATGTTGATTTTTATCTTCTTCATGCTCTAAATGCTGAACGATGGAAGAAAGTTATGGATCTAAATGTTCTAGGATTTATGGAGGATATGATTAAAGCAGGTAAGATTAAGCATATCGGTTTTTCTTTCCATGATGATCTACCTGTTTTTAAGGAAATAATCGATGCTTGTAACTGGGATATGTGCCAGATTCAACTAAACTTTTTAGATGGAAAGATTCAAGCTGGTGTCGAAGGCCTACGCTATGCCGGCTCTAAGGGTATCCCGGTAGTGATTATGGAACCTTTGAAAGGCGGGAAATTAGCACAGAATATACCTGATGATGTGCTGGCACTTTGGGATCAAGCTGCAGATAAACGTTCTCCCGTGGAATGGGCATTCCGTTGGTTGTATAATTTCCCTGAAATAGCGGTTATTTTAAGCGGAGTTAGTAATATGGAACAACTTAAAGATAATATCCGGATCTTTGCCGATGCCCAACCAAATGTAATGACAGAGGAAGAATTGAAACTAGTTAGCCAGGTTAAGGAATTATATGAGAGTAAAACTAAGGTACCTTGTACAGGATGCGAGTACTGTATTCCATGTCCACAGGGGGTAGCGATTCCTAGAATTTTTGCTCTCTATAATAATGCTTTTATTTATAATAATAAAGAGGGGTCAGTTAAAAATTACAAGAATCTGATTGAAAAAGAGCAAGATGCCTCCCAATGTGCCGAGTGTGGTGCTTGTGAGCAGGCTTGCCCTCAGAGTATACAGATTATTGAGCAATTAAAAGAAGCCCATAAAGTGTTAGTATAAGAAAAGGGCCGCGGTTTTTCCGCGGCTTTTCTAAACAGGAATTATTTAAGTGGTTTATTAAGTAGTCGCTTACGCTGGCTACCAGGTCGCTCATGCCGGCTACCTTAACATCACGAAGTGATTAAAATCGAAAACCGGGTAAGTCGGCCAACTGTCCTGTAGATTTAATCAAGACCAGATGAATTAACTAGGGCTATTTTCTAGGTAGTTTTTAAAGAATATTCGTCAAAGGAGTGTAGCAGGTGTCTGTTATTAATAAGCTGGCTAGTAATGTAGGGGGAAAAGGGGATGTCCCCAATCAGGAATTAGCTAGAGAACTGGTAGAAACTAATAATGCGGAAGGAATCAAGGAAGTCGTAGAAAACTTAGGGCATAAGGATCGGAAAATACAAAGTGATTGTATTAAAGTACTATACGAAGTTGGTTATTTAAAACCGGAATTGATCAGTGAGTATGTTTTTGAATTTTTAAAGTTATTAATGAATAAAAATAACCGACTGGTCTGGGGTGGGATGATTGCCTTAGCAACGATCGCAGATTTAAAAGCGGAAGTAATCTTTAATCATTTAGATGAGATTTACTTATGCATGGAAAAGGGGTCAGTTATTACGATTGATAATGGGGTAAAAACACTAGCTAAAGTTGCGGCAGATAATAAAGGTTATAATCAAGAAATATTCCCATATCTAATTAAGCATTTAACAACATGCCGGCCAAAAGACTTACCGCAACATGCAGAACATACATTAGTGGCAGTAAATGCAGAGAATATAAAAGAGTTTCTGGCAGTATTGAGGGAAAGAGAAGATTATATGTCCCCCACACAATTTAAAAGAATACAGAAGCTATATAAAAAATTAGAAAATATGTAAATGTTTTTTTGCAAATAATCTTCTTGACAAGAACTTTTTCGTTCCATATAATTGCAATAGCTAAACTAGCTATTGCACCTATCCGACATCTTTCCAGGGTTAACCGCAGGGCTAGACGGTTTCTTAAAATAGATAGGTTAAACAGTGGTAAGAGTAGTTAAGTATTGAACATTATTTGAATGTTAGCCTTGACAACTTGTTATATAATGTTATATTATTATTACAGGAGAATTAAAAAAATGGAACTTAATAGAAACAGTTTTGAACCATTATATTACCAATTAAAAGAGATAATTAGAGAAAAAATTAATAATGGCGAATATCAAGTGAATTGCCTTATTCCTTCGGAATCGGAATTCTGCAAACTATACAATATAAGTAGAATAACTGTTAGAAAAGCAATACTGGATCTGGTTCAAGAGGGAGTATTAAGGAGACAGAAAGGACTAGGGACTTATGTCTGCCAACCTTATAAGGCTACAAGAACGGAAAGTGTTAAGGGATTTACTGAACAAGTTCTAAATTTTAACCAGAGGCCTTCGGCTAAGATTCTTGATATTAGCTTTAAAAAACCTACTAAGCATATTTGTTCAAAATTAATGATCAGTAGTAATGAAATTTTGATTCAAATAAAAAGGCTTAGATTGATAGATGATGAGCCCTACTATATAGAAGTTCTTTATTTCCCATATAGTCAGGTAAAGAATTTAGAAGAAGAAGACCTAACCGAATCTATCTATGGAATATTAGATAGAAAATTTAATATTAAGATTGTAAAAGCCGAAGAAATTTTTGAACCGATTATACTTGATGAATTTGAAACCAAAATACTTAAGTTAAAAGCGATAAGTTCCGGATTAAGGGTTGAAAGAGTAGGATACACACAAAATCAAGAAGCTTTTGAATATAGTATCCATATTGTAAGGGGGGATAAATGCAAGATAATGGTAGAAAGAAAGGAAGAATAAAGGTTGATAAGTATAGTATTATTTACTAAATAAAGGAGGTAATTCCAATGTTAGGAACGGGGGTAATTGGTCTTTCGGTTACATACCTAATAGGTTTAGTAATGCTGGTATTAGTATTTGTGTTTGGGAAAATGTGGGACAGAAAATATACATCTGAGTTTAAGAAAGCCGGATGGTCATCCAGTATAGTTGCGAAAATAGCAATCCTGGTTGCAGTAGCTGCGGCTGGAGGCTTTATATCAATACCAGGACCTGCAGCTTCAATCAAACTTGATTCCACAGCCGGATACTTTGCTTCTATTATGTTTGGATGGCAGGTGGGTGGAATTGTTGCCGCTTTTGGCACTTTCTTTGCTAATCTAATGTCAGGTTTTTCAGGTTGGGCCGCAATGGTACCTTACTATATGATTAATATGGCCTTAGCAGTTCTGGCATATGGATATATATCAAAAAGGTTTAACCTTGTTGCGGGGATGATTGTAGGAACTATTGTAAATACGCTTTGTATCATGCCATGGTTTTTCATGCTAGGATGGGTTACAATGATTCCGATACTAGTTCCACAGATAGTAGGGTCGTTTGTAAATTGCTTTTTAGCTACCGTTGCTTATAAAGCTATTAATGCTGCTAAAGATAAAAAGAAAACCATAGATATTGATATGGTTGAATAGTAAGTTATTTATCTCTACATATCATAACATTATAACATTAAAGAGCTTATAATTGTTAGTACTGTGTTTTTAATGGTTTATCTATCCCAAAAACAGGCGAACTTAAAAACCTTTGCTTGCGAAAAACCAGTAAAAATTGTATAGCGCATTTGTGATTAGTTAATTAAAGTAATAACTGGTTATGATAAACTGACCCAAATTAACGGAATGGGTAAATAGTTAATCATACCTATTATAACATTATGACATAAACACAATTGGAGGGTTACATTTATGATAGGAAAAGCCATCAGAATGAAACGAATTTTTAAAGACGATAATAAGGCAGTAATATCAGCACTTGATTTTGGAGCTTTTGTTGGAACTGTTAAGGGTTTAGAAAAACCAAGAGCTATAGTAAAAAAGATCGCGGATGGGGGTGCCGATGCCTTTATTATGACACCGGGTTTTGCTAGGGCTACATATGATATTTTTGCTGGCAAAGCAGGACTTATTATGAGGGTAACTGGGGGATGCAGTAAATTTAATACTTCTAGTGGCTTGCATACATTAACAACTAGTGTTAAAGAAGCAAATATGCTAGGAGCGGATGCAGTATGCAATATGATATTTGTGGGTCATGAACAAGAGCAAAGAATGTTCGAGATAATGCAGGGGTTAAGTGAGGAGTGTCATAAGTATGGGCTTCTTCTTTTTGCTGAACTTTTGCCATCAGATTTCAATAAATCCTATGATTCGGAATGGATTGATTTGTGTGTAAGACTGGGTTATGAGTATGGCGCTGATGTGATCAAAACATATTATACTCCTAATAATTATTCAGAAATAGTTAGCAATTGTCCTGTACCAGTTGTGATGGCAGGCGGACCGAAAGATTGTAGTATATATGATAATGTGCAAAGAGCGATTAGTGAAGGAGCTTCAGGAGTAGCTATTGGTCGAAACATTTTCCAATCTGAAGATCCAACGCAAACAGTAAGTGATCTTGTAAATATTGTTCACAAGGGGAGCGAATCAAAATGAAGGCAGCAATCTATAAGGGCCCGGGAGTAATTGAGATTGAAGATGTTAAGGATCCCAAGATGAAAAAGGATGAATATCTGGTAAAGGTTGTTTACAGTGGATTATGCGGAACAGATGTAAAAACCTATAAACAAGGTCATAGATACTTTAAGCCTCCTTGTATTCTTGGACATGAGTTTAGTGGGGTAATTGTTGATGCGGGGGAAGATGTGGATCAAAGCCTGATTCGAAGTAAAATTACTTGTGCGCCCTATGTATCATGTAACAATTGTTCCGAATGCCGGAAGGGACTCTATGAGCTATGCAATTGTAAGGATGGTATAAGTAGCGGAACCTTTACTGAATATATAACCGTCCCAAAAAACGTATCCGAAAAGGGAATGGTTGTTGTAAATAATGATTGTAATATGCTAGAGCTTTCACTTTCAGAGCCTGTTGCTTGTGTTTTGAATTCCGTAAGAAAGATAGGTTTTAAACCGGGTAGTAATGTTCTTATTATGGGAGCAGGCTCGATGGGACTTATACATGCAGAAATATTTATAAAATTTGGGGCGAATAAGGTTCTTGTAACTGACTTTAATGAAAAAAGGTTGAGAGTTGCTCAAGAATTAGGAGCTTGTGTTGCCAATCCAAAGAAAACGGCCATAAAAGAATGGGTAATGGAACAGACCAATGGTGAGGGGTTAAATTATATAGTGGTAGCAATCGGAGCTCCTGCAGCAGTTGAAGAGGCTTTCAACTATGCGAACAATGGGACAATAATTAATATTTTCGGCGGATTGGCCAATGGTTCCCGAATAAATATTGATCCTAATATTATTCATTATAATGAAGTAAAATTGATTGGTAGTTTTGGCTTTGCACCAAATGATTTTCAGATGGCAGCTAGACTTCTGCAATCACAAAGAATATCATTAGGGAAAATTATTACAGATCATATAGAGATTGATTATATCAAGAAAGCTTTTGAAATGTCTTTAAAGCAGGAAACAATTAAAGCGGTAATCAGCCTTTAGAATCCTTAACTGAAGATGGGGTGAAAGCATGGGAAACATTATAAGTTGGAAGAATGTTAGTTTTAATTACGAGGGAACAAAACGAAAGGTATTAAAGGATATCAATATTGATATTAATGAAGGTGAATTTGTCGTTATAACTGGGCCAACAGGAGCGGGAAAAACTACTTTATGTGAAACTTTAAATGGGGTAATTCCTAATTTTATCAAAGGAGACCTTACTGGCGAAATAATAGTCGATGGCTTGAATGCTAAAGTTACACCTGTTTATGAAATGGCCTCTAGGGTTGGAATGGTTTTTCAAGATCCTGATACTCAACTGTTTGGAATGACTGTCGAGGAAGATATTGCTTTTGGTCCTGCTAATTTAGGGTTAACATATGAAGAATGTATGGAACGGGTAGAGAAGTGCATTACAGATCTGAATATAAAAGAATTACGGGATAGAAAACCAATTGAACTTTCAGGTGGTCAGAAACAAAGCGTAAGTATTGGCGGAGTATATGCGATGCTTCCAAAGATTATCGTCTTTGATGAGCCCACTTCTATGCTTGACCCGATGGGTAAAGAAAGAGTCTTTTCTATTATTAAGGATATTAATAAAAAACACGGAATTACAATAGTCCTTGTTGAACATGAGATGAGTGAGATTGTAAAATATGCTGATAAAGTTATTGTGATGAATCAAGGAAAGATCCATCTTAGTGGAGAGGTAGAAGAGGTGTTTCTACAGGTTGATAAACTAAATGAACTGGGGTTAGAAATACCGCAGTCAATCGAACTAAGTTTAAAGCTAAAAAATGATAACTATCTTGACAGAGTGCTATTAACCCCGGAAGAGATCATTGATGCTTGCTCTAAATTTAAACCTAAAGCAGAGTTTAAAAGTAAAAAACAACCAATATTTATTGAAAATAAAAAAGAAACGATCATTGAAGTAAATAATCTCAGGCATTCTTATCTAGGTGATCATGATGATTTGAAAGGTGTAAATTTATCAATTAAAAATGGTGAATTTGTAGCAATTATTGGGCAGAATGGCGCGGGTAAAACTACGCTGGCTAGACATATTATTGGGCTATTAAAACCTAATGCGGGAAGAATCAAGGTTAATGGGAAGGATATAGCAGATAAAAGTGTTGCCGAGCTTTCCAGAGAGGTAGGTTATGTTTTCCAAAACCCGGATGAACAGATTTTTACAGATAGTGTTGAAGATGAACTCCAGTTTGGCCCAGACAATTTGGGGAAAGATCGCGATTACATAAAAAATATTGTCGATGAAGTACTGCAAGATGTTGGCCTTGATAGATATCGAAAGGTCTGGCCCAAGTATTTGAGCAAAGGGGAGAGGCAGCGCCTTGCGATGGGATCCATTATTACCATGAATCCAGATGTGGTTATTGTTGATGAACCTACCACCGGGCAGGATTGGCGAGAAACTCTATGGATAATGGATTTATTAAAAAAGCTGAATGACAAAGGGAAGACAATTATAATAATCACCCATAATATGGAAATCGTTAATAGATATTGTAATCGAGTCCTAGTTATGCTAAAAGGGGAAATTATCCTTGATGGAACTCCTAAGGAAGTCTTTATTCACAGGGATGAATTAAAGAAAGCTTTTGTACGGCCAACAGATATAACATATATTGCACAAAATATTGATTATATGCCTGATAATATAATTTCAGTAAGTGAATTCTACCAAGTATTCAAAGAAAAAATGATATAAAAAATTTCCTTATTAGTCAGATCGCTCATAGGAGGAGAAGAAATGTTAGTAGACTATAGAAAATGTGATACACCTTTACACAAAACAAACCCTAAGGTAATACTATTAGGTACTTTAATAGTCATAATAGCTTCGATCTTATGGACTCATCCGTTATACTGTATAGCAGTCTTTTTTGCCCTAATACTTTTGGGGAAACTTGCTAAATTTCCTTGGCAGCAAATAAAATGGTTTTTTAAAGTTATTATTATTCCGGTAGTTTTTATTATGATTATTCAAGGATTTACTTTAGATACATCATTATTGAATGCATCATATAAAGATTACACCTTATTTTATCTGTTGTCTAACGGGAGAGTCCCTTTCAAGCTGGGAGGATTATTATATGGTTTTGCAGCTAGCTTGAAAATATATATGGTTGTTGTTGCAGTAGCGATCTTAGGTTATACGGTCTCACCTTCGGATATAATACAACTCATCTCAAGAATACCATTTGCTTCTAAACAGTTTATCTTTATATTTTCTACGGCATGGAAGTTTATACCAGTTATAAAAAAACAAATAACGCATCTTCTTGATGCTCAAAAGACGAGAGGAATGGAACTGGAAAAAGGAAAGCTCATGGAAAGAGTTAAAAAATTGGTGCCGATTGTTACTCCACTTCTAAGTAATTCGCTGGAGACTGGAGATCAAATTGCTTTAGCAATGGAATCGAGAGCTTTTGGTACAAAGACAAATAATAAGTTCATTAAGCCCTTAAAGTTTAGTTTGACAGATAAAATTATATATATATTACTCTTAGTTTCACTAGTCCTTCTAATTTATACGTACACTCTTGGATATGGAATATTATAAAAAACGGGGTGTTGAGAGTGGCAAAAATTGCAGTTTTAGGAGCAGCGGCCTTAGATACAATTGTTAAAGTTGATAGATTCCCTAATGCTGATGAAATAGTGTTTCCCTTATCTATTAATAAATATCCGGGCGGGTCAACAGCTAATATTGCCGTAGGCTTGAAAAGACTTGGTCTTGAGACATCTTTTTTAGGTAAGATTGGCACTGATACTGAAGGTTCTTCAATAAAAGAAGATTTTATTAAAGAAGGTGTTGATACCTTATATTTATATATTGAAAAAGATTCAACATCAGCACAAACCTTTATTGCAGTAAACAATAGTGGAGAACGGGTCATATATTCTCTAGGTGGTACGGCATTATATGATCAGGAAGCAGAGATTGATAAGGTGGATTTCTCTGACTTCTCAGGACTATATATCGGAGAAGTTCTCAGTAATATAGGATTAAAAGTAATTAATAAAGCGAAAGAGTTCAAAACCCCCATTTTTTATAGTCCCGGAGGGATATTTTGTGAATTAGGCTTAGAGCAAATCGGCTACCTTGTAAAAAATTGCAATTATCTTTTATTAAACCTTCCGGAACTAAAGCTCCTATCTGGTTGTAATAATAAAGATGATGCGATTCAAAAACTGTTAAATTACGGTGCGTGCAATTTAGTTGTTACTGAGGGCGTTTTGGGTTCTGGTTATTATTCCAAAGATAGCAGTTTTTTTGTAAAAGCATTTGATGTTAAGGCGTTAGATAGCACCGGAGCTGGAGATTCTTTTACTTCAGGTTTTATCATGGGTATTTATGCGGGTCGTAAGATAGAAGAATGTCTGAAGCTAGGTAATGCCTGTGCTGCTTTTACAGTAATGAAAATGGGAGCAAGAACAGCAATGCCGAGATTAAGTGAAGTAATTAATTTTATAGGATAGGAACATGTACAATGATAGATAGAGATGTTTTGTATAACAGAATTTACGGGTCTATTTGTGGTTTAGCAATCGGAGATTGTATGGGAATGCCGACAGAGTTTATGACGCCAGAAGAGATACAAGAACAATACGGTTATGTTGACAAACTGGTTGTGCCCAATAATCATATACATAAAGATTTAGAATATGGCATGATTACTGATGATACGGAAATTACACTCCAGATTATTGAAGAGATTATCAAAAACAAAAAATTTGAACTAGAGATAGCTGTAGAAGCCATTGTTAACTGGGCCAAGCAAAAAGATGTATTTAATAAAAGCTATTTAGGTCCTAGTTCAGCAAAGGCGATTAAGGCTCTTTTAAAAGGTGTTCCACCTGAAGAGGCAGGAGAATATGGTGCCACGATCGGTGCTGCGATGAGGGTAACTCCGCTGGGATTAATCAATATTGGTAATATACAAAAAGCCATTGATGATGCGGAAATAATGAGCATACCCACTCATAATACAAATCTGGCAATTGCCGGTGCAACGTCGATAGCTGCAGCGATCGCGATCGCGTTGGAAGAGGATAGTACTGAAGATGAAGTTTTGGAAGCGGCGCTATATGGAGCAAAAGAGGGCGAAAAGCGAGGAAACATTTTAATAGGACCATCATTACATAAAAGAATAGAGCTTGCTATTGACCTTGTAGATAAGGTGGATGATCTTTCTAAATGCGCCGGTATTCTTTATGACTATATAGGCGCTGGGTTGCAAACATATGAAGTGGTACCGGTTGTTATAGCTTTATTCTATAAATCAAAAGGGAATGTTATGAAGGCTATAGAGGCTAGTGCTAATATTGGAGGAGATACCGATACAATCGGTGCATTAGTTGGGGCATTAGCCGGTGCTTATTATGGGTTTGATAAATTAGATTCTTCGATAATTGATGAAATTACAAGCATCAATAATATAGATTTTAAAGCGATCGCAACACAATTAACTGAGTTTATTCTGGTACAGAACAATATATGCCAAAATTAAAAGGGAGGATTATGAAAAATGAAAAAAAAGGTCTGCTTACTAGTCATCATGGTATTAACAGTATTGTCTCTTATGGGGTGTGGTGCTAAGAAAGAAACTTTAGTTACTTTGGTAAATGGAAGTACCAAGATTGAACTTACGGAGAAAGATTTTGATTCCATGAAATTCGAACAAGAAGTAACTGAAGCAAATTTGAAAAAGACATGTATGTTCGGTGGAGTAAAACTTAGCGATTTAATGGCTAAAGCTAAAGCTTCTAATTGCTCTAAAATTAAAGTCATTGCCAAGGATAAAATGACCGTTGAAATTAAAGCAGAAGATGCCAAAAAATATCCAATCATGCTCGCTAAGACACAAAATGGAGAAAAAATTCCGTCAGGAGAAGGCGGCCCTGTTAAGCTAATCTACCCATATAATCAATATCCGGAAGTAAAAGAGTTATATAAACCATCCCAGTGGAGTTGGTTTGTGGTAACAGTAGAATTCGTAAAATAAAGAAATTCTAAGGCATATATTGTTCTTGATTATGGTATTGTTTGGTTTGTCCGGTGTACCGAAGCCCCTGGTTTTGTTTTCGCAAAACCAGGGGCCTTAGAAATTTGGTTTACAGGCAATGGAATTGTTAAAAAATAACGTTTTTGTTCGTAGCTTACAAAGGTTGTCATGCAACAAGAGCGACGAGTAATCTTACTTTTCGCATACTTTATACCCTGAGGAAAACAGCGAAAGCGTTTTCCTTGGTATAGATGAGACGTGAAATATGAGACTAATCAGTGACAAGTTTTGAGGGGGTGTATGTAATGAAAAAATTCTTTATATACATTAGTCTATTATTATTATTGGGTTGTGTTTTTTCAGCATGTGGAAGTAAAGAAACCATAATGCTTGATAATAATGGTTTGAATGATTTTGGAAGCAGTGATAAAGTTGTAATCATTGTTCTTGATGGATTTGCTTCGAGATACCTTAATTATCTTGATCAAGATTCAAATTTATATAATCTCTTAAAATATTCAACATATAACCTGGACTCGAAAACGATCTATCCTTCTCATACATGTAATGCCCATGTCTCACTCATGACAGGTTTTTATCCTGACAGCCATGGGATCATCGGGAATGTTTATTGTGAGCAGAACGACTATATAAGTCAAAAAAACATCTATGCCGAGAGGATAGAGAAAAAGACGCTGTTTGAAATTGCTAAAGAATACAGTAGAAAAACAGCGATTGTGTCTGGTAAGAAAAATATGTTAACACTATTTAAGAATGGTTGTGATCTTCAAGCAACCATGATTGAACATCCTGATTACATAAAAAAAGCTCCTAAATCAAAAGATTCCGACAATAACAAAGAATATTTTAGCTACAATATGAAGACAACAACCTGGGTGTTTGAGGCTTTACAAACCGTCTTATCAAAGGAAAGTCCTGATTTAACCCTGGTCAATATTCATGCGGCAGATTACTTTGGTCATAGATTCGGACCAAACTCTAAAGAAGTTGAGAAGGTTGTAAAACTTATTGATAAGGAGATTGGAGAGCTATTCTCTTATATGAAAAAGTCTGAGCTGTTTAAAAACACCTCAGTTATGATCATAGCGGATCATGGTATGTCATCTGTATCAAAAGCAATACCTTTAAATGTACTCCTAACCAACAATTTTAATAAGGCGGCAGGGGTAGTAGATGGACGGAATGCCTATATATGGCTTAATGGAGATAATGAAGCTGAAGTTATTTCTTTTCTGGAAAAACAGGACGGAATAGAAAAAATCATCGCCAAAGGTTCAATAATGGCGAAAGAACTAAAAGTAGATTGCGAAAGATGCCCAGATCTGATTCTAGATTCGAAACCGGGTTATTTGTTTATCCCTGAAGCATTGCTAGGGAAATATAAAGGCATGCACGGGTCAACGGAAGATACAGATCTTAATATTCCAATAATTTGTTTTGGAAAAGGAATTCCCCAAAATCAACAGATGAAAGAGGCCAATATTGTTGATCTAGTTTCGATTGTAAGTGAATTAATGGGTTTTAAAGGAAACGAATCTGATGGGAGAATACCTGAGTTAGTAGAAGCAAGGGAAATTAATTATTTTAGGAGATAAGGGGATGAAATGAGCATCGATAATTCAATCTTTTCTGAAATACCTGAAGAGAATTTAAAAAAATGGCCATCTTTTACTGTTTTTGTTTCAACTTTGCTAATTCAGATCACTAGCCTGATGTTTGGTTTCAACCTTCGTTTGTTAACAGATTTTAAGACTTTTATCTTATCCATAATTATAGCGGATTTTATCTTGTTTGGTCTTTTTTTTGTCTCCGGCTATGTAGGGATGAAAAGAAGACTCCCGACAGCCACTTTGTATAGTAGAATCTTTGGAAGTTTTGGATGCAAGATCATAATGCTCATCATGCTTCCCATTGGTTTAATATGGATGGCTTGGATGACTGAGATGGTAGCAAACTCATTGTTGGGATTGTACCCATCATTAAATTATCTATATCTTGTTATCTTGATCATCAGTGTCTCGGTCTTAAGTTCGATCAAAGATATAAAAGGGATGGAGATCAGTAGTTATATTCAAGTTCCCATTGTTCTTCTTATGATCATCGCGGCGTGTATAAGGCTATTTGCCAATGGGGTAAAAGTCGCGGATATTTGCCCAATTGAAAAAATTAACCTTTACCAAAGTGTGAGCTATGTCCTGTTAACCTGGATAAATTTTTTGCCTTTTTATTCTGACTACACAAGGTTTGTTAAAAACAAAAAAGATCTTGCTCTTTCTACCGGATTATGCTGGGGTATTATTTATTCTTTAGTAATGATTGCCGGAGGCATATTTGCTTCCTGTGGTGGTAATAATTTTGATCTAATTAAGATTTTAAGGATCGCCGGGATGCCTGTTTTTGTTGCGGTAATTATTATGTTTCTTTGTACATGGACTTTCAATGATCGGAGTTTATACGCTTACAGTATTGCAATTAATTTCATTGCCGGTAAAGAAAAATACAAAAAAATCTTTATTATCATTGGGGGAGCGGTTGCAGTCGTCTTTGCCTACTTTGGCATTAATAATAGGATTCTTACTATTTTAAATGGTATTGGCGCAATCTTTGTACCGCTGCTAGCTATTTTTATTCACTTTTTCTATGTTTCATCTATTAATAGGTCGGAGGAAGAACGAGAAACGTATTTATTTAATTTTCAACCCTTTATATCATGGTTCTTTGGGATACTAATCAGTTGCCTGTCAAATAATAGTTTAATTGTCTCATTCATAGCTAGCTTTTCCATGTGTTATCTCTTAGATAAGTTAGCCCCCTTTAAACTTGCTAGAAGAGAAATTAAGGGGTGAGCTGATGATTATTGGTGTAGATATTGGAACATCTAACATAAAAGCAGGGACAATTGTAGATGGATCTTATTATTCATCAAAATATAGCTATAACACATATTACCAGGGTGATACCGCTGAACAAGACCCTATTGAATATATTAAGGGGACTATTTATTGTATTAAGAGTCTTTTAGCGAAGATTAAGTCCCAAGAGAAACCGGAGGCAATTGTTTTTAGTGGTCATTCTCCATCTCTGGTAGCTGTAGATAAACAGGGAAAGGCATTAGACAGAGCAATAATCTGGCAGGATAAAAGGGCTTTTAAGGAAGCGGAATTGATCAATGAGAAGTTAGGCTTTAAGATAAATGCCTCATTTAATGAAGCAAAGATCTTATGGCTGAAAAATAATAAGCCAGACTTATATAATGCAACCTATAAATTTTTACAACCAAAGGATTTTATTATTGGTTGTCTTACAAACCAGTTTTTAATTGATGAATCAGCTGCTTCAACTATGGCTACCTATAATAGAGAGCATCAAGACTTTGCTTTGCTCCAAAGTTTAGGTTTAGAGACAAGAAAAATGCCTAATCTTGTTCAATCTTCTTTTGTCATTGATGGGATAGTAAGCGAATATGCAGATAATTTAGGAATTGCTAAAGATATTAAGATTGTTGTCGGTGGGATTGATGCTTTCTGTGAAGCTCTTGGGTGTGGCGTCTATGATGAAGAACAGATGGGAGAAATGACTGGAACCTCCACCTGTGTTTTCAGTTGTTCTGAGCAGGATGAGTATGCGGATTATGAACCGCCTTACCATGTAATTGAAGGAAAACGTCTTAATATTCTTCCGCTATCCTATAGCGGAGGGACCATCGAGTGGTTTTTTACTAGAATCTTAGAGAAAAAGATGGACCCCAACATCTTGAAGGAATTTAATGATTCTTTGCAGGCCATGCCTTTCACCTCTAATCTGATTTTCATTCCCTATATCATGGGTGCCAGAAGCCCTTATTGGGATGATACTGCTAAGGGATGTTTTATTGGCTTGAACAAGGATGATAGTATCCGGACCATGTACCGGAGTGTATTGGAAGGGTTAGCATTTGACCTTAGACAAAACATAGAGCTGCTGGACGAAAAAGAGGAGATAAGCAGGGTATATGCAACTGGTGGTGGCAGCAAGAATGAAGGATGGCTGCAAATAAAAGCAGATGTTTGTAATAAAGTTTTTTGCCGGACAAAGTATAATGATGGAGCGATTCTTGGGGATATAATTCTTGGGGAATACAGCATTGGCAAAAGAGATATTAAGTCTTCCATTGAAGAATATGTGATTGTGGAAAAAACATTCAAACCACGGAAAGAATACGTAGAAAAGTATAATGAAACATATTCGATTTTTAAAGAAGTCTATAACCATTTAAGGACAGATTTTCAATTGCTTTGCAAAGTAAAGAAATGTAGGTGATATGGATGTGGGAAAAAGCAAATAATATAAGAACCATACAAGAGATCAGAAGTAGGACCATTATTTACTTTGGATTAGGTGCGATT
>DAIOHK010000001.1:0-134714 GCA_036744795.1 Bacillota bacterium | reverse complement strand
TTGGGGGTAGGTTAGTTAAGCTAAACAAAGAAATGAGGAATATAAATGCTCGTTTAGATAATAATGGACAGATAGTCTTATTTTAGCTTTTAAAGATTTTTAGTTTTGTGGATGTGTTAAAAATCTAGTTTTGTGATAGGCTAATAATATGGAGGAATTAACAGAAAATTATAGAAACATACCTTCCAGGCTTAATTTAACTAAACTGAAGGAGGGCTCCAAATGCGTATTATAATCGAGAAAAATTACGAAAACATGAGCAAAAAAGCAGCCTTAATTGTGGCTAGCCAGGTTCTTTTAAAGCCAAATAGCGTCTTGGGTTTGGCAACTGGTAGCACACCATTAGGAATGTACCGGGAATTAATAGAGATGTATAAAAGAAAAGAACTAGATTTTTCCGAAGTAAGAACTTTTAATTTGGACGAATATTATCAATTACCACCGGATAATCCCCAAAGTTATTATTTCTTTATGTATAATAACTTTTTTAATCATATAAATATCAATTCTGAGAATATTTACCTACCGAAAGGCCTATCGCAAAATGTGGAAAGAGAATGTAAAGAATATGAAACTGCTATTAAGAAAGCTGGTGGGATTGATTTACAAGTATTAGGGATCGGAGAGAATGGCCATATTGGGTTTAATGAACCAGGAGAGAGTTTACAAGTACAGACCCGGCTAATAAACTTAACCCAAGAGACTATTAATGTCAATAGCAGGTTTTTTGATTCTAAAGACGAAGTTCCCAGGCAAGCTATTACTATGGGTATAGGAAGCATTTTAAAAGCCCGTCGGATTTTACTTTTAGCCAATGGTAAGAAAAAGGCTTCAGCAATTAAAAAGACGGTTAGTGGTTATATCACTACAAAATGTCCATCTTCATTATTGCAGACACACCCGGATGTAACTTTAATCATTGATGAAGATGCAGCAAGTCTAATTTGAGCCGATTATTCAAAAAATATTTTTTAAAACAGTGACCAAGCTATAGATGGCATCTATGTTTATTCTCTGCATACTTGTCCGTCTGCTTTAGAAAGCACAAGTCGAATTCAAGGACCTTACTTATGTTTTATATCAATTTCAATTAAAAAAGAGGGCTGTACTTTTAATAAAGGACAGCCTTTTTTTTAGTATCTATATTAAAATTAGATAATTTACCAGTAAAAGCCTAAAAGAATCAGAAATTAATTGATATTATAATATTTTGTTATATAATTATGTTTAAAGTGATAATACTTAATGAATTGCATAATTGGGTTGATTTAAGATTAGCGGCAATCGTTTTGACTAATCGCGTTCTCCTATTTTAATATCTATGAAATTCTCTTACTTGATTGAATATTAGTATAAAATTATTACTGGTAAGGTGTGAACCTAAGTTGAAACAAAAAACCAGTCTCCTCGTTATCGTTAGTATCTTTGTGCTCTTTATACTTTTGATATTTAAAGTAAGCAACTTTAAAATTAACAGGTCAATTGGTGGCAGTATGACTGAAGAATCTCAGGAAAAGTATTCTCGAAAACTGAAGATTCTTCACATTATGAGTTATCATTCTCCCTGGGAATGGACAGATACTCAGTTTGAGGGATTTAAAGAAGCTTTAAAAGATTTGAATGTAGAGTACAAAGTTTTTCAAATGGATACGAAACAAAAGAGTTCGCTAAGATGGAAAGAGAAAGTTAGCCAGGATGCTCGGCGTTTAATTGATACCTGGAAACCTGATTTGGTTTTTGCTAGCGATGATGATGCACAAAAGTATGTTACTGCTCATTATATTAATTCTGACCTTCCTTTTGTTTTTAGTGCTGTAAACGCTGCTCCCGAAGATTATGGTTTTGTTGGCAGTAAGAATATAACTGGTGTTTTAGAGACTGAACATTTTGTTGAAAGTGTCAGGCTTTTATTAGAAATTGTACCATCGGTTAAAAAAATTGCTGTAGTTCTTGATGAAGATGCGATGTGGGAACCAGTGGTTGAGAGGATGAAGGATAATCTGGTGAAACTACCGGAAGTAACCTTTCCAATTTGGGATACCATTCTTACTTACGAAGAGTACAAGAAAAAGATTAGGGAATATGAGAAAACTGTGGATGCGATTGCTTTAATAGGTATTTTCTCATTTAAAGATGAAAATGGAGAAGATGTAACTTACCAAGAGGTCTTAGAGTGGACTGCCGAAAACTGTATACTGCCTGATTTTAGTTTTTGGAAAGATCGAGTTACTTATGGTACACTTTGCGTGGTTTCAGTTTCCGGTTTTGAGCAGGGCTTGGCAGCAGGTAGACTTGCCAGAGCAATCTTAGTAGAAGGAAAAAGTCCCTCTAGTTTACCGATGAAGGCAACACAGAAAGGGGAACCTTGGGTTAGTTTAGCTAGAGCTAATAAACTAGATATTAAAGTAAAAAGCTCCATTCTTTTAACTTCAGAGATCGCAACCAGATTTGCCTGGGAGGAATAAATGACTAGTAACAAGCTCAAAACAAAAATTACCTTAATTATAATTATTATTCTTTCGATTACAACAGGGGCAAATACTTGTTACAGCAGTATACTGTTTGTACGAGAATATGAGAAGGCCTTAAAAAATGAGGTTTTTGTGATTGGCGAAAGCCTAAAATTACAAATTGATCGGTTATTGGCTCTAGGTATAGATTTTGAAGATATTATGGGTTTTGATACACAATGCCAAGAAGTCACAGCAAAGTACAAGCATATTCATTACGCTTTAGTTGTGGATTCTAATGGCATTGTTCTTTTTACGAATGATCCTTTTCAACAAGATAAGAGCATAAATGATCCTTTTATTATTTATGCTCTTAACACAGGTAAAAATAGAGTAACTAATTTTTCTATTGGGCATGAAAGTTATTACGCTTTTATTATTTCTCTCCAAGATAATCAATACCAACCATTGGGTGCTATATTGCTTGGAGTTCCGAAAAGTATTGTTACCCAAAAAACCTCAATGCTAATTATCTATTCCATTTTAATTTCATTTGCCTCTTTTATCATCGCGTTTTTCCTGATCACTATAGTGCTGAATACTTGGATAACTAAGCCACTGCTCCAATTGGAGCGGGCTGTTAGAGAGATCCGTCTAAAGGGTACTGAAGCCTTTACAAAAGTCAAGATTAAAAATAGGGATGAAATTGGACGTTTGGCTTATTCCTTCAATAGAATGGCTAAAGATCTTCAAGAAACAACTGTTTCAAAAAAGTACATGGATAGTATTATTGCTAGTATGACAGATGCCCTGATTGTTCTAGATCCACAAATGAAAATAAAAACAATTAATCAAGCTGTTCAAGAAATTTTGAATTATGAAGTAACTGAGCTGTTAGAACAACCAGCAAAGCTACTCTTTTTAAAAAAAGAAGATTCACCCTTTCAGGGTAAAACTCTTGTATCTTTACTTAGAGATGGAGTATTGGCCAACTATGAAATGACTTTTAAAAGAAAAGATGGTGGACGGACACCAGTGCTTTTTAGTTGTTCGCTTTTAAAAGATTCTGATGGCGAAATCAAGCATCTGGTCTGTACTGCCAAGGATATTACTGAAAGGAAAGAAGCTGAAAAGGCTTTAAGAGAGCAATCTGAGAAGCTGGCTCATTCTAATGCAGATTTGCGGGAATTTGCTTATATTGCCTCTCACGATCTCCAGGAACCTTTAAGAAAAATAATTGTGTTTAGTGCTCGACTCCGGGAAAAATTTAGTGCTCAATTGAATGAGCAAGGAGTAGATTACTTGAATCGGATCCATAATGCAACCAGAAGAATGTCAAGTTTGATAAATAGCCTTTTAACTTACTCTAGAGTTACCACTCAAGCCCAACCATTTTCAATCGTCAATCTTACTGAAATTGTAACGGATGTTTTATCCGATATTGAAATGCGGATTGAACAGACCGGGGGTGATATTGAGATTGGGGAGTTGGCTACTATTGAAGCAGAACCAACCCAGATGCATCAATTATTCCAGAATCTGATTAGTAATGCTTTAAAATTTCATCGTGAGGGGATTAGACCACAGGTAAAGGTTTACTCCCGGATTATCAAGGAGAATACTAGTTATTTATGGACAGAGGCAACAAAGGAATACGTTGAGATTACCTTTGAAGATAATGGGATAGGTATTGACTCCAAATACTACGAACGGATATTCGGTGTTTTCCAGCGGTTACATGGGAAAGAAAAGTATGAAGGAACCGGAATTGGTTTAGCAATCTGTCAAAAGATTGTACTCAGGCATAATGGTAGGATCAAGGTTGAAAGTCAGCTTGGAATAGGAACAAAATTCATTGTTATTCTTCCCGTAAGACAGAATAAACAGGAGGTATTAGATTGTGAATAAGGTAAATAATCCTATTATTATTTTAGTTGCTGATGATGATGTTGATGACCGGTTAATGCTAAAAGAATCCTTTGAAGAGGCAAGGTTAGCTAATCCATTACACTTTGTGACTGATGGTGAAGAACTTTTGGATTATCTGAGACGGAACGGTGATTATCGTAGTTTGGAAAACCTACCACTTCCGGGGCTGATATTTCTTGACTTAAACATGCCTAAAAAAGATGGGCGGGAAGCACTTGGAGAAATCAAGTCAGATCCGGAATTCCGACGAATTCCCATAATTATATTTACCACTTCAAGGGCTGAAGAAGATATTCTTCGTACATATGATCTAGGGGTGAATTCCTTTATTACCAAGCCTGTAACTTTTGAAGCACTAGTGAAAACAATTAAAACGGTAACTAAGTACTGGTTAGAAATCGTAGAGCTTCCAGTTTGACTTGTAGAGGGTGATGAGATGGATTATGATGTAATTAAGGTTTTGTTAATAGATGATGATGAGGACGATTTTGTTATTATTAGAGATATGCTTTTTGAGGTGGAAGATACCCATTATAAACTGGAATGGGTTAATAATTACGAAACAGCTCAAAATTATATTTGGAATAATGTGGATTATGATATTTTTCTTTTAGATTACCGTCTTGGAGTTTACAATGGTTTAGAATTACTAAAGGAAATGAGGAAAAATTGCTACAATGTACCAGTAATTTTATTAACAGGTCAAGGTGATCATGAAATTGATATGGAAGCAATGAGATTAGGGGCTTCGGATTATCTTAATAAAAATGAAGTAGGGCCTTCTCTATTAGAACGCTCGATTAGGTATGCAATTGAGCGAAAAAAGATGGAAGATGAATTGTTTCAAGAGAAGGAACGGGCCATAGTGACCTTGGAATCAATCGGTGATTCTGTAATTACAACAGATATTAATGGCGATATCACCCATTTAAACTTAGTAGCAGAAAAAATTACTGGGTGGGAAAATGATGAAGTTCAAAACAGGCCATTATTTAGAGCGATAAAACTCTTAAATGATGCTTCCAAAGAATTTATTCAAAATCCAGTCTTCTGTGCGATTAAAGAAAACAGGATTATTAATTTACCCAATAAAACTGTCTTACTCAACAGGGAAGGAAAAGAATATGCTGTCGAAGGAACGGCATCTCCCATACATAACCGTGAAAATGTAATTATCGGGGTTGTATTAGTGCTACATGATGTTACAGATAATCTAGAATTAACCAGGAAAATAGCCTACCAGGCTAATCACGATTATCTTACCGGTCTGGCCAATAGATTAAATTTTGAGAAACAACTTCGTGCTTTAATTGATAAAGCAATAACATCGAAACAAGAACATGCTATGTTTTATCTTGACCTTGATCAGTTCAAAATTGTTAATGATACCTGTGGCCATTTTGCTGGAGATCATCTTTTAAAACAAATAACAGCATTAATTAAACAAAAATTAAAAGAAACAGGAATTTTTGCCAGATTAGGTGGGGATGAATTCGGTATTATACTTGAAAATTGTTCTATAACTAAAGCTTGCAAATTAGCAGACAAAATCTGCCGGTTGGTAAAGGAGAGTAGGTTTATCTGGGAAGGGAGGCCCTTCAGTATCGGGGTAAGTATTGGAGTAGTTATGATTAATTCTCATTCCGCAGATATTGACTATATAATGAGTGCTGCTGATCAGGCCTGCTATATAGCTAAAGAAAAAGGTGGAAACCGTTATCACCTTTACAAAGATGATGACCGGGAATTATCTAGGCTCCTTGGTGAGATGCAATTAATGCCAGTAATTGCCAAAGCTTTTCAGGATAATCGTTTTCTCCTCTACTACCAGCCAATAGTGCCAGTAGACAATAGATCACCTGCAAAATGGTTTGAGATCTTACTACGGATGTTTGATGATGAAGGTGAAAAAATATTTCCTAATAGTTTTCTGGCTGCTTTACAAAGATATAATATGATGCTTGAGATTGATTACTGGGTGATTAATAAATTTTCCACTTATTTTAATGATAATTATAGTAATTTATGTAAAAAACAATTTAAATTCAATATTAATATTTCTGGAACTGCTTTAAATGACGATCATTTCCTGGACTTTATTCAGAAGCAGTTTTCCCAATATAGGGTTCCTCCAGAGCAGATTTGTTTTGAAATCACAGAAACAATTGCTATTGCTAATTTTAGCCACGCCTTACAATTTATGGAGAAACTAAAATCTATTGGCTGTAGATTTGCGTTAGATGATTTTGGTAGTGGGTTATCTTCTTTTAGCTATCTTAAATACCTTCCTTTTGATTTCCTGAAGATTGATGGTAGCTTTATAAAAAATGTCACCGAAAATAAGATTGATAGCACAATGGTTAAAACTATAAATACTGTAGCTCATCTTATGGGAATTCAAACAATTGCTGAGTTTGTTGAGAGCCAGGTTATTCAGGAAAAATTACAATTTATTGGTGTTGATTATATGCAAGGCTTTTGGATTGCCAAACCTGCACCTTTAAGAAAACTAGATTTAAGGTAAATAGAAAAAATTAATAAGAATTTTATTTTTGAAAGGAAGGAGTTTACAGTTTAAGCGAAAATACTATTTATATTGAGGAATTGCGTAATTCAAATATTTAGTATTTAACCACAATATATTGATAGCCTAATAATTTTAAACACTATGTATTGTAGTTGAATGGATGATAAACGTAAATATGCAATTTCCTCATATAAAAGCTCTGTAAAAACTTTGAAAGGATGTACAAAAATGATTATTGGCCAGTTTAATGATTCATTCCCGCCAGTAATGGATGGGGTGGCAAATGTAACTAAAAATTACGCTTACTGGTTGAATAAGAAATATGGAGACTGCTATGTTATTACTCCGTCCTTTCCTAAATATAAAGATAACGAAAATTTTGAAGTAATTAGATATTTTTCCTTACCTTTAGTGATTAGACGCCCTTATCGGTTAGGAATTCCCCGCACTGACTTTAGGTTGAGAAGAAAATTAAGTGAGATTCCTTTTAATATTATGCATGCCCATTCGCCATTTTCCTCTGGAAAATTAGCCTTAAGAATAGCAAAAAAAAGAGGGATACCAATTGTTGCCACCTTTCATTCGAAATTTTATGATGATTTTAAAACAGTAGTAAAATCGGATGCATTGGCAGAACTAGGAGTTAAACAAGTAGTAGACTTTTTTAATGCCGTTGATCTGGTATGGACTGTTAACAAGGCTACGGCAGAAACATTAAAAGAGTATGGCTTTAAAGGGAAGATAGATATTATTTATAATGGTACTGATTTTACCCCTCCTTCCGATTTTGAAAACAGGCGTGCTCATATAAACAAGCTATTAAAGATAAATCCCCAGGAAACAGTATTTCTCTTTGTAGGTCAGCACATTTGGCAAAAAAATCTAAAGATGCTAATTCAATCCCTTAAATATATACAAGAATGGGGATTAGATTATAAAATGATCTTTGTTGGGACTGGTTATGCTGAGCATGCGATGAAGGAACAGGTTAAGGAATTAGGGCTAAATGAAAGGGTGATTTTTAAGGGGAGTATTCTTGATAGAGAATTTTTGAAATCTCTATATGCTAGGGCAGATCTCTTTCTTTTCCCATCTATTTACGATAATGCTCCTATTGTGATTAGAGAAGCTGGGGCAATTAAATGCCCATCTGTTGTGATTAAAAACTCAAATAGTGCCGAAGGTTTAACCGATAATTTTAATGGTTTTGTTGCTCAAAATAATTCTGAATCATTTGCTAAAAGAGTAATGGAAATCCTTTCAGACCAGGAACTTTTGATAAAAGTAGGGAAAAATGCACAGAAGACGATTTATAAACCTTGGGAACAGATAATTGATGAAGTAGCTGTAAAATACAGGGAGATAATTGAGGAATATAAGCAAAAGGATCGGCTTTCTGTAATTTAAGTTTTTTGTGGCCGTTTCTTACGGCCTTTTTTTATTTTAGGCTTATATAATTTATTGGAGTTTCCCAATTTGTAGATTTAACACAAAATAATGATTGTAAAGCTAATTGCATTATTGTGTAGATGGCTGATTAAGGTAATTATGCAATTTTCTCTATTACTAGAGAGTATTTTTAAAACCATTTGATATTTTACCATCTGGCTACCTTTTGCAGCTCCTCTATGGTAAAATAAGATTGATAAAATAGAAAGGCGGTCAAGGTGTGTCTGATGAAAGATATATAGCGGTGATAGGTGCCCGTCACTTTTATGGTAAGAAGATTTTCAAACCTGGACAAATTGTAAAACTGGTAAAAGAAAAAGGAAATCTTTATGATGATGAGGCGATCTGTGTTGAACTAGAACCAGTTGGGCAGGTAGGTTATGTAGCCAATAGTACCTCAACAGTCCCAAGAGGTTGTTGTAGTGCAGGGAGAATTTATGATACCTTTGATCAATACTGTTTTGGTATTGTTAAGTTTATTACTAGCGAAACAGTAATTGTAGAATTACTGGAAAAAGTGAGAATGCAGATTTTTGTTATTGAAGAAAGTGATGCTAATCAATTACGGTAACTTTCCACTTTCAATATTTGATGTAAAGAACTGAATGGAAGGTATTACGAGTTACCGGCAAAAAAAATTTTAAAGGAGTATTAACATGCAGTTGCTAGTTATCGTTTTAAATAAAGTGGATCGGTTAGAAGATCTTTTAAAAGACTTTTTAAATGTTGGAATAAGAGGGGCCACCGTAATCGATAGTACAGGAATGGCACGGGTTTTACACGGCAATTTGGACAATATCCCCATTTTTGGTTCAATCAAGATGCTAATTAATGAGGGCTACTCGTATAATAAAACCTTGTTTGTAGTTTTAAATGAGGATCAAGTGAAACTGGCCATTGATTCAGTCAAACGGGTAGTAGGCGATTTAACAAAACCAGATGTTGGGATTCTTTTTACGATTCCACTTAACCATGTAGAAGGAATTGAAATCTAGTTATTGCTGTTTTAAAAATAAGAGCTAATTGTTAATAGTCTGGTATTGCTTAAATAGCTTTAGCTAAACTTTTACGTTTTTAAATGGATTAATTTTAAAATTATGTTAAAAATTGTTTAATAGGAGATCGGATAGAAAAATGCATATTCTATATTATATAGCAGTTATTCTTTTTTCTGGTATTATAATGGCGCGGATTGTTTCCAAATTTAAATTGCCTAATGTTACCGGTTATCTTTTAGCTGGTGTTATTATCGGCCCATCAGTTCTAAAACTTGTTCCGGATAATGTTACTTCATCACTCTCTGTAATTTCTGTCGCGGCTTTAGGCTTTATTGCTTATAGTATTGGTAGTGAGTTAAATATCGAACATCTTAATAAAAGTGGAGCATCTATCATTTGGATTACCTTACTGGAGGCACTGGGTGCTGTAATTATTGTTGACTTAGCGATGATCTTTATTTTTCGTCAACCGGTCGCTTTTAGTTTGGTTGTAGGTGCGATTGCTACGGCTACGGCCCCAGCAGCAACTATTATGGTAATTCGTCAATATAAAGCGAAAGGACCCTTAGTAGGTACGTTGCTTCCGGTGGTTGCTATGGATGATGCGGTGGCAATTATTGTTTTCGGCTTATCAACCGCAGTGGCTCATGCGATTACAAATGCCGATAAAAATGTGGCGGTATGGGTTTCCATTTTAAGTCCAATCAGAGAGATTATCATAGCTTTATTAATCGGTTTTCTTATCGGTTTAGGACTCTCCTATTTTTCGCGAAAAGCAAAAGGTGAAGAAGAACTGCTTTCTTTTACGATTGCTGCTATTTTTTTGACGGTTGGTCTCTCCTATTTATTAGATGTTTCATCTCTTCTTGCTTGTATGATGGTAGGGGCAACGATATCAAACATGGCGTATAATAAAAACCGGCTATTTTCAGTTGTGGATAGATTTACGCCTCCAATCTTTATTGCTTTTTTTACTCTAGCAGGTGCAGAGTTAAAGCTTAATATTCTTCGTCAGGTGGGACTAGTTGGGGTTGGATATATAGTGTTTAGGGTTATAGGTAAAATGCTAGGAGCATATTTGGGGGCAAAATTTACTGGTGCTCCAGCTGCTGTCCGGAAATACCTTGGATTAGCATTAATTCCTCAAGCGGGAGTAGCGATTGGTCTTTCGATGATTGCAGAGCAAATTCTTCCTGGAATGGGAGTAGTAATTAGAACAATTATCTTGTCAGCCACAGTTGTTTATGAATTGATTGGTCCAGTTGCAGCAAAGGTTGCTCTACTCAAGGCTGGAGAAATAACTGTTAAGGAATAAAGGGATAAAATTGCATATGTAATGAAGGCTGGGTATTTTACCAGCCTTCATTGTTTATCAATAACTTTACATTATCAAAGTATGATTATGATATAATTTTTACTATCACATATTATCAGCTATGGGGAGGAATTTAATTTGGTTCTGTATTTAATTTTGTTAATATTTGGTGTTTTTTGCTGTGCTACATCAGTTGTTTTTATAAAGCTTGCTAATATCGAACCGATTACTTTATCGTCTTTTCGTTTACTGGTGGCTACGGTTTTCCTTTTACCACTCTTTATTAAAGAGTATCGGGTTAATAAAGAAGAGGTTACTTTGAAGGATTTTATAACTCCGCTTGTGCCCGCGGTAATGCTTTCTCTTCATTTTATCTCCTGGATTGCTGCTGCTCGAATGACCCCTGCTGCTAATGCCAGTTTGATTGTGAACCTAGTACCTCTAGTTATGCCACTGCTGCTTTATATTTTTCTTAAAGAAAAAATCAATAGAGTTGAGATGGTGGCGACATTACTAGCATTAGCTGGTGTAAGTTTACTTGGAATCTCTGATTTTAATGTAAACCCCGAGTTTTTAAAGGGTGATATTCTCTGTTTTATCTCGATGCTATTTTTAAGTCTTTATTTAGTTTTAGGAAGAAAAAATACTGGAGATTTATGGCTATATATGGTTCCTCTTTACTTTTATGCTTTTTGTCTCTGCTTTATTATCGCTCTTATCTTTGAGGTCCCATTCCGTGCGTATGAGATAAAGGATATTCTAATGGCAATTGGCCTGGGCCTAGTTCCAACCGTAATTGGGCATACGGTATTGAATTATTCTATGAAGCACCTTCGAGGACAGATTGTGAGTATCTTTACCATGTTCCAATTTGTTTTTGCTGGGGTAATGGGTTATTTTCTTTTTGATGAAGTGCCTACAGTAACCTTTTGTATTGTTAGTATCTTATTGACAATTAGTGCAGTAGTAGCGACTACGGATGTGATAGTTAAAAAAAAGAAGAGATAAGCTAGATAATATTAAATTAATAACAAATTACTATATAAAGAATTGATGGTTATTTAGCCAATTGTGCAGTCCATTAATAATTATGCAATTCCTTAAGTTTTATCAAATAATGTTTTTAAATAAACACGGTGAAAAATGTTTGGGTATAATTTTAGGGACATTTTAAATAGAAATTTAGTAACCTAAAATTTTAGACTGAACATTAATTAACCGTGTTTTTTATGTCTAATAATAACTATATTATTGTTATTGTGTTAAAACAAGATTGATTATTAATGGTGTATAAACCGATAACTTAAATAATGATAAAATTTAGCAACCTAAAAATGTAACTAAAAACAAATTAGCTACATTTTTTATGTCGATTTTTAAATGAGTTTTAGAAATTATGTAAGAAAAGAACTAATTTTTTCTGCAAGTTAACCGATAACATAAATAACTACAAGAAACCTAAAAACGGAAAATGTCAATAATTATTACGAAATCATGGAAATTATTTAGTGATATTATATTGGTTTTGGCATACACCCTCAAAAGATCTTGTATTAATAACTGCATATATTATCAGAAAATTCAAACTAGAAACTATTGGGTAATAATGAGATTTTACATAAACAAAGTTTACATCATATTAAAAGAGGTGGTTTTGTAATAAAAAATAGCTTTGTTCAGAATAAAGTTTAGGTTTATTAAACTTTGGGAGGCATATAGATGTTTAAAAAAATGACACTTGGTCAAAAACTGGTTCTACTGTTTTTGTTGGTTGGAATGCTTTCTATGGGGATTAACACTGCAATTGCCTATGTTTATACTTCCAAGAGTCTTACAGAAGAAGTTGAAAGAACCTTAGATTTATATGTTACTGCTACAGAAGGTGCTTTTGGGGACAATATTGCTAAATATACAGATCATGCTAGGCTAGTTGCTCAGCTGGAAAGTTTAAAAAAGGGACTCACTACTTATTATGATGCTCAGACAGAAGGTGAACGGGATTTTATTAGGGAGGAAAATTTAAATCCTTTATTACAGAAGCTAAAACAAGAGTATCATTTAATGATAACAGATAATAAAGGACGAGTAATCTGTACAACAAATAATAAGTTATTATCTGTTGATTTGAAAAATCATGATTATATTCAGCAGGCCTTAGCAGGAAAACATACTAATTCTACTATAGAATATTTATCGGAAATTAATGAAAATGTTATGATTGTGGTTTCTCCAGTTTTTAGCGAAGAGATATCTACCGAAGTACTAGGGACAGTAGGTTTAATTTTAGAAGCAAATCAAATTGGTGAGATCGTCTTAGATGGGATTGACATTGTTGGTAAAACTGCTGATGCTTATTTTATTGATCAAAATCAATACTTGCTTACGGAACCTAGGTTTAATAAGAATTATGAGATTTTAAAAACAAAAATAAATACTAAGGGTGCGGAGCTGCTAACACCTGCTATTCGGAATCATGATACTGATTACTTGGAATTTATGTTACTTGATGATTATCAAGGGAATAAATGCCTGACTTGTCTGAATGTATTTAATTTAGGAGAACACCCTATGGGGTTTATAATGGAGATTGATTATGATGAGGCATATGCTTCGGTTAAAAAGATGCAGTTTTATATGTTAATTGTAATAGGAGGAATCATGGTATTGATTGTGATTATTAGTAATGCTTTTTCTAGAACGGTTAGTTTACCAATTTTTGAGAGTACACAGATGGTAAAACAGGCTTCTGGAGAGATTGCTACTGGTAATCAGGATCTTTCTCAGCGTACCCAAGAACAAGCAGCCACTTTAGAAGAGATTACTTCTACATTAGAAGAGGTTAACTCATCGATTCAACAGGTTGCTGCTAGTTCTAATCAAGCGGATCAAATTGTTAAAACAACAATGGAAGTAGTAAGAGAAGGTGAAAGTTCAATTCAGGAGACTATGGGTGCTATGGAACAGATTGCAGCTAGTAGTCAACAGATCGCTGAAATTATCAAACTAGTTGATGATATAGCTTTTCAGACTAACCTTTTGGCTTTAAATGCAGCTGTAGAAGCAGCCCGTGCCGGAGAACAGGGTAGAGGGTTTGCTGTAGTAGCAGCGGAAGTTAGAAATCTGGCGGGTCGTGCTGCGGAATCAGCAAAAGAAATTGAAGATTTAATTAATGAAAGTGTTGACCGGAGTGTTAAAGGTCATGATATGGTTAAGAAATCGGCAGGTATCCTAGATAAGATAGTTGATAATACAAAACGTACTTCAGATGTGGTTGTCGAAGTAGCTGCAGCTATGCGAGAACAAGCAAGTGCTTCGCAGCAAATTCAGGCTTCTGCCGAACAATTGAATCAGGTTACCCAACAAAATGCGGCAATGGTAGAGGAAATTACCTCTACTAGTCAAAACCTAAGTGCTGAAGCAGAAAAAGTACAAAATATGATTGGTCATGTTAAAAGTAAAAAACGGGGGAAACATTGGAATCGAGAAACTAAAGATTATCGAGCAGCAAAAGATGAGAAAAAAACAACACAAGTTAAATCAGAATTTGCTAATACGGTACATCGTGATTTTAAACAGGATAGCCTAGATAAATTTTGAGGGTTTTCTGATGTTTTTGATTTAAGCAGGTAAGGATAGCTAATTACCGTTGTTTTGACTTTTTGTTACTAGAACTCGGGTATACTTCATGAATTAACAATAAATGGGTGTGAGATTTGTTTATATCACTTGTAACAAAGATATTAGGGAATTGCATTACTGGCTCGATAATGCTTAAGGTAATTTTGCAATTCCCTCAAATAAAATAATTTAAAAATAGTAAAAGAAGTATCAAAAATTATTTGGTCGAGTTTAGGGGGGCTACCATGAATAAATTGAAAGAGGATAGTTATAAAATTGATGCAGAATTGCTTTCTACCTTTATAAATGAAGCAAAAGAGCTGATTGAAAGATTAGTCTTTATTTTGCTGCAAATAGAACAGAACCCCGATCGACAAAAAGAATTTATTAATGAAATGTTTAGAATTGCCCATAATATTAAGGGTTCAGCTGGAATTGTGGGTTTAGTAGAGTTAAAAGATGTTGTGCATGAATTAGAAAATCTATTTTCGATGGTTCGAGATAATAAATACGTTTTAAAAGATAAGGTTATAGATTTACTCTTAGAATTTACTGATGATGTAACTGCATTTTTTGAGGGCGATAATAAAAATAACCTTACGCCATATTTGAATAGATGGATTCCTATTTTTAAAAAATTAAGAGAAGAGAAAGGGAAAGAAAACCAAGATGTAAAAGATAAGCAGTTTAATGTTTTGCCTAAACCAGAATCTAATTCTTTGGTTTTGACTCAACAGCAAAAAGAAACCGTTGCTTCTTGGCAGAAAGCAGGGAAATCTGTTTACGGAATTAATGTTTTGTTTTCTACAGAAACTGTCTTTCCTGGAGCTTCGGCCTTGATTTTTTACAATGAATTACAGAATTTTGGTGGTATTCTAGCAAGCAATCCACCAAAAGAAAGATTAGCAGAAGAAGATTTTTTTGAATATAAAGTTGTTTTACTTTGTGAAAAAAGTTTATCACCTGACGAAATAAAAAAAATTGAATTCTTGTCCCTTGATGCTGTTAAGGTAAACATCCGTAAATGGGTTCCGCGAGAAGAACAGCATGTTTCTGCTACGGCTGGAACCATCCGGGTGGAGGCTGAGAAAATTGACAAACTAATTAATCAGATGGGTAAGGTATTAACTTTAAAAACCTCTCTTCTTCATCTTGCGCAAAAAGGTTCATACCAAGAGAAAGCTACTTGGGAACAATTAGGTAAAACATTGCAAGAACTTGATCAGGTCTATAATGTATTACAAACAGATATTTTGGAACTCCGGATGGTTCCAATTAAGCAGCTATTTTCGCGTTTCCCTAAAAGTATACGAGATATGGCAAAACGGTGTGGAAAAAAAGTAGAAGTCCAATTCCATGGTGAAGAAACCGAAATTGATAAACAGATTGTTGAAGAGTTAATTGATCCTTTAACTCATCTTTTTCGAAATGCTATTGATCATGGTATTGAAAGTATAGAAGAACGGGTAAAGGTAGGAAAAGATCCTAAAGGTAAGATTATTGTTGAAGCACGCCAGGAAGGCGGGTATATTATCATTAGGCTTACTGATGATGGACAGGGACTAGATATGGAAAAAATTCGAAAAAAGGCTATTTTAGCTGGAACTATTACGGAACAAGATCAGCTTTCTCGACAGGAGATTCTTGATCTAATTTTTACACCAGGTTTGTCCACTACAGAAAAGGTTAGTGACCTTTCTGGGCGTGGAGTTGGTCTTGATATAGTTAAAAACGCAATACAACGATTACGAGGAAGTATTGAAGTTAATACTGAGCTTGGAAAAAGTACTACTTTTTCCCTGAAAATTCCCCTTACACTAGCAATTATCCAGTCGTTTATGGTTGAACTAGGTGGGCAGATATTTGGGATTCCTGTTAATGACATTGCCCAGAACATAGTGATTAAAGAGGATGAGATTCATGATGTTAATGGGAAAAAGGTATATTATCGTTATCCAGAGGTTATTCCTCTAATTGATCTAGGAGAAAAATTTAACTTTGTTTGTGAGAAAAACCCGGAACAGCTACGAATAGTAATCATTAACTATGGGCGAAGTCATGTTGGTTTGATTGTTGAAGAATTGCTTGGTTTGGAAGAAGTAATGATTAAACGAGTAAATAAGGCATTGGGGACTACACCTGATATTGCTGGGGCGTCACTATTGGGAAGTGGAGATATTGCTCTTATTATAGATACGCAATCTATTGTTGATTCGGTAGTTAGAATATAAAAAAAGTTATTTCCTTTAACTAGGCTATAGGTGTAATTAATCTTTCTTGGTTAAACAGCTGGTTTATGAAAAATATTTATAAAGGAGGATGAGCAATGGCGAGGAATGATAGTACTATTGATCTTTTGAATCTTCAGTTTACTGATACTGAAAATGAACAGCAGTATATGATTTTTATGGTTGGAAACGAAGAGTATGGTTTGGAAGTTCTTAAGGTACAAGAGATTATTCGTTATTTAGTTCCTACGAAGATTCCCCACGCTCCTACATATGTGGAAGGAGTCATTAATTTCCGTGGAGAAGTGATTCCCGTATTAAATATGCGCAAAAGGCTTGGACTACCGGATAAAGAGGAAAATGAATTTCAAGTTATTATTGTTACAGAAGTCAATGGTAAGATTATGGGTTTAACGGTTGATCGTGTTCTTGATATTGCAAATATTCCCGAAGATAAAATACAACCGGCTACAGATTTTAAAACGCAGGAAAAAACTAGATACTTAAAGGCTATGGGCAAATTAGGTGAGCGGTTGATTCTTTTATTAGAAATGGATAAAATTATGGATCTTAATGATGAAAAACTTGTGGAAGATATGCTCGTTTCTGAAGAAAAAACGGATGTCATAATATCAGAAGAGCAGAATTCAGGGTAACTAAAACAGAGTTTTTAAGAAATAATTTAAAGCTAATAATAGTAATTTTGAAGGTATTATTAAAGGAAATTATTTTTATGATAAGTTAACTATTTTTGAAACAAAGAAAGGTGTAACTGATGAAGAAAAATCTATTGGGAAGAACTGGGATAGAAGTAACAGAACTTTGTTTTGGTGCATTACCAATGGGTCCGCTCCAAAAAAATTTACCGGTGGAGGAATGTGCGGATCTAATAAGTACTGCGCTTGCAGGAGGAGTTAATTTTATTGATACTGCACAAGGATATAAAACTTATGAGCCAATTCGCTTAGCGATTAAACGAGCTAAAGAACGTCCAATTATTGCTTCTAAATCACCAGCTAAGTCTTTTGATGAGATGCAAAAAGCTATTGATCAGGCTCTAAACGAGCTGGAACTTGATTATATTGATATATTTCATCTTCATGCGGCTAGAGCAGGTGTAGATGTTTTTAAAAAAAGAAGAGGCGCTTTAGAATGTTTAGTGGAGAATAAAGAAAAAGGACGGATTAAGGCTGTTGGGATTAGTACTCATTCGGCAAAGGTAACTGAATTGGCTTCTGGATTAAAAGAGATCGATGTAGTTTTTCCGATTATTAATAAAAAGGGCCTTGGTATCCTTGATGGAAATAGGGAAGATATGGAGAAGGCAATTGCCAAATGTGTTTCTCAAGGTAAAGGGGTATATTTTATGAAGGTTCTGGGGGGCGGGAGTTTAGTAGGTGAATTTGAAGAAGCTATAGCCTATGGCCGTTCTCTACCAGGGTATTCTTCAATTGCGATTGGTATGGTCAGTCAGGAGGAAGTTGAATTTAACCTGGCTTATTTCGAAGGGGAAAAGCCAAAGGTTTTTCCTTCAGTTGCAGCAATGGAGAAACGTTTTCTAGTAGTAAAAAGTTTATGTGCAGGTTGCTTTAAGTGTGTTGAAACTTGTCCAAATCACGCTATTACCCCCAAAGAAGGGAAGGCATATATTGAAGAAGAAAAATGTCTCACCTGTGGTTATTGTGTGGGAGCCTGTCCGCAGTTTGCTATTAGATTGATCTAAGTTTTAATAATAAAAATGGAAATTACATTTGTAAGTTGGTTTTAGCGTTTAATTAGCCCAAAAAACCTTTCAAAGCTAAGCGACCGAGGACGAGTTACGACAGTTTATTTGCAGTTTAAGGAATTGCATAATTCAATTATTTTTAATTTAACCACAATAACTGAATCCGTGCTTTGTTCATTTAATACCAGAAGCTTTTTGCGTTGTGTACTTTTGATCACAGAATAAACTTTTCAATAACGTGAGCTACGCCATTTTCATTATTAGTAAGGGTAATATAATCGGCTTTTTCTCTGATTGCTTCTTCCGCATTGGCCATTGCCACTCCAAGACCAGCATATTCAATCATCGAAAGATCATTATAGCCGTCACCTACGGCAATGATCTCTTCTTGTTTAATGCCATAATATTCTCCCAGCCTTGCTAAGGCTTTTGCTTTAGAGGCTTTGTGATCAACAAATTCCAGAAAGTATGGTTGGGAGGTATGAAAATTAATAGTTTTGCTTAAATAATTTCCCGCCTCTTTTTGGAATTTATTAATGGTTTCGACTTGATCATACCATAAGACTTTTGTGACCCCGCTTTTTATGATCGCATCAAGATCATTAATTGGTAAAGGCTTGGTATTAGATAAAGCTCCATAATCGTAGGCTTTTTGATTCAACCTATTGACATAAAGTTTATTATTAGCCCAGATACTAATAGTAGTTCCATATTTTGTACCTAGCTCAATTACGGCTCTTGCATCTTCATCAGTCATTTTCAGGTCGTAGAGAATTTCTCTTGATTTACCCTTTATGATCATAGCTCCGTTATATGTAATAAAGGGTAAATCCAAACCGATTTTTTCTACTAGTGGAACCACACCTTGAATCGGCCTACCAGTACAGATCGTAAAGATTAGGCCTTGTTTGACAGCTAGTTTAATAGTTTCGATTGTTTTTGCATCTAGTTTTTTTTCATCATCAAGTAGTGTTCCATCGACATCTACTGCCATTAGTTTATATGTCATCTTCTAAGTCTCCTTTATTAATATGAGGGAATTGCATAATTACCTAAATTGTGTATTTGGCCACTTGGAAAAATGTCTTTGGGTATGACATGTGAAATAATTATCATGAAATTTCCTCAATTAGCTTAAATGTTCTTCTAATGACTTGATTGTAACGTAGGAATCAAACAAAAGTCAATACTTTCGTTGCTCGCTGCTCGTCTCTAGTCGCTCGATTGAGAGTTAGCCTTGGAAGTATTTTTTATAAGAGAAAAGTTCAAGTTTTACAAGAGAATGTGATTATGAAAAGGAAACTTAAAAGAAACATATTTAAAAGGAGGATTATTCCTCATAGAAAATAGAATTAGTTTAGGAACATTTACTGAGAGATGATAATCTCTAATTTGAGTGGCGAATGACGAGCTTCGAGTTACAAGTTATGTAATTTTCTCAAAATATCAAGAAAAGGGGTTGAAATAATGAGTATTCATATTGGGGCAAAGAGTGGTGAGGTGGCGGAGACTGTTCTTTTACCCGGTGATCCGATGCGGGCGAAATTTATTGCCGAAAGATATCTAGAAGAGACAATATGTTACAATCAGGTAAGGGGAATGTATGGCTATACCGGTAACTATAAAGGGAAAAGAGTATCAGTACAAGGATCAGGGATGGGGATGCCTTCACTATCAATCTATGCCAATGAACTGATTTGTAGTTATGGGGTGAAGAATCTGATCCGGGTAGGTAGTTGTGGTTCGATGCAACCTGACATTAAGATTAGAGATATTATCTTGGCAATGAGTGCTTCGACTAATTCCAATATTAATAATTTACGGTTTCAGGGGATGGATTACGCTCCAACTGCTAGTTTTGATTTGCTGCAAAAAGCCTATACTGTAGCTTGTGAAAAAGGAATAGAAATTAGGGCAGGAAATATTCTTTCTTCAGATACATTTTATAATGAAGATCCAGAGATCTGGAAGCTATGGGCTAAATTTGGCGTGTTAGCTGTAGAGATGGAGACGGCAGAATTATATACTTTGGCTGCGAAGTTTAAGGTTAATGCCCTTTCAATTCTAACAGTCAGTGATAGCTTAGTTTCGAGAGAAGAAACAACTGCAGCTGAAAGGGAGAAAACTTTTACTGAGATGATGGAAATAGCATTAGAGATTGCGTAAGTATTTATTGAATTAATTTGTTTGGGCTACAAAAACTTTGTAGCCCTTAACTTATTGCTGATAAAGAAATACCTATTAATGTAGTTTACAGTTTAGGCCGGGGAGAACGACTAATTTTCCGGAACTCACTTGGGGTGAGCTTAACCCATTGTTTAAAGGTTTGGCTAAAATACTGGCTAGTTCCAAACTTTAGTTTGTCAGCGATTTCACTAATTGTAAGGTCAGTATGGAGTAAAAGCCGTTTTGCTTCTTTGATTTGACATAATCTCCAGAACCGCATCGGAGAGATTCCGGTAATCTCTTTAAAATGATGGGTCAGATGATGAATGCTGAATTTAAATTCTTCCTGCAAACTTTGGAGATCAAGTTTTTCATAAACCTGACTGGCGATATACCTTGTCATCTGTTCTGCGAGAGAGGTTTTAACTGGAGCGTTTTCGTTCTTTACCAAAAAGGGGTTTGCTGTTTTTTTGTTTTTTCTTGCTTTTTCCATCCAATTTAGGATGTCAAAAAGTAGACTGGCGATCCTAACCTTCAATTCCGTCTCGAGTAAGGAGTCGGCTCTTTCTTGCCACCGACAGTACTGTGTATTAAGATATTCGATCTTTAGTTCCAGATTTTTCTGTTGCTCAGGAGTTAGGCTTAAGATTAATGGGCCAGAGCCGGAGAGCAAACGATTTAGCCCGATTGGGAGTGATACGGATTCTTCTAACCAGGAGGGTAGAAAATGAATTATCGAACGGAGAAAGGAAGGAGAATGAGGCGTAATATAGTGTAACCGTAAAGCATCGATTAAAGCAAGGTAGCCGGTTTCAAAGGAGATCAATTGATCATCGAGGAGCATTTGACCTTGCCCACTATGAACAAAATAGATTTGACAGCCCGGATGAAAATGACTCTCCCAGGCAAAACTCTGTGGAGCGTCTTTTTTATATTCAATAATCAGATCAGAATGTAAATAAAATTCTCTGCCTGGCCTTTTCATGCTTTTCCCACCTTATTTATTCCTTTACTACTAAAATACATACTTTTAGCACAAAAATCAATACCTTTTCCCTGTGTTTTTGTAGTAACATAGAGATGGGTTATTTTGAAAAGGCCCGTAACACATTAGTAATCGCTTATGCTGGCTACCTAGTCGCTCATGCCGGTTACCTTAACATCACGAAGTGATTAAAATCAAAAAACCGGGTGAGTCGACAACCCACGCACATGAAATGATGAAAATCTAATTACTTAAGGGGGTTTTGTTATGGCAGATATTAGAACTAAGTATTTAGGCTTGGATTTAGTTTCACCGCTGATTCTGGCTTCCGCCGGGATAACCGAGAATGTAGAGCGAATGAAAAAGGCAGAAGATCATGGTGCCGGAGCAGTTGTGATGAAATCCTTATTTGAGGATGAGGTGAGTAGGAAATCACCAACCCCTCGTTTTCAGGTTATCCGACGTCAACTTAAGGATCACAAATCAACGACTCTTTACTCTTATGAGCAGGCTTCAGAGTGGGGACCGGAACGTTATGCAGAGGAAGTGGCAAAAGCTAAAGCCACACTTAAAACCTTAAAGATTATTCCTTCAATCAATTGCCTAACGCCGGAAGGTTGGGTTAATTATGCTAAATTAATGGAAGAGGCCGGTGCTGATGCTATTGAATTAAATACTTCTTGTCCTCATGGTTCTATTACTTTCCGAGGTGGGGCAGTAGAGAATACGATTGCCGAAACAGTTAAACTGGTAAAGGATGCTGTAAAAATCCCGGTAGTAGCTAAGATTAGCCCAATGCTTACTTCACCGGAAGCCTTAGTCTTAAAACTACAGGAGATCGGGGTTGATGGTGTAACAGTCTTTAACCGTTTTACTGGTTTAGAGATTGATACTAATACTGAAGCTCCTATTATGCACGGTGGCTATGCCGGTTTTGGCGGACCATGGGCAATTAATTATCCATTGCGTTGGATCAGCCAGATTAGGCCAAAAGTCAATATTAATATTGCTGGTTCATCCGGAGTTACCTGTGGGGATGATGTTGTCAAGTATCTTTTGGTAGGGTGTAATGCAGTACAATTTTGTACCGCTATTTATATGTATGGGTATTCGATTATTGAAGAATTTAACCAACAGCTTTCGGACTGGATGGATGCTAAAGGTTATAAAACCATTGATGAATTCAGAGGAAAAATCTGTGACCGGATTAAAGGTACTAAAGAGGTTAACCGGCAAAGAACCAAAATTGCTTGTATTGAAAATCCGCCGGCTGCACCATGTAAGAATGCTTGTCCGATTAATGTTCCGGTTCAGGCCTATACCAGATTGGTAGCCCAGAGAAAGTTTGAAGAAGCATGGCATCAGATTCAATCAGCAAGTCCATTCCAGAATATCTGTGGTTTGGTATGTAATCATTTTTGTGAACAAGAATGTACCCGTGGTGAGATTGATGAGCCTGTTTCCACCCGCAATATTAAACGCTTTGTTTTGGAATGGGGCGAAAAACATAATTTAAAACGGGCAATACCAGATTCTGTTGGTTCACGTACAGAGAAAGTGGCGGTAATCGGAGCAGGCCCGGCAGGCTTGACAGCCGCTCATGATCTGGCAGTAGCTGGATATAAAGTAATAGTCTTTGATAAGCTTCCGGAAGCTGGCGGAATGATGCGCGTAGGGATTCCACGTTATCGTTTGCCACTGACAGAAATTGATTCGGAAGTTGATTATATTAAAGACTTAGGAGTAGAGCTCCAGCTTAACTCAGAAGTACAAGATCTTAAACAGCTGGCCAATGATTATCAAGCAGTTTGCCTGGCAGTAGGTGCTCACCGTGGATCTAAACTAGGGATCCCAGGTGAAGAGGCTAAAGGAGTAACTGATGGACTTTCCTTCCTTTATCAGATTGCCAATGGAGAGGATGTTACTGTCGGTCGGAAAGTAGCGATCGTTGGAGGAGGAAATACTGCAATTGATGCTGCCCGTAGTGCTTTGCGTTTGGGAGCAGAGACTGTCTACCTAGTTTACCGGCGGACTCGTGATGAGATGCCAGCTAATGAAGAAGAGATTATTGCTGCTGAAGAAGAAGGGGTTAAGATTATGTATCTGGTGGCCCCTAAAGAGGTACAGACTGAAAACGGAAAAGTCTCTGGTCTAGCTTGCGTCAATTTAGTTTTGGGTGAGAAAGATCCTTCTAACCGGAGAAGACCGGAAGAGGTTCGGGATACGGATTTCGTTCTCCATGTTGACCAGGTAATTACTGCTATTGGCCAACAACCGGAACTTCCATTCTCGGAATTTGCCGATGGCAAGTTTGATGAAGAAAAATTACCTTCTGGAGTATTTGCTGCTGGAGACCTGGTGTCTGGGCCAGCTACTGTAGTAGAGGCGATTGGGAGCGGCCGGGAAGTGGCTGCCGCGATTGATAACTTCCTTAGTGGAGGCAAACCAGTATTAAAACCTGTAAAGGTTACTAGAGTGGTTGATAAAATAGATGTTCTAAAGAGAACTAAAGAATTCCACATTGGAAAAAGAGAAAAGATGCCGATGATTTCCATAGCTGAGAGAAAAAGTGGGTTTGACCTGGTAGAAACAGGTTTTGATGAGAAAACAGCTGTTCGAGAGAGCCAACGTTGTTTAGCCTGCGGCTGCGGAGTGGGCTGTGATCTTTGTGAAAATATCTGTATCTATTTTGCGGTAGATACTGATAAAGATCAGCATCAGATGAGTGATAAATGCGATGGTTGTGGTATGTGTGCCCAGGTTTGTCCGAACCAGACCATTGTAATGAAAGATCGATAAAAACGGTTTCAATTAGTGAAAAAATGGTGTAAAACTAAGGTGTCGAATAAGAGTAGGAGGGGGATTAATGCCTAAAGCTGCTGTTTTAAGGGAATTTGGTAAACCATTGGTAATAGAAGATTTTCCGGAGGTGCATCCGGGCCCGGGAGAGGTTCTGGTAAAGATTGTTGCTGCCGGGGTCTGTGGTTCTGACCTTCATATCACCTCTGGGGAGGATCCGCGTACTCCGATCCCGATGGTTCCAGGACACGAAGGGGTAGGAATTATTAAAGAGCTGGCAGGACCTTGCTTTGATCTTGATGGACAGGAGATTAATGAAGGCGATTTGATCCTTTGGAATCGGGGGGTAACTTGTGGTAAATGCTATTATTGTACAATTGCCAAAGATCCAAGCCTTTGTTCGGATCGTTGGACCTATGGAATCAGTAGATCATCAGAAAATCCTAGGCAGATTCGGGGATGTTATGCTGAAGAACTACTATTAACTGCTGATACGCAAATTATTAAGCTAAAAGAGGATGATAATCCAGCAGTGATGGTTGCAGCCTCTTGTTCAGGCGGGACTGCGGCTCATACGATTGAATTAGCAAAGATTAAGCCGGGAGATGTAGTTCTGATTCAGGGGGTAGGACCTTTGGGCCTTTTCCTTGCTGCCTTTGCCAAAGCTAAGGGAGCATCGGAAATTATTGCAATTAAACGTAGTCCGGAGAAGGAGCCTTTAGCACAGGAGTTTGGAGTTACTCATCTTCTAAGTTTAGCTGAGACTTCCCGGGAAGAACGGGTAAAATTAATTTCCGATCTTACAAGTGGCCGGGGAGTAGATGTGGCAATGGAAGCTGTAGGACATAACTCGGTCTTGGATGAAGGGTTACCACTGGTCAGACCAGGTGGTGCTTACATTTCTGTTGGCTTTGGTGTTCCGGCTCCAGCTTGGCCGCTTGATACTTTCGGTTTAATTGTACGGAAAAATGTAAGATTCCAAGGGGTTTGGGTTAGTGATGTCTCCCATATCCGACAAGCAGTACTCCTTGTCCGGAATAATCCGGAAGCTTTTGCTAAGATGGTCACACATCGTTTCCCTCTTTCTGAGGCCAATAAGGCTCTACAGGCGGTAGCTGATCGCTCGGGGATTAAAGTTATAATTGAGCCTTAGGAGGGATGGGTAATGACTAAGACGACAATAAGATTTGAAAATCTAAATCTTCCTTTATATCAGGTGCATACCTTGATTATTGGTTCCGGAGCAGCTTCCTTAAATTGTGCTTGGCACCTTTCAAAATTTGGTCAGCGTGACATTTTAATTGTAACTGAAAGATTAGGCGGAGGCACTTCTAATAATTCCGGATCCGATAAGCAAACATTTTATAAGCTTTCCCTGTTCGGGGAAGGAAAAGATTCTGTTTATGAAATGGCGGAGGCCTTATTTAACGGCGGGGCGATGCATGGCGACATCGCCCTTGTTGAGGCCGCCTTATCTGCTCAGGAGTTTTATCATCTTGTCCAGATTGGTGTCCCTTTTCCGCATAATACTTATGGTGGGTATGTTGGTTACAAGACAGATCATGATCCTAAGCAACGGGCTACTTCTGCTGGACCCTGGACTTCTAACCAGATGTTTCAGAAATTACGTTCTGAAGTGGAAAAAGAAGAGATTCCAATTCTCGATGGACATGAGGTAATTGCTTTATTCACCAAAGAAGAAGCAGGGGAAAGTAGAGTTATAGGCGCCCTTGCTATTGATAAATCTAAAGCGGAAAAGGGTTTGGGTTCCCTTGTACTGTTTCAGGCAGAGAATATTGTGATTGGTACAGGAGGACCGGGTGGATTATACGAAACTTCAGTATATCCGAAAGGCCATTTGGGAAGTACCGGAATCGCATTGGAGATTGGAGCAACAGCTGTTAATATGACGGAATGGCAATATGGTTTAGCTTCTACCAAATTCCGGTGGAATGTCTCCGGTACTTATCAGCAGGTGATTCCCAGATATATCAGTACTAAGCCGGATGGTTCCGATGAGCGGGAATTTCTCAATGATTACTTTCCAACATTGGGCAAACTAGGAACAGCTATTTTTCTTAAAGGCTATCAGTGGCCCTTTGATCCCAGGAAAATACAGAATTATGGTTCTTCCTTGATTGATCTTTTGGTCTATCAAGAAACGGTTATTAAGGGTCGGAAAGTATTTATGGATTTCCGAAGAAATTCTTCTGCTGGAAAAGGTAATGATGAGTTTCCATTTAAAGAATTAGAAGAGGAAGCTTATGGATACCTGGAAAAATCAGGGGCACTTTTCGGAACACCGCTTGAAAGATTAGAACAGATGAATCCAATGGCAATTGAGTTGTATAAAGAAAATGGGATAGATTTACGTTCTGAGCCACTGGAGATAGCAGTTTGTGCACAACATAATAATGGTGGTTTAAAAGGAAACATTTGGTGGGAATCTAATGTGCGTCACCTGTTCCCAATCGGTGAGGTTAATGGAACGCATGGGATTTACCGTCCGGGTGGTTCAGCATTAAACTCCGGTCAGGTAGGTGGATACCGGGCTGCTCAGTATATTGCCAACTGTTACTACGATTGCTCTCTTTGTCCTGAAGAGTTTTTAACCTTGATTGAAGAACAACTTAGGAAAAAACTTTCTTTAGTAAACACCGCTTTAAGTTGTGTGGACAAAGAAGGTCAGGATATGATGTCTTTTAGAGAAACATCACAAAGGTTAATGAGTAAAGCTGCTGCTCATATTCGGAAAGAGGATTGGATTAAGGAAGCCCTTCAGGAGTCAGAAGCAGCTTTATCTAAGCTTAACTCGGGTAAAGTCAGACTCAATAGTAAGGCAGAATTACTTGAGTTCTTTCAGAACCGCCAATTACTACTGACACAGCTCGCGGTCTTAAAAAGCATAGATCTTTACCTGGAACGTGGAGGCGGAAGCCGTGGTTCTTATTTAGTTTTAGATGATTCCGGAGAGAGTGTTGAGAGTCTGGATGCGGGTTGGAAGTTTCGCTTAGAACTAAAAGAGTTGCGAAGAGAAATTCTTGAGTATACTAATAAAAATGGGGAACATTTTATGCAATGGGTACCGGTGAGACCCATTCCGGAAGATGATTTCTGGTTTGAGAATGTTTGGCAGGATTATATAAGCAAAAAAATTTTTGCTGAATAATTATTAATTCGTGGAAATTGCCTAATTTCTGAAGAGACCTCTTCAAACAGAATATATTATGGTTAAATCTTAAATCAATAAATAATATAATTCCTTAGATTTACAAGAATTTAAAACCAATTAAACTATAATAATAAATTAAAGTAATATAATTTAAGAGGTCTATGATTTTATTTTGGGAAAGGAGCAGATTGGAAATTGGCAAAAAAAGTTGTTACTTTTGGTGAAATTATGTTACGTTTGTCGCCCCCAAACCATCAAAGATTTGTTCAAGCTGAAAGTTTTGATATTGTCTATGGTGGAGGGGAAGCTAACGTTGCGGTCTCCCTAGCAAATTATGGTTTAGATTCATATTATGTGACAAAAGTTCCTGAACATGAAATCGGCCAAGCTGCAGTTAATAGCTTACGTCGGTATGGAGTAAAGACGGATGAGATCTTAAGAGGTGGTGACCGGTTAGGTATCTATTACCAAGAAACAGGTGCTTCCCAGAGACCTTCTAAAGTTGTGTATGACCGGGCTAATGCAGCTATTGCTCAGGTGAAACCTGGTGAATTTGATTGGGAGAAGATTTTTGAAGGAGCTGACTGGTTCCATTTTACCGGTATTACTCCAGCCCTTGGGGATAATGTTGCTGAAGTTACCTTAGAGGCCCTTAAAGCGGCTAAAAGTAAAGGGGTTAAAGTTAGTGTTGATTTAAACTACCGGAAGAAACTCTGGACTCCAGAAAAAGCAAACAAAGTTATGAGCAAGTTTATGGAGTATGTTGATGTTTCGATTGGTAATGAAGAGGATGCGGAGAAAGTATTTGGAATCAAAGCAGCCTCCAGTGATGTTACCTCTGGAAAACTCAATGAGGAAGGGTATAGGGATGTTGCCAAACAACTAGCCGATCGTTTTGGTCTGGAAAAAGTGGCAATTACCTTAAGAGAAAGTCTTTCAGCTTCGGATAATAACTGGTCCGCCTTATTATTCGATGGTAAAGAATACTATCGCTCAAAAGTATATAAAATGCATATTGTTGACCGGGTAGGCGGTGGAGACTCCTTTGCTGGCGGATTAATTTACTCGCTATTAAGTGGAAAATCTTCCCGCGAAGCAGTAGAGTTTGCAGTTGCTGCTTCTTGTCTGAAACATACTATTTTTGGTGATTTCAATCTGGTTTCTGCAGCAGAAGTAGAACTCTTAGCTAAAGGGGATGCTTCTGGCCGGGTGCAAAGATAAGGAAGAAGGGGTTAGTAATGTTTCGGGGAATAGAACATATTGGCCTCATGGCCGAAGATACAGAAAAACTGGCTTCCTGGTATGAAAAGCTCTTTAACTTTAAAGTTGTTTACAAAAATAAAAAAACGCCACCCACCTTTTTTGTTACCGGGGAATCTGGGTCTATGATTGAGATTATGCCATACAAAGCAGAGACCAAGATCCTTTCGGGAAATGAACGCCGATATACGCACTTAGCAATTGAAGTTGATGATTTTGACCAAGCATATACTCATCTTAAAAATGCGGGCGTTAATTTTTGTGGGGAGCCTAAGGAGGCTTCGGGTGGAGTTAAAGTTGTCTTTTTCTTAGATCCCGAAGAAAACCAGGTACAGTTGATTTATAGGCCTAATCCTTTACGGTAAGAATTAAGAGATGATAGTTACCGACTACAAAAATGTGGTCGGTTCTATCATTTAAAAAACTAGGAGGTAAAGCGATGAATAAGGAACAAATAATGCAAACAATCGCCGATACCGGTGTGGTTGCTGTTATCCGTGTTAAAAACGCTTCGGAATTAATGGATATCTCTGTAGCTTTAAATAAAGGTGGAATTAAAGCACTGGAGATTACTATGACTTCTCCAGGAGCTTTAGATGCGATCAAAGAAGCTTCAGAAAAGCTTGGTGACAATGCAATAATTGGGGTAGGTAGTGTACTTGATCCAGAGACAGCCCGGATGGCAATTTTAGCTGGAGCAAAGTTTGTTGTCAGTCCAATCTTAAATGAGGATGTTATCAAACTATGCCGTATGTATAGTGTGCCTTGTATCCCCGGTGCTTTTACACCCACTGAGATTCTCCGTGCCTGGCAGGCTGGTGCTGATGTGGTTAAAGTTTTCCCTGCCACCAAACTGGGACCTGCTTTCTTTAAAGATGTCCTTGGACCCTTGCCGCAAGTACGGTTAACTCCAACTGGTGGTGTAAACCTGGAGACTGCTCCTGAGTTTATAAAAGCTGGAGCCGCTTTCATCGGAGTTGGCGGTGCTTTGGTTGATAAAAAACTGGTGGCTGCGAAAAAATGGGATGAGCTGAGTGCTTTAGCAGCCAAATTCATTGAAGTTGTACAGGAAGCAAGGAAAAAATAAATATTAGTTAAAAAGCCCCCGTTTCACTGTAGAGGAGAAACGGGGGCTTTTTACTAAATTAACATCTGTAGGTTATCCTTTGCGGATCTGTTCTACTATAGAGTGAAGAGGCTGTGAGCCACCAGCCATTAAGGCAGCAGTAAAGATACTATCTACCAAAGGAATAGCCTCAACTCCTAGTCCACCGGCTAAAAGTCTGAATCTGGGTTGGGAAAGAGCAAGACCTAAACCAATGGTAAAGATTAAAAACAAAGTAAGGTATGTACGAAGGTTTAAAGATGGCAAGGAATCTTCAATTTTAGTTACTTCTTGGTTGGAGACTTTCTCCGATAAATTTGATTTCCGGATCTCTTTGGCTGGGATGAGCGGGATCAGAAGATTTTCTATTATTCGTTCGAAGATAAAAGTAACAATAGTCATAAAAACTAGATAAGAGAGGAGTTGGTCAAGGTTATACATGGAAAGACCCTCCTTTTTTGAACAAAAGTTTATATTTTCTTAATTTAACATTTTAACAAATTTTCCTTCTATTTCTTAAAATATACTTTAAATACTGTAATTACATCTTTATATTTCATTTGAGTATACTTGACTGGTAAAAGAATTTATTACTATTCACAAAGAAAAAAACAGACCGGCAATTATGGTCTGTCACAAATAGAATATCATATTTACTTCTTAAGGAGAGGTCTTTGGTAATCAGACAATCCCTTTGAATAAAGATAAATAAAGATATTACAGTTAAATAAGCTTTCAGGTAATTATGCAATTCCCTCTTATTACCTCCCCTGGTAAATAATTTGCTGTTGTCTACTACAAAAATATGTTAAAAAGGGCACCCTTCAGGGTCGCCCTTTTTGTAATATTCTGTGATTAGTTATTAAAAATCTTTTTCTATAAAAAGAATACCAACAGTTCCTGGACCACAGTGGCTGGAAATAACAGCTCCTGCTCGTGTAATTACTACTTCCTGTGCTAGGTTCATCTTTCGAAGCTCATCTGCGATAAACTCCGCTGATTCATCAGCATGGCAGTGGGTCACCGAGATCCAGCGTGGATGAATTAGTTCTTTCTTTTCGGTAGCCCATTCAATAAGACGGGCATTCGCTTTGACTTTGCTTCCCCGGAATTTTTCGGCTAAGAAAAGTTTACCATCAACAACTTCAATTCTGGGATGAATTTGTAAGACATTTCCGATAAAGGCCTGAGTTCGGGAGAGCCGCCCCCCTTTGTAGAGAAAATCCATCGAGTCAACGATGAATGAAGTCTTTATTCCGGGAACCATTTTATTAAGTCGCTCGGCAATTTCATTTAGTGGAATACCGTTTTGTGCCATTTCTGCTCCATGTAAAGCGAGGATGCCAATCCCCATGGAGAGATTTTTCGAATCTACGATGGCAATCGGAGCTTCGCTTAATTCTTGTACCGCTAAGGATGCTGAGGCGACAGTTCCCGAAAGTCCGGAGGAGAGACCTACATAAAGAATTTCATGTCCTTGGTCTAATAGGTGGCGGAAAAGTTCAATAAAATCCGCTGGAGTAGCCTGGCCTGTCTTTGGAAAAATTGGAGAAGCCTTGACCTTTTCCATAAAGCTAAAAGGGTCCAAGTCTTTTCCATCTAAGTAGACTTGGTCACCGAAGTATACGGAGAGAGGAATAATCTCTATAGAATAACGATTAATTAGTTCAGGGGAGAGGTCAGCCGTAGAATCGGTGACAATTTTAATCGACATGCTTTAACGCCTCCCAAAAAAATATAATAATAACAAGAACAAGATGTATACGGTAAGGGAAGCTTTTTTGGATAATCTAAATAAAAAAAGAATCATTCCGGTTTATATATTAAATGTTTCCCGCCCGTAACAGCTGTTCTAAGGATATTTCACCTCCTTGTAAGAAAAATTATTATGTAGAGGATTTTAAAGTAATTCTACGTGCAGACTGGCGAATCCTTCTTTGAGTACTTTTTTCAAAGTACGGAAATGCATTACTACCTGAAGACCTATTTGGTTACAATATAAAGCGGTTAATAATTTGTATTATATAATTATCCATAAGTTAGTGCGAGAAACAAAAAATAACTTAAAATAATCGTTACGATCTGTTATAATTGGTCTATCATACCAGGGAGGGATTTTTTTGCCTGGAATTAGAAAACGTAAGTTTCTTATTTTTTGTTTACTTTTGTTACTTCTTTCTTTAACCGGTTGTAGGAAGAATCTAGGGAAGCTTGTAGTTGAGACAGTACCTTCCGGGGCAGAGGTATGGATTGATGGGAAGCTTACCGGATATATAACCCCATGTACAATTAGTGGATTAAGAGAAGGGGAGCATTTTATAAGGTTATATAAGGAAGATTACTATATACATGAAGAAACTGTCTACATATTTGCAGGAAAGATAGTTCCTCTAGTTCAACTTTTAGATCCATCAATAGTAAACATTACAATTTCAGCTGATGGTTTTTCCTCTTTGGCTCAACCACTATCAGGAGAAGTAAGTTTTACTATTTCTACTGAAATTGAAAAAATGCGGGGATTAACGAATATTGAGGTCTATTTGAATAATGAGCAGATACCAAACTTAAGCTATATATCAAATGGTGTTTATAATTTTACTCTGGATACGTCGACTAAATCTGATGGTAGTTATTTGCTTCGTATAATTGCAATATTGACAAATGGTCGGAGAGTCGAAAAACCTGTATCAATAGTTATTTCTAACAATTTATATCAATATAAAGACTGGACAGTAATGGTTTATATGGCTGCTGATAATAATTTAGATTATTATGGATTTGCTCTTTCGGACCTTAATGAAATGGAGGAAGTAGGTAGTACAGAGCAGGTAAATATTTTAGTCCAAGCCGATTTTTACAATGATGAAGCAAAACGCTATCTTATGACAAAAGATGATGATCCGGGTAATGTAACATCACCTTATATTCTGCTGGGTGAGACTAATACTGGTGATCCCAATGTTCTACAGGATTTTCTTAGCTGGGGGATGACAAATTACCCGGCCCGCCATTATATGCTGGTATTATGGAATCATGGTAGTGGGATCTTGCATGAAAACATTTCAACGGTAAAGAGTAGGTCGATCTGTTATGATCAAGATGGAAGTGATTATTTTAATGATTGGTTAACGGCCAAAGAAGTTAGATTAGCACTGGACGGAGCATTTAACGGCCGTCCGCTGGATTTATTAGTTACGGATGCTTGCTTGATGCAAATGGCGGAGGTGGCCTGGGAATGGCAAGGAGCGATATCTTATCTAGTAGGCTCGGAAGAAGTTACTCCTGCAAATGGTTTACCTTATCATACTATTATGAAGAGCCTGGTTACTGATCCTCTTCTTTTGCCAGAGGATTTCGTCCGAGAGATCCTCTCTTGTTATGCTAAATATTATCAAAATTATTATTTGGACTTTCCTCTAACGATCTCCGGGTTGAAACTTTCGACTACTGAAATTCAGCAATTCGGGGAAGTAGTAGAGGGATTTGTTACTTGTTTTCTTAATGAGACCGACCCTTTAATCCGGGAGGAGGTAAAGAAACTTACTTTGAAAACCAAGGGATACGATTATCCTGAGAACAAAGATTTAGGTCATTTTTTGGATTTGATTACCAGTTCAACACAGATTCCCGATACTTCCCAACTTCATTTATCAGCTTTAGCTGCCCGATCGGCATTAAGGAATATTGTTGATGCTAATCAGATAATTAATCCTACTAAGTTCGGAGAAGATAATGGGCTTGCTGTATTGCTACCAGATAATTATGCTTATTGGAACTTATACTCCAGCTATTATCCGGCAATGGGCTTTCCATACTATACAAAGTGGGACAAGTTAATAGAAGAACTACTAGAGATTCCTCTATAGCAGAGATTGTTTTGGAATTAAAGAACGAGAAATATATCAAACCGCTTATTCATATTTCCTTCTTAGAAATAAAATAAATTATTAGACTCAGCCACAAAATATAACTCGATGCTTGATACTTTTTTAAAAAACAATATTTTTATACATGAGTAACGAGTATTAAAGGATATTTGGGTAATATGCAGTTTCCACACTCCTTAAAATAATTGAATAATAATTGTTTTACCTGTTTGAGCAGGATTATATTATTCCTTAACTAATAATTAATAAAAGGGAATTTTATTACGGATTAAACGTTATTATTTATTAGGGGATAAAATCCTAGTATAAGATGAAAAGGAGTGGTTTATTTGGAACAGCTTGATCAACTGATGGCGGAGTTCTTACAGATGGGGGAGGATGTAGAGAAGGTAGTTAATCGTTCGATTGAGGCTTTAGTAAAGAGAAATTACCAAGATGCATTAAAGGTCATCAATGAGGATGATTTAATTGATAATAAACAGATTGTAATTGAGGAAAAGATTGCCAAGCTGCTTAGTGAGAATAACCTTCCAGGAAAAACACTACGGACTAGTCTGTCAATTTTAAAACTTGCTAATGACTTGGAAAGGGTTGGCGATTATGCCACCAATATAGCAGAAATTGTTTTGGAATTAAAGAATGAGGAATATATCAAACCGCTTATTCATATCCCGCAATTGGCTAACTTGGCACTTAATATGCTTGAAGTTTCTCTCAAAGCTTTTGTGGCGGGAGACTCCGATTTAGCAGAAGCTGTGTGCCGAAAAGATGAAAACGCGGATAATATGTATGAGAAGATCTATGATGAATTATCTTTACTACTTACTGATCTTAAAGATGTTAAAGCGGCTAGACAGGCAATTCGTTTTCATATGATTGCCAGATTTCTTGAAAGAATAGCCGATCATGCTACTAATATTGGCGAAGAAACTATACTGATTAATACTGGAAAGAGGGTAAAATATTAGTTACTTGATTATAGATTCATTCCCGCCAGTAAGGCGGGTTTTTTAATCCTTAGCTAGGAGGAATAACAATCCGCTCATTGATAATTAATTGACGGGGATCTAGAGGCGGGTTGTATTGTAAAAGGTGTAAAACTGATGTTTTATATTTGCTTGCTAACTGGTAAAGGGTTTCATTTTCTTGTATGGTATGGATTATCCATCTTTTATTTACGGAGTTAAAATGATAATTGCGAACCCGATATTTACAGAGTCTCAATTAAGATTCACCTCCATTACTTATTTATCTTATGCTTCAAAAAGATAACAAAGACTAACTAATGGTTTCTTCTTTAAATATTTAGAGTAGGCAATTTCCTAGTTAGTCGCTTAGGCCGGCCACCTTAACATCACGAAGTGAATTAATAGAGTAAATTTCTTTTTCAGCAGGAAATCGAAGAGAAAAGGTGAATATTTTAGAGGTTATCTTTTGATATTTGAAAATAGGAGCGGTTAAAAATGAGGCATCGTCTTCTTTCCTTGTTTCCGATTTTAACAGGGGTTCTTCTTTTTTCTTTGTTGTTTCCCGGAACTTGTCTAGGGATGATAGATGAAGAAGTGGATTTTTCATCTAAAATTGGGCTAATTGATCTTTCGCGAATTAAGGCCGAAGCCCCAAAGTATATCAGGTTAAGAGAAGAATTTGGGATATATGATCATGAATTAGAAAAGTATACTGCCGAAATTCTGTCTGAACACCGCAATAAAGTAAAAGAGTTAATGAAGGAAGATCAAGCAGGGAAAGATGATTACCAAGGGCAGGGAGATTATTTCTTCCGAGCTCAAGAATTAGCAGCTGAAACGCAAATAAAAATTGATAGTAAGAAACAAGAATTGGCCAGGATTCGGGAAGAAAAAGAACAGGATCTAATGGAAGAATTGAAAGCGGTTGTACAAAAAGTTGCTAAAAAGAAAGATTTTGAATGTGTACTACTGAAAGGCGGGTTTTATGTAGGTGGTACTGATTTAACAGATGATATCTTAAAAGCTTGGGAAAAGTGGGGATTGACATTCTGGCAACGGGTTCGACTTTTCTTTACAGGTAAATCCGGCTCAGTTAATGGTGATGAAAAAAGATAAGGGAGTGCGGTTTAAATGGGCAAAGGATTGTCGGGTAAAAAAGTTTTAATTACCGGTGCTTCTTCAGGAATTGGGATGGCAATTGCCCTTACTTTAGCAGAAAAAGGTTGTCAAGTTTGGGGTACTACGCGTAACCTTTCAAAAGTGCAAAACTTACCTGAACAATTAAAACAGAGTATTAAATTTTTACAGATGGATGTTACTAAAGATAATTCTGTTCGGTCAGGATGTGCACAATTTCTTAAAGAAGCTGGTGGTATTGATATCCTGATTAATAATGCTGGTTTTGGTGTGTTTGGGCCATTGGAGGAATTTCCTATTGAAAAAACCAAGGAGATTTTTGATACGAATTATTTTGGGGCCTTACGTTTAATTAAGGAAATAGTACCAGTAATGAGAGACCAAAGAAAGGGGCTTATTATTAACATTACTTCTCTGGCAGGAAAATTTGTCATCCCTTTTCAAGTTCATTATTCAAGTACCAAATTTGCTCTAAATGCCCTTACTGAAGGACTACGCCAGGAACTCCGTCCCTTTGGAATTAAAGTAGTAGCAGTAGAGCCGGGAGATATTAACACCAATTTTAATAATGTTACTCAGTTTGGAATTGCGGAGGATTCACCCTATAAAAAATGGGCTGATGTTTGCTGGCGTGTAATTGATGTAAATATGCAAAAGTCACCTCCTCCACAGGTGATAGCTGATAAAGTAGTGGAGGTAATTAAAAAGAAAAATCCTCGTACGAGATATCCGGCAGGAGATTTTCTTTCTACTAAATTTCCAGCGATCGCCCGTTTTGTCCCTAGCCGAGTAAAGGAGAAATTAATTAGAATATTTTATGGGGTTGATTTTTTATAGGCTGTAGGCTGCTAATAGTCCGGATTGGACTAGCTTATTTACACGACAAACCCCCCCGCTAAGCGGGGGGGTTTGTCGTGTAGGGTAGCTAAAACAACATTCTGACCAGGCTGGGTAGAATATCAATACGAGTGACGAGTAATCTCACTTTTCGCACACTTTATACCCCCATCGTGAAAGCCTGCGGTAGCGTTTTCCTTGGTATAAATAAAAAGCGAAATATGAGACTAATCTCATTTTTCGCATACTTTAGACCCCCAAGGAAAATCGTGAAAGCCTGCGGTAGCGTTTTCCTTGGTATAAATAAAAGGCGAAATATGAGACTAACCAGCGACAAGTTTCGAGATCGTTTACGCCGGAGTTAGTCCCATTTCCCGACCGACTTTTGCGAAGATTTCAATAGCCTGATCGATATCATCTTCTGTATGGGTAGCGGTAAGACTAGTTCTAATCATCGTAGCATCAGGCGGAACTGCCGGAGAGACTACTGGATTTACGTATACACCATTATCGAATAAAAGTTTACACGCAAGGAAGGTTTTATTCATATCACCGACTAAGACGGGAATGATGGGAGTAATACCTTCTTTTACTATAAATCCTTGTTCTTTTAAACCATTTCTAAATCTTTCGGCAATCTTGATTAGATGATTTCGGCGCTCTGCCTCTTTTTCAATGATTTCAAGGGCTTTTAGAGCTGCACCGGTAGAGGCCGGAGTCATGCTGGCGGTAAAGATTAATGGTCTGGAGACATGTTGTATATAATGACAAACCGATTCAGAAGCAACGAGGAAACCACCTAGTGAAGCAAAAGATTTACTGAAAGTACCCATGATCATATCAATCTCATCTTCCAAACCAAAGTATTCTGCAGTTCCACGGCCGTTTTTTCCTAAAACACCAATTCCGTGAGCATCATCAACTAGAATCCTAGCATTATATTTATGTGCAAGTTTAACGATCTCCGGGAGATTAGCTAAATCACCTTCCATACTGAAGACCCCATCGGTAATAATGAGCTTAGTAGCATCATTTCCTAGTTTTTGCAGGAGCTTTTCTAGATCACCCATGTTATTATGTTCGTATTTAAACATCTTGGCAAAGGAAAGCCGGCAGCCATCGTAAATACTGGCATGGTTAGCGCGGTCACAGAGGATATAATCACCTCTGGAAGCGATGGCCGAAATGATCCCCAAATTAGCTAGAAAGCCTGCGGAAAAAAGAAGTGCTGACTCTTTTTGCATAAACCTGGCTAATTCCTGCTCTAGGGTTACATGAAGGTCTAAGGTACCATTGAGAAATCTTGAACCGGAACAACCTGAACCGTATTTTTCAGTAGCTTCGATGGCAGCATTTTTGACACGGGGATCACTGGTTAGTCCCAGATAATTATTGGAACCAACCATTAACACATTTTCTTTGTTACTCATAGTAACTTTAGTATCTTGCCCTGTCTGTAGTTCATGAAAGTAGGGATAAAGTCCGGAGGCGATAGCCTCTTTGGCGGTAGTAAATTCAAAACACTTATCAAATAAGTCCATCAATTCACACCCCTATTTTTATACTTAAAAAATATCAGAAATATATTCGCTTTTAATTTTATATATCCTGCTAAAACTTCCTTTATATTGGAATAATAAGTATTTATTTCTTAACTTTTTGTATCTCATCTTTTAGTTTAAAGGAATCTTTTTTCTAACAAAGAAGTTAAAAAAAGAGTGTTAAGTTTGTAATAATTAATCAAGATTATAAGGAGTAATGATATTGTCATCAACAGCGGCCTCTCGACAGTTTTTTGGGATTTGTACTGGGGCAATTATGGCTTTTATGGGGTTTAGCATGACTGACCCTCTTGTTCCTCTGATGGTTACTGATTTGGGAGCTTCCCCTGGAACGCTGGGCGTTTTAATGAGTCTTACTTCTATCGGCTCCTGCTTTTCTGCAATTCCTGCCGGGATGTTAGTTCAACGCTACGGAACCCGTATCCCTATTATTATGGGTTGCATTTTTTCCGCATTAAGTTGTTTATTTCTTTATTTATTTCCATCTCTAGGAGCTCTTTTATGTGGGCTTACAATTTATAATGTGTCTAAAATAATTTTAATAGTTGCTGCTCAAGCTCATGTTGGGAATCTTGGTGAAGAGCGGGATGCTAGCCGCGATTTTGGTCGCTATGCGGCTGCTACTTCTGTTGGGCAACTAGTCGGTCCATCAATTTCCGGGTTTATTTTCGATCATTACGGAAGTAGTTTTCTATGGCTAATAGTTTCGATTTTTCTCTTAATTACAGCTGCAGCATTTTTTATTTTGATTGATTCAGGAAAAGCCAATGAAGCTTATATTGAAGTCAAAGGTTCTAGTTTTAGCTTTAAATTAAACCAAATAAAAAAGATACTTGATTTTAATGTGGTGGTTGCTATTCTCTCCAGTTTCATAGCGGTTTTTGCTAATGGGGTAAGGGGTACATTTTTCCCAGTATATTTACGGGAAATCGGATATTCCGCGTTTATTGTCGGAGTAATGATCTCAATCCGTGCTTTAACATCGATAATTGTCCGGTGTTTAATGTCACGGATAATTAAGTTGGCGAGAGGACGCTATCCGGCTCTAATCTTTAGCCTTTTTGCTCTGGCTGTAGGTATAGGTTCAACTCCATTCTGCCATAGCCTTTGGGCTTTGGTTATTAATTCGATAATTGTTGGAATGGGGATGGGTTTGGCTCTCCCTTTGGGGATGGCGACAGTCTCTGAAGGCGTACCGTCAAAAGATAGAGGATTAGCTCTTGGGATTAGACTTACCGGTAATAAATTAGCCAACATGCTAAATCCGCTCTTTTTTGGATTAGTTACCCAGTATTGGGGTTTTTCTATTGCCTTTGTAGTTGGCGGAATCATATTAGTTACGGCTGATTTACCTATTTTTTACTGGTGGAAGCGGGGTATAAATCAAACCTTCAGCAAAGTTTGAATATGGTTCACACTGACAGGGTAGTTGATACTGATCATTAAGGAATCGCATAAGTGTTTTATTTAAGATTTTACTTCAATAAATTGTTTTAACTGATTGCATTTCACTATTTCAATAACAGCACAATAGATTGATAGGCTTTTTTTGAAAACAATATTCTACATATTGTGGATAAAATGATACTGTAGGTAATTATACAATTTCTTCAAATTTTAAGTGATTTCTTCAAATAGACCTATTCCATCAGGAATGGATTCTAAAATTTGCGATAGAATTTCTTCCCGCAATAGGGTAGCTCCTTTAAAATCCATACAAGGAAGATAATGTTTTTCTATTTCGGCATGCATTTTCTTTGCTTTGTCCAACCAGGTAACTGCTCTTTCAAAAAGTTCCAGAAAAACCAAGCGAGTTTCTTTTAAAGTCTCTGCATATAACTGGTTATTCTTTTTAACAAAAGTAGAAGTATCAATAAAATGGTGATGGTCATCGATAGTATGTTTATGGGGCCAGGTAGAACTGATAATTCCAGTTTTTAGTTCTGGTAACCAAAGATGTTCATTTTTACTGGGATCCAATGCACAGTGGTATACTTCCATTTTATTGCCATGTTCTAGAGCAGTTTCTATTAGATTATCGAGAATAAGCGTCTGTCCAGAACCTGGGGGCCCATCTAAGACATATAAATTTTCGGATTCATTAAAGATCGATTCCAGAAAATTTACAGGACCATCGGGGGTAATAGCACTGGCAAACAGATGTCTAATGGTACCTAATTTACCGGTAGGACTATGGGAACCGAAGATTTGTTCTTTAATATCTAAACGTGTTTTTAAATACATTTCCTCTGTAAGACAAGCAAGATTAGTTTTTTGCCAATTTTGATAGACTCCTTTGGCAGCAGCTAGATAAACATAGGCCCGTTCAAAGCAGGCTTTTTTCTTTTTATTAAGTTCAAGGATCTGTTCCTTGTCTTTTTTTAATTCCGGACCATTCCAGAATACCCCTAAATTTATAATTTCATCTATTATCCCCGGGTTGATAGGATCAATCATATGGGGAGTTGTACCATCGATAAAACCAATTTTTAAGCTAGGAATGACTAGACCATCTAATGAATTAGGATCAGAAGAGCAATGAAAAAACTCTAAATCAAAACCTCTGGCAAACATTTTTTCTCCGATTTTCTTCATAAAGGTAGATTTTCCTGTGCCGGGGCCTCCTTTAAGAATAAATACCCGGTTGGCATCAGAACCAATAATCTGATCATAAAATGAATAAAATCCATTACCTGTATTTCCACCAGCAAAATAATGTTTAACTTGAGCTGTTATTATAGTCAAAAGGCATCTCCTCCTTGTGATATTAATATGATTTTGCCCTTTTTGGAGTGCTTGGCAGAAAGTATGTATAGATATTGAGGGAATTACATTATCACCTTAATGCTTTTTTTAACCATAATAAAAGTGATTGATTTTTGGAGGGGATTGTCCGTTTTTGGCAGGAACTCCCTTAATACAGAATATATGGTAAATGCTTTAAATTAAACCATCACCCTTTATATATCGTGATTGAATCTAAAATAAAGAGATTAAACAATCTTTAGTGAGACTATCAATATGTTATGGTTAAATCAACAATTAATGAATAGTGCAATTCCCTAATATTATGCTAAACTTTGAAAACTAGAATACAGGATTATTTTAAGGAAATTACAAATTACTTTAGGGTTTTATTTAAGCAAAATAAAAACGATTGACTTAAAATACGAGAAGATTTTTGCAGACACCCCTTCAATCAAAATACGGGAGTTCATAGTGGGAAGATCTATAGATTGTGGTTAAATCCAAAATCAATCAATTATGCAATTCCGTAAACTATACAATTTTTGGTTTTATAAAAATTAAGAAAAATGAGGATTGACAAAGAGAAAATATAACTATATAGTATACCCAGTACCGTATACAAGGGAGGCAAATTTATTGCGTACACTGAAGAAGAAAAGCCTATTTTGGGGGATATTTGCAATATTAATCTTTTTAGTTTTCTTGGGAGTTTTAACCATGGGCAGGGAAGAAAAAAGTTTACCGCAAGTAGGAAAGACTGCACCAAATTTTCAACTAATAGATTTATCTGGAAAGCAGGTTGAATTAAAAGAAGTTTATCCACAAAACCAAATAACTTTAGTTAATTTTTGGGGGAGCTGGTGTCCTCCATGTAAGATGGAGATTCCGGAATTTGTACAATTCTATAGTGAATATCGTAGAAAAGGTTTAGAGATTCTGGCGGTTAATACCTGGGATAACAACAGCCTAGAGACGATTAAGAAATTTGCGGAAACTGCAGGGATGAATTTCCCTGTGCTTTTAGACACAAAGAACCAAGTAGTTCAGATGTATGGTGTTAGAGCGGTGCCAACTACTGTCTTTATTGATCAAACTGGTCAGATTAAAGAAATATTTGTTGGAATGATTAATTATAATCAATTAAAAGCACGCATGGAAAAGTATCTGCCATAGGTAGTTATGGCAGATAAATGCGGAAAGGAGGGTAATTAATGCAAACTCCTGGTATTCTACTTTCTTTTATTGCCGGATTACTTTCTTTTTTTTCACCCTGTGTTTTAGCCGTGGCTCCTGGATATTTAGCGATTCTTACCGGCTCTGTTCCTAATGAAGAGCAAAAAGAAGCCAGTAAGACGATGATTTTTGCGGCAACTGTTTTTATCTTGGGTTTTACATTGGTCTTTGTTTTATTGGGAACAGTTTTTTCTGTTTTAGGCCAGCTGGTACGCGAATTGTTTCTTAAGATTGGTGGTTTGCTTTTAGTTTTTCTTGGCTTAGTACAGCTAGGGCTCTTTAATTTCTTCCCTCTTCAGCGGGAGTTTCGTTTACATCTTAAAAGACCGAAGACCGGGGTAGTAGGTTGGTTTTTCACTGGAGCAACTTTTGCCTTTGGTTGGACACCTTGCGTTGGACCTATTTTGGGAATGATTCTGACCATGGCGGGTAGTTCCGGCCAGGTCAGAGTCGGTGTTTTACTTCTTCTTGTTTATTCGCTAGGTTTAGCGGTACCTTTCATCTTATTGGCAATTGCTTTTCAAAAGTTTTATAAGTGGTATAAAAAGCTCCTTCCTCACACCCGGATCATTACATTAGTTTCTGGGTTACTTTTGGTCATAGTTGGTTTACTGATATTTACTGACCGGTTTAACCTAGTATCTTCCTTTTTAAACCGGGTAATGGGTAGCTGGTCATTAGAGGAATTACTGTTCCATCGTTCTAGATAACATCATAATTGGTGATACTAACCCAGAATGGATCTTTTTGACAGACTCTTTTTTCCGCACAGAAAGCTTTAACCCACATTATGTCCAAGCTATTCTGTTCTTCTTTGATCTTTATTTGGCTTAGCATATCTGGGTTTAAGTCAAGCAGGTACTGAAAATGCCGGTGCTTTTGACGAAATCGAGACATTCAAATCACCTCTACCTGTATGTTTATAAACAAATTCCACATATAATGTGAAAAACCTTTCCATAAATTAACATTCTTCTCTCGAATGCTGCCGGAATCTCGTAGATGCCGACTAAGTCTACTAGAAAAATTAACCAATTATTTTATTTATAACTTATTAACCTGTTAATCTATTAATTTAATACCGAAAAATAGCATAATTTCAAGGTTTAACACAGCCTTTGTTCTGATCGACAAAGGCTTTTCTGTTTTATCCGTGATTTACCTTTGATACTTGTCTAATATGACTGAGGCATTTTCTATGTATTAAATGCTCCTCCTGGCTTTCTTGAGAATAACATATTAGTATGCCGGGACTTGATTTATTCTTCCTCGGTTATATTTTGATTGAAATAGAGGAGGGTTGGTTATGAATGCACCTAATGATAGAATGCGTTTGGCAAGAGCCTATGTTCCGTTTCAAATATTCTGTGAACGGCTAGATCCAATGGAAGGATTAATGAAGGGGACGATCTTCCCGGAGTTATACTTCCCCTACCGGGAAAATAAACGTTGAAAGGGGCGAAGGTAATGAATAGGGAACAGCTTTCTATGCTTAAAGAACTAATGGCCCTGGAGTTTACTGCACTGGAATTACACCTTTATCTGGATACGCATCCAACAGATCAAAGGGCTTTAATGGAGTATAATTCTGTTTGCCAGCAAGTAGCACTTGCTAAACAACGATACCAACAACGTTATGGACCTCTAACATATTGTGAACCTAGCTGTTATCCCTGGCAATGGATAAATGAACCATGGCCATGGGAAATCTGTTATGAATAGGAGGTTTGTTCAATGTGGATTTATGAAAAGAAACTACAATATCCGGCAAAAGTAGGCCGAGCTAATCTCCAAATGGCAAAATATTTGATTACGCAGTACGGAGGACCTGATGGAGAATTAGCAGCTGCTTTACGCTACCTTACCCAACGTTATAATATGCCCACCCCGCAAGCTAAGGGGATTTTAACCGATATTGGCACAGAAGAACTAGCCCACCTGGAAATTATCGCCACCTTGGTTTTTAAATTGATGGATGGAGCAACAGTGGAGGAGATTAAGCGGGCAGGTCTAGGTGGTTATTATGCAGACCATGATAAATCAGTGTTTTATGTGAATGGAGATGGCGTACCTTGGACTGCGGCGTATATTCAAGCTAAGGGAGATCCTGTGGCCGATTTACATGAGGATATGGCGGCAGAGCAAAAAGCCCGAGCGACGTATGAATGGTTAATTAATCTCTCGGATGATCCCGATCTTAGTGATACATTAAGGTTTTTACGGGAAAGGGAGATTGTTCATTTTCAGAGGTTCGGAGAGACTCTCCAGATCGTTCAAGAGTATGTAGACAAGAAGAAACTCTATTAAGCTAAAAACCGGCAGTGCCGGTTTTTTTAATGTACGAAATTTCATTTTGTGATTTAATGCTTGTCACTTGCCTTGCGTATGATGATAGATTGGTTTTAAAAAATGAAAAATTCAAAGCTAGCTTTTGGCTTAATTTTTTCTTGATGATCATCACTTTCACTTCTTCGTTTGATGAATCGCCTTTGAATAAACCAATTGGATCCCGGTTACAATTTTATTTGCAATAGTAGGGGATTATATATAAGAAAAGAATCTTCGGAGACTCAAAAGAATGAAAGGTGGAGGTGTGGAAAGTGGCAAGAAATAGGAAGGTTGAAAATAAAAAAAAGGATAAACTAGAGAACTTAAAATGGGAAGTTGCAGATGAGCTAGAATTAGATGATGACTTAGTCCAGGGTGGAGATGAACTAACAGTCAGAGAAGCAGGGAAGATTGGTGGAAATATGGTAAAAAAACTAGTGGCTAAGGGTAAAGAAGCGATTAACGAAGAGGAAAGAAATAAACAAAGATAAAAGGATGTAAATGGCCGTTTTTACGGCCTTTTTTGTTTGTTGGTAAGGCGATGGTGTTAAAATGTTCCCTTATATAACTAACATCAGTTAGGTAGGGAGTTTTTAATATTAAAAAAACTAACATAGTAATTTTTGAAAGATAATTGCTAAATCTTTCTTTTTGCGTTATCCTATAATAAGGGTGATTAAGTTGGGGGAAAGCAAAAAACAAAAATATTTTTTAACGACTTTCGGTTGCCAGATGAATGTTCATGACTCGGAGAAAATTGCTGGTATTTTGGAAAAAATGGGCTTTGCTAAGGCTGGGGCTCCAGAAGAGGCCGATTTAGTACTTTTGAATACCTGCTGTGTCCGGGAGAATGCGGAGAACCGTTTGTATGGCCATCTTGGCAATTTGAAACCTTTAAAAAAAGAAAACCCGGAGTTAATTATTGGCATTTGTGGTTGTATGGCTCAATTACCTACAGTCCAAGAGAAAATCCGGGAAAGTTATCCTTATATTGATTTGATTTTCGGTGCCTATAATTTGCACCGTTTACCGGAACTGATTACAAAAATTAAGGAGACGGGCAGTAGAGTACTTGAAGTTTCTCTGGAAGGGGAAATTTCTGAAGGTTTACCGGTCCTCAGAGCGGACTCCTACCGGGCTTGGGTAAATATAATTTTTGGTTGTAATAATTTTTGCTCCTACTGTATAGTTCCTTATGTTAGAGGAAGAGAAAGGAGTAGGCGTCCAGAGAATATTCTTCAGGAAATTCGGGAACTGGCGGATAAAGGAGTTAAAGAAATCACTCTCTTGGGACAAAACGTTAATAGTTACGGTTTAGACTTTTCGGCAGAAGAACGCATGGATTTTGCTGATCTGCTTTCGCAAGTAAACCAGATAAAGGGTATAACCAGAATTCGCTTTCAGACTTCTCATCCTAAGGATCTTTCGGAGAAGTTGATTAGTGTGATGGCGGAGGCAGAGAAGGTCTGTGAACATTTACACCTTCCGGTGCAGGCGGGGAGTAATAGAATTTTATCGGCGATGAATAGAAAGTATACTAGAGAACATTATCTTAATCTGGTGGACAAGTTGAAAAGTAAGATTCCGGATCTGGCATTAACTACGGATTTGATTGTTGGTTTTCCCGGAGAGGAAGAGGAAGACTTTCAGGATACTCTTGATTTGGTAAAGCAAGTCGGTTTTGATGCGGCTTTTACCTTTGCTTATTCGCCACGGGTGGGAACTAAGGCGGCAAAGATCGATCCTCAGGTACCGGAAGAAGTTAAAATGGACCGTTTATACCGTTTGATTGAAGTGGTAAATAAACTGGCAAAGGCCTCCAATCAACGTTTAGTCGGGAAGGAAGAGACGGTTTTGGTAGAAGGCCCGAGTGAGAAAAATCAGGATATCTTTGCTGGACGCACCCGGGGTAATAAATTGGTTCTCTTTCCGCCTAGAACTCCTAGTTCCGAGCTAATTGGGGAAGAGATAAAAGTAAAGATAAAAAAAGGACTAACCTATACCTTACAAGGTGAAGAATTAGTTTAGGGGGAATCTGATTTGAGTCAGGAGACTCCTATGCTTAGACAGTATAAAAGAATAAAAAAAGAACATACCGATGCAATTCTGCTTTTTCGGTTAGGTGATTTTTATGAGATGTTTCTGGAAGATGCGGAGACTGCTTCGGAGGTTTTAGAGATTGTTCTGACTTCCAGGGAAGCAGGGCAGGGGAAACGGATCCCGATGTGTGGGATTCCTTACCATGCTGCTACTAGCTATATTGCCCGATTAATCGAAAAGGGTTTTAAAGTTGCAGTCTGTGAACAAACTGAAGATCCCAAAAAAGCTAAAGGCCTCGTTAAACGGGAAGTAGTAAGAGTTATTACTCCTGGTACACTTATTGATGACCAGCTTTTAGAGGAAAAGAGTAATAATTATCTGATGGCCCTTGCACTTGTGGGAGGCTGTTATGGTCTGGCGGTCTCAGACTTGTCAACTGGAGATTTTCTGGTGACTGAGTTTTCAACAGATGCCGCTTTAGTTTTAGATGAATTATGGCATTGGCAACCGAAAGAACTGCTGGTATCCGAGGATCAAGAGGAAGAATTAACCTGGCTTAAACAGCGAACCTCTATCTTAATAACGGTTCGTCCGTCCCGCGATTTTCGGTTACAGAATGCCAAAGAGCTTTTACTTACCCATTTTCAGGTTTCATCCTTGGAAGGGTTTGGCTGCCAGAATCTAGAAGCTGCAATTGCTGCTGCTGGTGCGATTTTGGAGTATTTCTATGATACACAAAAAAACCAATTGAAACACCTTACTACTCTTCGTACCTATCATTTAGGAGAATATATGCATCTTGATCTATTTACCCGTAGGAATTTGGAACTAGTTCGCACGCTTAGAGATAATAAAGTTCAAGGTTCTCTATTTTCGGTTATTGATCGTACGGTTACAGCTGCGGGGGGAAGGCTACTTAAAAAATGGGTTGAGCAGCCCTTACGTAACTGGGATGAGATAGAGGATCGTTTAGAAAAAGTTGAGGTTTTTTATCAATTACATAATCTCAGGGAGGAGATTCGTTCTTTACTGCGACGGACCTGTGATCTGCAAAGATTGTTGGCAAAGCTTGCTTGCGGAACGCTTAATCCGCGAGATTTATTAGCTCTAGGAAGTACTCTTCTGTTACTTCCTGGTTTGAAGGAGAAGTTAATATCTGAGAAGACAGGCCCGATTGCTGATCTAGCGGAAGAGATTAACCCGCTTACGGATTTAGCTGAACTTTTAAACACTGCTATCCGTGAAGATGCTCCGGTGGTATTAACTGAAGGAAATATTTTCCGTGAGGGTTATCATCAAGGACTTGATCGTCTACTTGTAACTACCCGGGAAGGAAAGAATTGGATTGCCGGCTTAGAACAACAGGAACGGGAGCGAACCGGGATCAAATCGTTGAAAGTCGGTTTTAATCAGGTCTTTGGTTATTATATTGAAGTAACAAAACCTAACCTTTCATTAGTTCCTGAAGATTATAGCCGAAAACAAACCTTAGCCAATGCTGAAAGGTTTATCATTCCAAAATTAAAGGAATACGAAGAGTTAATCCTGGGGTCGGAAGAGAGTCGCTGTTCCCTAGAGTATGATCTATTTCTGGAACTCCGTGAGCGGGTGCTAGAGGATCTTCCTGCAATGAAATCTATTGCTGAAATCCTAGCAATGCTTGATGTGTATGCTGCACTGGCTGAAACTGCGGTAAAAAACAATTATATCAGGCCTCAGATCAATCAGGATAAAGTGATTATTATCAAAGAGGGACGCCATCCGGTAGTAGAACAGGTTTTGCCTCCGGGCGAATTTGTCCCGAATGATACGATTCTTGATCAGGAAAGTCATCGCTTGCAGATTATTACCGGTCCTAATATGGCCGGAAAATCTACGTATATGAGACAAGTGGCTTTGATTGTTTTAATGGCACAGATCGGTTCTTTTGTACCGGCCACAGAAGCCAGGATTGGGTTGGTAGACCGGATTTTCACCCGGGTAGGAGCTTCAGATGATTTAGTTGGCGGGCAGAGTACATTTATGGTGGAAATGAGTGAACTGGCAAATATTCTCCATCATGCTACTGAAGATAGTTTGTTGATTTTAGATGAAATTGGCCGCGGGACAAGCACTTTTGATGGATTAAGTATTGCCTGGGCCGTTTTAGAGTATCTTTGGGATACCAATAAAATTGGTGCCCGCAGCTTGTTTGCTACTCATTATCACGAATTAACAACTTTGGCTGAGCATTTAAATGGCGTGGAAAACCTGAATGTGGCTGTAGCCAGAGATGGAGAGAAGATTGTCTTTCTCCGGAAGATTATTCCGGGTAGTACAAATCAGAGTTATGGGATTGAAGTGGCTAGGCTTGCCGGTTTGCCAGAAGAGGTTTTGAACCGTGCGGAGGAGGTCCTTATTGAGCTGGAAGAGAAGGGGTTAAAAGAGCGTTCACAGAAAGTAGCTAAAAGAAGTTCTCTTCTTCAGTTACCACTATTTTACGCTGATGACCATAGCTTGTACCAGGAGTTGCTTAATCTAAACTTAGAAGAGGTAACACCCCTTGAGGCTTTGAATATTCTTTTCCGGTGGAAGAAGCGTTTGCAAAAGAAAAAGGCTTAAAATAGGTAGTTGCCCAGATTTAAGTTATAATTTCCACCAGGTCAGAAGTTGTTTCTTGGTTCACGCGAATTTCTTCAAGCATTCTAAGGTTCGACTTCGGCTGAAATAGGGTAGCCGCTTTATAGTCCATCCTAGACAAAAAGCGGCTCGCGACCTCCCTGTCGCTCGACCCAATTTCAGCCTCCGTTTCACCAAGAATGCTAAATGAAGAAATTCAATTTCACTGCTGAAGCAACATTCTGACCTGGCTAGGAATAGAACAACGAAAGCCAGGTGAATCGACACTCTTTGAAGGCATTTTCTAAGTCGGAGGTGAAAAATAGTGGGAAAGATCTTGCTTTTAGATGGGGTTACGATTGATCAAATTGCTGCAGGTGAAGTTGTTGAACGCCCAGCTTCGGTTGTAAAAGAGTTGATAGAAAACTCGATTGATGCCGGAGCCCAAAAGATCGAAGTTATTCTGCTCAATGGGGGCCGGCAAAGAATTCAGGTAATTGATGATGGCGAGGGGATGGAAGGAGAAGATGCTTTACTTGCTATAGAACGGCATGCGACTAGCAAAATCAGGAAATTCGAAGATCTAAAAAGTACTTATTCATTAGGCTTTCGTGGCGAGGCTCTCTCAAGTATTGCTGCGGTTTCCCGGATGACTCTGCAAACATCTACTGATGCAGGTGCATTAGGGGGTAAAATCCGGGTGGAGGGTGGAGTTATTCGTTCAAGGGAAGCGGTTGGAATACCTAGAGGAACTAATATTATAGTAGAGGATCTATTTTTTAATACTCCGGCCAGGTTACGGTTTTTACGTAGTATTCCATCGGAAGTAGGTAAAGTAAAAGAGATAGTGACCAGCATGGCCCTTGGTTATCCGGAGATCTCCTTTCGTCTTACCCATCAAGATATGGAACTCTTACATACCTCAGGAACAGGGGAGGCAGCCCAGACTTTAGAGCAGATCTTCAGTTCTTCGGTCTGTAAAGAACTTTTCCCAGTAGAAGGTTCCTATGGTCCCCTTCATCTTACCGGTTTTCTAGGGCGCCCAAATATCGCCAGAGGTAATAGGGGGCATCAATTTTTCTTTTTAAATAGGCGTTTATTTAGCTCTAAAATGATCTCTGTCGCGGCCGAGAAAGCCTATGATACTTTATTACCGGTGGCTCGGTTTCCCTTTCTGCTGCTAAATATTGAAATCCCTTTGGATTTAGTGGATATTAATGTTCATCCTACTAAGATGGAGGTTAAGTTTAGAAACGAAAACGATGTTTTTCGCGGGATCTTAGAGATTGTTCGATCTGGATTACGAGATAATGTAATTGAGACTCCCTGGATATCGCGGTATAAACCTAGTTCTTTTCTGGTTAAAGAGAATATTAGTAATCATTCTCAGGTTCTTCCTTTTGTTGCAGAAGAGAAGGTTGTGACCAAGAATGATATGAGTAATAGGGAAGAAGCGTATACAAAGATTAAATCTCTACCATTAAAAAATGATTTTGTGCAGGATGTACCTTCTTCCAATGTGGTTTCTGAAAAAGAACTTTTCAGAGGAGATACGCCAGTACTTTCCCTTTTTGATACTTACCTTCTATGGGAAGATTCTTCTGATCTTATTTTGATTGATCAGCACGCTGCTCATGAAAGGGTTATTTATGATCAACTTTTAAGTAATTATAGTAATAATATGCAATATTTTCTTACCCCCATTACATTGGAATTATCTGAGGAGCAGCTTATTACTGCAAAAGAAAAAGGGGCGATCCTTCAAGAATTAGGGTGGGAGTTTGAAGAGTTTGGTGGCAGTTCAGTGCTCTTACGTTCCGGCCCTCAGGCCCTTTCTGTAGAGGATGTTCAGGAACTATTTATAAGTCTCATAAACGAACTGGGGTTATGCGGGGTTAATCACGAAAGTAATCCTAGGGAGCGGATGCTCAAAATAATGGCATGTCGTCAGGCGGTTAAAGCAGGCGATCGAATATCAGCGGTGGAGGCTACTACTTTGATTAAAAATCTCCGAGAAAGCAGGATTCCTCAAACTTGTCCCCATGGGCGTCCGACAATGGTTGCAATTTCCAAAGCGGAGATTGAAAAGATGTTTAAACGGAGGTAATAAGATGTGGCCTCTAATTGTATTAGTAGGACCAACTGCTGTAGGTAAAACTGAACTTACTATTAGATTAGCTTCATACTTTTCCGCACATATTATTTCTGCTGATTCTATGCAAATTTATCGGGGAATGGATATTGGAACTGCTAAACCAACATTAGAAGAGCGAAAAGGAATTCCCCATTATTTAATAGATATAGTTGAGCCTGACCAGCCTTTTACTGTAGTAGATTATCAAGAGAATTATAATAAAGTTAAAAGCAGACTGGATGAGGAAGAGATACTCCCGGTTCTTACCGGGGGAACTGGTTTATACATCAGGGCTGTAACCCAAGGATTTATCTTTCCAGATCCGCCACCGGATCCAGAATTAAGAGCTAGTTTGCGCCGGGAGGCGGAAAATAGTGGAAATGGGGCTGTGTACCAGCGTTTGTTGGAGGTAGATCCAGCAAGTGCTAAAAAAATTCACCCCAATGATATAAAGAGGATCCTCCGGGCTTTGGAGGTTACTCTTTCTACAGGTAAACCTTTTTCTCAGCTGCAAAAAGCAAGGAGAAAAGTTTTGCCCTCCAATATTATTTATGCCGGATTGACCAGGGATAGAAAAGAGCTTTACGATAGAATTGATCAACGCGTCGAAAAGATGATTCAAAATGGACTTCTTGATGAGGTTTCCTCTCTGGTTCGTCATGGCTACGGGCTTGAACTCCAGTCAATGCAGGGTTTAGGATACAAGGAGCTAGTCTCTGTAATAAAAGGCCAGTCAACATTGGATGAAGCTATTGAGTTAATAAAGAAAAGAACAAGGAATTATGCTAAACGTCAAGGAACATGGTTTCGTAGGGAACCGGTAGAGAAATGGTTTGTGTTGACTGAAGAAAAGGAAGAAGATTGTTACAAAAATATCTTATTATATCTGGAAGGTAGAATAAGGCAAGTGTCGAATAGTATATCTTAAAGATAAATATAGAGATATTGGTATTTTTTGGAGGTGGAATGTTTTGAGTAGGCCCGTCATTAATTTGCAGGATGGTTTTTTAAACCAAGTAAGGAAAGAGAGTGTTCCAGTAACAGTATATCTGATTAATGGATTTCAGCTTAGAGGTTTGGTAAAAGGTTTTGATAACTTTACTGTGATTTTGGATAGTGAGGGGAAGCCTGAACTAGTCTATAAACATGCGATCTCAACGATTATACCTTCTCGTCCTTTACGTGAATTTAGTGGAGAACCTGGGAAGGTAGAATTAGATTAAAGAATAAAAAGGGTTTATTAATAACTGCAATAAAAGGGTGGCATAAGCCTGCCCTTTTTTCATTATTACGTGCAAAGTAGTGTTATATGCACATAATAGCTCGTGGAGAGAAAAGGAGGAACTTATAGTTGAAGAGTATTGATCCCAAAGTATTAAATTTAGTAAATGATGCTGAAAAGGAATTAGAAGAGATTTTTGCTAAATTTGAAGAAACAGCTCTTTTTAACCAGGCTAAGGTCTTAAATGCTTTTAAAGAAGAGAGAGTTGGTACTCATCATTTTAACACTTCGACTGGATATGGTTATGGGGATCTGGGCCGTGAAACATTAGAACGGGTTTATGCCCGGGCATTTGTAGCTGAAGCTGCTCTTGTTAGGCAGCAAATTGTTTCCGGGACTCATGCTATTAATCTATGCCTATCGGGTGTTTTGCGGCCAGGTGATGAACTAATTTTTGCCACTGGTTTACCATATGATACTCTTCGGACCGCTTTAGGGATAACCGGAGAAGCTCCCGGACATCTTCAGGAATATGGGGTTACTGTAAAAATTATTCCTTTACAGGCGGATGGGGGTATAAATATTGAACTTCTTTTGCAGGAAGTTTCACCAAAAACAAAAATGGTTGCCTTTCAACGTTCTTGTGGTTATGAGGCTCGACCATCCTTTAGTATTGGGGAACTTTCTAAGGTTTTTTCTTCTTTATCTAAGCTAAGAAAAAAGCCAGTTATTTTTGTGGATAATTGTTATGGAGAGTTTGTGGAACGCCAAGAGCCATTAGAAGCAGGAGCAGATTTAATTGCCGGGTCCTTAATTAAGAATCCGGGCGCTGGTTGGGTTCCTTCTGGAGGTTACATTGCCGGAAAAGCAGATCTAATTGAACAGATTGTTTCCAGATTATATGCTCCCGGACTTGGTGGTGAGGTTGGACCATCTTTAATCAACTTACGCCTGTTTTTTCAAGGATTTTTTGATGCTCCGCACCGGGTCTTTGAGATGTTAAAATCCGCATCTTTATTTGGTAATGCCTTTGCTAAACTCGGTTTTTCTATTGAACCTGATTCAAAAGCATCAAGAACCGATATTATCCAAAGGATTGACTTAGGTACTCCCGAAAGATTGATGGCTGTCTGCCAAAGTTTACAGCAAATTTCGCCGGTAGAGAGTTACTTACATCCAGAGCCAGCAGAGATGCCTGGTTATAAGGAAAAAGTAATAATGGCAGCAGGAACCTTTATCACAGGTTCTACCAGCGAATTGACTGCTGATGCTCCTTTCAAACCACCATATTGTCTCTATGTTCAAGGGTGTCTCTCTTATCTCCATGCAAAACTAGGACTACTTTACATTTTAGAACAGTTAAAAAATGAGTTATAAAAGCAGGAAAATGGAGAATAATCGTGAATATAAGAATATCATCTACGGCTTTTAGATTGGAGTTGATTAGTGTGAATCCAACGGTGGTTTCGATTATTATAAAGGTTTTGCTTACGGCTGGGCTTGTTTTTTTTCTATACAAAGATGCGAGGGCAAGAGATTATTCTTGGTTTATGTGGGCTTTCCTTCCAGTTGTTTCGATTTTTTCTCCCAATATTGGTACAGCTATATTTATGATTATAATGATCTTAGTAATTTACTTACTATCAAGACCAAAAGGTGATCTTCTTAAATGCCCTCATTGCGGTAAAAAGATCCATAATATTTTAGCTTTTTGTCCATTTTGCCGGAAATCTGTTAAAAAAGAATGCCTCCGCTGTCATGATACGGTGAATTGGGATGATGAGCGTTGCCCACATTGTGGTTCTATGAATCTCACTAAGTTTTAATTATAGATTTTTTACATTAATTATATAGGGGAATTGCCAAATTGCCTTAAGGTTTATTTATTCGCAATCAAGCGTGTAATTAAATGGGCAATCAATAGATTATTCTGATGCAATTCTGTAAACTGTAAATTAACAGCCACCATACAAGGTGGCTGTTTTTAAAGATGCATGTAATTGGATGCAAGCTTATGGTGAGAATTTGATTTGGGGGCTGTAGACTATATTGCTAGCATTTAATTATGATAAGGTGTGAATTGTATAAAAGAAGGGAAAAGGGATAATAACTCTAAGAATGCATTAGAAAGAAGAAAAGTTCTTGTTAGGGAGGGGTCAAAATTATATTCGAAATTATTGGTAGATTAATGATCGCTACTTTAATGGGAGCATTTATTGGTCTAGAAAGGGAAAAACATGGTCGCCCGGCCGGACTACGTACTCACGCTCTTGTTTCCTTAGGTTCTTGTTTAATTATGTTGATTTCAGTTTATGGTTTCCCGGAAGTTACCAATCGTGATCCGGCTAGGCTTGCTGCACAAGTAGTTAGTGGTATTGGCTTTTTAGGTGCAGGGACTATTCTAAGAGAAGGTACTAGTATCCGGGGTTTAACTACGGCAGCTAGTCTTTGGGTGGTAGCAGGAATTGGACTTGCAATTGGAAGCGGTTTTTATCTTGGTGGGATTGTAACTACTTTTTTTTCAGTATTAGTATTAGTTTATTTAGATAATCTAGAAAAGAGGTTAAATATTTCAAAAACAGAGGTAATCCAGGCGGTGATAAAAGATCGACCGGGAATTTTAGCAATGTTCTGTCAAATCCTCGCTAATAATGGAATAAGTATAAAAAATATTAATTTAGAAATTGATGAAGAAAATAAAAAGGCCCTCATTTCCTTTCAGGTTAAAGGGTATAATATAAATAAAGCAAAGGTTATTGAAGAAATTAGTGCAATGCCTGACATTTTTAGTGTAAAATGGAATTAGTTTAGCAATTAACCCTTGCAAATAATATACTAAAATAGAAGGGAGAAAATAAGAATGGGAAAGATTATACCTTTTCCCATAAAAAAAAGAAAAGTTTCTGTGGAGGAACCCCAAGAACTAACCGATATAATTATTAGAGAAAAAATTCTAGCAGGGGAAGCCGAATTAGTTGGGGTTTTTGACCAAAGTGGTTTTCCGTGTTCCTGTTATCGAATGGAATTTGATAATCAAACATATTATGTCTTTGATCTAACAACTTGAGGAAATTACATTCTATAATCTCCGCCAGGTCGGAAGTTGTTTCTTGGTTTAAGAATTCTAACAATATATTTTGATTGAAGACTGTCTTTGTAAGTTGACAATTCCCTCGAATTGAAGTTTAACACTATATATTATGCTAGTATGAATAACTTGCCGATTCATCGATTTTGATTTTAATTACTTGCGCAACTACAGGAAGTAAGCATAAATAATACAGATAAAAAAAGAAGGAAAGGGAAAGGAGGAAAAGAATATTAAGGTTTAATAAAAACAAAGGGGGAATGTGCCATGGTTCAGGTTGATGGTGAAGATCTCTTACGAGCTTTAAAGCGGTTTAAAAGCTTGGCTAAACAGGATCTTTTAGCAAGTGAATTAACGCCAGACCCAGTCTACTGGAAAACGCACGCAGAAGCACGTCGAACTGTCTATAACAGATTAATTAATCTGATTGAGAGTTCCGGCTCGGAGAAAGCGTGCGTTTGTGCTTTTGATACCTATGAAGGTCTTCAAGAGACTAAAGAAACAGGAGAACAGCAAGGCTTAAAACAGGCTATTGAACTGTTTTTCCAAATTATCGGCATCTCTCCCGAAGAATTGAAAAGAATGAGGGAGAATAAAGTAAAATCTAAGGATATAGCTGATGATTCCGCTTTTGGTTGCGAATATCAGTTAATTTAAGAGCAGATTATAAAAATATAATCATTACTGACACCGCTTTATAAGTTAGGCGGTGTTTTTTTGTCAAGCTTGTTTTCTTTTTCCTAAAGACCATAAGCACCTGCAAGGGGACCAGCATATACTGTACTAGTCCTGGATGTCCATCCAGGACGGTGCGGTTGTTTCCAGCTTAAGGTAGGGATTAGGTCGGAGAAAGGAGGCAATAAATTGATGGATCATGATGTAAACCTGGAAGAGAAAAAACAGGTTATTAAGGATATTAAGGAAAATAATGAAAAAGTAGATATAGTCACTCAAGAAGAGGAAGTAATAGTAGAAGCAACGATAAAAGATCAAAAAGAGCTTGAAAAGAAGGTAACAATACCAAAGGAAAGTTCGGTTATTAAGCCTCATGAGCCCAATAATCTGGTAATGCCTGATCGGGTTCAGGTCAGAGTAATTGAAAATGATGTAGTTTTAGCTAAAGATGTTGATTTTAATCCTAAGGTAACAAAGATTAGAGTAAATACTCCAATGAGTGGGGAGCTTCTCACGGATCAAGGACAAGGGGTTGTAAAGAACCTTCAAGGCGCCGAAGTAACAGTAGGTGAAGCTAGAACACAGGTAAATCCTGTAGTAAGAGTTAATCAGCTTCCAGTACCAGCGATTAAAATCAGAAATATAGTTGGCGAGATTAGAAATGTTACTGCTGAAGTGATCAGGGACAAGGTAATAATTCAGGGAATTATTCATAAACAAGTCTTTTTTGTCGGAGCAGATGGGGTAGTCAGGCATTTTTTCGAGGATCTACCGTTTAGTACTTTTATCGATATTCCTGGAGCAGAACCAGGAATGAATGTTCAGGTCCAACCGATTATTGAAAAAATTCTATTTCGTCTGTCAACAGATGGCTTATCTGTGATTCAAAAAATTATCCTCGAGATTTTTGTAAAAGTAACCCAGTTTGTGCAGGTAGGTCTGGAATTCGGAACCGGTCCGTTACTTCTTTTGCCTAGGGTTGTTGGGGAAGGTACTAAACAGGAACTGGTAGAGACTATAGAAACTCTGAATGTACCCGCTTTGAAAGTTGAAGAGATTAGAGGAGAATTACGGGATATTGAAGCAGAAGTTATTCCTGATAAGGTGATTATCCAAGGTATTATCCATAAACAGATCTTTTTTGTCGATCTTGAAAATTTAGCCCGGCATCAAGCAGAAGATGTTCCTTTTAGTCTCTTTATTGATATTCCCGGAGTAGTTCCAGGTGTTGATTTACAGGTCCATCCTCTTATTGAGGGAATATTCTTTGAATTGTTATCTCCAACGGAATTAAGACAAAAAGTAGTTATTGAAGTCTTTGTAAAAGCAACAGAGGATATTCAAGAACGCGTGGCTGTTGGTCAAGGTCAGCTCTTTAAAGTTCAACAGATAATTGGTGAGGGTCAACAGCAGGTACTAAAAGAATCAGTACTTACTCTGGAACGTCCAGCTCTTAAGATCCGTGAGATTATCGGTCAAATTCAAAATATTACTGCCCATGTAATACCGGATAAAGTAATTGTTCAAGGGGTTATTCATAAACAAATATTTTACATTAGTACTGAAAATATTGAATTTCACCAGGCCGAAGATGTACATTTCAGCCTATTCTTAGATATACCTGGCGCAGCTCCCGGGTTAAATGTAAAAATAAAACCAGTTATTGAAACCATCTTATTCAATTTAGAAGATGAAACCACTCTCCGGCAAAAGGTTATTCTTCTGATTAATGCAGTAGTAACTGAGACTGTTCAATTGCCACTGGTACTAGGAGAGTTTGCATTATTTAAATTGGAAACAGTAATTGGTGAAGGATTCCGGCAGATTCTGGTGGAACGCCGAGAGGTAATTCCGGTAATACCAGTGGTACGTAATGTTGTTGTCGAGGTTGTAATCCCACCGGCTGCTGTTATTAGTGGAAGGCAACAAATAATTGTAGAAAATGTGGTGGAACTTCCCCAACAAGCAATTAAAATTAAAGAAGTCCAAGGAGTAATCACCGATCTCCGGGCACGGGTGCTATTTGATAATGCAGTATTAATTGATGGGTTTGTTAATAAACAGGTATTTTTTGTAGGAATAGATGATATAGTTCGCTCTGTAGAAGAAAGGGTTCCCTTCTCTATTCTAGTTAATGTTCCGGGTCTTACTCCTGATACTCCGTTTACTGTTGCGGTTGAGATTGAGAACATTTCCTTTGCCCTCTCTCCGGATGGGCGTTTCCTCAGACAAATTATTGTGATTAATGCGGAGGTTACAGGGGAAGGTATTGCACCTGAACCTTTTCAGGTCGTAACAGATGTTACCGGACCAGGAATTACGACGCAGAAGGTTTTGGTCAGAGCTCCAATTCAAACCGAAACCGGAGTGGAAGTTAGAGAGTTTTTTGTGGTAACAGATGTATCCGGCCCTGGTATTGAAAGGGTAGAAAAAGCTGTAGTTCTATTGGATGTAGTTGATGATGGTAATCCTAATCCGGTTCCCATTGAAGTGGTTACGGATGTGATTTTTACGGTTTCTCCTATATAAAAATAAACAAAAAAAATGGGCCGTTTTGGCCCATTTTCATTATCAGAAATGAGCACAATTAAGGCGGAATTCATATATTATATTAGCAACGGAGCAGGGGGCAGGTAATCTGGGGAAGGAGGCGGTATCATGGGGCTGGTTCAGTTAGTTGCTTTTCTAACTGCCATTGTCCTAATCGTCCTCTGCACCATCTGGTTTTTCCGTCTTCATCAACGGTATTTTACAATTATAGAGGATGAAACAGCTGAAACAGCTAAAAAACTAGAAAACAACGAAAAACCCGATCCAATGGAACCTTTGAAATTGATAGAATCTTTAAAATCCGAGGATAACTGGGGGAGAAAGCTTGTTTTTACTATCGGATCATTAAATTATCAAGAGCCGTTGGAAAATGAAGAAGAAAACTGTACTGAAGTAGTGCGGGAAAACTTTTATCAGAAAAAAAAACCGGATGAAGGTGGACCGAGAGCGGAAGAAAATAAAATAAACTCAGTTAAAAGTGAGGTGGTGGAAGGTCCGGAGGAAACTATTATCGATGTAGAAGATCCTATAATAGTTCCAGCCGGTAGTAAAAAAAAAATATTCTTGCTCTCGGAGAGTGAATCAGCGGCTTCCCATAGGGAACCCCGTCCTGTGGAAGTAGCTCCTGTAAGATTTTTGGAAGGAGGAGATATTTTAATGGATCCATTGGTGCGGGCAGAAGTGGTAATAGGTGAAGGAACCAAGCAGTTACTGGTGGAGACAAACCTGACACTGACTAGGCCAGCAATTAAGATTAGAAATATAACGGCTGAAATCCGGAATTTAACTACCGAACTGATCCAAGATAAGATTATTATCCAAGGCGTGCTCCACAAACAGATCTTTTTTGTCGGTGAAGATAATGTTGTTCATCATCAAGCCGAAAATGTACCCTTTAGTACTTTCATCGATATCTTTGGAGCAGAACCAGGAATGAATGTTCAGGTACATCCAATAATCGAAACCATTCTCTTTACTTTAATTACACCTACATTACTTCATCAAAAGGTTGTTATTGAATTTTTTGTTAAAATCACTGAATCCAACCAGCTTAATGTGGTAGAAGGTCCAGGCCCACTCGTTCGCTTGGATCAAGTAATTGGAGAAGATACCAAACAAGAATTAATCGAAAGTACAGTTGCTCTTGATATTTCGGCGATTAAAATTGATGATATTACTGCGGAAATTCGGGATTTAACGATTGAAGTGATCGAAGACAAAGTTATAATCCAAGGGATTTTGCATAAACAAATCTTCTTTATCGGATTGGATAATATCGAATATCATCAGGCAGAGGATGTTGAATTCAGTACATTCCTTGATGTACCCGGAGCCAGTCCTGGAATGGATGTTGTAGTTGAACCAATAATTGAATTTATTCACTTTGAACTTCTTGATCAAGATACCTTATTGCAGAAAGTAGTTATTGAGTTTTTTGTAAAAGTTACAGAAAGTGTACAAATAAATGTAGTTTTGGGGCCTGGTGCTCTATTAAAACTTGATACTGTAGTTGGCGAAGATACTAAACAATTGCTGGTAGAGAATACTGTGATTCTTTCTCAGCCGGCAGTTAAAATCCGGGAGATTATTGCTAAAGTAGAAAGGCTAATGGCAGAAGTAATCGAAGATAAAGTAATTATCCAGGGTATCGTCCACAAACAGATCTTCTTTATTAATGAAAACAATTTGGAAATTCATCAGAGTGAGGATGTTCCTTTCAGCACGTTTGTGGATATTCCCGGAGCGGTTCAGGGAATGGATGTTCGGATTAAGCCGATTATTGAAACAGTTCTCTTTGAGTTGCTAGATCCAGTAACTCTCAGGCAAAAAGTGATAGTGGAGCTTTTTATCAAAGTTACAGAGTCTCAACAATTACAGGTTCAAATAGCTGCTCCGTATGGACCATACTACTTCTAGAGAACTCTCCCCCGGAATACAGGCCTTGTTTTTTAAACGGCCTGTATTTTTTTTGTGGTGGTTTAACATATACATTAAAAAGTGGGAAGCTTTATCGGGAGGGACAGGCTTAAATGGTCGAACGGTGGGAAAGATACTGCAAATTTCAGATTAGAGTCCCCTGGCGATCTGGCGAAAGGGTTAACCGGATTGACCTGGCTATTAAAGATCTCTCTATTATCTGGGAAGAAGATCGCTTTCAATTAAGGGTAGAAATTGAAAGAAGTATACTCTGCATTACTTTGGAAGGAGAAGTAATCGTAAGAAAAGATAGTTTTCAGTACCAGGAAAGCGTTCCACTGAATCCAGAGGTAATCCGCTTCCAACCACTTTTTATCAGACCATATTCCAATCATATAGTAATTGGAAACGTTGGGCTGGAATCTTATTTAGAACAAGGTATTTCACTTTTGGTATCGGCCTGGCAAAGGAAAAAAGTAATCATTAATCAAGAGTTTTTACCGGGTACATCTTTAGAAATTTTTGGACATTGTCCATATCATAAGGGAAAGCATTTGGAAACGCGATATTTCTTTTTATCGGATCTTGAGGTTAATGCAGAAAAAGAATTAGAAGCTTTCCTTTCTAAACAGGAATTACGTATAATCCCTCAGGGTATTAATTTTCGTGGAGAGCTCTTATTTATCTATGGGGAGAAAAAAAGTCAAACTTATGCTCTTTCACTACTAATACCAGAAAAAACTCTTCCTAAAACCCGGATCGAAGGGAAGGCTTTGATTAATCGGGTAACTCTTTTGGAGGGAAGAAGAGTTTTGGTTTTAATAGAGATTGAATGGTGTTTAATAGAAGAAAAGCCTCTACAGGTAATGGTATCTCCATCTTTGGGAAAAGAGACGTTTTTTTTACGGGAACTGCTCAACCGAAAAAAAAGACTGCTCTCGGAAGAAATACAGTTAAAATTGGAAGAAGAAGCAAAAGTTATTGAAGAAATCATTCCACATGATCTTCAAATTACTGCAATCCCTAAAAGAAAAGGGCTATTACTCTCAGGTTGCCTCGAATTAGAGATTTTCTATATTGACCGGGAGAATAAAGAAAAATGGTATCAACAGAAAATTTCAATTGGAAAGTGGTTAGAAGAACCAATACCTCAAGAAAACGAGTTTAAAGTGACAGTTGATGCTATACGGGTAAAAACTATAAAAGCTATTGATCAAGAACTCAGGTTATTTTTAGAGATAGATTATATATTAACAACACTAAGGCGTAAGGAAGTTACTTTTCCGCCACCGACTACTACTGGATTAATTAAAACAATTTTATTAGAAAAAATCATTACTCAAGAACCGGTTGAGTATTATGTAGAGATCCCTATTAATAAGCCTGGAGATTTCGGGGAAAGTATCGGCTTGTTTTGGGTGGATGGGAAAGCGGAAGGTGATCCGGAGAAAGGTGTAATCTTGATTAAAGCGGAGCCCATTATTATGTGGGAGTATAAGAATAAAGAGAAAAAGGTTAAAGCAGTAGAAATTAATCCTTTGCTCCGCTGGTTTCAGAATTCTCCGTTTTCGCAACGAGAGTATTCAGGATTGGTACAAATTAAATGTAAACAGATGGAATTAAAGGAAAATAGGCAAGGGGAACTTTTTTTGCAACTTCTAGTGAGTGGTAATTTAATCATATTTCAGCAAGTTGCACGAGAAGTGGAATTGGCTAAAACAACTGCTTTTCCAAAGGAGGTTATTCCCGAAGCAAAAAGCTTTATCGTGAAATGGGAAGAAAAACTTCCAACTTCTCCAGGAGAAGTATTACAGGTTAATTATTTTTTAGCAGATTTTCGTAAGGTTAAAATGGAAAATTATTTTCTGCTAGAAGGTTGGGTTTTAGGTGATCTTTTTTATTCTGGCCTTGATGGCCGTCTTTATTATCACAGGATCAAAAAAGACTTCTGGGTTAATTTGCCAGGAGACGAGCAAAAAAACAAGATTATTATTCCGGTACTAACCGATGGAAGTTGTAGTTTGCTTACGAACTGGAATTGGGAAGAAGGAGGAGTTTGGTGTGAGACAACCGTAGATTTGCAATCCTTTTCAATAGAAACCGATTTTAAGGAGGTGAATTAAATGAGGGTGCTAATGCAAAACCGATCTTCTACCCTAAAGATGTTAGCAGGGGATAGTGTTCAGATGAATAAAACCAAGGAAGCCTTAGTACAATTGGGTTTAGAAGTGGATGTAAAGATCCAGCAAGTCTCGGATTTTTCTGGTTATGATCTGGTCCATCTGTTTAATATTATCCCGATTGAAGAGACCTATCAGTATTATCTTCGGGCCAAAAAATATGGGATACCAATTGTACTCTCTCCAGTTTATTGGGATCCAAGAGAATTTTTAATCAATATAGATTCAGAAAGAAAAGAGCATTTTCTTTCCTGGTGGGCAAAGACCAACAATTTTCGACAAGCGGTGCTTGATGGGGTAGATATCATCTTGCCAAATGGGGAGATGGAACATCAATTATTAGCAGAGCAATATAATCTTGTAACCCCATATCGGATAATTCCTAATGGTGTGGATCCAATCTTTTATTATGCCAAACCGGAAAAATTTATAAAAAAATATGAAACTAAGGACTTTATTCTCTGTGTAGGTCGGATCTGCCGGCGAAAAAATCAAAAAACATTAATAAAAGCTGCCCGAGAAATAAATCAAAAAGTGGTATTAATTGGTCCGATTAATGATTACCAATACTATCAGGAATGTCGGCAAGAAGGAGAAGGAAATGTGAGGTTTTTAGGTCCTCTTACTCCGACCTGGATTTCCTCAGCTTATGCAGCTTGTGGAGTGCACGCCTTAGCAAGTTGGTATGAGACTCCTGGTTTGGTAAACCTGGAAGCCGGCTTGGCTGGTTGTAAACTAGTGACCACTGACCGGGGAACAACTAGGGAATACTTGGAGGGGATGGCCTGGTACTGTTCGCCAGATTCAACAAGATCCATTAAAGAGGCATTAAAAAAGGCTTTATTTTCAGCTCCGCCTTACGGGCTCAGAGAACATATCCTGGTTAACTATACCTGGGATCAAGTAGCGAAACATACCTATCAGGCCTATAAGGATCTTTTATCCTAATTAAGGATTTGTATAATTGATTGATTAAGATTTACCCACAAAAATTAAGTATAAAATAAAACCATCCTTTTCCGCTTTTAAAGTTCAAGCAAAGAAGGGCAAAATTAACTTGGGGTGATAGATTGCAGCGCCGGAAGAAAGTTAGACGGGGGAATGTGCAAAATAAATTAATTGATCAGTTATTAATTTTAAACAAAATATTAATGAAATACAATATTGAGGGGATGGTGGATATTCTTGCTAAACCATTTCGGCTAGTATATTTAAATTTTATGGCAGGTTTGGCTAGAGGTTTTGGTATTGCAATTGGTCTTACTTTAATTACGGCGATTTTTATATCTCTATTGACAAAGATCGCCAATTTAAATCTACCAGTGATTAGTAACTTTATTGCGAGAATTGTCCGACTTGTAGAAGAGGAGCTATCGACACTCCCTCGTTAATAACAAAAAGGATGGTACTTAAATGCTAGATAAAAAAACTATACGACGGTTGAAAAAAAGACTACAACAGGAACAAATGGAACTTAGTCAGGAGTTAAATGGAGCTCAGGAGGTTGTAGGTGAGGAAAGTCTCACTAATTCTATAAGTGAATTGTCTGCTTATGATAATCATCCGGCAGATCTAGGTTCAGAAACTTTTGAACGTGAGAAGGATTTAGGAATTCAAAATGCCAAGAAAGTTAAATATTTAGCAATTAATGAGGCTTTGGAACGTCTTGAAGAGGGTAAATATGGTATCTGTTTAGTTTGTGGACGTCCCATTAATCTTAAGCGACTGGAAGCGCTTCCTCAAACTTTAACTTGTATCGAGTGCCAGCAGCATGTGGAGGCAGAAGGGGATAAAATCGGGAAACGTCCGATAGAAGAAGAGGTTCTTGCTAATCCCTTTGCCCGTACTTTTACCGATGATGAAGATAAGGTAGCATTTGATGGGGAAGATGCTTGGCAGGCTGTAGCCCGGTATGGTACATCCGAGTCTCCACAGGATTTAGGAGGGAATGTTGAATTTGAGGAGATGTATTCTGATGAACCCCGGGGAATAGTATCGCCAGTAGAGGGGGAGCAAGTCCAGGAAGAAGGTTTGGATGAGAAGGTAATAGAGAAATTGAATAGTGAATAGAGGGCAAAAAACCCTCTTTTAAGGAATTGTATATGCGAAACAACATTCTGGCCAGGCTGGGCAAAGAATAATAAGAGATAATTTAAGAGTATTTTCTAGGTAGTCGCCCACGCTGGCTACCGCCCGCGCACATGAAATGATGAAAATCAAAGTCAGGTGGGTCGACAGGCATCGGAGGTGCTTAAATTGGTTGTTCACGCCGACTTCTGCTGTACACGCCAGTGTTTTAATCAAGGTCGGGTGAATCAACTAGAGCTATTTTCTAAGTAGTAGTTAACCAGTCCCTTATAGGGCGATGGCCGCTCGTAAAACGGGCGGCCATAATTTTATAGTTTTCTGATGATTCCCAGCACCAATTCTTTGGCATCTTCTAAGTTTTCCGGTTTTACAAATTCTGCCCGGTCGGTAGGCCAGTGCCAGTTTGGTAAGAGGCCCTCTTGATCAAAAGCCATTACTGTCATTACAGGGTATTTACGCTTTATAAAGACAGTACCATCAGTAGTTAAAAGGTTATAGGGTAGGAACTTAAGTTTTAAATTTTTCTCTTCGACTGTATGTTCAGCTAGGGAAAGAAGTTCTGGGGATGAAGGTTTAGTACCTAGAATTCCTTCATGAGTGATAGCAGTTAAATTTCCGCTACCTAAATTATCAAGATTAATAATAAATGTTTCTTTTGAAGGCTGGTGACGACGGAGAAAGTCTAGTGCCCCATTGGTCCCTGATTCCTCGGCACCGGTAGCGACTAGTGTAACCGTAGTAGTAAGTAAGGGGAAACGAGCAAGTACTTTTGCAACCTCTAATAACACAGCAACGCCGGAAGCATTATCATTAGCTCCGGGAGTATATTCGCCAAATAGTTCTCTATGGATAAGAAGAAATAAAGTAAAGGCTAAGTAAATAGCTGAAGGTAAAGAAAAGATCCATAACAGCTGCTGGGGAAGAGACGAGAATACACCTAAGGCATAAAAGAAAACCTGGAGCCCCATTGCTACCACCATCAGTAGGTAAGTAGTACGGAAGTTTTTTACCATCTTTGGAGAGAAACTCAAGGCTGAACGGGAACTGTCATAATGAGCCATTATGATTACGTTTCTTATGGCTTTACTCCGGGCTGGAACCTCAGCTATTATGTTTTGACTACTTTTTTTGGGTATAAGCTTAGAAAATAAAGGAAAAGTATTTGTTTCAAAGTAAAATCCTAAAAAGGCTAAGAAGGTAATGATAAAACCCAAATAAGGAGAGGAAGGATAAATGAATGCAGCAATAACAAAAAAGAGGTAGATCAAACCAAAAGCCCAGGAAAAAGAAGTTACGGCCTTGAACTGTTCCCATTTTGGTTCAAATCCCATCTTCACCAGTTGAGCCTTGATATATTCTGCGGCTTTTCTTTCTTGTGCCGTACAAGAACCCCTGGGGCCTATTTCTTCCGCCAAATATTTCACGTGTTGATAAGCTTGGGACATATCGAAACCACCTGCTTTTCTTTTTGTATAGATCTATTATACTTGATAATACATTTTTACGCCAATCCGGTATACTATTTCTTTATTGAAAATTAATAATTGAGAGCGGAAGAATGAAGGATTAAGATGGTGATTGCAGAAGAAGTAATAATTTGAATGCTAAAATAACAGGAGTGAATTTATGTTAATTTTAGGTGTAGACCCTGGTATTGCTATCACTGGGTATGGTTTACTTGAACAGAATGGTAATCGTATAAAACCTTTGAAATATGGAGTAATAAGAACATCTTCCGACCTAATGGCAGAGGAGAGATTGATGACTATACATCAGAAGATTACTGATCTAGTTAAGGAGTATAAACCAGAAGTAATGGTTGTAGAGGAACTATTTTTCAATAAGAACACTAGGACTGCTTTGACTGTTGGACAAGCTAGAGGTGTGATAATGTTAGTGGCAGCAGAACAAAGAATTAAGTTTGCCGAATATACTCCTTTACAAGTTAAAATGGCGGTAGTCGGATATGGACGGGCGGAAAAAAGACAGGTTCAGGAGATGGTGAGGGTTTTATTAGGACTAAACGCAATACCCAAGCCTGATGATGCTGCTGATGCTCTAGCCATTGCGATTTGTCATGCTCATTCCTGGCGTTGTTCAAGTCAGATAAAGGGGGTTTAGCTGTGATCGCTTTTTTGCGGGGGAAAGTAGTTGATACTACAGATGATGCAATTGTTTTAGAAGTAAATGGTATAGGATTTCAGATCTTAATGCCATTATCTAATTTAGATCAAATTGGACTGGAAAAGGATTTACTTATTTATACCCATCTTTCCCATCGGGAAGATGCGATGCTTCTTTACGGGTTTTTAAGTCGGGAGGAAAAATCTTTATTTACAAAACTGATTACTGTTTCTGGCATTGGTCCTAAGACTGCACTATCCGTATTATCTGTCCTTACTACGGAACAGTTTTGCCAAGCTATAATAGAAGAGGATACCAAGACCATATCTACTGTTCCTGGAATTGGCTTAAAAACTGCTCAAAGATTAATCCTAGAATTAAAATCTAAAATCAAAAAAGAAGTTCAGGAAAGTTCTTTTCAGCAGAAGATCACCCGAACATCAAATCGGTTGATAGAGGATGCGATCGATGCTCTGGTTGCCCTTGGCTATCAGCAGAATGAAGCAATTCAGGCCGTTAATAAAGTAGATTCTACTAAACCGGGACTTGAATTACAAGAGTTAATCCGGGAAGCTTTAAAACTATTAATGAGGTAGTTGTTCACGCTGGCTACCTACAGACATCACGAAGTGAACTGAATAAAGCCAGGTAGCCAGGTGAATCAACAAGCAATGAAGTCCGCTTTATAGTCCATCCTGGACCAAAAGCGGCTCGCGACCTCCTGTCGCTCGACCCAATTTCAGCCTCCGCTTCACCAAGAATGCTAATGACGAAATCCAATATCACTTGCGAAACAACATTCTGACCTGGCAGGGCAAAGAATAATAAGAGATAATTTAAGAGTATTTTCTAGGTAGTCACCCACCCCAGCAAGCTGGGGCAAGCGAAAGGATGAAAATATAACTTTCACCTAAAGCTTACAAAGGCGGTCATTCAACCGAGCGACGAGTAATCTCATTTTTCGCCTACCTAAAACCCCAAGAAAAATCATGAAAGCCTGTGGTAATGTTTTCTTGGTATAGATGAAAGGCGAAATGTGAGACTAACGAGCAACGAGTATCGAGATGTATTTTCTAAGTAGTCGGGGAAGAATTTATCGGATTAGAAAAGGGGTTTTTTTATGGATGATGATACCCGTTTAGTATCTCCCAGTTTTCGGGAGGAGGATTCAGGGCTTGATCTCTCCCTGAGGCCAAGAAAAATGGAAGAATATATAGGCCAATCGCGGGTTAAGGAGAACCTGGAGATTTTTATTCAAGCTGCCCGGGAAAGACGGGAACCTTTGGATCATGTATTATTATATGGTCCTCCGGGTTTAGGGAAAACTACCTTGGCTCATATCATTGCGGTGGAACTTGGAGTTCAGATCCGGATTACCTCCGGCCCAGCAATTGAACGGCCTGGTGATTTAGCGGCAATTCTTACTAATTTGGAAAGCCATGATGTTCTTTTTATAGATGAGGTTCATCGGCTTAACAGAGCAGTAGAAGAAGTACTTTACCCAGCGATGGAGGATTTTGCTCTAGATATAATAATCGGCAAAGGGCCGAGCGCTCGTTCGGTGCGGATAGATTTACCACCCTTTACTTTAGTGGGTGCAACTACGCGGGCCGGATCGCTATCCGCACCTTTACGTGATCGTTTTGGAATCATTAATCGGTTAGAGTTTTATAGTAACGAAGATTTAGAGAAGATTATTACTAGGACTGCTCAGATTCTAAATATTGGTATAGAAACCGGTGGAGCGGAGGAGTTAGCCCATCGGTCGAGGGGGACTCCGCGAATAGCCAATCGTCTTTTAAAACGGGTTCGGGATTTTGCTCAGGTTAAAGCAGATGGTATCATTACTGGGGAAGTAGCAGAAGAAGCTCTAAATTTTCTTGAAGTGGACAAAAAAGGGTTAGATCGCGTTGATCGATTAGTACTTGAGACGATCATCACTAAATTTGGTGGGGGCCCGGTTGGTGTGGAGACTTTAGCTGCTGCTACTCAAGAAGCTGTAGAGACAATTGAGGATGTTTATGAACCATTTCTTATGCAGATTGGTTTTCTACAAAGGACTCCCCGGGGACGAGTTACGACCAAGCTTGCTTGGGAACATCTAGGGTTAAATCATGAGCTCGTGGAAAAGACTAATCAGGCGGAATTGGAATTATAGCTGTTAAATAAAGAGGTGTTATTCATGGATTTACTGCTCCATACTTGTTGTGGGCCTTGTGCTACTTATTCTACGGAATATTTATCTCAAAAGGGCTTCGATTTGACCATGTATTATTATAATCCTAATATTCATCCTTATAAAGAATGGGTGCGAAGGAAAGAATCTCTGCAGACCTTTTCTGAATTAAAGAATCTTCCATTAATTATGGAAGAAGAATATGATATGCCAGAGTTTTTACGGAAGGTTGTTTTTCATGAGCAAGAACGTTGTGGCTTCTGTTACAAGATCCGGATGGAAAAAACTGCTTTAAAAGCTAAGGAGTTAGGAATTGATTGGTTTGGAACTACTCTTTTAATCTCTCCCTATCAAAATCGGGAACTCATCTGCAAGCTAGGCGAGAAGCTAGCACGCCAGTATAATCTCTCGTTTTGTACCGAAGATTTAAGACCGGGTTTTAGAAAGAGTCAGCAACTAGCGCGAGAATTAAATTTGTATCGTCAAGGATATTGTGGTTGCATCTATAGTGAGAGTGATCGTTATTACAAACCTCCTAATAAGAATAAACTGAATAAAGATTAGAGTAAGACAGGGGGCTTTACTAATGCCTAATTCGCTTAATGCTTTTGGGCGTCTTTTAATTATTTCCGGTTTGTTACTAATTATTATTGGTATTCTTCTGAAGTGGAGTGGCAAGATTCGCTGGTTGGGTAGGCTTCCTGGGGATATTTTGATTCGCCGCGGTAATTTTACTTTTTATTTTCCTCTGGCAACCTGTATTATTTTGAGTATTATTCTTGGCTTAATCTTTGCTCTTTTCTCAAGGAGGTAGCTAGGTGGCACTTTATCGTACTGAGGGGATTATCCTACGCAGCCGGACTTTGGGTGAAGCCGATAAAATTTTAACGATTTTTACTAAAGAAAAGGGAAAGATTGAGACAGTAGCCAGGGGAGCAAGACGTCCACGGAACCGTCTGGTTGGTGCCTCGCAACAGTTTTCTTACATTAAAATGTTGGTCTTTGAGGGGAAAGGTCTTGACCAGCTAAGCCAGGCGGAGATTCTCAGATCTTTTGTTACTCTCCGCGATGATCTAGTAAAAATGGCTTATTCTTCTTGGTGGTCGGAAATCTTGGATGCTTTTTTACCGTTAGGAGAGATGAATTCAGAACTATTTCTTTTCACTCTTGCCGGTCTATTAGTTTTGGAGAAAGTAGAAGAACCAGCTATTTTATCTAGGGCTTTTGAATTACGACTGTTAAAGTATTTAGGTTATGAACCTGCTTTGGACCGTTGCGTACGTTGTAATGAAGATGAAAATATATTACCTGCCGGGTTTTCTTTAGATGAAGGCGGAATTGTCTGTCAAAAATGCTGGCAGCAGAAACCACTTAAATTACTTACACTTTCCAGTAAGGCTTTGGAGGTTTTGAACAAATTGCCCCAGGCTGATTTAAGAATAGTAAGTAAATGGACCATTGATAAGCATCTACAAACAGAGATCGACCGGATTTTAATTTCTTTTATTGAGTTTAAAGCAGAGAAACCTTTAAAATCATTATCCTTTTTACAGGGACTGCTTTCCTGGGATTAATATTTAAGAATTTTTTATTTTCTTTAAAAAAATTGACAGAAGACTCTGGTCTTTGTTATACTTTGGAATAAAGCTTTTTCACAAGTTAAGGAATTCCCAAATTGATTAATTGATGTTTTAACTACAATATATATTGTAGTTAGATGGATGCCGTAGATGAATATGCATTCCCTCAAGTCCCAAACATAAAGGATGATTTATTTGTTAAAAATCAGATTTTGGCCTTCTTTCTCCCAAAAATACCGAATAACCATTGCTTGTTGTACTAGTATGTTAGTGATTTGTGTAGCTTTAGGCTATAGTGTTTGGTTAAGTAGCCCTGTTTTAGCGGAACAAGCGGTTACACAAATTATTAAAATAAAATTTTCTGATTTGGCCGAGAAAATGAGATTAACTAATTGGTTGGGACAGTTTAGAATTATTTTTTTCAATAATTTATTGGTTTCGCTGTTGATCATATTAGCTGGAGGGATTCTGCCTATTCTCCCAGTAATTTTAGGGATCCTTCCTAATGGTTTCATTATAGGTTTAATGGCTGGATTTTTTGAGTATAAGCAGGTTTTGACGAAAGGTAATTTCTTTCTGAGTTTAATTCCCCATGGGATTTTTGAAATACCGGCAATTATAATCTCGGCAGCAGTCGGAATGGTTTGGGGAGCGTGGAATTGGCGGAATTTAATTAAATCCAAAAATTCTAAGTGGTTTATTTCAAATCTTAAAGAAACTCTTACTTTTTTACCATTTATCATTACTCTTTTATTTATTGCTGCCTTTATGGAGGTTTCAGTTTCACCATATTTATTTTCTACCTAAGAAAATACAGCTCTATATTGTGGGGTAATTATACAATTCCCACAGTTACGGAGCGATCGGTATCGAGAGTGATTTTTCAGTTAACAGAATAAATATTTTAAAACTTATCCTTTAAAGGAGGATTACAATGGACAAAGAGATGAAGAACCCTCAAGCAACTACCACCATGGAGAAGATTGTTTCTCTTGCAAAAAGAAGAGGTTTTATCTTTCCTAGTAGTGAGATTTATGGTGGTCTTAATAGTTGTTGGGATTATGGACCTTTAGGTGTTGAACTAAAAAATAATGTTAAACGTGCCTGGTGGAAGGCGATGATCCAAGAAAAAAATGATATGGTTGGTCAGGATGCCAGTATTCTGATGCACCCAAAAGTATGGGAAGCCAGTGGACATTTGGCAGGTTTTACTGATCCTTTAGTTGATTGTAAGGAGTGTAAACAGAGATTTCGAGCAGATCATTTAACCACTGAAAACTGTCCAGAATGCGGTGGGGAATTGACCGAACCCCGTAATTTTAATTTAATGTTCAAAACCTTCATGGGTCCGGTAGAAGATAATGCTGCTGTTGTCTATTTAAGGCCAGAAACTGCACAAGGAATATTTGTCAATTTCCAAAATGTTTTAACTACTTCTCGTAAGAAACTTCCTTTTGGAATTGGACAAATTGGTAAATCTTTCAGGAATGAGATTACTCCTGGTAATTTTACTTTCCGAACCAGGGAATTTGAACAGATGGAGATTGAATATTTTGTTAAACCTGGAACTGATGAAGAGCATTACCGCCAGTGGATCGAAGAGAGGTTTAATTGGTATAAAAACCTTGGAATTACGCCGGAGCGTTTACGTGTACGCCCCCATGAACAAGAAGAATTAGCTCATTATGCAAAGGCTTGTTCTGATATTGAATACTACTTCCCTATGGGCTGGTCAGAGCTAGAGGGGGTAGCGAATCGTACAGATTTTGATTTGAAACGTCATTCAGAATATAGTGGGAATAAGATGGATTATTTTGATCATGAAACTAATGAGCATTATATACCGTATGTAATTGAACCTTCAGCCGGGGTAGACCGTGCCACGCTTGCTTTTTTAGTTGATGCCTATAGCGAAGAACCGGATAAAGATGATGTAAGGGTGGTACTCAGATTCCATCCTGCCCTTGCTCCGATTAAAGTAGCTGTGCTTCCTTTGTCAAGAAAAGAAGGACTTACTACTTTAGCTAAAAGAATCTCCAAAGAACTTAAAAAACATTGGAATACCGATTATGATGATGCTAAATCTATTGGACGACGTTATCGAAGACAAGATGAAGTGGGGACTCCCTATTGTGTGACAGTTGATTTTGAATCATTAGAGGATCAGGCAGTAACAATTCGCGAGCGGGATAGTATGGAACAGACTAGAATTGCCATAACAGATTTAATCCCTTTTTTACAAAAAAAGTTAGGTTAATAAACAAAGAGGCTTATTTCTAAGCCTCTTTGTTTTGGGAAAATGTTACTTATTGACGCTGGGTCGGAGCCTATCTAATAAACCTAAAACTACATGCGCGAGACCAAAGCCAATAACCCCTGCTCCTAAACGGCTGCGGCGCATGGTTGCTCCTAACCCGGAAACCACCGCACCTAGACCAGTAACAACCCAACTAGTGGTGGTACCTTTCATCTATACACCTCCCAGAAATAATCTACCCAGGAGGTAGGTAATGCATTCCACCCAAGTTTTCACAGGACTAGTGGTGTTAGACTTAGCTACTTTTAGGTGCTACAGACAAAGATTTCATATAAAATTGGGTAAAAATAAAGCCCTCCGTTATGGAGGGCTGTTTACTAGGCAATGGATTTATTTTTTTTTATGGTCGCGTGATAAAGCTGTTCGTAATAATCCCTAACCATTCGGCGGGCGGAAAAGCTTTCACTGGTACTTTCAATACTGGTTTTCATCATTTTTTCCCATTGCGGTTTATTCTGATAATAAGTGGGAATGATCTGACTTGTTAATACCCGGTATAAAGCCTTTAAATCGTGTTGATCCTGCCCGGGTCCGGCGTAACCCTCCCCAAACTGCCAACCATTAATACCATCTTCACAACCTTCAACCCACCAGCCATCCAGAGTGCTGAAGTTTAATACTCCATTCATCCCGGCCTTCATTCCTGAAGTACCACTAGCTTCCATAGGACGTTGAGGATTGTTTAGCCAAACATCACAACCTTGGGTTAGCAGTTTACCTAAAACCATATTATAATTCTCTAGAAAAACAACTTGCTTCGGAAACTCTCTGGCAAGGGAGACTATTTTGGCAACCATATTCTTACCATGCTCATCTTGGGGGTGGGCCTTTCCAGAGAAAACCAATTGAATCTGACCGCTATTCAATAAAGGAAGAAACTTAGAGCGATCTCTAAAAATTAAGTCTCCTCGTTTGTAGGTTGCTGCCCGGCGGGCAAACCCAATTAAAAGGGTATTTGGGTTTAGAATCTGTCCGGTTTGGAACTGGATTTCTGCAAGCAACCGCTTTTTATTTTCCAGATGAGGTTCCTGTAAACTTGTATTAGTGATAACAGCTTGATTAATTTTCGAATCCTGCCAGGTATTACGGTGAACTCCATTAGTAATGGAAATGATGGGCGAAGAATCAGTAACATTTTTCCACATCATCCTAGCTGTTTCCCCGTGTAATTTAGCTACGGCATTGGTAATTGATGCCAGTCGAAGGCCGGCAACGGTCATATTAAAAGGCTCGCCACCAATTCTCTTCATTTGCTGATAGGATAGACCATTATAAGCACCAACATAGGAAAGAGCACGATGATCATGGGACTCATTGCCTGCAGGAACTGGTGTATGCGTAGTAAAAACTATCTCTTTTCTGGTTGCTTTTAAAGCTTGTTCAAAGCTTAGTCCGGTGGCAATTTTTTCCCTAATCAGTTCTACCCCGGCTAAAACAGCGTGGCCTTCATTAAAATGGTAAAGGTCAATATTGAGACCAAGAGCCCGAAGAGCTCGGATTCCACCTATTCCAAGAATAATCTCTTGGGCAATACGATCATCGCCAGTTCCACTATATAAGGAATGAGTAATCCAAGGTTCTTTATTTTCTGGAAGATCAGCATCTAAAAGATAAAGTGGTGCATTATCAAATTTATCTACCATCCATACCTTGCAGGTAACCGGCTGTTTTTTGATTCCGACTTGTATTTTTATGCCGGTGTCTTTCAAAAAGTCAAATTTATATTCTGGAAAAACATCATAGGGAATTCCATTGCCATTAATATACTGGCAGGTATAACCTTTTCGCCATAAAATACCAATCCCCACCACGGGAAAACCTTCTTCCCTAGCAGCTTTTAAATAATCTCCGGCTAATATACCTAAACCTCCGGAAAAAATGGGGAAATCCTGATGAAGGCCAAATTCCATACAAAAGTAGGCAATTGCCGGATCCTTCCCCTTGTTCATTATCTTTATTACCTCCTGTTTAATTATAATAAAATAAAATAAAAAGGTTGAAAGGGAATTGCATAATTACCTTGATGGTTAATCGTAAAAATTAAATTATGCAATTGCTTAAATGTAAATAAACATAACTACTTAGGAATAAATTATTTGTAACTGATTCTTAATATAACATAAAAGCCCTGATAAACAAAGGTTTAATTATTTCCAAATCTATATTAATCCTATTTTCTCATAGTTTTTAGAGGTTTAAAGGTTTTAAACAAGAAAGAGAACGAGAAAAATATTTAAGGTAATAATTCCAGATAAATTCTATATGCGTGAATTGCATACTTCTTACGGAATTATATAGTATTTAACTTAATTTAGGTTATCAATAGATTGTATTAATTTTTAAAACTAATAAATTGAGGGAATTGTATGATCACCTAGGGCTTTATTTTACCAACAAAATGATTATATAATTTCCTAACATCTCATATAAGGAGGGCAGGAAGATGGTTTGGGAATTTTGGGTTATATTTATATTTTTTTCCATCTTATCAGTAAATCTTTATTTAACAGCTGCTGTTTATATTGATGCTAAGAGACAACGGATGAATGCCTTGAATATTCCTCCTCCGGTTTGGGGATTTGTTGCTTTTTTCTTTCCATTACTGGGTTTTTTTATCTATTGGTTGATGCATCATTCAATTCTTGTGTTACGAGATAAAGTACGGATCGACTAGTAGTAAATTATTGGGGCATACTGTTAGATACATATTTTCTATAATTTTTATCTTAAACATTAAAGGAGAAGAATAAATGTATCAAGTAAAAATCCATGCTCCAAAAAGTTTAAATTTTACCAACCCCTTTTTACACCTTTGGTATCCAGGTTACAATGAAGCTTTTCAAGATTATTTTACTTCCGAATGGGATGATTATGGCCCGGTTTTCACACTGAATCTTAAACGAAACTATTTCTGCTTTAAATTTGGAGATAAGCGGGGAGAAGAGAGAGTATGGGATCCAATTGAACGTTGTTATGGTCAGCATTTAGGAGTAGAAGTATGGACAGTTTCCGGTATAAATGAGGTTTATCCGGTTAAACCAGTAGAGGTTATTGGTTCTACACAAGAACTTTATTTAGAAATAGCGGATTTGCTCCGGGAGAACTCTTATCTTCCTGATACTGATGTTAGTGGCCAGGGTGTTATCTCGATGTTAGGTGCAAATTATCTAAAAGATGGAACCACCTTATTTGGTTTTTTTCATCCGCGAGCTGCTCAGGTCTATCTAATTGGTAATTTCAATGACTGGCAATCTCCTTTTCATTCACGACCAGAGCCAGAAAAATTCCTTTCTATGAATTTATACCGTGGCTACCGGGAAGAACCCAATATCTGGCTGCTAAGAACAGAGTTACCCGATCCTGGGGATCCAGAAAAAAATAAGTACCAGTTTGCAGTAATTGGAGGCGTGCCTTTTAATGAAAAACAAAAACCGATAAAAGTTGTCCAGGATCCTTACGCCAGGCGGTATGGGGATGAGTATAATTATAATAATTGCCGAATTATTGATCCCTCAACTTATAAATGGCGGGATCAATCCTGGAAGACTCCTCCTATTGACCATTTAATCCTCTATGAACTTAATATTTACGGGTTTACGGATCATGATTCCGGGATACCGGAGGAGATTGCCGGAACTTTTCGCGGGACAATCCAAAGAATTCGGGAAGGTTATTTTAATGAACTAGGAATTACGGCACTAGCTCTAATGCCAACTTCAGAGGCACCCAGTACTTTAAGTTCAAACCGTTTAGGCTATGAACCCTGTGGTTTTATGACGATTGAACGGGATTTTGGTAGTTGTAATGATTTCCGTGCTCTGGTTGATGAAGCACACGCTCATGGATTAGCAGTAATAGTGGATCAAGTCTTTAATCATACTTCCAATTATTTTAATCCTTTATGGTGTTTAATTGATGATGGAACCCACGGAGGTTTTTATTTTTCTGGTTCTACCCCTTGGGGTAACCGAGTAGCTACGGAGAAGGAAGAAGTTCAAAATATGTTGATTGATGCCTGTAAAATGTTTATTAAAGAATACCACGTGGACGGTTTCCGTTTTGATGCTACACATAGCATTTGGCTAGATCACAGTCTTCTCCATCGATTAGCCTATGAAATTAAGGATAAGGGATTTAAGTCAGATTGCATTCTAATTGCTGAGAACCTTCCTAATGAGCCTGATCTTAACCTAGATGGATATAATGGATATGCTCAATGGTGCGACGCTTTTCACGATAAAATTAAGGCTTTACTCCGTGAAGGGGTTTTTCGGGATTGGACGGATAATTCTCCTACTAATTTGGGTAGTATTTTTTACTTTAGTAAGGATTTTTTTGCTGCTCATACTAATAATGTAATCAATTATTGTGAGAGCCATGATGAAAATAGTGTACCTTATGAAGTTGCTACCAGGGGAGATGGCCTTGTTGGCAAGGAAGCTAAAGAACGCAAATCCCGTTTAGGACTTTTTGCTACGATGGTAGCTTTGGGTCAACCAATGATTTATATGGGACAGGAATTTGGAGTAGAACGTCCCCGAAATCGTATAGACTTAGATTGGCCCGAATTTCTGGAGAAAAACCTTTATTACAAATGGGCCTCCGGCCTAATTTCCTTACGCCGTCGCTATCCGGGCCTTCGTATCTCCGGTTATGATCCAATAAGGGAAGGAAAATTTGCCTGGATTTTAGGCCCATGGATGGATAAAAACCACGGTGGTGGAAACAAGGTAATTGGTTGGACTACTAATCCAAATGATCTTTCTTGGGAGCGGATACTGATAATTTTAAATTTTGAACCTTATGCTGTTACTGTTGATCTGGAATTCCCGCTTCCTGGTTTCTGGGTGAAACTGGCAGATATTGATTCCATCAATGATCTACCTCCAGTAGGAGATAATTCCATTTATAATTCTACTACCATTAGGACTAAAGGAAAATTTCCCGGATTTGTACTTCCATCTTCCAGCGGATTCATCTATAAATGGGAGAATAAACTGTGCTAGTGCTTAAGCTTACGATAGTTTACATAATAATATGGGGTGAAAATAGTTTTTACTTAAAGTGGGCTGTATATCCCCTCTGATATTTCTCATATAATACTCTTGTGAGGGGGGTAAACCATGTCTACAATCCAGATTGGATCCGGGTCCCTCTTTGACTTAAGGTCAAACTTAGAAGAAGAGATAGCCCGTTGGGAAAAGAATGGAATTGACTTAAACATTGAAGAAAAAAGACTTGGAAAATATAACTTTTTACATTTTACCATTACTGAAGAAGAAGCATCAAAACCCAACGAAGAGGTTTTCCGTCAACAGCTTACTTTGTTGGTAACTGATCTCTTATTAGATCAGGTTTCTAAGAATTTGCTCCAAAGGATGATTCGGATTGATCATCCATATTTATCCAAAAAAGAGGCTGAAGCGCTTAGTAAACAAGTTGTTTATTCATTAACAAAATCCGGTGAAAATGAAAGATTCTTTCGAATCCATAGAGAAGTAGAGAATTTTTTGGATGAAAACAATTCTATTTTTTTAGAAGGGTTCCTCCGTTTTCGACTTAAAGACTATTTTTTTGAACTTAAAGAAAATCTGGAAGAAGCAATCGAAGAATTTTTAGCAGACAAAGAATATCAGGAGTTTATTAAGCTGTTACAGTATTTTGTTGAGATCCAAGAACCAAAAGTCATCGAGGTTCATGTGATTTTTTACTCGAAAGATAATTTCCGGCTCCTAGATGAGGAAGAAAAACCATTAGACCAAGAGTATCTCCTAAAAACTCTTGGCGATCTCCGTGATGAAGGACTAAAATATGAAGATTTACTGCTCAGTGCATTAATAACCCTTTCACCTCAGCGGATAATCCTTCATCATTCGAAGAGTACCAATATTGTCAATACCATACTTAATGTTTTTAAAGAAAGAGTGACTTTTTGCCGTGATTGTGAGTTATGCAGGAATACGGAAGAGAAAGAGCATTGACTTTCAAGTTTTCCAATGTTATACTATCTAAAAATTATGGAATTTAAAATGATGAAGGGAAGAGTACCCCGGAAATACCTTCAAACAGAGACAGGTGGTTATTAGCTGGAAGCCGCCTTGGAAGGGTCCGTTGGGGAAGACCACCCCTGAATGGCTGTGAATTTAAAGCAGCACGGTGGTACCGTTAAAACCCACAAGTGCACCGGTAGTAGAGATTATTACTGGTAGAAAAAAGGTGGAACCGCGGAATCCTCCGTCCTTTAGGGATTGGAGGTTTTTTTTATTTAAGGAAATTACATAAAAAGTTTGCGACAGCGTTTCCCCTTGTATAGATCGCTTAACCACGAAACAGAAACATGGTCAAATCGAAAATCAACCAATTATGCAATTCTTAATTTCAAAAAAATAAATACATTTGGAGTAGAGGTGAGTTAAAAGTGGGTAGGGGGCTAAACATTGGAATTCTCGGGTTGGGAGTGGTGGGTACAGGTGTGGCCCGGATTCTACTAGAACAAGGTAATCTTTTAACAGAGCGTTCAGGGGTTAAATTCTGTCTAAAAACAGCGGTCGATCTTGATTGGGATAGGGAACGGGGGCTCAATTTTGAAGGGGTAAATACAACTACTGATTTTAATGAGTTAATCAATGATCCAGAGATTGATATAATTGTTGAGACCATTGGTGGGATTGAACCAGCTTTTTCAATTGTCATGCAAGCACTAGCTACCAGAAAACATGTGGTTACTGCAAATAAAGCTTTAATTGCCATCAAAGGGAGAGACCTTTTTAAACAAGCCCAAAAGTATGGGGTTAATCTTCTATTTGAAGCTAGTGTTGGTGGTGGAATCCCGATTATTAAAAGTTTAAAAGAAGGGTTGGTAGCCAATAATATTCGTAGTATTTATGGGATTGTTAATGGTACTTCAAATTATATTCTTACTAGGATGCACCAGGATGGATTGGATTTTGCAGCAGCTTTAGCCGAAGCTCAAGCTAAAGGTTTTGCTGAGGCAGATCCTACTTTGGATGTGGGTGGAGGGGATGCTGCTCATAAATTAACGGTTTTAGCTTCCTTAGCTTCCGGAGGATTTGTTGATTTTCAAGCTATTCCTGTAGAAGGAATTACAGAATTAACAACTCTTGATATTAATTTTGCCAAAAGATTTGGTTATGTGATCAAACTCTTAGCTATCTGCCGGTTTAATGGTAAAAAGATTGATCTTCGGGTGCATCCGACCTTAGTACCGGGGGATCATCTATTGGCAGCGGTAAATAATGAGTTGAATGCGATATTTGTTACTGGTAATTTTGTTGGGGATACAATGTTTTATGGTCCTGGAGCGGGACAATTACCGACGGCTAGTGCTATTGTAAGTGATCTGGTTGATCTTTCACGTAATTTTATTCAGCAGGGGATGGATCGATCTTTTACAAGAACAATTAATCCGGAAAAAGGTATTGAACTCTTTTCTTTGGGTGAGATTTCTAACCGTTACTATCTGCGCCTTTTCACTTTAGACCAACCCGGAATTCTTTCGAAAATCTCAGGGATTTTAGGAAAATATCAGGTCTCTATTTCTTCGATGGTTCAATTAGAGACGCATGGGGAGAAAAATTATGTTCCGATTGTTTTACTTACCCATGAGGCACCAGAAAAAGCAATGTTTAAAGCATTAAGCGAGATTAGTAAGTTTGACTTTGTCCGCCCGGACATCCTGAGATTAAGACTTTTTAAATAATAAACTATACAATTCCTTAGACATAGGAACCAGTTTGGGTTATAATAAAAACAAATTTTGAGAGGAGAATACTGAATGAAGGAACGCGTAAAAGAAGTATTAGAAAAGATTCGTCCTTCCCTCCAAGCTGATGGTGGAGATGTGGAATTAGTTGATGTGACTGAAGAAGGGATAGTTAAAGTTAGATTGCAAGGAAGCTGTGCCGGTTGTCCCATGTCTTATATGACTTTGAAAAATGGGATTGAAAGATTACTAAAAGATGAGATCCCTGAAGTGAAGAGTGTAGAGGGTGTCTAAAGTTTTTTCCTAAAAGATAATAAAAATTCGACCGCCTTAAAAGGCGGTTTTTTCTTTAGTTCTGGACTCTTTTTCTAAATATCTCTTGTCATTTGTTGTTATGAAGATTATTATAATAATTAAGGAATTGCATAAGTCATATATTTAAGATTTGACCACAATATATTGATAGCCTAATTTTAGTCAAACACTATATATTGTTGTCAAAAAGAAGTTTCGGTAATTATGCAATTCCCTCTAATGATTAGCTTTTTTACATATTTATCATTACGAGAAGGCTGTGATTAAGATATGAAAGTTAAAGTTATAATGAATCCGATTGCTGGTCGGGGTAGAGCAAAAAAAGCTAAACCTTTAATTCTTAAAACTCTAGCGGAATATAATTGTGATTTTGATTTAGAAGAGACAAAAGAACATAATCATGCTACGGAAATCGCAAAGAAAGCTGTGAAATCCGGATTTGATTTAATTATTGTAGCAGGTGGAGACGGAACTATTAATCAAGTTGTGAATGGCATGTCAGAAAATCGTATTCCATTAGGAATCCTTTGTTGTGGAACTGGCAATGATTTCGCATCTACGCTCAATATGCCTAAAGATCCGGTAGCCGCCGTGCGGAGAATTATGGAAGGAACAGTGCAATGGGTTGATCTTGGTCGGGTTAACCAGAGGTATTTTGTTTCTTCGGTAGGAGCAGGTTTTGATGGAGAAGTGGCTTTTAATGTAAATCAGGGTTTCCGGTATGTTCGGGGAATGGCCGCTTATCTTTTAAGTATATTTAAGACTCTATTTTCATACGAAGCCCGGAAAATTAAATTAACTGTGGATGGCTTAGTTATGGAATTTAAAGGGATGTTAGTAGCAATCACAAATTCAGCAACGTATGGGGGCGGGATTAAAATTAATCCGGATGCTGTGATCAATGATGGCCTTCTTGATGTCTGTGCAGCTCAGAATTTGAGTAAGATTGAAAGTTTATGTTGTTTACCTCTAGCTATAAAGGGGTGGCACCAAAACTTGAAAAAAGTAAGGATGATAAAGGGTAAGAATATTACTTTAGAAAGTGATCGACCTATTTTTTGCCAGTTAGATGGAGAAGTCTTCACTGATAAAGTTCTCCATTTTTCGCTTGTGCCCCAGAGTCTGCCGATTAAGGGCGGAATTCTTGAGCCCTTTTCAATTTTACGGTTTGATGAGTTAAAGCAAGCTCAGGCTAAAGAGGCATAAATCATTCGATCATTTTAGGAAAACGTAACTGCCGAAGTGCTTCGTAAAGTGTAATTGCTACCGAGTTGGCCAGATTTAGAGACCGGGCTTCGGCGATCATCGGAATCCGCAGGTTGTGTTTTGGATTCAAAGCCAGGATTTCCGGAGGCAAGCCTCGGGTTTCTGGTCCAAAGACTAGGTAATCATCCGGTAAAAAATTAATTTCATCATAAAAACGGTGGGCTTTTGTAGTTAAGAAAAAAAGTCTCCCCCGGGGATTAGTTTTTAAGAACTCTTCAAAATCAAGATATTTTTGGACTTCCACTAAGGACCAGTAATCCAGACCAGCACGACGAAGGTGTCGATCATCAAGAATAAAACCGAAAGGTTCAATAAGATGGAGTTTGCTATTAGTAGCCGCACATAGGCGAGCAATATTACCGGTATTTTGGGGAATTTCTGGTTGAAAAAGAACAATATTCATTTTTCTGCCTCCTTATTGTGTCTCTTAATTTTATATATAAAGTGGATTTTTTGGCAATAGATTTTTTTATTTTTAGCAAAAAAAGATCAATTAAGAAGTTTTTAAGCCCCATAGGTTTTTAGGGGATTTTTTAATGGTCAGTTACAGTTTTTCTGTTTTATTTACCCGTTCGCTGTAATGTGGTAAAATGTTATAAAATATGAAGAGGGGTTCTGAAATCATGACTTACGAAGAAGCTCTGGAATATATTCATAGTCGAAATAAATATGGCATTAAATTAGGACTTGATCGGATGAGAGCTCTTCTTGAACTGTTTGCTGACCCACATATGAAGTACCCTTCAATTCATATTGCTGGGACAAATGGCAAAGGTTCAACTACTGCAATTTTCTGTAGTGTTTTGAAAGAAGCAGGATATAAAGTTGGAAGGTTTACATCACCTCATCTTACTTCTTATTGCGAAAGAATGACGATTAATGGTGCTCAGATTAAGCCAGAAAGATTGGCTTCTTTATTGACTGAAGTTAAACTAATTTTGTCGAAGGTAGCTTCTGATCCTTCGATCGGGCATCCTACTGAGTTTGAAGTTGGAACCCTCCTGGCCTTTAAATATTTTGCGGAAGAAAAAGTAGATGTGGCTGTTTTCGAGGTGGGAATGGGTGGAAGATTGGATGCCACCAATGTGATTACTCCTTTGGTTTCAGCTATTACCCATATCGCTCTTGATCATCAAGAGTTTTTGGGAGATGATTTAGTCTCGATTGCCGGAGAAAAAGCGGGTATTATTAAAACGAAAATTCCGGTGGTAGTAGGTTTGCAAGCCCAGGAAGTTCAAGAGGTAATGATGAAGACGGCAAAAACTGCTAATGCTCCCCTTTATTTTGTAGGAAGGGAAATTGACCTTAAAATAAAGCGGATTGACTTGACAGGTACTTATCTCCAGCTTAGTTGGGAAGGAGAGCCGGCTATTCCTCTCCGACTCAATCTCTTAGGAGAACACCAGGCTACTAATGCAGCGATTGCCTTTGGCTTACTCCAGTTGGTAAAAGAGAAAGGCTTTTCCTGGAAACGTACAGATCTAGAAGAAGGCTTTGCCAAAGTTACCTGGCCTGGACGGATTGAATATCTACCCGGTTCACCCAGTATGATAATGGATGGTGCTCACAATCCAGATGGAATGAGAGTTTTAGCTCAAACGATCCGGCAATTGTTTCCGGGAAGAAAGATAAAGGCGGTCATCGGTATCTTAAATAACCGCCCAGTTGAAGAAATTGCTTCTATTTTATCTTCATATTTAGGCAAAGACTTGAAAAAAATTTATGCCACTACGGTTCCAGATCCGAAAACTGCCTCTTCTTTACGTATTGCAGAAGCTTTTCTGAAAGAAGGTAAGGAAAGTATTAAACTGGAAAATCCCTTAACTGCTTTGCATACTGCAGAGTCTGAGATGGAGGAAGGCGATTTACTACTAGTAACAGGTTCTTTATACCTTCTTGGATATTTACGTCCCTATATTGTTGGGGAATTTCAGTAGTAAGCTTGTTGATTGGGCTTTTTGCGTTGCCATTGATTTTTCTGTCCCTACACAATATATTGATAGCCTAATACAAGCCCAACACTATATATTTGTGTTGGGACCTTTTAAAAAGGATACAACACAAAAAGCTTTGATTTGAATGGTGGAGGAATATTGTGCAAAATAAGAGAATTACGATTTTTACTGGACCATTCGGCAGCGGCAAAACTGAAGTAGCTGTTAACTTTGCTATTAAACTAAAACAGCAAAAACAGGCCGTAGGTTTGATAGACCTTGATATTGTAAATCCTTACTTTCGCTCTCGAGAACTTACGGATTTATTGAGAACTAAAGGTATCGATATAGTATCAACCTGGTCTGGATTGGAAATGGCTGATCTTCCAGCGCTTTCTCCCCGGATCTTTTCTTTATTACAGAATGATCAGATGCGGGTAATTTTAGATGTTGGTGGTGATCCGGTGGGAGCGAGAACTTTAGGCCGGTTTCAGGCTTATTTTCCCGAAGACTCTTATAATATGTGGTTAGTGGTAAATCCCTACCGCCCGGGTTTTTCAGATCCAAAGGCCATATCTATGGTAGCCTGGGAGTTGGAGAAGGCTTCTAAATTAAAGCTTACAGGGATCGTTGATAATGCGAACCTTGGTCAGCAGACTAATCTACAGACCAGAGAAAAAGGTTCCTTGATTGTGGATTCTGCAGCCCAGCTACTGAACCTTCCAGTAGTAATAAAGACTTATACGGATCATCTTAATTCTGGAGAAACCTGTTCAACAATGAATATGAATGATTTTCATCTAAAGCTATTTATGCTTCCTCCATGGGAAGTTTACTGAGTAGTCGCTCATGCCGGTTACCTTAACATCACAAAATGATTAAAAATGAAACCGGGTGAGTCGACCAGATGTATTTATCACCAAGAATGTTAAATGTATAAATCCAATTTCACTGCCGAAACAACATTCTGACCAGGCTGGGGGAATATCAATGCGCTTGATGAGCAAAGAGCAGTATTTTCTAAGTGAGAGATGCACAATATCTTAAATCAATCTATTATGCAATTCTTAGATTATGTGATTCCTTAAAGTATAATATAAAATAAAATAGTGGGAGGGATTAATTGTGGCAAAACTAGTTATTAATGAAGAAAGATGTAAAGGATGCGAATTATGTATATCAGCTTGCCCCAAAGAAATATTGGGTTTATCCGAAAAAATTAATGCCCAAGGTTATCATTTTGTTGAATTGAAAGCGCCGAATGACTGTATTGGCTGTGCTTTTTGTGCCCGAACTTGTCCTGATGTAGCGATTGAGGTATATAAATAATCCAAATTATTGGAAGTTTAAATTTTGCTATGGAATGTTTCATTTTATGCTAGTTCTAGTGGTAAACCATCTTAATATATATTGAAGAATGGAGGTATGGATCTTGGAACGAGTAATGATGAAAGGAAACGAAGCTCTAGCTGAGGGAGCAATTAGAGCAGGATGCCGTTTCTTTTTTGGTTATCCAATCACCCCTCAGAATGAGATTCCAGAGTATATGGCTAGGCGGATGCCAGAAGTGAATGGTGTTTTTTTGCAGGCTGAAAGTGAAGTAAGTGCAATCAATATGGTTTATGGTGCAGGAGGTGCCGGCGCAAGGGCAATGACTTCTTCTTCCAGTCCCGGAATTAGTCTTAAACAGGAAGGTATTTCTTATATTGCCGGTGCTGAGGTCCCTTGTGTTATTGTGAATGTGGCACGGGGAGGCCCGGGACTGGGTGGACTGACCCCTTCACAATCTGATTACTTTCAAGCAACAAAGGGCGGTGGTCACGGGGATTATCATTTAATTGTTTTTGCACCAGGGACTGGCCAGGAGATGGTGGATTTAATTGGTTTAGCCTTTGATAAGGCAGAAGAATATCGAAACCCGACAATGATCTTATCCGATGCGATTATGGGTCAGATGATGGAGCCAGTAGTTCTTCCGGAGATGAGGACTGAAATCAAAGAAAAACCATGGGCTACTACTGGGAAAAAAGGCCGTGTCAAAACGAATCTTATAAACAGCTTAGGTATCTTAGATCAAGATCTGGAACGGATGAACAGAAAACTCCAAGAGAAATATGCTCGTATTGAAGCAGAAGAAGTTCGTTATGAAGCTGATGGTACTGATGATGCAGATTTGATTGTTGTTGCTTATGGTACAACTTCCCGGGTTGTTAGGTCTGCACTATCAATGCTAAGAGAAGAGGGAAACAAAGTAGGACTTCTTCGGCCAATTACTTTATGGCCATTCCCGAAAAAAATATTTGGAGACCTGGCGGCAAAGGGTAAACGATTTCTTGTCGTAGAGATGAGTTCCGGTCAGTTAGTTGAGGATGTAATCTTGGCAGTAAATGATCGTTCAAAGGTTGATTTTTACGGAAAATTAAATGGGACAATCCCCACTGTTCGCGAGGTTTATGAGAAAATAACTTCTTTACTGCAGAAAGAAGGTAGAGCATAATGAAGAAGGTATTTGGCTTTCCCCGTGCAATGACAGATAAGAGAACCCATTATTGTCCCGGTTGTACTCATGGTATTATCCACCGTTTGGTAGCTGAAGCGATTGATGATTTTGGAGTTCAGGAAAAAACAATAGGTGTTGCACCAGTTGGTTGCGCAGTTTTGGCTTATGATTATTTTGATGTTGATTTTCAGGAGGCTGCCCATGGTCGTGCTCCTGCAGTTGCAACCGGAATAAAAAGAGTTCACCCGGATTCAGTAGTCTTTGCTTATCAAGGAGATGGTGATCTAGCTTCGATTGGAGCGGCTGAAATTATTCATGCTGCCACTCGTGGAGAGAAGATTACAGTCATTTTTGTGAATAATGCGGTCTATGGAATGACAGGGGGACAGATGGCACCTACTACTCTTCCGGGACAAAAAACTACTACTTCGCCTTATGGCCGCGATACGGCTACTGTCGGTTATCCGATCCGGGTTTGCGAAATGTTAGCTACTTTAGATGGCCCGGCTTATTTAGAACGTGTAAGTGTTCATGATCCCAAGCATATTATTAAAGCTGGCGAAGCGATCCGGAAAGCTTTTGAAGTACAAATTAATGGTGGCGGATTTGCCTTGGTTGAAGTTTTATCTTCATGCCCGACAAATTGGGGGATGACACCAAAAGATGCTTTACATTGGGTTGAAGAAAAGATGATTCCTTATTATCCTTTAGGAATTTTCCGTTCTCCGGAGGAGGTGACTTCCAGTGACGCATGAGATCATTTGTGCTGGTTTTGGAGGACAGGGAGTCATGTTGATAGGACAGATTATAGCCTACGGAGGAATGATTGAAGGAAAGTCGGTTTCCTGGTTTCCGTCTTATGGCCCCGAGATGCGTGGGGGTACAGCCAATTGTTCAGTAGTTGTTTCAGAAAAGCAGGTAGGTTCACCGATTGTTTCTGAACCGGATGGTATTATTGCCATGAACAGGCCTTCTCTGGAAAAGTTTTTATCGGCTGTAAAACCGGGAGGGACAATCATTTATAATTCGTCATTGATTGATCTTATTCCAGAACGTTCCGGAGTAAAAATTCTCCCAGTTCCTGCTAATGACATTGCAGCTGAGCTTGGTAATGATAAGGTAGCAAATATGGTAGCCTTAGGTACGTACTTGGGGCTTACTAAAGTAATTTCTCTGCCAAGTGTGGAAGAGGCCTTAAAAAAAGTACTTCCTCCCCGCCGGCATAAACTAATACCACTAAATATCCAAGCTTTGCAAAAGGGATTGGAATTAGCTAAAAATTAAAATTAATATCCTGTGCTTTTGAAAAAAGTACAGGATATTTTTATCTTTAGTTCTTCTTCACATAAACTCTTACTTTTCTGGAATAATAAATCTGAAATAATTTCCAGGTTAGAGGAGGGTTAAAAGGATGAAAGAAAAATCAAAAGGTAAAGAAAATATTAGAAACAAGTTGTGGACAGGGGTATTTCTAGGAGTCTTTGTTTCTACCTTTTTTTATACTGTAATCCTTTATTATTTATTAGGAATTGCCGGTTTGCAGATCAGATTTAATCAGACTAACCCCGCGACTTTGATGCGAGAGCAGATTAAAGAAGAAGCTGCTTTGGCACTTGATGTATTGTTTGAAAAGTTGAAAATAGAATTGCCTGCCCAAATTAAGCGTAGTCTTCTTAACCTTGAGCGAATCGTTATACATTTTGCTGATGGGGATGTATCTCTGCCACCAGAAGTAATGGAGAACTGCAAAAATGAGTTTCGGAGTTTGGCTGAGAAAACAATTATTGGTTCTTTAAATGAGATGGATCTACAGCCTTATATTGAGGAGTTGGGACAAGCAAGTTTTGAGCTGACTCGAAATACTCTGGAACGGGAAATAGCAGGTAAAACCTATTTTTTGCCTGTAGCTCGTTGGTTACGAATTCCCATTACGGTAGTGGCTGAGTAACAAATATGTTAGATTAAAATATTTTTATTGACAAGTGAAACAGATTCTGCTATTCTCTTTAAAGAAAATAAAAAACCTTTAAACTGGTCCAGTGAGGCTGGTAAGGATGCAATCTTATATTAGGATAAGAGTAACCTTCCATGCCTTGAGCTGGAAGGTTTTTTTGTGAGTAGTCAAGGATATGATTTTGGTTTTTTGGGAAAATATCTATTGTTACGGTGAAGGAGGTGGTATTCTTGGGTAAGATCAAGGCTTTAGTAATGGATGAAGAGAATATTCGCAGAGCACTTTACCGACTTTCTCACGAAATTACAGAGCGTAATAAAGGGGTAGAAAACCTAATATTAGTGGGAATCAGAACAAGGGGGGTTCCATTAGCTAGACGTTTAGCGGAACTGATAAAACAGCAAGAAAGGGTAGAGATTCCTGTTGGTATTTTGGATATTACTTTTTACCGTGATGATCTTAGCTTGCTTTCCTCGCAACCAGTGGTTCACCGAACGGAGATTCCAGTTCGTGTCAATGAAAAAAAGGTAGTTTTGGTAGATGATGTACTTTATACTGGCCGGACGGTTAGAGCTGCTCTTGATGCTTTAATGGATTTAGGACGACCTCAAGCTATTCAATTGGCAGTATTAATCGATCGTGGCCATCGGGAGCTTCCGATACGGGCAGATTTTATCGGGAAAAACGTCCCAACTTCCAGGCGGGAAGTAGTCCATGTAAAACTAAGTGAAGTGGATAATGAAGATAAAGTAGTTATTGAAGAACCGGAAAACGGAGCTTAACGCCTCCTTTAAATTGATCCAGTGAGGTCAATAAGGAGAGGGAGAGATTCCTTCGCCCTTGATTGACCTTAACAATCAAGGGCTTTTTTAATGACTACCGATTCTTCTGGCTTACTAAAGAAACAAAAAAACGGAGGGATTATTATGAATCAGGTTTTAGGAGTTAATGAAAAACCAGCTATTCTCAAATGGATTCCCCTTAGTTTCCAACATCTTTTTGCAATGTTTGGTGCAACTGTACTAGTTCCGTATCTTACCGGTCTCGATCCTTCAACAGCTTTATTTACTTCGGGTCTTGGTACTTTGATTTTTATCCTCTGTACTGGTGGACAAGTCCCGGCTTACCTTGGTTCTTCCTTTGCTTTTATTGCGGTTATACAGTTTGTTTCTAAGGAGTATGGTGTTGCCTACGCAATGGGTGGAGCGATTATGGTTGGCTTGGTATATTGCCTTTTTGCTTTCCTGATTTCTAAGATTGGTACAAAATGGTTGGATAAGATTCTTCCTCCGGTTGTTATCGGCTCCATTATTATTGTTATAGGTCTTGGTTTAGCGCCAACCGCAATAGATATGGCGATGACTGGTGGAACTGGGCAGTACAATATAACCTATCTTTTAATTGCTGGAGTAACATTAGCAATTGCCATTGTTACCTCCGTATTTTCTCAAGGCTTTCTCTCTGTAATTCCGGTTTTAGTAGGAATCATTGGTGGTTATCTTTTCTCCCTTCTAATTGGAGAAGTGCAACTGGAATCAGTAGCACAAGCTAATTGGTTTGGCTTAATGAAATTTGTGACACCTAAGTTTAATTTCAATGCTATTTTAGCTTTTTTGATGGTTTCCATGGTTACTATAGCTGAACATCTTGGGGATGTTTTGGTCCTTAGTAAGGTCGCTGGAGAAAATTTTTACAAAAAACCTGGGTTACACCGGACCTTACTTGGTGACGGGTTGGCTACCTCTGTAGCGGCATTTTTTGGCGGACCACCTAACACTACTTACGGTGAGAATATAGGGGTTATGGCGATTAGCCGCGTATATAGTGTTTGGGTAGTCGGCGGTGCTGCAGTAATGGCTATTACTCTTTCCTTCTTCCGAAAATTTGGAGCTTTGATTCAGAGTATCCCTGTCCCAGTTATGGGTGGAATTTCGATTATGTTGTTTGGTGTTATCGCCAGTAGTGGGTTGAGAACTTTGGTTGAAAGTGGAATTGATTATGGTGATAAACGAAACTTGTTAATCTCTTCAGTCATTTTAGTACTAGGGATTGGCGGTGCCAAGATTGAAATTGGCAATTTTAGTCTCCAAGGTATGGCTTTAGCGGCACTGGTTGGAATTTTATTAAACCTGATTCTTCCTTCTTCTAACTCTATAGACGGCGATGGGAAATCGAAAGATGGGGAAAGCGAGATTGAATCCGCTACTAAAGAAGTAGCTACAGAAAAATAATTTATTAAATAAAGGCGGTCTGAATAACAGACCGCCTTTATTTAAAAACTAGATTTTAAAAGGGGAGTTGGTACATCATGAGTTTCTCCCGGAAACATCTTCTTGGTTTGGAAGATTTGGAAGCTAAAGAGATTATAGAGATATTAAATACTGCGGTTCCTTGTAAAGATATTATACAAAGAGAAATTAAAAAACTTCCTACCCTTCGGGGGCGTTCGGTAGTAACTCTGTTTTTTGAGCCTTCCACTCGTACCAGAATCTCATTTGAACTTGCGGCCAAAAGGTTAGGTGCTGATACTGTAAGTATTGCGGTTAATACCAGCAGCGTACAGAAAGGTGAGAACTTTGTAGATACGGTTAAAACTGTTGAAGCTTTAGGGGCAGATTTTATTGTTCTCCGCCATTCTGTGGCTGGTTCCCCACAACTCTTGGCTGAAACGGTTAATTGCCGGGTAATTAATGCTGGTGATGGTGCTCACGAACATCCTACTCAGGCGCTATTAGACCTTTTTACCTTACGGGAAAAGTGTGGAGAAATTGCAGACCTGAATGTGGTAATTGTCGGAGATATTATGCATAGTAGGGTAGCAAAATCAAATATCTACGGTCTGTTAAAACTGGGAGCAAATGTTACGGTAGTTGGACCTCCTACCTTGTTACCTCCTGGAATAGAGGAATTAGGTATACGGGTCATGACTGATCTGGATGCAGCTTTGGAAGAGGCAAATGTGGTTAATGTTCTCCGGATCCAGAAAGAGCGGCAGCAAAAAGGACTCTTTCCCTCTTTACGCGAGTATACACGGTTGTATGGTATGACTAAAGAGCGATTAGCCAGGGCTCCACAAGATTTGATAATTATGCACCCGGGTCCGGCTAACTTAGGGGTGGAGATCTCCGAGGAAGTAGCCACTGACCCACGTTCGGTAATAACAACTCAAGTTACAAATGGTGTAGCAGTTCGAATGGCATTATTATATCTAATGAGTGGAGGGGAAATCGGCGATGAATTATTTAATTAAGCGTGGATTTTTAGTTGATCCAGTAGCTGGGAGGTATGGCGAGTACGACCTTATGATTAAAGAAGGTAAGGTTGCTGCTGTAGGAAAAGACTTAGCTGAGGAAGGGCTGGAAGTGATTGATGCCCAGAATTTGCTGGTCATGCCAGGCTTAATCGATCTTCATGTTCATCTACGGGAACCCGGACAAGAGGAGAAGGAAACGATTGCTTCTGGGACTAGAGCAGCGGCTAAAGGAGGATTTACTTCTATTACTGCCATGCCCAATACGATCCCTTCTGCTGATAGTGCCTCAGTGATTACCTTTGTTAAGGCTAAGAGTAAAGAAAAAGGGGTGGTCCGGGTCTATCCAGTAGGTAATATTACAAAAGGAGGAGCAGGTCAGGAACTTGCAGAATTGGCGGATTTGGCAGAGGCCGGAGCAATTGCCTTTTCAGATGATGGTTCAAGTATAATCAATGCTGCAGTTGAACGTTACGCTTTTATGTATGGAAAATTATTTAACAAACCTTTTCTTTTACACTGTGAGGATAAGAATCTTACTGCTGACGGAGTTATGCATGAAGGGACCGTCTCAACTAAATTAGGGTTAAAAGGTATACCGGCACTTGCAGAAGAAGTAATAATTGCCAGAGATTTATTGTTAGCGGAGGAAACTGGGGCACGGGTTCACCTTTGTCATTTAAGTACTAAGCGGAGTTTGAATTTATTCAGGGAAGCAAAAGCCAGAGGGGTAAAAGTAACGGCTGAAGTTACTCCCCACCATCTGACTCTTACGGATCAAGAAGTAGCTGGGTATAATACTGCTACAAAAGTAAGTCCTCCCTTACGTCCTTTGCAAGATATGGAAGCTTTGCAAGAAGCTCTGAGTGATGGAACAATCGATCTGATTGCAACAGATCATGCTCCACATACCAGAGAAGAAAAGCACCAGGAATATTCCTTGGCTCCCTTTGGGATGTCTGGGCTGGAAACAGCATTAGGTGTGATTCTTACCGAGTTTTACCATAAAGGAATATTGAGTTTAGAAAGAATTGTTCAGTTAATGTCTGTTAATCCGGCAAAAGTTCTTAATATTTCTGGTGGGACCCTCAAGCAAGGTTCATCTGCTGATCTGATTTTAGTAGATCCAAATGCCGAATGGAAAGTTGAGAAAGATGATTTTACCTCTAAAGGAAAAAACTCTCCCTTTATTGGAAAAAAACTAATAGGTAAGAATCTCGCCACTATGGTAGAAGGTCGATGGGTTTATAAAACCTTAGGGACAGGAGAGAAGGAATGCAGATAGAAATTGGCAAGCTAATTAACCTTATAGATAAAGGAAATGGTCTTTTTCATCTGATTGTTAAAGCGGAGAAAATAGTAAAGAACGCTTTTCCGGGTCAATTTATTCAAGTTTATTGTTCTGAAGGTGGGAGCTTTGATCCCTTACTTCCTCGCCCTTTTAGTTTATTCCGTATTGAAAAAGAAAGAGGATATTTGGAACTGGTTTTCCGGGTAGTAGGGCGAGGAACTTCCTGGTTAAGTAAGAGGCGTATCGGAAGTAGTCTTAAGCTGCTAGGGCCTTTAGGAAGAGGCTTTACGGATCCTAGGGAATTTTCCCGAGTTCTTCTTTTTGCTGGAGGAATCGGGATGCCTCCGCTTTTTTCCGTAGCTGAACTTGGTAAAGGAGTGGATTTTTCTCTATTTTATGGTGCTCGTTCACAAGGAGAACTCCTTTTTGTAGAATGCTGGCAACAGATGGTAGAAAAAATATATCTTACTACTGATGATGGAAGTGCTGGTCAGCAAGGAAATGTAGTAGATTTGGCCTCTTCTTTACTTGATCCGGGAAGTGCTGATTTTTATTATGCTTGTGGACCGCGGCCAATGCTTAAGGCAGTAAAAAGTTTAATGTCTAAGCTTAAAATTCCGGGCGAATTATCCTTAGAAGAACGGATGGCCTGTGGAGTTGGAGCTTGTTTAGGTTGTGTCTGCCATACTAGCAATGGATATCCCAGGGTTTGCACAGAGGGGCCGGTCTTCCCGGCTGAGGAGGTTATTTTTGATGAATGATCCACGGTTAGCAGTAAAAGTCGGCCGGGTATCTTTAAAAAATCCAATTTTAACGGCCTCTGGCACCTTTGGTTTTGCTCGTGAATATAACAAGCTGTTTCCGGTTTCCGTGCTAGGTGGTATTACAGCAAAAGGTTTAACTTTACGACCACGAGCAGGGAATTCCCCGCCCCGGTTAGTGGAGACCCCGTCCGGGTTAATTAATGCGATTGGATTACAAAATCCGGGACTTACAGCTTTTCTCCAGCAAGAACTCCCTTTTCTACGTGAATTGGAAACTTCAGTGATTGTAAATATTGCTGGGTTTACAATTGATGAGTTTGCCTGTCTTGCTTCCACGCTAGATGGCGAAGTCGGGATTACTGCTTTGGAGGTTAATATCTCCTGCCCTAATGTGAAAAAAGGCGGGATGGCCTTTGGGATTGATCCTGAGGTCGCAGCCAGAGTAACCCGGACGGTGAGGGAAGCAACTTCGCTTCCGGTTTGGGTAAAATTATCACCTAATGTTACAGCAATTGCTGAGATTGCCCAAGCTGTAGAAGAGGCGGGAGCGGAAGCGATAACTTTGATTAATACCTTACCAGGGATGGCGATTGATATAAAAAAACAGCGTCCGGTATTGGGTAATATCTCCGGTGGCCTCTCTGGTCCAGCAGTCAAACCGGTAGCTCTGCACCATCTCTGGCAGGTCTATAAGGCAGTTAAGATTCCTTTAGTCGGGATGGGAGGGATCTCTACTCCTGAGGATGCCTTGGAATTTATAATGGCCGGAGCTACAGCCGTAGCAGTTGGAACCGCTTTGTTTCATGATCCTTTTACTCCTCTTAAGATCATCGATGGCCTTTGTGATTATTTAGATCAGGAACAAGTAGAAAGGATAGAGGATTTAATAGGGATCGCGCATCGAAATGTTCGGTTGGATTGAGGAGTTTTAATACAAGAACTATTTTTAAATACAGATATGCAGGAGGGAAAGTTGAAATAATGCGAGAACGGATAATTATTGCTTTAGATGTTCCCGACCGTCAAGCACTGGAAAGGTGGGCGGATCTACTTAAGACTCATATAACTTGGGTTAAAGTAGGAATGGAATTATTTTATGCTCAAGGACCGGAAGCTGTTGTTTTTCTTAAAAATCAAGGATTTAAGGTCTTTCTTGATCTTAAACTTCATGATATCCCCAATACAGTAGAGAGGGCAGCGGCAGTCTTGGTAGAAACCGGAGCGGAGCTTATTAATCTTCATTGTCTTGGTGGTAAAGAGATGATGAAAAGGACTGCGGAGAAAGTTAAAAAAATTGCGACCAATAAAGGAATCAACCCTCCAAAGGTAATCGGGGTAACAATTCTTACCAGTATGAATGAAGCAACCCTAAAAAAAGAATTACAAATAAAGCTCCCTATGGAGGAGCAGGTTTTACATTTGGCAACCATGGCCAAAGAAGCAGGTCTTGATGGGGTGGTGGCTTCTCCTTTAGAAGTAAAGAAGATTAAAGAGCAATGTGGTCGGGATTTTTTAACCATAGTTCCCGGAATCAGGCCTTCCTGGTCAGTACCGGGTGACCAGCGCCGGATTCTAACTCCGCGCCAGGCTTTGGAAAGGGGAGCGGATTATCTTGTAATTGGACGCCCTATAGTCCAAGCTGCTGATCCTTTAAAGGCGATTGATCAGATTGTTAAAGAAATGGAGGAGGAAGAATGTTAGGCCAGGAAGAAATATTAAAGATCTTTCATGAGACCGGGGTCTGGCAAAAAGGTCATTTTCTTTTAACTTCCGGGCGGCATAGTGATAATTATTTACAATGTGCAAAAGTGCTTCAATATCCCCGTTATAATGAAGTATTATGTCGTGAAATAGCCCGCAGGTTTGCAGAAGATGAAATTGATGTAGTAGCTGCTCCAGCCATCGGGGGAATTCTTATTGCTTATGAAGTTGCTCGACAATTAAACACAAAAATGCTCTTTACAGAACGGGTAGGGGAAAAAATGACTTTACGCCGGGGTTTTACTCTGGAACCAGGAGCAAAGGTCTTGGTGGTTGAAGATGTGATTACCACCGGTGGTTCTGTCCAGGAAGTAATTGATTTACTTAAAGAACAGGGTGGTAATATTTCTGGAGTTGCCACTTTTATTGACCGGAGTGGAGGAAAAGTAATTTTTCCTCCTAGAAGTGAAGCACTTCTTTCCATGAAGGTTTTATCATACTCTCCTGAAGAGTGTCCTTTATGTCAGGCGGGTCTTCCAATAGAAAAACCTGGAAGTAGAAAACTAGTAAAGGAAGGATAACTGCAATGGAAAAAGTAGTAGCAATCATAATGGGGAGTGACTCAGATCTTCCAGTTATGGCTAAAACTGCGGAGGTATTAGAGGAATTTGCCGTAGGATATTCGATAAAGATTCTTTCTGCCCACCGCACTCCAGATCAAGCTTTAGAATTTGCCCGTTGTGCTCAGGATAATGGGTATAAGGTGATCATTGCCGGGGCAGGAATGGCTGCACACTTACCAGGTGTTCTAGCTTCGCAGACAATCTTACCGGTAATTGGTATACCAATCGCTTCCGGTAGTACCGGTGGTATTGATGCTCTTTGGTCAATGGTACAAATGCCCCCTGGGGTTCCAGTTGCGACTGTAGCGCTTAATGGAGGAAAGAATGCCGGGATTTTAGCTCTACAAATATTAGCTTTACAAGATCCTGCTCTCCGGATAAAACTAGCTGAAAATAAGTTAAAAATGAAAGAAGAAGTCTTAGCAAAGAATAAAAGATTAGAAGAGATGGGATTTCGGGGGTATATAGTTTGACACCTATCGGAAAATCTGGTACAATTCGAATTGTAAATTGCATAAAAAGAAAGTGCATCTAGGGTTCCGCTGTTAAACCAGGTCTGGACCGAGTGGTGCAGGCACCGGCAGGTGTTACACCGTAGAGGGATAAAAACCCCGGCGGGTAGGTTTCTATAGGATCCTACCCGCTTTTTGTTTTTTTCTAAGTAGGTAGTCGCTCACGCTGGCTACTGCCCGCACACATGAAATAATGAAAATATAAGCCAGGTGAGTCGACCAGCTCCAGAGGCGCTTTAATTGGTTGTTCATGCTGGTTTGAGTCGTTCACGCTGATTACCTTAATATCACGAAGTGATTAAAATCGAAAACCGGGTGAATCGACCAACTGTTCTGTAGATTTAATCAAGACCAGATGAATCAAATAGACCTATTTTCTAAGTAGTCCCCCACCTCAGCAAGCTGGGGCAAGATTAAAATTGAACTTTCATCAAAAGCTTATAAAGCTTACAAAGGCGGTCATTCAGCCGAGCGACGAGTATCGAGATATATTTTCTAAGTAGAACAAGATGGAACAACTTACAATAAAGGCAGAGAAAAAAGGGAAAACTTTAAGACAGATCTTAAAGACCAAGATGAGGTGGGAGAGATCAGTTTTTACTTATAGAAATTTACTCCTGAACAGTGGAGTATTAAACAACCCTCAAGAATATATTGGCTTGACAATTAGAAAAAACGAATTAGTCGGTACGGCATAGAAAATACCTGTTTTGATGGCGTGATGAAAATTTTATGACTGATCATTTTATATCTAAAGTACACTAGGATTAAAGGAGATGGATTCATTGAAAGAGGATTTGCTGGCTTTTGAAGATCAACTTGAGGAGGCTTGTGGTGTCTTTGGTGTATATAGTGATCAGGAACAGACACGAGCGGCAGAATTGATTTACATTGGGTTATTCTCTTTACAACATCGAGGGCAGGAGAGTGCAGGAATGGTCGTTTCTGATGGTCAGCGGGTACTTGCCCAAAAAGATGTAGGATTGGTTTCTGGAGTTTTTAATCCGGATAATATTTCCCAATTAAAAGGGAGAATAGGTATTGGTCATGTTAGGCAGGCTTCTTCCGGTTCAGTAGGCTATGTTGCAAATGCTGAACCGCTAATGGGCCGTTGTTCAAAAGGAGTTCTGGCAGTAGCTCATAATGGAAGTCTCTTAAACAAAAAAGTGCTCAGGCGAGAACTGGAAGAGAGAGGGTCCCTTTTTCAAACTTCTACTGGGACAGAGGTGATTATGAACCTAATTGCCGGCTATAGTAAAGAGTCACTGGAAGATGCTGTTGTTCTTGCTGCATCACGACTAGAGGGTTCCTTTTCCCTTGTAATTATGACTAAAGATACACTCATCGGGGTCAGAGATCCCCATGGAATGCGTCCTTTATGTCTAGGAAAAGTAGGTGAGGCCCTTATGCTTTCCTCAGAGAGTTGTGCTTTTTCAGTTTTAGGAGGAGAATTTATCCGTGATGTAGAACCAGGAGAGATTATTATTATTGATCAGAATGGCTTACGTTCGCGCTTTCTTAATACAGAAAAGGAGAAAGCCCTCTGTGTCTTTGAATATATTTACTTTGCCCGTCCTGATAGTACAATTGATGGTTTGAATGTTCACCAGATCAGGAAAGCAATGGGGCGCGAATTGGCTAGAGAATTTTCTTATGATGCAGATATTGTTATTCCAGTTCCAGATACTGGTGTTTCCGCAGCCCTTGGTTTTTCTGAGGTTTCCGGAATCCCATATGAGGTTGGATTGATAAAAAATCCATATGTAGGGCGGACATTTATCCGGCCCCGTCAGGAACAGCGGGATTTAGGGGTGAGGATTAAACTGAATCCAGTTGCAGAATTAGTTAAAGACCGTCGAATTGTAATTATAGATGATACCATTGTACGGGGAACTACAACCGGCAAGATTATTCATATGTTAAAAGAGACCGGAGCCCGTGAAATTCATCTTTGCATAAGTGCACCTCCTGTGGCAAAACCTTGTTTTTATGGGATTGATACTAGCAATACTAAAGAATTGATTGCCGCAGATCATTCGGTTGAAGAAATTAGAAAACATGTTGAAGCCGATTCATTGACTTACCTTTCTTTAGAAGGACTGCAAAAGGCAATTGGCAGAAAAAGTCTTTGTTTGGCATGTTTTACGGGTAAATATCCTATTCAAATACCTGAGGGTATTAAATAATTCCTTTTGGCACCATTAACTAATTATGCGATCCTTAACTTAAAGTAAAAAGGCAAATGATTGAGCAAAGGAGAGAATAGTATTGGCTACCGATTATAAACAGGCAGGAGTAGACATTGATGCAGGTAATGAGGCGGTCCGTAGGATTGGTCAATATGTTCGGAGTACTTTTAATCCTTTGGTCCGGGGAGATTTAGGAAGTTTTGGAGGTCTGTTTGCTTTTCCTAGTGGGGAGTACAAAAAACCTATTTTAGTAGCTAGTACCGATGGTGTAGGGACAAAATTAAAGATTGCGATCGCGATGAACAAACATGATACCATCGGTAATGATTTAGTTAACCATTGTATAAATGATATTTTTGTCCAAGGGGCTTCACCTTTATTTTTTCTAGATTATATTGGAATCGGAAAAATGGAGCCCGCTGTTATTCAGGAGATTGTCAAAGGGATTGCTACTGGTTGTCGAAAGGGAGGATGTGTCCTGATTGGTGGGGAAACTGCTGAAATGCCAGGTATTTATAAAATTGGAGATTATGATTTAGCAGGAACAATTATCGGGGTAGTTGAAGAAGAGAAGATACTTCCACAAACTACGATTCAATCCGGAGATCTTATTTATGGTCTACCTTCTGCGGGCTTACATACAAATGGATATTCTTTGGCCAGAAAAGTCTTTTTTGAAGTTTTAAAGGGGACAGTAGATACTTATCGTTCTGAATTAGGTAAAACAATCGGGGAGGAACTTTTAGCTCCGCATCTTTGCTATTTTTCTGCATTGAAGAAGGCAGTAGATCAAGGAATCATCAAAGGACTGGCTCATATTACTGGGGGCGGGTTTATTGAAAATATCCCTAGAATTTTACCGGAGAATTGTACTGCATTGGTCAATAAGGATTCCTGGCCTGTTCTGCCTGTATTTAATTTTTTACAAGATATTGGCCAGATTCCGGAAGAAGATATGTACCGAACTTTTAATATGGGCATTGGTATGATTTGTATTATTAAAAAAGAAGATGCGGAGAGCTTTACCGACCTTATGAAAAACCAGGGAGAAGAGTTTTTTAGAATTGGTGAGTTAATTAGTGGAAACGAAGGAGTTATTATGGAATAAAAAGGATAATCCTAAAAATATTATACCAGAAGGAGGTGTTTTATTGACTAGGGTAGCAGTACTAGTCTCGGGCGGTGGTTCCAATTTACAAGCATTGATTGATGCAATAAATGAGGATGAGATTCCAGCGCGGATTGTTCTAGTGATTAGTAACAAACCGGGGGTTTATGCTTTAAAACGTGCTTTAAAACACGATATTTCTTCCTTGGTCATCCCAACCGAGAATCTTTCAAGGGAAGAGTATTCGGATCTTATTTTACAAAAGCTACAAAGAGAAAAGATCGATCTGGTTTGTTTAGCCGGATTCATGAGAATCCTTTCGCCAAAAGTTCCAGAAGCTTTTCCTAACCGAATATTAAATATCCATCCCTCATTACTTCCGGCATTTGGCGGTAAAGGAATGTATGGTCTCCGTGTTCACCAAGCGGTTTTAGAATCAGGTGCCAAATATACTGGAGCAACGGTTCATTTGGTAACAGCAGATACAGATAAGGGACCGATCGTTTGCCAACAAGTAGTTAAGGTGGAAGATGATGATACCCCCGAGTCTCTCGCTCGGCGAGTTTTAGAAGTGGAACACCAGATCTACCCAAAAGCTTTGAAACTAGTATCAGAAGGAGCTTTAGAGATTGATGGGTTTCGAACCAGACTAAAAAAGGATACAAATAGGAATAATTTTTAATCATTTTATGTAATTTAAGAATCGCATAATTGTTTTTAAATAAAGAATTTAAAGGGAGGGAGTTTTCTTGCTAGATATTACGGAAATCAAGAAAGTGTTACCTCACCGTTTTCCATTTTTATTAATTGATCGGATCATAGAACTAGAAAAAGGAAAAAGAGTTGTAGCAATTAAAAATATTACTGTAAATGAAGTTTTTTCTCAAGAATATTTTGGTGGACTTTATCCGATGCAAGGTGTTCTTCAAGTAGAAGCAATGGCGCAGACTGCAGCTTTCCTTATTCTTGATACTCAAGGAAATGATGGAAAGCTCGCTTATTTTTCCAATATTGAACATGTCAGGTTTAGAAAACCTGCTTTAGCCGGGGATCAACTACGAATGGAGGTTGAACTTTTAAATTTACGTTCTAGAGCTGGAAAATTTAAAGGTTGTTGTTATATTAATGAGGAAAAAACTTGTGAAGCAATTTTCAGCTGTATGCTGGCTCAGGATCAGGAGAATTCTTTTAAATCGGAGGTACGAAATTGAATAAACCTATTACGGAAACTAATATTTCAGGTTTTCCGCTCCGACGGGGAAAAGTTCGCGATCTCTATGATTTAGGAGATCGACTTCTAGTGGTAGCTACTGACCGGATTTCTGTTTTTGATCAGGTATTTCCTGATCCGATTCCTGATAAGGGAAAAATTCTTACAGGAATAGCTGCATTCTGGTTTAAATTTACTGGAAAGTATTTTCCTAATCATTTAATTTCTACTAATGTTCAGGAGTTCCCATCCGAGTTTCAACAGTACGAATCAGTTCTTAATGGTCGCTCGATGTTAGTGAAAAAGGGAATTGTTATTCCAATTAAAAGTGTTGTCCGTGGCTATCTTACGGGATCAGCTTGGCAGGAATACCTAAAAAGAGGGGAAATTTGCGGGGTAAAATTACCCTCTGGAATGGTAGAAGGTGGAAAATTACCCGAACCCATCTTTACGCCCACAACCAAAGCAGAAGTTGGTCATGATGAACTAATTACCATTCAGGAGATGTCAAATTTAGTTGGTTCTGAACTAACAAAGAAGATTAAGGAGTTTTCAGAGTCTTTATACTTTACTGGAGCAAAAAAAGCAGAAGAAGCCGGTATTATTATTGCTGATACAAAATTTGAGTTTGCTTGGATAAATAACGAATTAACTGTAATGGATGAGATTTTTACTCCTGATTCCTCGCGGTTTTGGCTAATGAATCAGTATCAACTAGGTAAAGCTCAACCGAGTTTTGATCAACAGTTTATAAGAGACTATCTTTCTTCATTGGATTGGGATCATAACTCAACTGCTCCTAGATTGCCGGAAGGAATAATTACAAAAACACGGGCGAAATATCTTGAGGCTTATACAAGGCTTACCGGGGAAAATTTACTTAAATAAAAAAACTATCCATAAATTAATAAGGGTTCAAACTTTCTTTTTTGTTGCGATTTTAAAATTGGGTGGCAATTTTTGAAGAGAATAGTTCTTTTTAATCTATTCTAAAATTGATAGAAAATAGGTGGTTACCATATGCGTATTTTGATTATTGGTTCCGGAGGCCGTGAACATGCCTTAGCCTGGAAGATTGCCCAAAGTCCTCTTGTGGACAAGCTCTATGCTGCTCCCGGTAGTGATGGAATGGCAGATTTAGCTGAACCGGTAATTGTAGATTCCAATAGTATGGAGGCATTAGCTGAATGGGCTCAGGAGAAAAAGATTGATGTTGCCGTGGCCGGGTCAGAGGTTTATCTTTCTCTGGGGATTACAGATATTTTTGCCAGGCGGGGGATAGCTGTTTTTGGGCCATCATACCAAGCTGCTCAGCTTGAAGGAAGTAAAGTCTTTGCTAAAAGATTTATGACTAGACATCAAATTCCTACTGCTGATTTTGAGGTTTTTAATTCACCCATTGAGGCAAAAGAGTATATTCGTTTGGTGAATCGGCCGTTAGTAATTAAGGCTGATGGCCTAGCGGCTGGTAAAGGAGTAATTGTTGCTGATACAGTCGAGGAAGCTGAAAGGGCAGTAGAGCAAATTATGGAGAAGAGAATTTATGGTGATGCCGGAAAAATGCTGGTTATTGAGGAGAAATTATATGGGGAAGAAGTTTCTCTACTGGCAGTTTCCGATGGAACTCATATCTTACCCTTAATCCCAGCTCAAGACCATAAAAGAATCTTTGAAGGAGATCAAGGACCAAATACTGGAGGTATGGGTGCTTATGCTCCAGCTTCAATACTTACAAACGAACTTTTAGTACGGGTGGAAGAAGAAGTCTTAAGACCAGTAATTCAGGGGATGAAAAGTGAAGGTCATCCCTATGTAGGTATTCTCTATGCTGGATTAATGATTAATAAATCCGGACCTCAAGTAATCGAGTTTAATGTTAGATTCGGAGATCCAGAAACCCAGGTAATTCTACCTTTACTCCGCACTGATTTGGTTAAAGTGATGCAAGCGACTTTAAATAAAAACCTTGATAATCTAACTTTAGAATGGAAAACAGGGGCTGCTGCTTGTGTAGTTATGGCTTCCGAAGGTTATCCTGAATCCTATGACATTGGTAAAGAGATTACGGGACTTGAGGATGTAGATAGCGCGCGGGCGCATCAAGAAAATCTATTGGTATTTCATGCTGGGACTAAGAGGAAACGGGAGAAATGGAGAACAGCCGGTGGCAGAGTTCTTAATCTGGTTGGTTTAGGTTCTAATTTAGAAGAAGCTTTAAAAAAGGCTTATCAAGCTACTGAACAAATAAAATTTGCTGGTGCCCAATATCGGCGGGATATTGGTTGGCGGGAATTAGAGAGGAAAAGATAAATAGAGGAACAAAAGGCTAGTCTGATGGATCACATTTTGATGAAGAAGTTGGTTTTTTAATCTTTATTAGGCTTTTTATTTGATTAAAGAGGATGGTAAACAGGCGTAAAATCGAAAAGGGAGTATATAAAGTAGTAATCAACTGAATTTCTTCTTTCTTTTCTTTGAAAAAACTTACTAGCTCTTGTGAACTACTGATCTTTCCAGGTAAAATAATACCACCTCGGCCTACGTCATTAATGCGATGAAAATCCGAACCGGATATTTTTAGCAGATTATGTTTTTTGGCAAAGGCAAGTGCCCGGTCATTGTGGGAATTATGTCGAGGATTCCCATTGTAAACTTCGATACCATCGATTAATCCGGGCGCAACAGGAGTTACTCCCGGACGGAAGGGGTGAGCTTGAAAAATAAGGATTTCGTAGTGATTAGCTATTTCCTTAGTCAATTTTTTAAAATTTTTAATACCTAAGTTGTACAATTCTGGATAAGTTTTGAGGAAGGTTTCATCAATTCCATAAATTAAAAACTCGCGAGGAGATTCGGTAAACTTGATTTCAATTCCTAACAAAATCTTAAGCCCGATTTTATTTCCTTCTTCCAATGCATGATAATAGCCTTGAAGAAAGTGATTAATTTTTTCTTCCCAAGAAATATTTCTAGGGAATTTTTGAAAGTAATTCTTGCAATAATGGTCGGTTATGATAATCCCATCATAACCGGCTTTTTTATATAAATCAGTTACGGTTATACCTTTAGTTCGTCCGCAGATACTAGATTCTCTGGTATGTACATGGGTATCAAGGCGAAAAGAAGTCATTTTTTATCCCTTACTTTTAAAATTATGAATAGACTATAAAAAGTTAGATACGAAATCAGATATGGCTGAATATAAAATAATTGAACATGCAATTCCTTAACTTATCTATTATTATAAACTAGAAACGGTTTTTTCAAAATAGAAAGAACAAGTGTTGAATATTAAAGATAAATTAAGCCACAAAAGAAAAGAGCCACCTCTAAGGTGGCGAAAGTTAATTAATTTAAAGTAAGTTAAAAAATTCCGTTCCTACTCTGACTGCCGGCGTGGTCAAGAGTAGGGCGAGCATCAACAGTCGTAGGCGCCTTACGCATGGTGTGCTCTCATTCTTCGAAGGTTTTGTTTCAAAGAATGTATTTATATAATACCAAATTTCGGTTTAAAATGCAATAGTTTTATTTAAAAAATTATATATTATTATAAAAAACATTTTATCCTAAATAACCACCTAAATACTATTGACTTGGAAATAAGTTTATGGTAAAATTATTTTTGCCTTGGGGGGGTAGCCCAGTTGGTTAGAGCGCTACGTTGACATCGTAGAGGCCAGCGGTTCGAGCCCGCTCCTCCCCACCAGAAAATATGCAGGAGATATCCTGCTTTTTTTATTAGACATTCAAATTATTCCGATTTTAGTATATTTTTTGAAGTAATAAGGTCTTGTAAAGTCGCAAGGCTTATGCTATAATGTGAACAAATGGCGGGCAGTTTCGACCAGAATAATGGGAAAGGGAGGGGTTCTATGATCCTTTCCGCAGAATTTTTCTGGAAACTTTTTGAGATTACCGGGTCGATCACAGCCTATCTAATATATAAGGAACTTATTAATCTCAATTAAAGTAAAGATTAGTAAAAACGAGGAAGGAAAGAGTAAATCACACTCAACGGTACAGGGAGGAATGGCGAATTGAGAACATTCCACGTATATGTGATTGAAGTTCATTCCGGAGTTGCAGGCTGAAATAGTAGTAGGCTGTGTCGGTTCTCTGCCGTTATCAGAGAAGAATATTGGAGCTAGATTCAATAGCCTGCTTCAATATTTTAAAGTGGAGTCTATTGACTAATAAGGGTGGTACCGCGGAAGAAAACCTTTCGTCCCTATAATTTTGTATAGGGTTGAAAGGTTTTTGTTTTCTTTTTTAATAATTGAAGGAGGTTAATTAATGCAAAATGAGCTGAAAAGTTTATTAGAACATGGTCTAAATGAAGCAAAACAGGTTTCATCTTCTCAAGATTTAAATAATGTTCGACTTAAGTATTTCGGAAAAAAAGGACTAATTACTCAATATTCCCGGAAACTTGGGAGCCTTTCCCCTGAAGAACGTCCAGTGGTTGGAAAGATGGTAAATAATATTCGCCAAGAATTAGAGAATTATTTATCTATCAGGGAGCAAGAGATTCTAGCTGCCGAAGAGCGGAATAAACTGGAGGCTGAACGGGTAGATGTTGAGCTTCCGGGGAGAAGAATTCGAAGGGGTCATCCTCATCCCTTGCAATTAATTATTCAAGAAATTACTGAAACTTTTTTGGGAATGGGTTTTGCAGTTGCAGAAGGCCCTGAAGTAGAGCTAGATTTTTATAATTTTGAAGCTCTTAATATCCCTCCGGAGCATCCAGCTAGGGAAATGCATGATTCACTCTATATTACCGATAATATTCTTTTACGGACGCATACTTCGCCGGTTCAGGCAAGAACTATGGAAAAACTTTATCCCAGGCCGGTAAGGATAATTGTTCCCGGAAGAGTGTATCGGAGGGATGCTCTGGATGCTACTCATTCCCCGATATTTCATCAGATTGAAGGATTGTTGGTTGATAAAGATATTACCTTTGGCGATCTAAAGGGAATATTAACGGTATTTGTCCATAAATTCTTTGGCGAGGATCGAATTGTTAGACTACGGCCGAGTTTCTTTCCATTCACTGAACCAAGTACCGAAGTAGACGTTTCCTGTGGTTGCCAAGGAAAAGGCTGTCGTATTTGTAAAAACACCGGCTGGTTAGAGATCTTAGGAGCAGGTTCGGTACATCCCAAAGTTTTATCAATGGCCAAATATGACCCTGAAGTATATTCTGGTTTTGCTTTTGGAATGGGTGTTGAGCGAATTGCGATGCTTCGCTATGGGGTCTCTGATATTCGCCATTTTTATGAAAATGACATTCGTTTTCTTAAACAATTTCGGTAAGGGAGGAATTGGATTTGAGAGTTTCATATAACTGGTTGCGTGAGTATGTTCCGGTAGAATTGAGCCCTGCCAAACTTGGCGAGAAACTTACCATGGCTGGGCTTGAAGTAGAAGGAATTATTGACTTAGGAGCTTCATACCGTTCTCTAAAAGTCGGTGAGATTCTTAAGATCGATCCTCATCCTAGAGCTGATAACTTACTGATCTGCCAAGTTATGGTTTCTGATGGGAAAATAACTATCTTGACAGCAGCTAAAAATGTAAAAATTGGGGATAAAGTTCCCTTAGTATTAGCAGGTTCTTCACTTCCTGATGGCCAGGTTATTCAGGATACTGAGTTTCATGGAGTCGTTTCCCAAGGAATGTTTTGTTCCGAAGAGGAGCTGGGACTTGCTCGTAAATCAGAGGGAATAATGGTCTTATCAGCGGAAACGGATTTGGAAGCTGATTTAGCCTCTATATTAGGGTTAGATGATTATGTTTTGGTATTAGAACTTACACCTAATCGGTCAGATTGTTACGGAATGCTTGGAGTAGCTAGAGAAGTTGCGGCTTTAACTGGTCTTGAACTTAAATTACCGGATTTTACTGTAGAGGAAGCCAATAAATCAATTAAGGATCTAGTTACTGTTGAGTTACAAGCTCCAGAGCTTTGTCCTAGATATGCGGGGAGAGTTTTTTATAATATAAAAATTGGCGAGTCTCCATTGTGGCTTAAAGCTAGATTATTGGCAGCCGGGATGAGACCGATTAATAATTTAGTAGATATTACTAATTATGTAATGCTAGAATTAAACCAACCTTTACATGCTTTTGATTTGGACAGGGTTAAAGATAGAAAGATTATTGTTCGTCGCGCCAAAGAAGAGGAAATAATTACAACTCTAGATGGAGAAGAAAGAAATCTAAACCGGAGTAATTTAGTGATTGCAGATGTCGAGGAAGCTCAGTGTATTGCTGGGGTAATGGGTGGCTTTGATAGCGAAGTTTCTTATAATACAGAGGCAATCTTTTTAGAATCTGCCTATTTTTCTCCAGTTAGTATTCGAAGAACAGCACAAACTTTTGCTCTACACTCTGAGGCCGCGATTCGTTTTGGTAAGGGACTTGACCCAGCAACAGTACCTCAAGCATTGGATCGGGCAGCCTTCTTAGTTTCGCAATTAGGAATTGCTCAGGTAGCCAGCGGTGTTATTGATATTTATCCTGAACGGGTTCAATCCACAAAAGTATGGTTTAGGCCGGAAAAAATTAATGCCATTTTGGGAACAGATTTAAAAGCCGATTATATGATGGAAACTTTTAAAAACTTAAATTTTAAATTGGAAGAAAAATCTGATGATGGAAGGTATAAGCTTTCCATCCCTTCCTACAGATTGGATATTGAAGGTGAAGCTGATTTAGCTGAAGAGGTAGCTCGTCTCTATGGTTATAATCGGATACCTACTACTTTTCCTTCGAGTAGTATGATTGGAAAACTTACTCCGGAACAGGAGTTTGAAGAAAAAGCTAGGGAAATATTATTTGGCCTTGGTTTAACTGAGATTAAAACGTATAGTTTTCACGGAGAAAAGATGTTTGATCGTTTAAATATACCGGAGGATAATTTTCTCCGAAAAACGGTATGTATGAAGATACCCTTAAGTGAAGAAGGGTCAGTAATGCGCACTACTTTACTGGGGGGGGTTCTGGAAACTCTGAGTTATAATGCCAAAAGAAACCTTAATGATCTTCAAATCTTCGAGATCGCTCATTTATACTTTCCTACAGGGGTGGATTCTCTGCCAGAAGAACCTCTTTACTTAGCCGGTGGTTTAAGTGGCCGCGTTTTTGAGCCCGGTTGGAATCAAAGTAGTAGAGAAGTTGATTTTTATGATGGAAAGGGAGTTCTAGAAAGATTACTTGAAGACCTCCGGGTCTTTGATAGTAGATTTCAGCGTGGGGAACACCCATCTATGCATCCTGGACGAACGGCAATCTTAGAATGTTCAGGGAATCCGGTTGGAATAGTTGGGGAAGTACATCCTAAAGTTAAAGCGGAATTTGGTCTTACTTCTCCGGTTATTCTTTTTGAGATTAACCTAAAACAACTTTGGAGGAATGTGCAAAAAGGTATTATTAATGTTAAACCTTTACCCAAATTCCCTCCATTACTTCGAGATCTTTCTCTGGTCTTACCAGAGAAAGTTACAGTTGAAGAAGTTATAAATCTTTTTAAAAGTATAGAAAAGGAAAGGCTAGAATCTATTAATCTTTTTGATATTTATCAAGGTGGAAATATTCAGAATGGATATCGAAGTATGGCTTTCTCTCTTACTTTTAGGGTAGAAGATCGTACTTTGCAGGATGAAGAGGTCAACTCTATAATAGAAAAACTTATTGAAGAAGCAGCTCTGCGATTAGGAGCTCAAGTCCGTAAATAATACTGTTATATTTCCTCCCTCTTTTTCATAGCTTTTCTTGAAAGGAGGGAGGCTTTATTTTAAATAATAATTTTACCAAAAGAGAAAAGTTTGCCTTGGTACTACTAGTTTTTTTCCAGCTTCTTATCTTATGGTTTGATTCAGGATTGGAACCAGTTGTTTTTTTATCCCATTATTTTGAGTGCATCTTATTAAGAATCTCACTTTTTTTCTTGGTTTTAATTGCCAGGTATCGTTTATTTCAACATTGCCGTGATTCTCGGATGCTGTTTTTTGGCTTTTTTGGCGGTCTGCTATTGCTAACTTTTATTTCTTATCATCCACTAAAACTCGGTAAAGTCTGGTTATTTTGGTTTTTTTATTTATTTGACATCGGAGTTTTTGCAATTTTAATAGGGATTATTTTTGAAATAACTGCTGTTATTATCTGGGAAATAACCAAGAATCCTACACCTTTTGGCTTTAATTTAAGCTTATTTTCTCAAAGGATGAAAGCAAAGAGAATAATAATTTCAACTCTTTCCAAATTTATGTTTTTCAATAGTTGCGTAGTTTGTTTAGGTTTTGCCTTGTTAAATATGTATTATATTTTTAATTGGAGACTCTATCTAATGCTAACAATTGGAGTGCTTTTGAGTTGTTTGCTTTGGTTAGTAAGTAAGTTTCAGAGAAAATTATGGAATAATGTAAATCCGTATGTGGCTAAGATCGATCTTAAATTAGAGCAGCTTATGCAAAAAATTGAAGATGAGTTTCAATCTGAAGAGATTAGAATTTTGCAAACCTGTCGTCAAATACTTTTCACTTCAACAAGTATTGTCTGGAGCTGGGAGGATGTCTTTAATATTATGGTTGGATTGTTTCTGATTTTGACTCTACCTTACATCTTTCGGTTTATGTAAAAAAGCTAAAATTAATAACTTAACATTAAACAGATATCAAAAGAGAAGGAGTTTCCTTTTTTTTTGTCTAAATATACATAGATAAGGAATTGCATAATTGATTACATTTAAGTTTAACTATAAATTCTATATTATGATTAAATAAAATCTTAAAGGTAATTATGCAATTTCCTCAGATAACTGTTATGAGGTGGTGTAGACTGGTGTTAACTCCAAAAGCTGAGCAGGAGGTGCTCAATCGGGTTACTATTAATATTATGGGTGATGAGTATACAGTTGTAGGACGAGAATCAGCGGAGTATATTAACCAGTTAGTCGAAACGATCGAATCAAAAATAGAAACAATCCAGCAAGCTCATGGTGATGCTAAATTATCAAAAACACAATTGTCAATCCTAGTAGCTTTACAGATTACGGATGAACTAACGAAACTTCGAATAGAACATGAAAAACTGGAAAAATTATTACAAGAGGCAAAATAATTTATTCCATGGTTTATATGGGAGGATAATTATTATGAAGTTAGCTTTTATAGATTGGGCAATTATTATTACATTATTGATTTTTATTTACCGTGGATTTAAAAGTGGGTTTGTTTTACAAATTTTTGGATTGCTTGGTTCGGTTTTAGCTTTGATTCTTGCTTTTAATTTTTATGCACCTTTAGGAAAACTGTTAGCAGAATGGCTTAAGATTTCTGAAAATCTAGGGGGAATTTTCGGTTTTATTCTGATAATGATAGGTATTAGCGCAATTTCAGCAATATTATCTAAGAAATGGAAGAATGTTACAGATAATTCTTCCATTTCTATAATAGATGGTCTTGCTGGGGCCTTATTTAGTGCACTAAAGGTCTTGATTGTTTGGGTTATGATTTTGTTGTTGCTTTCTTCAATACAATTTGACTTTATTCAAAAGCCATTATTAGATTCTACTTTAGCTGGGGATGTCTTGAAATTGGCACCATTTTTCCATTTTATTCAGGACCGGGCTTTACCGGCTAATGTTCCCAGATTATTCTTAACTCCAGAAGGAGTGCAAATACGAAAGATAAAATATGAAGATCTAGATGGGAGTACCTGCCTTGCGTGTGGAGGAGAAGTTTCTTATAAAGGGCTGGTTAGAAAAGGCCTTTTTTATTTTCCTTTATTTGAATGTACAGTTTGTCATCGACAAAGTGATGGATGTCAAACTTATGAAGGTTATCATTTATTTTATCGACGTTGCCCCTGGGATGGCAAAACCCCCATTTCTGGGTCGAACTGTGAGATTTGGGTGAACCCGGTATTGGCTTTCCCAACACATACTTGTCCAGTTTGTGGGAAAAACCAGGGAAGCAAAGTCCATTTTTAAGACAATCCATAGTAGGATTATCAATATATTGTAGTTATATTTTTAATTAATATGCAAATCTCCAATTTGAGTAAAAATAACATCAAGATAAAGCAAGGTGTAAGCAGTGGAAAATGAAACAATTTTACCGGAACTACTAGCTCCAGCTGGAGACTGGGATACTTTGAAAGTAGCAGTCGCGGCTGGAGCAGATGCTATCTATTTAGGAGGAAAATTATTTAGTGCCCGCCAGTTTGCTATAAATTTTTCATTTGATGATCTGACCAAAGCTGCAGATTATCTTCATGTAAGGAACAGAAAACTCTATGTAACAGTTAATACTCTAATCAAACAAGAAGAAATTGAGGATTTATTTAAACTTATTAATCATCTTTATAAAATTGGAACAGATGCAGTAATTATTCAGGATTTAGGAGCATTATATTTACTCCGTAAATACTGGCCAGATTTGGCTGTACATGCTAGCACCCAAATGACAATTCATGACCGCGCAGGTGCAAAGTTTCTTCATAATCTTGGAGTGGAAAGAGTTATATTATCAAGGGAACTTTCTTTTGAGGAGATTAGGAAGATTCATAATGAAACTGGAATTGAAATAGAAGTCTTTGTTCATGGTGCACTATGTGTAGCATATTCTGGAGCATGTCTTTTTAGTAGTCTAATTGGTGGTCGAAGTGGAAATCGAGGACGTTGTGCCCAGCCCTGCCGTTTGGGTTACAACTTACTTAAAGAAGGTGAAAAAATAGAAATTCCTGCCACTTTTGAAAATGGTAAACACCTTCTTTCTCCAAAGGATTTATGCCTTCTTCCTCATTTACCAAAGCTAATTGAAGCTGGAGTTAGTTCGCTAAAGATAGAAGGCCGTATGAAGAGTCCGGAATATGTTGGCACTGTTGTAAAAAATTATCGGTTAGCAATGGAAAGATTGGCAGAATTTCCAGGGAAATTTCAGGTTAAACCGGAAGAAATGGAAGAATTAGAAACAGTCTTTAATCGAGGATTTACTCCAGGATATTTTCAAGGAGATCTTGGCCCGGATTTAATGAGCCCCGTTCGTCCTAATAATCGGGGAAGATTTATCGGAAGAATTAAAGAATATGATCCGAAAAGAAAAAGATGTTTGGTCTCTTTAGAAAAGGAGGTTACTGAGGGGGATGGTATAGAGGTCTGGGTTACAGTTGGCGGCAGGGTCGGGACGATTGTTGAGGATCTTGAAGTATCTGGGATAAAAACCCTTCAAGCACCAGCAGGGTCTTTAGCTTGGGTTTCCATGCCAGAACGGGTACAATCTGGTGACCGTGTTTTTTTGACCTCATCCCATCGATTAGAAGAAAAGATCCAGGAAATGATGAGAAATGATTATCCCTTCTCCAAGCTGCCATGTGTGATGAAAGTTTCTGTGGCTCCAGGTGAGCCATTAACTCTAACCTTAGAAACAGGGGATAAATCAGTAACGGTCTTCTCCTCCAAAATAGCTAATCAAGCGGAGAAACACCCATTAACTGAGGAAGACTTAAAAAGCCATCTGTTGAGATTAGGAGAAACACCTTTTATAGTAAAGGAGTTTTCCGCAGAAATTTCGGGGGAACCAATTTTACCTTTTAGTATAATAAATCAGATAAGAAGGGAAGCCGTAAAATTACTAAACCAACAAATCCTTGCTGATTTCCACCATCAACCAGTAATTTTAGGGGATGCAATAAATGATGTGGAGAAGAGCAGGATAGAAATAAATCGATCAGGATCTTCTTTTCTTACTGCTTTTGCGGGAAATCTTGAGATTTTAAAAGAAGCACTAAGACCTGGAGTTAAGAAGGTAATCTTTGGTGGTGAGAGCTTTGTTCCAGGTTTTTGCTGGAATGAAAAAAACTTGGTCCTAGCAATGGATCAGGCACGGAAAAAAGGTGTAAGTCCGGTGATTGCTCTTCCGAGGATTACACGAGAGCGCGAGCAGGGGGTGATCCGGCAGTATCTGGAAATTTGCCAGCGATTACAGCCGGATGGAATTTTAATTTCCCATTTAGGTAATCTACAGGCAGTTCGGGATTATACTGATTTACCGGTATACGCCAATTATACGCTCCACTTTTTTAATACTTTTACTTTTCGGTTACTTAAAGACTATATGTTAAAAGGGATAACCCTCTCTCCAGAGTTTTCTAAAAAAGAGCTTTTAGATGTCTTAAATAAAGAAGAATTGAAAGATACTGAAGTTGAGGCACTGGTATTTGGTGCTAATGAATTAATGGTATCACAATTTTGTCCAATTGGTGCTTGGTTTGGAAATTCTTCTCCCCGGAGCTGTTCCCGGCCATGTCAGAAAAACCGCTTTTTCTTACGGGATAGAAAGGGAATAGATTTCCCAATCATTACAGATGATTTTTGTCGGATGCATCTTTTGAATAGTAGATACCTTTCCTTAGTACGGGAACTTAAGATTTTTAAAAATAGGAATCTGAGTCTACGGTTGGAATTCCGCCATGAATCTCCTCAAACAGTGGGGAAAATAATAAGTATCTTTCAAGAAAGCCTAGAGCGGGAGGTTCCTAAAGATTTACAGGAAAAAGTGGAAACCATAATTGGCCAAGGTTTGACTAGAGGGCATTTTTACCGGGGAATTGAATAATAATGATTTACACATCTCCTGAACTATGATAAAATTTATTTTGTGGTTATTAGACCATAAACATATATTTCTACCCCTTTCTGTGATCATCGTTTCCTCCGGCGGTAATCTCGGATTGGCGGGCTGAATAATTAAGGAGGTGAATTAGGTGCTGACCCAAGAAAAAAAAGCACAGATTATTGAGAAGTATGGTATCCATGAGGGCGATACGGGCTCTTCAGAAGTTCAGATTGCTATTCTTACCGAACGGATTAATTATCTTACAGAGCACTTAAAGGTGCATAAAAATGATCACCATTCCCGTAGAGGCTTATTGAAAATGGTTGGACAGAGACGAGGGCTTTTAAATTATCTGTATAAAAAAGACATTCAAAGGTATCGTTCGATTATTGAACGGCTTGGTCTACGTAAGTAAGAAAAGGAAGCGGGGCTACCCGCTTTTCTTTCTATATTGGTAATAATAATAAATGATTTTCCTTAAAGAAGGAAGGAGGTTTTATCTTTGGTAAAAAAATGGGAATATTCTTTAGCAGGTCGGCCATTAATTCTGGAAACTGGCAAATTTGCTAAACAAGCTAATGGATCTGTTTTAATCAGATACGGGGATACTGCAGTTTTAGTTACTGCCGTAGCTTCTACACGTCCCAGGGAAGGTATTGATTTTTTCCCACTATTAGTAGATTATGAAGAAAGACTTTATGCGGTGGGAAAGATTCCCGGTAGTTTTTTACGGAGGGAAGGACGTCCGCCGGAAAGTGCAATTTTAGCAGCCCGGACTATTGATCGTCCGCTTAGACCATTATTCCCTGAGGGTTTCCGGAATGATGTTCAAGTAGTGGCTACTGTTCTATCAGTTGATCCGGATAATCCTACGGAAACAACGGCAATGATTGGTGCTTCTATTGCTCTTATGATCTCAGATATACCATTTAAAGGCCCGATTGCTGGAGTCCATGTGGGACGAGTTGATGGCAAACTTATAATTAATCCAACAATGAAACAGGCTGAGAAAAGTGACATGGATGTAGTTGTGGCTGGCACGAAAGACGCTATTATGATGGTGGAAGCTGGGGCTAAGGAGGTAATGGAGGAGGAGATTCTTGAAGCAATCCTTTTTGGACATGAAGAAATTAAGAAATTGGTTGAGTTTCAAGAAAAGATTACAAAGGAAATAGGTAAACCCTCCATAGAAGTGGAGTTATTTGAACCAGATCCGCAAGTAATTGAGATGGTTAAAGATTTTGCTTATCAAAAGATTGCTTCTGCTTTAAAAACTGCTGAAAAGCTGGAGAGGGAAGCTCTAATAGAACAAGTAAAAGAAGAGACCAATGAGTATTTTAAAGAGAAACTTGGGGAAGAGGAGTATACAGAAAAAGTTCGTGATTTAAATGAGGCTTTAGATATTATTATTAAAGATGAAGTAAGGAGAATGATTACAGAAGACCATATCCGGGTAGACGGGAGAGCTTTGGATGAGATTCGCCCAATCAGTTGCGAGGTGGGAGTTTTACCTCGTACCCATGGTTCTGGATTATTTACCCGTGGACAAACCCAAGTTCTTTCTATAGTTACTCTAGGACGAGGAAGCGAAGAACAGATCCTTGATGGTCTGGAAGATGAGGAAACTAAAAGATACATTCATCATTACAATTTCCCAGCATTTAGTGTAGGAGAAGTTAGGCCGGTGAGAGGTCCAGGCCGGAGAGAGATTGGCCATGGTTCTTTGGCGGAACGTGCTTTGGTCCCGCTTATTCCGGATGAAGCAGAATTTCCTTACACTATACGGGTGGTATCCGAGGTATTAGAATCAAATGGTTCAACATCCCAAGCAAGTATCTGCGGGAGTAGTCTTGCTCTAATGGATGCGGGTGTTCCTATAAAAAAACCGGTTGCCGGTGTAGCAATGGGTCTAGTTAAATATGGAAACAAAATTAGTATTCTTACGGATATTCAAGGGCTTGAAGACCATTTAGGGGATATGGATTTTAAAGTTGCTGGAACCCGGGATGGAGTTACTGCAATACAAATGGATATTAAGATTTCCGGTATTTCTAAACAAATACTTCAGCAGGCCTTGGAGCAAGCCAGAAAAGGGCGACTATTTATTCTGGATAAAATGCTCGAAGCAATACCTGAACCTCGAAAAGAATTATCACCATTTGCTCCTCGAATGATCACTATGGAGATTGATCCGGAGAAGATCCGTGATGTTATTGGCCCAGGCGGAAAGGTAATACGCAAGATCATCGAAGATACTGGGGTAGAGATTGATATTGAGGATGACGGAAGGGTATTCATTACTTCGATTGATCGTGATGCTGGAGAAAAAGCCAAAACTATAGTTGAGAAATTAACCCAAGATGTAGAAGTCGGTAAGACTTATTTGGGGAAAGTAGTCCGGCTGATGAATTTTGGAGCATTTGTTGAGATCCTTCCGGGGAAAGAAGGTTTGGTACATATCTCACAACTGGATCGTAATCGAGTAGCTAAAGTTGAAGATGTGGTCCAAGTGGGTGATGAGATTCTGGTTAAAGTCACTGAAATTGATAAACTTGGAAGGATAAACCTTTCTCGTAAGGCACTCTTACTTGAACAGGATAAAAGCTAGTAAAAGAACCGAGAGAAGCTTCTCGGTTCTTTTGTTTTAGTTTTTAATGAATCATCTTTAACTATGAAATTGTGGGTATAGGATTTCCAGGTAATTACGGATTTTTCTCATTCACTAAAGTAATAATGTTTTTCATATAATATTTTGATTATATGATTATAGGGAGGGGCATGATCCTTTGTTTTATTTAAGACGCGTTGGAAGGATCTTACTTTTGGGAATCACCTTAGTTTCTTTTGTCAAATGTCTTGTTTTTCCTAATACTATGGATGTATTAATTTTAGTTGGTCTGTTACTTTTATCGGCAATAAATTTTATGGGAAATTGTAAACACCTCTAAAGGAGGTTTTTTTTTATTAAATCGTATCACACCTTGCCGGCTTTCGTTATTCCTCTCATCATTCCTGTTGATACTTAAAATTTATATAATTGTATTTTTGTTGACATTTTTTCCAAAAAGACTTGACAAATCATCAGGATTGGGGCATGATGGATCATACGGAGACTAAAGTGGAGTGAAATGGAGAGAAGTGGAGGACGTGAGGTGAAGTCATGTTTATGGGGGAATACCAGCATTCCCTAGATGATAAGGGACGTCTAATAGTCCCTTCTAAACTCCGGGAAGGATTAGGAGAGAAGTTTATTCTTACCCGGGGGCTTGATCATTCACTTTTCGTTTATCCATTAGCAGAGTGGAAAGTTATTGAAGAAAGAATGCAGTCCTTACCTACTACTCAGGCTGATGCCAGAGCGTTTGTGCGCTTGTTTTTTTCCGGAGCTGTTGACTGTGAGCCGGACAAACAGTGGAGGATCTCCATTCCTCAACATTTAAGGGATCATGCGAAAATTAATAGAGATTTATATGTTTTAGGTGTATCTACGAGAATTGAGATTTGGGCTAAAGAGGTATGGGAAGAATACTCGACAGAGGCTGAAGAATCTTATGAGGCTTTGGCAGAGAAAATTGTTGGAATTGGGATATAGGTAGGTATTGTTATGACCGAAATAATTCATCTCCCGGTAATGCCGGAAGAGGTTATTAAATATTTGCGTCCCCAAGAAGGCGAAGTTTTTCTCGATGGAACGCTTGGACTGGCGGGTCATTCCCGTTTAATAGCTAAACATCTGGGGACCACCGGAACTTTAATTGGTATAGATCAGGATGAAACTGCTTTAAAACTGGCTCAAAACAATCTTGCATTTTTTCAGGGCAGGATGATTCTTCGCCACGGCAATTTCCGCAATTTAAATAAAATTCTTAAAGAAGAGTCCATTCCTTTGGTTGATGGTATTCTTTTAGATATTGGTGTTTCCTCAATGCAATTAGATCTTAATGAAAGAGGCTTTTCCTATCATAAGAGTGCACCACTTGATATGAGAATGGATTCCTCCCAAGGATTAACAGCGACTGATATTATTAATGAGTTTTCTTTAGAGGAGTTAACTAGGGTAATCCGTGAGTATGGGGAAGAACGTTGGGCAGCTAGAATTGCGGAGTTTATTGTCAAACAACGTGCAAAATCTAGGATTACTACTACTGAACAATTAGTCACTATTATAAAAGCAGCTATACCGGCAAGTGCTAGAAGAAAAGGCCCCCATCCGGCTCGGCGTACTTTTCAGGCGATTAGAATTGCTGTCAATGAAGAATTGGAAGCTTTGAAGGAAGGGCTGGAAAGTGGGTTATCCTGTTTAAAACCAGGTGGTCGAATGGTTATAATCAGTTTTCATTCCTTGGAGGATCGGATTGTTAAAAGGATTTTTAGGGCAAGGGCACGATCTTGCCGGTGCCCAGCAAACATTCCGATTTGTCAGTGTAGCGGGAAACCAGAGATAAAGATTCTTACTCCACATCCAATTGTTCCCTCTGAAGAAGAGAGGGCGAAAAACCCAAGAAGTAAAAGTGCAAAACTTAGGGCTGCATACAAACTGGTATAGGGCGGAAGGGGAGAGCATAGAAATGTTAACAGCTAATGCCAGAAAGTTACTGCCAGAACCTGTGCCTATGGTGCGCATTAAAAAAACTAAAAAAATTGTGATCAATAGGAAAAAGATCCGGAGGATTTTCCTGATTATTGGATTAATTATCTTACTTACAATAATTAACGCCTTGGTTCAAGCTTTTTTAGCTCAGACTCATTTTCATTTGGAGGAAGTCAAGGCGGAGATAAAAAAGGCGGACCAGCGAATAGGTTGGCTGCAATGTGAGATTGCTGAACGAATTTCTTTGCAGAAGATCGAAAGAGTTGCATTAGAAAATAAAGAGTTATTCTGCGAAAATGATCTTGACAATGAAACAGTTCCCAAACTAGCTCTTTCGCAAAATCCGATTGTTCCTCCATCTGTTTTGGCTTTAGATTCAAATCTAGATTCGAAAGAGGAAAATATTGCAGAAAAGATAACTCATTGGCTTTCTGGGTTGGGGCGTACCTTGGCTGGGGTTGATATCTTCGATTAAAGCTTTGGGAGGGGTCCCGGTGCCAGGATTAAATCGATTAATATTTAGGAAACGTACGACCTTACTATTATTAGGTATCTTTGCGGTGGTAGGGATACTGATAGGTCGTCTTTTCTATATTCAGGGGATAAAAACCAGTTATTATCAGAAATTAGCAGAGGATCAACGTCTACGTGATATCCGTGTAGAACCGATGCGTGGTACGATTTTTGACCGTAATATGAATACCTTGGCTTTTAGCTTTGATACAGAATGTATTTATGCCATACCATATCAAATTAAAAACCCGGAAGAAGAAGCAAAAATAATAGCGGAAAAATTAAAAATGTCAGTAGATGAAGTTTATAACCGCCTTACTAAAAAGACTTCCTTTGTTTGGCTAAAGTTGAAACCGCATCCCGATGAAGTCCGGAGTATCATGGAGGCTCGAATTCCTGGGGTAGAGGTAGCACAAAAAGCACAAAGATTCTACCTTAGAGGTAGTCTTGCTGCTCATTTATTGGGTATTTCAGGTATAGATAATCAGGGCTTAGAAGGAATCGAAAAGTATTATGATCAATATTTGAGAGGAATTCCAGGAAGTGAACAAGCAGAGTATGATTCTAAAGGTAACCATATTCCTTTAGGTGAACGACGGTTTATTGATGCTCAGAATGGAGCATGTCTGGTATTAACGATTGATCAAGTAATTCAATATATAACTGAAAGAGAACTGGAAAAAGCTGTTTTAGCAAATGGAGCCAAACGTGGGGCAATTATTATTATGGATCCAATGAATGGTGAAATTTTAGCCCTAGCTAATTATCCTACTTTTGATCCGAATCAATACTCTCTTTATCCCAATTCCGCCCGTCGGAATTGGGTGCTTACTGACCAGTTTGAACCTGGTTCCACTTTCAAGATCGTTACTTCCGCCATTGCTTTTGAGGAAGGAATAACCCAGAGAAATTCAGAATTTTTTGATCCGGGTTTTTTAGTAGTAGAAGATAGAAGATTAAGATGCTGGCGAGCCGGAGGTCATGGGAGCCAGACCTTTATCGAAGCTGTTGAAAACTCATGCAATCCGGTATTTGCTTCCCTTGCGCTTCGTATAGGGCAGGAAAAATTTTACCAGTATTTAAAGGCTTTCAATTTTGGGAAACAGACCGGACTGGACTTTCCAGGTGAAGCCAGGGGAATAGTTCCACCTATTTCTCGAGTGAAAAATGTTGAATTAGCTACAATGGGGTTTGGCCAGGGAATTTCCATTACTCCTCTCCAGCTTTTAGGGGCACTTTCTGTAATTGCTAATGGCGGAGAGCTTCTTCAACCACGTTTGGTTAAAGAAATAAGAACTCCTGATGGCAAACAGATGATACAAGAATTTGAGAAAAAAACCATTCGTAGGGTAATCTCCAAACAAACAGCACAAGAACTCTCTTTTATTCTTGAATCAGTTGTGGAAAATGGTTCCGGGAACAGGGCAAGAATTGAAGGTTATACTGTTGCCGGGAAGACGGGTACAGCACAAAAACCAAAAGATGGTGTTTATGGGCAGGAAAGAATAGCTTCATTTATCGGGTTTGCACCGGTGGAAAATCCAAAAATTGCTGCGATTGTTATTTTGGATGAGCCACAATCTCCAGTGAAATATGGGGGCGTAATTGCCGCACCAGTATTTTCAACAATAGTTTCGGATGTTTTAAAATATTTAAGAGTAAAGCCAGAAGCAAAAAGAGAAGGAGATGTTCATACAGACGGCGAAAATTCTTTAGTTGTACCAAACTTAATACATCTTCCTCGTGAAGATGCAATTAAGAGTTTGTCCAGAAAAGGTCTTACCTGGAGAGGAATTGGGCGTGGGGAATTTGTGATTTCACAAAGTCCTAAAGCGGGAATAATGGTAAAACCGAAAACCACAATCTTACTTTACTTTGATGAAGAATCGAAATATGGGAAGGATTTATCAACTGTGGTTGTTCCAGATTTAACAGGGCTTTCGTTCTCCGAGGTAAATAAGGTTCTTACAGATTTGGGTTTGAAAATAGTAGCTAATGGTACTGGAATAGCTTTTAAACAGCTACCTACGCCTGGTACACGCCTAAGCCCAGGTGCTATCGTGACTGTTCATTTTGTTGCTACCGGGGATAACTAATAGTGGAATAAAATGCTAAATTACGCAAAGAATATCATTATAGTAGTCTAATTAAATATTGTATCCTGGAAGGTGTTATACATGAAATTGAAACAAGTAATCAATGGCTTATCTGTGTTGGAATTGAGAGGAGATCCCGAGACAGAAATTTCTTCTGTAGTTTCCAATTCTCAACAGGTAAGGCCGGGTTCGCTTTTTATTGCTCTAAAGGGCAGTGTTTTAGATGGACATATGTATGTTTCAGATGCTATTGCTCGCGGAGCGACTACTGTTATGATTGAAAAACCTATCGAAGTGGATGAAGGAATTAATACTATTTTGGTGGAGAGTACTCAAAAGGCCCAAGCTATAGTAGGAAGAAATTTTTACGATAATCCTGCTTCCAAATTGGAGATAATTGGGATTACTGGGACAAAAGGTAAAACTACCACTGCATTCTTAATCCGTTCTATTTTAGAGCAAGCAGGATATAAAACCGGTCTAATTGGTACAATATTTAATATTATTGATGATAAGCGACTTCCGAGCAGAAATACGACCCCTGCTTCTTTGGAGCTACAACATTTATTATCGAAAATGGTGAAAGCAGAGACTGAATATGTAGTGATGGAAGTTTCTTCTCACGCAATTGCCCTTGATAGAATTGAAGGATTGTCTTTTTTTAGAGGAGTATTTACTAATATTACCCGGGATCATCTTGATTTTCACCAGACTTTTGAAGAATATTTCAAGGTAAAAGCTCGTTTTTTTACTGCCCTTTCTAAAGAAGCAAGGGCAATTATAAATATTGATGACCCTAGAGCTAAGGAGATTATTAAGTTAACTGGTACTAAAGTATTAAGTTATGGTCTTAATCCAGAAGCGCAAATTCGGGCGGAAGATGTCGAAAGTACGATGAAAAACACGGAGTTTAACCTGGTTACTCCCTGGGGAGATACTCATCTCAGGTTAAATTTAATTGGTAAATTTAATGTTTATAATGCACTAGCAGCGATTGGGACCGGATTTTCTCTAGGCCTTGATCCAAGTAAAATCTACAAAGGATTAGAACATTTAACGGGAGTACCAGGTCGGTTTGAACTTGTTCCCGGAAGTAATGAATATACCGTAGTAGTTGATTATGCCCATACTCCTGACAGCCTTAAAAACATTCTATCTACTGCTAGGGCTTTGGTGAAAAATCGGGTAATTACTGTCTTTGGTTGTGGTGGAAATCGAGATCGGGGAAAAAGACCCATAATGGGAAGGATTGTTGCTGAGTTAAGTGACTATGCAATTATTACCAATGATAATCCACGAAGAGAGGATCCAAGTATTATTGTAGAGCAAATAAAAGCCGGATTTACCCAGCAAGATAATCCGGAAAATTACGAGATCATTCTCGACCGTGAAACAGCAATTAGAAAAGCAATCTCTATCGCTAAAAAGGGAGATATGGTGATTATTGCTGGTAAGGGACATGAAACTTATCAGGATTTTGGGGATTATGTTATTCATTTTGATGATAAGCAGATCGCTGAATTAGCAATAAAGGAGAAGGAAAATGCCTAATTTTACCTTGCAGGAGATAATAACTGCTACTAAGGGTAAGCTACTGTGGCCTAAAGATAATATACAGCTTACGGGAGTTAGTATTGATAGCAGAACTATTCGTCGTAATGAACTGTTTATTGCATTACGGGGTGAGAATTTTGATGGGCATGATTTTCTTAATCAAGCGTTGGCAAGAGGTGCTGGTGCAGTAATAGTTGAGCAAGAACCGCCGGAAGATCTGGGGGTGCCTGTAATTTTGGTGCCTGACAGCCTTAAAGCTTTTGGTTATTTAGCTCGTTATCATCGGCTTCGCTTTTCAATTCCAGTAATTGGAGTTACAGGTAGTAATGGAAAAACTACTACTAAAGAGTTAATTGCTTCGGTATTAGAACAGAAAATGAAAGTGGTAAAAACGGAAAAGAATTTCAATAATGAAATTGGTTTACCGATGACCCTCTTAAAAATCGATTCCTCTACTGAAGCTGTTGTGGTAGAAATGGGGATGCGAGGTAAGGGACAGATAGAGTATCTAGCAAATATAGCCCGACCCAATTTTGGAGTAGTTACTAATGTTGGGCTCACTCATCTTGAATTATTAGGAACTAAGCAAGCAATTTTTGAAACAAAAGCAGAATTAATTCAATCTTTACCTTCTGGAGGAATAGCTATTCTAAATGGTGATGATCCTTTAGTTGCAAAAATGGCTAATTTTTTTTCCGGAAAAAGCTTTTTTTACAGTTTAGGTGGTCAATATAGTATACCGGGAATTGAACCTGCTCTATGGGTAAAGGAGACGTTTTCCCGAGAGAATGGGGAGGAAGTTAAGGTGGATGGCAAATGGGGTGAATTTCGATTTCTTCTACCATTAGTGGGACGTCATAATATAACAAATGCTTTGGCAGCTTCGATTGTTGGGTTAGCATTAGATGTTACTCCGCAAGGCATTGTAGAAGGGTTACAAGGAGTTTCAATGGTTAATAATCGTCTTCGGCAGCTAGAAGTTGATGGTATTACTATTCTTGATGATACATATAATGCAAGCCCTGCTTCAGTCCAAGTGGCACTGGAAGTTTTAGATAAACTAAAAAACCCAGGACGAAAAATTGCCGTTCTTGGGGACATGCTTGAATTAGGAAAGATTACTATTCAAGCTCACCAACAAATTGGTGAATTGGTAGCGACTAATAATTGCTCCGGACTATTTGCATATGGTCCAGCTAGCAAGGAAGCAGTACGAGTTGCAAAAAGCAAAGGCATATTTGCCCAACATTTTTCAGATAAAGAAGAATTGTGGGAGAGTCTAAGGAGATTCTTAAATTCCGGAGATGCAGTATTAATCAAAGGATCTAGAGGCATGAAGATGGAAGAAATAGTTAATAAAATGTTATGTCAAACTAGGGAGGAAAAAATAAGATGAATATTCCATGGATGGGTCTGTTGTTAGCGGGCTTGAGTGCCTTTTTAGTTGTAGTTTTAATTGGACCTTATGTGATTCGGTTATTATCGAAACTTAAATTTGGACAGAACATTAGAGAAGAAGGGCCAAAGACACATCTAACAAAAGCTGGAACCCCTACAATGGGTGGAGTCTTGATTCTCTTTGGGATTGCCGCAGGGATTGTTGCTGGTACTAATCGTCCTTGGCCTAATACGCTTCGGTGGTGTCTTTTAATTACTTTATGCTACGGTGGCTTAGGATTTGTAGATGATCTACTGAATATCATTAATCATAGGTCATTGGGGTTAAAAGCTCGTTATAAACTTCTGGGAGAGGTTTTTTTTGCTGGCCTTCTTGGATTATATGTAATTAAAACAGGAATAATGGAGACTTTGATGGTTCCCTATTTTTCAGTTCATATTGCTTTTGTAAATCCGGTAATTGCTTTTTTATTTATTCTTTTCACAATGGTATCAATGTCTAATGCTGTAAATTTGACAGATGGCCTTGATGGGCTGGCTGGTGGAACAACAATGATTGCTGGGATCGCCATGGGAATTTTAGCAATTCTCCAAGGGGAAATGGGTTTAGCAATCTTTGCAGCTGCATTAGTTGGTGCTTGTTTGGGTTTTGTTTGGTTTAATGCTCCTCCAGCTCAGGTATTTATGGGTGATACTGGATCATTAGCATTAGGTGCGGCTTTGGGTTCGATTGGAATTCTTTCTAGGACTGCTCTCTTTCTTCCGATCATTGGCGGAATCTTTGTTGCCGAGGCTCTTTCTGTCATTATTCAGGTGCTTTCTTTTAAAACTACCGGGAAAAGAGTTTTGCGCATGAGCCCTCTTCATCATCACTACGAACTTGGTGGTATGCTCGAAAGTAAAGTGGTAATTAGATTTTGGGTTGTTGGAATCCTATTAGCATTATTAGGCTTGGCTGGTTATAAAATAGGATGATGAGTTCTTTTTTTTGAGGTGAGGGGATGACAAATAAAAGAAAACCAGATCTCTTTATTTTACTGGCTGTTCTTTTCCTTTTAATTCTCGGTATTATTATGGTTACTAGTGCCAGTTTTCCCAAGGCTTTAAGTGCGAGTAATGGGGCTAATCCATTTGCTTTTGGACAAAAACAGTTAGTCTTTGCTTTACTTTCGGTGGGTGTTTTATTGGTAATGGCAAACTTTGACTACCATCATTTTCGTAAGTTTACCTTATTATTTGCCTTTTTAGCACCTATTCTTTTAGTACTGGTTCTTTTTTTTGGTGAAGATATCCATGGGGCTAAACGCTGGTTTAATTTCCGTTTTTTTAATATACAACCTTCTGAATTTGCGAAACTAGCAATTATCTTTGTGCTGGCTCATTATTTGGCTGAGATTGGCCCGGAAGTCCGTTCTTTTTCAATTGGAGTTTTAGTTCCCCTTTGTTATTTAGGATTAATCTGTGGTTTAATAATGATGGAACCCGATCTGGGGACAACTATAGTTATTTTTACAATTTTTTTCACCATGCTTTTTGCAGCTGGAGTCCGCATTGATCACTTACTTTTTTTAGGTTTATCCGCTTTAGGAATCGGGACAGTTTTGATAATTAAGGAACAGTATAGATTACAACGGCTTTTATCTTTTATTGATCCGATGAAGGATCCAAAAGGATCGGGTTGGCAGATTATTCAATCTTTGATGGCGTTAGGTTCCGGAGGCATTTTTGGTTTGGGTCTGGGTAGAAGTAGGCAGAAATTCTTTTATTTGCCTGAGCCGCATACTGATTACATCTTTTCAATTATTGGGGAAGAATTAGGTTTATTAGGAACGTTCTTGGTTCTAATTACTTTTCTATTCTTAGCTTGGCGCGGTTATAAAATTGCTTTATCTGCTACCGACTCTTATGGAAATCTGTTGGCTGTAGGGATCACTTCTGGAGTAGTCTTTCAAGCTTTAATTAATATTGGGGTAGTAACATCTACTATTCCTGCCACTGGAATAACACTTCCTTTATTAAGTTACGGAGGTTCTTCTTTGATAATTACAATGATGTCTTTAGGTATTTTAATGAATATTTCCCGAGAGGCCGAAGAAAAGAATTAATTTTTTCTTGGATTGTGGATAAAAGAATATAAGGACAAGCCTATTGTCACTTAGATGATAGTTTGTGCATAAAATACCTACGTCTAAAACTACAATTACTCAATATTATTCTCGATAATTTCGGCAATTTGGAGGTGACATGGTTGGAACAATTGCACATCATAGGCGGTCACCGACTTAGTGGTAAAGTAAAGATTAGCGGTGCTAAAAATGCAGTTTTAAAATTGATGGCTGCTTCAATACTAGTAGAAAATGAATGTATTATCCGTAATGTTCCACAGATCAAAGATGTTTTAACAATGATTGAGGTTTTAAGAAGTTTAGGTGTAGAGATAACTTGGGAGGATGAAGCAGTTTTACGTATTAAACCTAAGAAGGAACTCCATTATTCTGCACCTGATGAACTGGTCCGGGAGATGCGGGCATCGGTTCAAGTTATGGGACCACTACTTACGAAGGTTGGAAAAGTTAAACTTTTCCAACCTGGAGGATGTGTGATTGGGCAAAGGCCTATAGATTTACATCTCAAGGGGTTTCAAGCTTTAGGTGCTGAAGTTATCGAAGAACATGGATATGTCTATGCACAAGCCCCGAAATTGAAAGGTATAGATATTCATTTAGACTTTCCGAGTGTTGGTGCGACGGAAAATATTATGGCAGCTGCGATTCTGGCTGAGGGTACAACAGTTATTAAAAATGCCGCTAAAGAGCCGGAAATAATTGAAGAACAAAACTTTTATAATCGTTTAGGTGCCCGAATTAGGGGGGCGGGTACTGATACCATTAGAATTGAAGGCGTTTCTTCTTTGCGAAAAACTCCTATTGATTATACTGTTATTCCTGATCGAATAGAGGTAGGAACTTATATGTTAGCAGCGGCAATAACTGGAGGAGATGTAACTTTAATTGATGTTATTCCTGAACATATTGAGGCCCTTACTGCTAAGTTAAAAGAAGCGGGTGTAAAGATTATTATTGTGGAAGATACCGTTCGAGTGATTGCTGGACCAAAACTTTCGTCCATTGATGTTATGGTTCTTCCTTATCCAGGTTTTCCTACTGATATACAACCGCAAATGACAGCAGTAATGTCTTTGGCGGAAGGTACCAGCGTGATTACAGAAAATGTTTTTGGTGGGCGCTTTCGCTATGTAGATGAATTGGTGCGAATGGGAGCAAATATTAGGGTAGAGGGAAGAAGTGCAGTTATTAAGGGGGTAAATCGCTTGACTGGGGCTGCAGTAATCGCTCCGGACCTTAGGGCTGGTGCCGCACTAGTTCTCTCAGGGTTAGCTGCTGAAGGTAAGACTATTATTGAAGGTGTACAACATATCAATCGGGGTTATGAAAAAATAGAAGAGAAATTGACAGAACTTGGTGCTGAAATTGTAAGAACTAAAGGATAATCAGGAGAAACTATTGCAAAGATGAGATTGTTTTTAAAAACCAAAATTTACACATATTAATTTGTCCCTCGACAAAAAGTAAGTTTAAGGAATATTTTTCAGAGAAAGCAGTAACATTTAAAGAGAATTATTAATGCTTGAGGAGGGGCATATAGTGGATAATCAAAAGCTTAAATCCGTAACTTCAGTTTTAACTAAAATTGCTGGCTTGGTATTTTTTGCGTTTCTTGCTATATCTTTAGGAGTAATCTTTGGTACTCTTTTTAAAGACTGGATCAGCGATGAACCATTGTCTCCGGTGCAAGGTTTGACTGAGCAAATTCAAGAACCTCTTACTGTAAAACTTCCGGAAGACCTTGATACTTCTACGGGCTCATTTTATTCTGATAATTACGATGATCTTTTCCCTGCAGAAACTTCAATTAAATTTAAAGTTCAGGTAGGACCGTTCCAAGCTAGGGAAGAAGCTTTGCAAGTAGCAAATACCTTGCAGGAGCAAGGGTACCCTGTTTTTGTCAGTAAAGGGGTTCCCTGTTATGTACAGGTGGGTGCTTTTTCTAATCCTAACAATGCTGGAATGTTAAAAACGGAATTGCTTGATAAAGGATTTTCTGCCTATATTAAAGAAGAATGAGCGAAAAATATTAAACTTTAATTGTTTCTGAAAACGACAATTCTTTTAAAAAAGCAGGACTTTTAAAAAGAATTGTCGTATTTTTTTATTATGAAAATGTATAGAGATAATTATATATATCTTATAAATAATTTACCTTTATTCTAGTAGGAAGTCGCTCACGCTGGCTACCGCCTGTGAACATGAAAGGATGAAAATCGAATTAAGTTAAAATTTCCGCCAGGTCAGATAGGTTAGAAGAAAGGGAAGTGATAAGTAATTTAACTTTTTTATAACAAACATATTGTATTAAATTAGGTTGCAACAATGTAAAAAAAATGATAATCTGAAACTTAGAGTATTAAGCTCTTGAGGAGGCAATTGAAGATGACAATAACCTGTTGCCAGAAAAGTGCCACGGATGAAAAGTATCAAAAATTAAATAAGGTAATCGAAGCGTATAAGGATAAACCAGGAGGGTTAATACCTGTTCTTCATCAAGCACAATTGATCTTTGGGTATTTACCAAAAGAGGTCCAGGTCAAAGTAGCTGAGGGATTAAATTTACCACTTAGTGAAGTTTTTGGCGTCGTTACTTTTTATTCGTTCTTCTCTTTGAAACCAAGAGGAAAGTATACGATTGGAGTTTGTTTGGGAACTGCTTGTTATGTTAAAGGTGCAGCTGCTATTGTTGAAACACTTGAAAAAGAACTGGGGATTAAAGTTGGTGATTCAACCGATGATGGGTTATTTTCCTTTATGGTAACAAGATGTGTCGGGGCTTGTGGATTGGCACCAGTATTAACGATTGGTGAAGATGTTTATGGTCGATTAACTCCGGAAATGATCCCAAAGATTCTGGATCGTTATCAAGAATAATAAAGATTTATTTGCTAGGCATTTTTTAATGATTTTATTTGTGAATTTTGGCACAAACTCTCGGCAATAAACAAGAAGCCCTTTCTTTGTTTAGTTTTCTCTATTAGTTAAGGATGATTAAATGCCGTCTTTTCTATTATTTATGTTGAAATAGAGAAAGTTTTTTAAGAATATGGAAATTGTAATTTCTATTATATTAAAGGAAGAAGGGAATGAAGATGGAGACATTCCGATTTCAGGTTTTAATTTGTGGTGGAGCTGGTTGTATCTCTTCAGGTTGTAAAGCGGTATTAACGCAGTTTCGTTCGGAATTAAAGGCTCGTAATTTAGAAAATGAAGTAAAGGTCATAGAAACAGGTTGTATTGGTACCTGTGATTTAGGACCGGTAATAGTTATTTATCCAGAAGGAGTCTTTTATCAGAAAGTATCTGTTGATGATGTTAAAGAAATAATAGAAGAACACATCATTAACGGGAAATTAGTTGAACGATTACATTATCAACATCCGGCTTTCAATGAAAAAGTCCCTTTATATAATGATATAGAATTCTTTAAACGGCAGAAAAGAATAGCCTTAAGAAATGTTGGACTTATTGATCCTCAAGTAATTGAAGAATATATTGCCAAAGGAGGCTATTCCTCACTTGGTAAGATTTTATCAAAATATACTCCGGAACAGGTTATTGAGGAACTGAAAAAATCAGGATTACGGGGTAGAGGAGGAGCCGGGTTCCCGACGGGCCTAAAATGGGAGTTTGCAAGAAAGGCTCCTGGTGATATAAAATACGTAGTCTGTAATGCAGATGAAGGAGATCCTGGTGCGTTTATGGATCGAAGTGTTTTGGAAGGCGATCCCCATTCAGTGATTGAGGCAATGACAATTGGTGCTTACGCAATCGGTGCTCATCAAGGTTATGTTTATGTTCGAGCTGAATATCCACTAGCAGTTGAAAGATTAAGTCTCGCTATTGAAAAAGCTCGTGAATTTGGCATGTTGGGTGATAATATTTTGGGTTCTGGTTTCTCTTTTGATTTAGAGATTAGGGTTGGAGCGGGAGCATTTGTTTGTGGTGAAGAGACTGCCCTTATTGCTTCAATCGAAGGTCAAAGAGGAGAGCCTCGTCCCAAACCGCCATTTCCTGCTGTCCATGGCTTATGGGGCAAGCCTACATTAATTAATAATGTAGAAACATTTGCAAATATCCCTGCTATCTTCCAAAACGGTATTGAATGGTTTACTAAAATTGGCACAGAAAAAAGCAAGGGAACTAAGGTCTTTGCTTTGGCAGGGAAAGTTCATAATACTGGTTTAGTTGAAGTGCCGATGGGTACAACCCTCCGGGAAATCATCTTTGATTTGGGTGGGGGAATTCCAAAGGGAAAAAGATTTAAAGCTGCCCAAACCGGCGGCCCCTCCGGTGGTTGTTTAACCGAGAAAGATTTGGATTTACCAATGGATTATGAATCTTTAGTTGCTGTGGGCTCGATGATGGGTTCCGGTGGTTTAATTGTCATGGATGAAGATAACTGCATGGTGGATGTCGCCCGTTTCTTTCTTGAGTTTACGCAGGATGAATCTTGTGGAAAATGTACACCATGCCGCATTGGAACTAAACGAATGTTAGAAATCTTGACAAGGATAACCAGAGGTGAAGGTGAAGAGGAAGATATTGATCTTTTGGAAGAGTTAGCTAAAAATATTAAAGCTACTGCTCTTTGTGGTTTAGGACAATCAGCTCCTAATCCAGTCTTAAGCACGATTAAAAATTTCCGTGATGAGTATTTGGCTCATATCAGAGATAAAAAGTGTCCGGCAAAGGTTTGTCAGGCTTTAATGCAATACAACATCTCCCTTGAAGCTTGTAAAGGATGCGGGCTTTGTGCTAGGAATTGTCCAGAAAAAGCTATTAGTGGAGAACCAAAGAAAACTTATAAAATTAACCAGTCTCTCTGTGTTAAATGTGGCAAATGCCTAGAAAAATGTCCGTTTAATGCGATTAATCTAAAATAAGATTAAAATAATAATTTGATTAGGAAAGGATAAGAAACTTTTAGCATCTTATCTTTTTCACCTCCTCGCCTTGCTAGTCATATCATGTACCAGAAATACCGTCTCCGTCTCCGGTTGAATAGACTAGACGGAATGGAGAGGAGGAGGGCAGATGGCCCAATTACCGAATACACATCGACCCAATCTCCTTGAGCAGCTAAGCCCTAGAGAAAGGGAGATATTGCCATTGGTGGCTCAAGGGAAAGATAATCGGGAGATTGGCAATACTTTATTTATAAGTGAAAAGACTGCAAAAAACTATGTTACGAGTATTAGAAAAAAACTAGGTCTAAAAAACAGAACCCAAATTGCACTTTTTGCACTTAAAGAGGGTATCATCAACCTTGATGAACTATAAATAATTACTTTAGATTGTTTGTCTAGATTTTATACAGCCCTGGATTTCCAGGGCTGTATTTATTTACATAAAGGAGTCTTTAAATAGATAAGGAATAAGTTAAGCACCGAAGTGGTTGCGGTTTAAATGTATAGTAGGAGGTGAAGTGGCGGACAACCACCGGTTTTATGGTAATTGATCCAAAAATCGTTGCAGCAACAACCTAAACGAACAGGGCAGTTTTGAAGGGAGAAGATTCGATGCGTGCCCGATTCGTTAGTAGTTTAATCCTAGCATTTACACTTGTGTTTTTGGTACTACTTCCAGCAATGGCTGTTTCTTATTACGGTGGTTCAAATTATTCTTCAGGATCTTATTATACTCCGCCAACAAGCGGTTATTCTTCTGGTAGTGGGAGTATGTACTATTATTATTCGGGGAGCTACTCAACGAAGTATCAGTCGAACAACTCCACGTACTTTAATTACACCAGCCGTTATAGCAACAAACAAAGTTATTATGTACCTCCGAAATCTAGTACCCCGGTTCCGAAACCTACGGAACCTTCAGTTCCAGTTCCATCTCCATCAACAACTGCTCCTAGTAAAGGTTTAACCTCTATGGAGCAGAAGATGGTAACTTTAGTGAACCAGGAAAGAACAAAGGCTGGTTTGCAACAGATGAAAGTGGACAATACCTTAGTAAATCTAGCCAGAAAGAAGAGCCAGGATATGATTGATAAAAATTACTTTGGCCATACTTCACCAACCTATGGTTCGCCTTTTAATATGTTAAAACAAGCCGGAGTTAATTATTATACTGCCGGCGAAAATCTGGCAGGAGCAGGGTCGGTTGAATCGGCTCATTCAATGTTAATGGCTAGCTCAGGCCATCGTGCCAATATCTTAAATTCAAGGTTTAATTACTTTGGAGTAGGAGTGGCAAATGGTGGTCCCTACGGAAATATGTTCACGCAATTATTTATCGGAAAATAAAAAAATAAATAAAGATGACTGCCTTTTCGTAAGGGGAAGCTGCACCGCCTTCCCCTCTAAAAACGAAAAAAGCCTGCAATTGCAGGCTTTTTTCAATGTACATCTGAATTAAAATTTGCGGATTAATCCAATCACCTTTCCCAAAATAGCCAAGTTTTTAGTGAAAATAGGATTATAACGGGGGTTTTCAGGCTGTAATCTATATTGTTCGGTTTCTTTATAAAAGCGCTTTACGGTAGCTTCACCATCGTCTAGTAAAGCAACGATGATCTCTCCATTATCAGCAGTAGTAGTCTTCTGTACAACTACCAGATCATTATTGAAGATACCGGCATCAATCATACTGTCTCCTCTGACTTTTAGCATAAAAACTTCTTTATCATGAGAGAAGTCTCTAGGAAGAGGGTAATACTCTTCAATATTTTCTACAGCTAAAATCGGTTCACCAGCAGTTACTCTACCAACAATGGGGACAGGAATAACCTCGGGTAGTGAGATATCAACATAATCCGAAAGCTTAAGAACTTCAATTGCCCGTGGTTTGGTAGGGTCTTTTCTAATATAACCAAGTTCTTGAAGTTTCTCAAGTTGAGCATGGACTGAGGAACTAGAACTTAAACCAACGGCTTCCCCAATCTCCCTAACTGATGGAGGATACCCCTTTCTTTGTATTTCTTGAACAATAAATTCTAAAATTTCTTGCTGCCTTTGAGTGAGCTCTTCCATTTGAGGGCCCCCTTTTTCTAGAAATAGAGCATATTGAAGAATTTTCTTCATATAATTAATATTATTAATGATAAAATGTCAATTAAAGTATATCATAATTTAATAATCTTTGCAAACAGTTGTTCGATTCTTGACAGCAAACATATGTTCGTGTTAAAATTAAATTAAGAACATATGTTTGGGTAAAAACGAAAGCTTTTAGTTTAGGAGTGAGAGAAATGGAAGGTAATACAGGGCAGGTAAGGTACTTGCAGTATAAACGAAGTTGGCGCTGGAATCCTCGAAAGGGCCTTTCAAACCTTGCGATGCTAATGATGTTAATCCTTGTTATTCTATCGGTTTTCTATTTTACAGCCAAGCAAAGCCAGGGTAAATCAGATATTATTAAACAAATTATGATTAAAAAAGGGGACACTCTTTGGGAGATAGCCTTAGAGTATTTTCCCCATACGGATCCTAGAAAACAAGTGGTTGAAATAAAAAACTTCAATAATCTTAAAGCCTCAGTAATTTATCCTGGTCAAATACTAAGATTACCTGAATAAGCTGTATTAAACATGTTATGAGTCTAAGTCAATTAGTCTTTCCATGAAAAATTTTTAATCAAAGCTCTACCAAAGCTATGGGCTTATAAAATACTCCTACTTCAATCATTATTCTATACTTAAACAGGTCAGAAGTTTCTTCGAGAAGGCTAAATTTGAGGCAAGTGACATATTTTCATTTTTTCAACTGCTCTAGCAAAGCTGGAGTGGGGGATGACCTACCGTTTTTGAATAAATATGGTATTTTAAATACGAATTTGATAAAATAAAATATAACGAAGGGAGGAGTTATTATGACCAACGAAAAATTTCAAGAAATAGTTCTTAACGAATTGTGTGAAATAAAAAGTGAAATAAGTGGTTTAAAAGAAGGTCAAACAAGGCTTGAAGTAGGTCAGGAAAAACTTAAGGAAGGCCAAACAAAACTAGAGCAAGGCCAGGTAAAAATTGAAAAGAAATTAGATGTAGTATATGAACAAACAGTTACCTTAATCGAATACTATACAGGTATTAACAATAAACTGGATAATATACATAACGATTTTAAATCTATTCATGAAATACTAGGCGAACATGAGGTTTCGATCAGAACTTTGAGAAGAAGAGACTTTGAGCAAAGAATGGCACCTTAATCAAACATTATTTTTAATTAAACCTAAAAGATAGCAAATTGGTAATTCCTTGTAGGGCCCTCAATATATTTGGTTAAACTTTTTAAATTAGATTATGCAATTCTTTATAAAATCTATATGTCATTTTATGTCTTTAGTGCTAAAAATCATTAGTTTAAACGTCCTATAATATATATTATGTAATATAGACACAAATT